>JBBQRZ010000010.1:0-93781 GCA_038214255.1 Candidatus Limnocylindrales bacterium
GAGCAGTGTCTCCGGATGCAGCTCCCGCGTCACGTGATCGAGCGTCTCGAGCGATTCCCCCGGTCGCGCGGCGCGGACGATGAGGTGGCCGTCGCGGACGCTCGCGGCATCGAACGTGTGGATCGGCTTACCGAGCTCGAGCATGACGTAGTTGCTCACGTCGACGACGTTGCTGACCGGCCGCTGGCCAGCGGCGATCAGGCGCATCTGGATCGCGTCCGGGGAGGGCCGGACCGTGACGCCGCCGATCCAGCGGCCGACGAAGCGCGGGCACAGCTGGGGCTCCTCGACCTCGACCCGCAAATGCTCATCGATCGGGCCACCGGTCTCGGCCGGATCGACGTCGGGGAAGCGGACCGGCGCGCCCGTCACGGCGGAGACCTCGCGCGCGAGGCCGACGAGGCTCAGGGCGTCCCCACGGTTGGGCTTGACGTCGACGGCGAGGACCATATCGCCGTATACGTCCGCGAGCGGTACCCCGAGCGGCGTGCCGGCCGGGAGGATGAGGATCCCCTCGGCGTCGCTCGTCAGCCGCAGCTCGTCGCCGGAGCAGAGCATCCCGTTGCTGGTGACGCCCATCTTCTCCGTGCGTTCGATCCGCCGGTCGCCCGGCAGGACCGCACCGGGGAGGGCCACCGGGATTCGCTGGCCGGCGGCGATGTTCGTCGCGCCGCAGACGATCTCGAGCGGCTCGCCCGACCCGATCGTCACGCGGGTCAATGACAGGCGGTCGGCGCGCTGGTGACGCTCCACGGACAGGAGCTCCCCGACGACGACATTCTCCCAGTCGGCGCCCCACGCCTGGAGGCCCTGGACCTCCATCCCGAGCAGTGTCAGACGCTCGGCGAGCTGCTCGGGCGTGAGTTGGATGTCGACGTACTCGCGGAGCCAGGACAGCGGGACCCTCATCGGAACCGTACGGTACAATATGCCGCACAGGGTCCGGCCGAGCTAGAGGTGAACACGGATGCAACGCTACCCCATCGCATACCTGCGCAGAAGTTCGGCCGACGCCGGCGATCCGGGCGACGTGTCTAGGGAGCAACAGGAGGGCGCCGTCCGCGACCTGGCCAAGCGCGAGGGCCACAACGGCGACCTTCGCATCCTGGCGGACTGGGATCGGTCGGCCGACGAGACGAAGGAAGGCCGCCGTACCGGCTTCCTGACGATGCTGGCCGCCGTCGAGCGGGGCGAGGTGAGCGCCATCTATGCCGCCTCCCTGGATCGGCTGTACCGCAGTCTTCGCACGTTCGTCCGGCTCACCGATGCCGCGACGAAGGAGGGCGTCCGCATCGTCACGGCACGCGAGGGCGTGCTCGGTGGCGATGGGTCGCCGATGGCGATGGCCTTCGCCGAGATCACGGCCGTGTTCTCCACGTTGGAGCTGCGGACCACGAAGGCCAGGGCCGCGGGTGCGCTGGCTGTCCGCCGTCAGCGTGGCGACCACATCGGGCGCGTCGGCTACGGCTACAAGCTCGCCCGTGACGAGGCCGGGGCCATCGTGGCGGTCCCGGACCCCAGTCGGCCGCTGGAGCCGGTCCTCGCAGCCGTGCGCGACGCGGGCAGCATCCTCGGCGCCTGCAAGCTCCTAAACGAGCGCAAGGTCCCGGTCCCGCAGGGGCCCAGCCGGGAGCGACGTCACGGGCAACCGATCTGGCATCCGACCCCGTTGCGGAAGATCGTCGCCCGCAACGCACCCGAGCTCCTGCCGCCGACTGGGCCGACCGGACGCCGACAGCCGTCCCGGTCCTCGGTCCTGGCGCAGCTGCTTGTTTGTCATTGCCGTGACGCCGAGGACCCCGGCCGTCGCTTCGTCCTCACGCCCGAGCCCGCCCGCAAGGGCTACCGCTGCACTCGCGGCAACCGCATTGGACGCGACGCCCATGGGCCGATGTGGGTCGCCGAGCGCACGCTGTTGCCGTGGATCATGGCCGAGGCTGCGAGGTTCCGGCCGCCCGCTGATCGGTTCGCCTTCGAGGTCGAGAACGCCAACGCGCTGGCCGCACTCGACGGCGAGCGCGAGCGCTGGAAGATGCTGTTCGTCAAGGGTCACATTGACGCCGCCGAGACGGACCGCGCCATCGGGGACATCGACGAGCGACGCGCTGCGCTGGCCTCGACGGCCGAGGTCGTCACCCTCGGGCCGATCGACTGGACCAAGCCGGACCAGATCCTCAACAACGCGCTCCGCGCCATGTTCATCCGCATCGAGCTCGGTCCGGATCTTCGGCCGGTGAATGCCTTGTGGGCCGTTCCTGAATGGCGCGGTGCCTAGACAACGCTAGGAAAACGCCGTAACGTATCCGCGGACAGATAAAGAGCGGCGGCGCGACCATCGCCGAATCTCGGCCAGCCGGATGGCGCCGAGACCTTCGATGGTATAGCGCGCCAACCGAATCCCCCGAGGCCCGTCATGTCGACGGGCCTTTTTTTGATTCCCCCGGCATCCGGGAGAAAGGAGATCGCCTCGTGGACGATCGGCCCCTGAAACTGCGCGAGGCGGCAGACCGTCTCCAGGTATCGCCCGACACCGTTCGACGCTGGATCAAGGCCGGGGTACTCCCGGCCGTCCGGGTCGGCCTGGCCGGCTCCTACAGGGTCCTTCCGGCCGACCTCGACAGGGTCAGACGGACATGACCGCCAAACGCTCGACGAACTCAAGGCCCGGCCCGAAAGGGACCGGGCCTTTCGATTCCGGGGTCATCCGCATGGCCGACCTGACCCCGGCACAGCGACGGCTGGTCGTCGCCCTCATCGAAGTCGCCAAAGCCCCCCACGCATGACGACGCCCGGTGGCAAGCCGGGCGTTCGTCGGAGGATCGACCGTTGCTTCATTCCGACCCTCGACATCAAGATACACCACACATTCACCGACGCGACTGGCGCCCGTGCCCGTGGACGCGGCCGGACCGGCTGGTGCCCACGAACCCCATCGCGATCTGGTGGTTCGCGTTCGCCGACGCGATCCTGTTCGAAGAGACGTTCAACGAGTTCGTCAAGAGGTACCCCGCCGAGTTCCCAACGCTGACCGGGCGGCTGCCGTGAGGACGTCGGAGGCCGAGGCCCGGGCGATGCTCGACGATGCCTCCAGGGCGCCGACGTCCTCGGAACCGGCGCCCCTGTTCGATGACGAACCCCGTGTTCATGATGATGACGATGGGTGGCCTGCACCCCCCGATCGGGCGGCGTTCCACGGGCTCGCGGGTCGCGTCGTCGAGTTCGTCGACCCATTCACCGAGGCCGATCAGGCTGCGGTCCTAGGGACTTTCCTGACCGCGTTCGGCTGCGCGCTCAACAGTGGGCCCCACGCTCGCGTCGGTCCCGAGCGCCATACCGCCCGGCTGTTCGTAACGCTCATCGGCCGGTCGTCGACGGCGCGCAAGGGTTCGTCCTGGGCGCCGATCCGCGAGCTCCTCGCGCGCGTCGACCCTGAGTTCGTCGGGGAGCGCGTCCTGGGCGGTCTCGGCTCGGGCGAGGCGCTCATCCATGCCGTTCGCGATGGTGATGGTGACAAGGACCCCGGCGTCCTCGACAAGCGCGCCCTCGTGTTCGCTCCCGAGTACGCCAGCCTGCTCCGGGTCATGGGTCGGCAGGGCTCGATCCTGTCGGGGATCCTCAAGGAAGCCTGGGATTCGGGTCGGTTGCAGAACATGGTCAAGACCAACCCGGCCAAGGCCACGGGCGCGCACATCTCGATCGTGGCCCATACGACCGCCGACGAGCTGGCCCGCGATCTGACCGACACGGATGCGCGCTCCGGGTTCGGCAATCGGTTCATCTACATCGCGGTCCGGCGATCGAAGCGCCTGCCATCCCCGCCGTCGTGGGACGAGGCCCCGGTCGACGATCTCGCCAAGCAGATCGGCGATGCCCTCGATGTCGCTCGTCGTCGCGGCCAGCTCGGGCGCGACCCCGAGGCCGAGGCGCGGTGGGTGGCGGTGTACGGCCACCTGACCCGCGATCGGTTCGGGCTGGCGGGCATCCTGACCAGCCGAGCCGAGGCCCAGGTCCTTCGACTCTCGCTCATCTATGCCCTGCTCGATGGTGCGCCGGCGATCGGCCGCGTCCACCTCGATGCGGCCCTCGCCTTGTGGACCTACTCGGAGCGCTCCGCGATCCACGTCTTCGGCCAGCGCACCGGCGACCCGATCGCCGATCGCATCGTCGAAGCGGCGGGTGATGGGCGGGTATCGAGAAACGACGTCTTCGACCTGCTCGGTCGTCACGTCGGTCGGTCGCGGATCGACGCCGCGATCCTCCGGCTCGTCTCAGAAGGTCTCGTTACCCGGACCTACCAGCCCACCGGCGGCCGCCGGATCGAGTACATCGAGGCGGTGCGCAATGCGCCATAAGCGCGTTATGCGCGTTAAGTCTCCCGTTGGGTACTTAACGCGCATATCACGCTTATGGCGCACCTCCCATGCGTCGCTTCTGTCACTTTCGCAGGAGGTTCGGTCTGATGTTGTTTGATGACTTGATCGGCAAGCTCTTGATGCGGGACGTCGACGTCGACGACCTGCTCGGACTGAGCGAGATGCGGTTCGTCGACGTCGATTGGGTCGGCGGTTTCCCCGGCGGCGTCGAGGGCTGCGCTGAATGCGGCACTCCGCTCGAAGTCGTGCCTGGACAGCGTCGCGTCGGTGCCTTCCGTTACCACCTGAGTGAGCCGGACCTGTTCTGTGACGATTGCGTTGCGAAGGAACGGCCCGACCTCCTCGAGCCGGATGGTACGGCGTGAGGCTGACCGCCTGCCTCGGATGTGGGCGCCTGTTCAACGGGGCCGGCTCGAAGTGCCCGCCCTGCCTGGCGAAGTGGCGCCGGGTGTATGACGCGGGGCGTCCTGCTCACCACCGGCTGTACGCCACGACGGCATGGCGCAAGTTGTCGACGGCTGTGCGTGCCAACGCTGACCGATGCCACTGGTGTGGGAAGGTGACGAGCAAGCTCGTGGCCGATCACGTCATCCCCGTGAGCGAACGACCGGACCTCGCCCTCGTCGCTGAGAACATCCGAGCCGCATGTGTCGGATGCAACACGCGTCGTGGAAGGAACCTCGCGCCGATGCGACCGCATCAGGTCACGGTCGACGAACTACTCGCGAGGTCACGACGATGACGATGATCGACGCCCGCAGGGTGGAGGGGGCGGTCGACAACGTAATTGCGCCTTCGGCCCACGACCCCCACCTTGCGTCACGCACACCCACCACGGACGAAACAAAGTGACTGAGCTCTGCCCCACCTGTAGCGACGTCATGCCGTCACCGGCCTGGACCGGCCGTCGCCGGACCTACTGCTCCGACTCGTGCCGCCGGGAGATGGTCAGTCGACGTCGCCACCTTGACGACCTCGAAACCGAGCTGGCCGAGGCCCGCTACCAGGAGAGCGTCCGGACCGGCACCTGGAAGGCCCGCTGGCGTCGCGAGGTCGCGTGGCTCAACCGCATGGTCACCGAGGCTCGCGCTCGGATCCCCGAGGAGATGCAATGACAACAGAAACGCTACCCACCGCGGTCGACGACTTGGCCGAGGCGCTCGCAGTGGCGCTCCACAAGCACATGCATCTGCAGGCCGAGGTCGGTTGGCCGAGCGACGTCGAACGCCTCACGTTCGAAAACCTCGACGCGTCGATCGCGTTGTTCCTCGCGTTCCTCGACCAGCTCGACGCCGGAGCGGCAGCATGACCACGTGCCTCGGCCTCCCGGGTCGTCGCTGCGGGGCGCTCATCAAGATTGGACCCCGGTGCGATCCATGCCGCCGGGCGATGTACCGGATCCGGGACGCGCAGCGTGACCCGTGGGTCCGCAACTTCTACCGCAGCTCGGCATGGCGCCGGCTGGCCGATGCCGTCGTCGCTGCCGCCGACCGATGTGCGTGGTGCGGCACCCCCAAGGGCATCGTGCAGCTCACCGGCGGTCACATCATCGGCATCGCCCAGGACCGCTCGCTTGCGCTTGAGCCGAGCAATTGCGCCGCGAGTTGCAGAGCGTGCCAGGAGCGAGCGAAGCGCGAACCAGATCCGCGCAAGTGGCCCGGGGGGACCGGGCACCACGGATTCGTGCGATGACACCCCGCCCTCCGTTTTCGCGAGAGATAGTTCGATGAAGTTCCCGAGCGACGAGCCATTGCGACAGGCCCTGTCGCAATGGCCGAGCGATGAGCAAGTCCGTAACGCCGTTACGGACTTCCCGACGTGGCACGCGATGGTCCATGACGGCCTGCCCGCCAAGCGCCAGTCGAAGCCCAAGACGGCGGCTCATCCGAAGGTCGTGGCATGACCGCCGCCGGACTCCTCGCCTTGTGGCACCTCAACGACGTCATCCACCCGTTCCGCGAGAACGAGCGCGACGTCGTGGCATGGATCCGGGTCGGGCAGGTCGTCCGCTACCCGGACGCTCGCGATCAGCTCCTCCGGTTGCTCGATCGAGCGCCGGCCCACCCACGCAGTGGCGGCCTCGGCCGTCAGAGAGGATCAGGTTCGAAGTGGTTGAACTAGCACGAAAGGCCAGGCCCGAGGCCGACAAGATGTACGAACCGCGTCAGACCTACGCCACCGGACGCCGTGTCTATCAGGCCGGCACGCGGCTTCGCGGCAGTGACGAGGAAGTGCGGGCGCGGTTTGGCGCCTGGATGGACGCCAGCCTTCCCGACGATGAGAAGGCCAAGCTGCGGGCCGAGGCCAGCTGGTCCCAGGTCGTCGTCGAGGATGCCAGTCGAGGTCCGGCCCCGGACCCGATCGCCGAGCCGCCGACCGGGCGGATGCGCGCCGTCCGGTCATTCCGCCTGGCCGACGCGGACTTACAGCACGTCGCGCAGGTGAGCGTCGGCCAGCTCGTGGATGCTTCGGAGACCGTCTACCGGCGATATCCGCACCTGTTCGTCCAGCATGTCGAGGACCGCTGACATGGCCGCGCTGGTAGCCAACCGCAACGGCGGCGCGGCGTCGGTGCAGGCCGAGGCCGGCGCGTCCGCGTCGATCATGCCGATGTTGATGGGTCAGGCGGCCGCGTTCGATTCCTGGACCGAGGTCAGCAACAGGGAGGAAGGTCGGTTCATGGAACGCGTCGCCGAGGGCGCGTTCCGGGCGACCATCGCCAAGGACCGGGCGGCCATCAGGGTCCTGCTCGACCACGGTCAGCACCCGCACGTTGGGCGCCTGCCGCTGGCACCGTTGGAGATCATCACCGAGGATCCGCGCGGCCTGTTCTACGGCGGAACACTGTTCGACACGTTGTACAACCGCGAGCTCGTGCCCGGGCTACGCGCCGGGCTGTACGGCAGCTCGGTCCGCTGGATCGTCACGCGGGAGGATCCAGTGCGCCGAGTACGGTCGTCGGCGACCAATCCGGAAGGCCTGCCCGAGCGGACGGTCCGCGAGGCCAGGCTCGTCGAGCTCGGACCGACCTTGTTTCCGGTGTACAGATCAACGACGGCCGCCGCGCGGGCGATCACGAGGCCCCGCCCGTACCCACCGATCACGCTTGACGCGTTCATGCGGAAAGTAGGTTGACATGGCCGACAACACCCTCACCTTCCACGCACGCATCCAGGATGACGTCACCAAGGGCCTGCTCAAGATCGGCACCGCCTTTGACAAGGTCGGCGGCAAGGGCAGCTCGGCCAGCCTGTTCGGCAACGTCGGTGCCAAGGCCGTGGCCGGTGGGTTCAACCTCGTCGATCGGGCTGCCAGCAGCGTCGTCGGAGTCCTCGGTGACGCTGTCCAGGCGGCCATGGCCGACCAGGAATCGCAGAATCGACTATTGGCGTCGCTCAAGGCCAACGTGCCGGCCTTCGACGGCAACACGGCGGCGATCGAGGCCAACATCAAGGCCGCCCAGCGGCTCGGCTTCGACGATGAGACGCTGCGCGATTCGCTGACCGTCCTCGCCGGCGCGACACACGACGTCGGCAAGGCTCAGGCGATCATGTCGACCGCGATGGACCTGTCGCGGTTCAAGGGGATCAGCCTGCGGGATGCGTCCGAGGCGCTCATCAAGGTCGAGGGCGGTCACTACCGCTCCCTCGTCCAGCTCGGCATCAAGCTCAAGGACGGCGCCACTCAGCAGGACGCGCTCAACGCCGTCCAGGCGGTCGCTCAGGGCCAGGCCGAGGCGTACGCCAACACCGTCAGCGGCGAGCTTGTGGCCGCCCAGGTCGGCTTCAACGAGGAGATCGAGAAGCTCGGCTACGCGCTGCTGCCGACCGTCCGCGACGTGCTCAAGGAGGTCAACAAGGGGCTCGCCGACTTCGACAAGGGCGTCGGTCCGGCAGCCGAGGTGATCAAGACCTTTGACGACATGGGCAAGCAGCTCGACGCCATCGGGAACGCGTCGAACGATGCGGGTCAAGCGGTCAACCAGTTCTTTCTGGGGCCGAAGGGCGTCATCCCGCTCGCCCAGGCGTCAGACGCTGCGCTCGACGGGCAGCGGAACAGGGTCGTCAATCTCGCGCGCTCGCTCGACGGGCCGCTGTACAGCGCCGTCGTCAAGAACGCCGACAACCTCATCGCCTATCGCGAGGAACTCGACAGGGTCAGCGGCGCGGCCGTCGACCTCAAGACCGGCTACAGCGCCGCGATCGACTCGATGGTCAGCAAGACCGGCGACCTCATCGACAACGCCTTCACGCCGATCATCTCGTGGAACACGAAGCTCCTCAACGACACGAAGATCACGAACGCGCAGCGCGTCCTCGACAACAAGCAGTCGAGCCAGGCGGAGCGCCAGCAGGCGCGTATCGACATCGCCCAGAACGAATCGGACAACGCCCACCTGCTGCTGACGATGGCGTCCCGCGGCCAGCTGACCCACCACCAGATCGGCGCCGCCATGGACGACCTGCGGGACCAGATCAAGCGGGCCAAGGGCCCCGCCAAGGCCGCACTCCAGGAGGTGCTCGACAAGCTGCTGCAGATCGAGTCCAAGAAGAACCTCGAGATCAAGATCCGGGTGCACGGCTTCAGCTCGCTCAAGAACCTCGGCGGCATCGGTGCTCGCGCCTCGGGTGGCCCGGTATCCCCGGGCGAGGCGTACACCGTCGGCGAGCAAGGCCCCGAGATGCTGGTCATGGGCAACCGGGGCGGCACGGTCGTCCCGAACGGCGGCACCACGGGCGGCACGACCGTGATCGTCAACTACAGCCCGATGATGTCGACGGCCGGCACGGCCGAGGCCCGCCAGCTCGCCCGGGCGATCATCCCCGAGCTGACCCGCGAGATGCGCCGCCAGAGGCTCTCGTAGGATGGTCACCATGATGGTGGATCCGGCGCACGAGGCGGCGTACGAGGCGGTCATCGCGATCGACCACGCCCGTCTGGCCTGGGGCCGGCTCAAGGAGTACAACTACGACATCCGGCTCGCTGGTCGGGAGTCGGCCGCCGTGGCCGCCGTGGCCGAGCTCGGGGCCAAGGCCACCGATGAGGCGATCGCGGCGCTCGGCGACGCGTCCGGCTCCGACGAGCAACCCGCCCTCGTCGCGAGTGCCGCGTTCACCGCGCTGCGGCTCTCGTGGATATCGCTGCGCGACGCCACGAGCCCGGAGATGACCCGAGGCGCCATCGACCTCATGGAGCTGGCGATTGGCCAGCTCGCCGAGCGTCGGGCCGCCCTGGTGGCCCTGTGGGGCCTGGAGGGCTACGACGAGTGGCTCCACCGGGACGCCACCCTCGAAGAGGAGCCGTAGAGCCTCGGGCAGGAACGACGTGGAATCAGCGCGCCGATCCCACGCGGCGAATTGTCTAACGCCGTTAGACAATTGCCGGCCATCTTCGCGAACCATGACCCGTATTTGCTAATGGCATTAGCAAGTTCCTCGCGTGTGGAGGAGCCGTAGGACGCCGAGAAAGTGGTTACCCGGGTAACCACTTTGGACGCCACCCAGTCCAAACGTATTACGCGCGTAATAAGTTTCTCGCCCGCCACGATGTAGGCCCCGTCGTCTGTCCCCCAGAAACTTCGCGACGTCGCGAAGTTCTCTCGTGGGGGTCACCACCGCGACGGGGCCGAGGGTTGCCAACATGCTAGGTGGAATATCACCGGGCGCGGTGATTTCGGCCCCGTTGTCCTCCGGGATGGCGGGGTCGTTCTCATGCGTTAGATTGCCTCTAGCGGAACTGCTCGAGGAAGCGCAGGTCGTTCTCGAGGAACAGCCGCAGGTCGGAGATCCCGTGTTTGAGCATCTTGATCCGCTCCGGGCCCATCCCGAAGGCGAATCCCTGGTACCGCTCCGGATCGAGCCCCCCATACTGGAGCACGACCGGGTGGACCATCCCAGCGCCGAGGATCGTCATCCAGCCCGTCCGGCCGCAGGCGGCACAGCCCGATCCGCCGCACACCAGGCACTCGACGTCGAAGGCCACGGACGGCTCTGTGAACGGGTAGTAGCCGGGCCGGAAGCGGGTCCGCTTGTCGGACCCGTACATCGCCTTGGCGAACTGGTCGAGGAGGCCCTTGAGGTCGGCCATCGTCGTCCCCTCGTCGACCATCAGGCCCTCGACCTGGAAGAACTCGGACCCGTGGCTCGCGTCGATCGCTTCGTAGCGGAAGCAGCGGCCCGGCAGGAGGGCGCGGATGGGGGGCTTCTCCGTCTGCATGACCCGGATCTGCCCGGGCGAGGTGTGCGTCCTCAGGAGCCGCCCTTCGACGTCGACATAGAGCGTGTCCCAGAGGTCGCGGGCCGGGTGGTCGGGCGGGATATTGAGCATCTGGAAGTTCGTCCGGTCGTCCTCGATCTCCGGGCTCTCGTACGTGACGAACCCGAACCGCTCGAAGATCTCTGCGATCTCGCGCATCGCCTGGATGCTGGGATGGAGCGTCCCGCGCCGGATGGGTCGGCCGGGCGTCGTGACGTCGACGGTCTCGGCGGCCAGGCGGGCGGCGAGCTCGTTGCCGCGCAGGGCGCTCCCCCGCTCCGCCAACGCGGGCTCGATGACGCCGCGGACGCGGTTGGCGATCGCTCCGACCTGGGGCCGATCCTCGGGCGGCAACGCCCCGATGCCGCGCAGGACGGTCGTGAGCCGGCCCTTCTTGCCAAGTACGTCCAGCTCGAGCGCGTCCAGCGTCGCGACGTCCGGGGCGGCCGCGATCGAGCCCAGCGCGTCGTCGCGCAGGGCCTCGAGGTCGCGGGTCAGATCGGCAAGTTCCACGATGGTCCTTCGTGCGGCTCGCGCGGGTCGAGAATCGCGAACCCTCGAGCGTCAGCGACGTCGAGGGCTCGGCGAGGGGTCGTCGGTTCGTGGATCCGGTCGGGGTGTCAGGTGCCCTTCGCGAGCTCGGCGATCGCGCCGAACGTCGCGCTGTCGCGGACGGCGATGTCGGCGAGGATCTTGCGGTCGAGCTCGATGTCGGCCTTCTTCAGACCGGCCACGAACCGGCCGTAGGTGATGCCGTTCTGGCGCGCCGCCGCGTTGATCCGGACGATCCACAGTTCGCGCATCTGGCGCTTCCGCTGCTTGCGGTCGCGGGTCGCGTATGCCAGCGCGTGGAGGAGCGCCTCGCGGGCGGGCTTGATCAGGCGCGATTTGGCGCCCTTGCGGCCCTCGGCCGCGTCGAGCAGCCGCTTGTGACGTTTGTGGGCGGTGACGCCCCGCTTGACTCGTGCCATGACGAACGCGGACTCCTAGAGGTACGGCAGCAGGCGCCGGACCTGCTTGGCATGCTCGGGCCCGATCACGGACTTGCCGGCATACCGGCGCGTCCGGCGGGACGACTTGATCTCGAGGTGATGGCCACTCCACGCGTTGACCCGGATGATCTTGCCGGATCCGGTCACACCGATCCGCTTCTGGGCCGCCTTGTGGCTCTTGATCTTGGGCACCGTGGCCTCACTCTCCTGTCGGCACCGGCTCTGCGGCCGGTTTGGGTTCGCTGGACCTGGCGGGCACCGGTGTCGCCGCTTCGGCGGGGGCCGGCGCCGGTCGGGGCGCTGGGCTGGTCTTCGGTTGTGTCGTTCGGGCGGGCGCGGGGGTCGCGGCGAGAGTCGTTGCTGCGGCCGAGGTGGCGGGGGTCGTTGGTGCGGCGGGGGCGTTTGCGGGGGCCGTTGCGTCTCGTTTCGTCGTCGCGTCTGATTTCGTCGTTGCGGCGACGGCCATCGCGGCCGGTTCAGTCGCATCGACCCCGTTGATGGCGATGGCGTCGGCCGGGACCTCGTCCACCGCGTGCTTGCGGTCTGGCGCGTCGTGGCCCTTGGGCTTGTGCACCGATGCCATCGTGATGTGCATCGACTTGCCCTCGAGCAGCGGCGTGCGTTCCGCGACTCCGTGATCCTTGACCCGATCCACGAACCGGGAGATGAGGTTTCGGCCGATCTCCGGGTGGGTCAATTCTCGGCCCCGGAACCGGACGGTCACCTTGATGCGGTCGCCGTCCTCGAGGAATTCGATCGCCCGGTGAACCTTGGTGTCGAAGTCGCCGACGCCGATCTTCGGCGTGAGGCGGACTTCCTTGAAGGTCACGGAGCGCTGCTTGCGCTTGGCTTCCTTCTCCCGCTTGGTCAGTTCGTACTTGTACTGTCCGAAGTCGAGGAACCTGACCACTGGGGGCGACGCCATCGGGGCGACCTCGACGAGGTCGTACCCCCGCTCCTGCGCCATCTCGAGGGCCTGGGGCGTGGGCATGACACCCAGCTGTGCACCCTCCTCATCGACGACTCGGACCTGTGGGATCCGGATCATCTGGTTGACACGCAGGTCTCGACTGATGGTTCACCCCTTGCGTTACTGCATCCGAACGACCGGCATGGAAACATGCGACCCCTCTCCGGCCGAGGCGGCAGGATAGCACACAGGTTCAGCGCCCGACAACGAATGAGCCTTCCGGACCGGGCGGAAACAGGCGTCGGGCGGGGTGCGTTATCCCGCTCCCCGGGCCGCTGCCTCGGCGGCGAGGCGATCGGCGAAGGCCTCCCAGGCCTCGGCCGGCTGCTGCTCCCCCGCCCGCGTGCGGGGCGATGCGGTGCGTGCCTCGATCTCCCGGTCGCCGAGCACCAGCATGTACGGCACCTTCTGCTCCTGCGCCGTCCGGATCTTGTACTGCATCCGGTTCGAGGATCCGTCCACCTCGACGCGTATGCCGCGCGACCGCAGCACGGCCGCCAGCTCGCCCGCCGCCTCGAGGTGCCGGTCGGCGATGGGGATGACGACCGCCTGGACCGGCGCGAGCCATAGCGGAAAGGCGCCCGCGAAGTGCTCGATGAGGATCCCGATGAACCGCTCCAGGGATCCGTAGATCGCGCGATGGATCGCGACCGGTCGCTGGGGCTTGCCCTCCTCGTCGATGTACGTGAGGTCGAACCGCTCGGGCAGCATCGTCAGGTCGACCTGGATCGTGGCCATCTGCCACTCGCGTCCGAGCGCATCGTCGATGTAAATGTCGATCTTTGGCGCGTAGAACGTACCGTCTTTGGGTTTGATCACGTACTTCGCGCCGGTTCGGTCGAGCGTCTCCTTGATCAGGCCTTCGGCACGTTCCCACAGGGCGGGATCCCCGATCGCCTTGTCCGGCTTGGTCGCGAAGGCGAAGCGCGGCTCAAGTCCGACCCACGAATAGGCCTCGCGGACTTCGCCAAGCAGCGCCTCCAGCTCATCGGCGAGCTGGTCCGGTCGAACATAGATGTGGGCGTCGTCCTGGATGAATTGGCGGACCCGGGTGAGCCCCGACAGCGTCCCGGACCGCTCGTTGCGATGCAGCCGGCCGTATTCGTTGTAGCGCAGCGGCAGGTCGCGGTACGAGCGCAGGTGCGAGCGGTAGATCAGCGTGGATTCCGGGCAGTTCATCGGTTTGAGGCTGAACAGCTGGTTCTCCGCCTCGACGATGAACATGTTCTCGGCGTAATTGTCCCAGTGACCCGACTGCCGCCATAGCCGCTCCGAGACGAGGATCGGCGTGCTGACCTCCTGGTAGCCGCGACGCTCCTGGAGCTCGAGCATCGCGCGCTCGAGCGTGCGCCAGATCCGCTGGCCCTTGGGATGCCAGAACGCCGAGCCCGGCGACACGTCGTGGAAGCTGAACAGGTCGAGCTGCACGCCGAGGCGACGGTGGTCGCGTTTCTTCGCCTCTTCGCGCCGCCAGAGGTAGGCCTTGAGCTCGTCCTCCGACGCCCAGACCGTGCCATAGATGCGCTGGAGCATCGGTCGCTTCTCGTCGCCCCGCCAGTAGGCGCCGGCGACCGCCAGGAGCTTGAACGGCCCGATCTTCCCGGTCGACGCGACGTGCGGGCCCTTGCACAGGTCGACGAACGAGTCGTGCTCGTAGACCGACGTCGGCGGCATGGGCGTTCCTCCCCGTTCCGCCTTCGCCGCGAGGTCGTCGAGGATCTCCACCTTGAACGGCTGGTCGCGCTCGGCGAAGAACGAGCGGCCCTCGGCAGGCGACAGCTCGCGGCGGACGAAGGGGTGATCGGCCGCGACGCTGCTGGCCATGCACGCCTCGATCGCGGCGAGGTCGTCGGGCGTGAGCGGACGCGGGAGCTTGAAGTCGTAGTAGAAGCCGTCGGCGATGGCCGGGCCGATCCCGAGCTGCGTGCCGGGGAACAGATCCAGGACCGCCTCGGCCATGACGTGGGCGGCCGAATGGCGCATGGCGTCGATCTCGCTGTGCGCCCCGGCGTCGAGCAGCTCGTCGGCCGACCCGCGCTCGGGCGCCTCGAACAGCTCCTCGGCGCCTTCGCCGACTTCGCCGGCAACCTCGACGGCTGTTGCGCCAGCCTGGCCCTCGGCGCCGGCCTTGCCCTCGGCGCCAGCCTGGCCCTCGGCGCCGGCCTTGCCCTCGGCGTCAGCCTGGCCCTCGGCGCCGGCGCCGACCGCGCCGCGCGCCTGCTCGCGCATTCGATCACCTCCGGAGACTCCCGAAACCACTCGTCCATCGACAGGACGAGAGGTTCACTCCCGCGGTCCCACCCGCCTTCATCGCCGACCGCGTTCAGGGTCGCGATGCGCTCGTGGTCGCGGTAACGGGCGACACCCGGATCGGTTCACCGATCGCTCGCGGGTGGTGCTGCTCCGCTCGATCGCCGGGCTTCCAGCCGTGGCCCGGCTCTCTGTTGGATCGCTGGATCGGAGGGCGCGTCCCGCTCGACGCCATCTTCGAAATGGTGGGCGACACTGGACTCGAACCAGTGACCTCTTGCATGTCAAGCAAGTGCTCTAACCAGCTGAGCTAGCCGCCCCATGTTCGTGCACGGA
This sequence comes from Candidatus Limnocylindrales bacterium, assembly GCA_038214255.1. Classification (GTDB taxonomy): domain Bacteria; phylum Chloroflexota; class Limnocylindria; order Limnocylindrales; family CSP1-4; genus SPCO01. The sequence goes on from JBBQRZ010000010.1 coordinate 15,177, forward strand.
TTGAGACGAAAACGCCGCGAGGCCTAGACCTACACCGCATTAGAGCCCACGCAGTCAGCGCAATCCATCCTGCATGGAGACCCAACCCCTGAGCGACAATCTAGCAGACACCCCGGAGCTCGTCATTCCGGGCGACCTCGGCGACGAGCTGTTACAGCGCCGACGCGCCTCTACAGAAGTTTCCGGGTGGTACGCCACGCCATGTCCGAAAGAAGCGTCTGTTGCGTTATCCGCCTGGGGTGGACGAGCGTCGCGGCAACGCGAGCGACTAGCCTCTCGGCCGGACGACCGGCAGGTTGGAGTCGTCTCCAGCCGGTCCTCCCGAGGGCCAATAGGCGTTCCAGACACGGCTGCCCGTCATCATCCGCAGACCGAGAGTGGGGCGCGGGGTCAGATGACGGCCTTCCGGCAGGTGAAGCCCTCGGCGAACCGACTGCTCGCGTTGGACTCCATACCACGCAGCCGCATCACCGCTCGGAACGCATCGGGATCGAACCACGGCCGCGAGGCTTGAGTCTGGAAGGTCGCTGTGACGATCTCGATCTTGCGCTCGCAGGTCTCCTCGGGTAGCTCCACGTAGATGTTCGGCGAGGACATATCTCCGTCGTACTTCGGAACCTCGTACTCGAGGATCAGGTGCGTCCGGTATGTATTCCAGGTGAGCTCCCCCACGAGCCGGTGATCCTGGTGCAGGTCGTCCCGTCGATGGGTCAGGATCAGATCCGGCGCAAAGGAGTCCCGGTGCTCCTCGAAGAAATCCTTTACCACCTCGCCCAGGTACGGGAAGAACCCGTCGCGGAAGCCGGCGACCAGCACCTCGACCCGCTGGATTCCCGCGAGGAACGCCCCTGCCCCCCGCCGAGCCTCTGCCTCACGCTCACCAGTCGCGCTTAGCACTACCCAGCGGACGGACGAAAGGAGGCCTTCGGAGGCAAGTCGAAGGATCGTCCCGCCGCATCCGATCTCGATGTCGTCGGAGTGAGCCCCGAGGGCAAGGAGGTTCAGCCCGCCCCTGTGCGGCGGGCGGTTCAGTAGGAGCACCGAAGCCGTCCGATCACCGTGCGTCCTGGTCGCGGCTCTGCCAGACGGCCCATGGCGGTCGTCCCGCCTCGTAGAGGGCTTCGAGCTCCTGCATCTCCTTCAGCGTGTCCATCGCCCGCCAGAAACCGTCGTGCCGATAGGCGATGAGCTGCCCGTCCGCGATGAGGCGCCGAAAGGGTTCTTCGACGAGCTCCTCACCGGGCTGGATGTAGTCGAAGATCGCATTACGGAACATGAAATACCCGCCGTTCATCCAGATGTTCGATTCGCGGACGTGGGTGATCGCCTCGACCTCGCCGTCCGCCGCGATCGAGAGGATGTGAAAGGTCTGTGGCGGCCTGACGGAAACGAAGCCGGCGATCTTGTCGCGACGGGAAAAATCGTCGATGAGGCGGCCGAGCTCAGCGTCCATCAGCCCGTCGGCGTAGTTCGCCAGGAAGATCGGCTCGTTGGCCACGTGCCGCTTGACCGCCAGAAGCCTTTGACCGATGTTCGACTCGGGGCCTGTGTCGACGAACGCGATCCGCCAGTCCTGGATGTCGGTGTTCAACAGCTCGATCGAACGGCCTCCCTCGGAAAGAACGAAGTCGTTCGATACGGCCTCGTCGTAATGGAGGAAGTACTCCTTGATGACATCGCCGCGGTAGCCGAGGCAGAGCACGAAGTCGCTGTGACCGAAGTGGGCGTAGTAGCGCATGACGTGCCAGAGGACCGGCCGAAGGCCGATCGTCGCCATCGGCTTCGGAACGCTCTGCGAAAGCTCCCGCAGCCGCAGGCCTTGGCCCCCGCAAAAGAGGATGACCTTCATCAGAAGATCTCCAATCTGGGGATCGCGACCACCAGGCGACAGCCCCATGCCCGGACGTCAGCGAGCTGGTCGGCGATCTCATTCTGGAGGTTCCAGGGCAGGATCCAGACGAAGTCGGGGCGTGTCTCGCGGATGTGATCCGGAGGATGGATCGGGATATGTGTGCCAGGGGTGAACCGGCCATGCTTATAAGGGTTCCGGTCCACTGTGTACTCGACGAGATCCGTCCGGATCCCGCAGTAGTTGAGAAATGTATTCGCCTTGCCCGGGGCGCCATAGCCCACGACGGATCTACCCCCTCGCCTGGCGTCGATCAGGAAGGCGAGTACATCTCGCTTGGCCTCCTCCACGCGCGGCGTGAGGTCGGCGTACTCTGCGGGGGAGTCGAGGCGGGCCCGCCGTTCGCGCTCTACCAGCGCCTCAACGGCCGGCGCCTGAGAGACACCAAGGTCGGCGTGCCGAACATGGAGGCGCAGCGAGCCTCCGTGCGTCGGAAGCTCCTCCACGTCGACGACAGCCAGGCCATGGGTGGCGAGAATCTTCCGCGCCGAGAGGAACGAGAAGTACGAGAAGTGCTCGTGGTAGATCGTGTCGAACTGGTTCTCCTCCAGCAGGCGAAGCAGGTGGGGGAACTCGATCGTCAGCAGTCCCTCTGGCTTCAGGAGTACCTTCGCCCCGGCCACGAAGTCGTTGAGCGCGGGAACCTGGGCCAGGACGTTATTCGCGACGAGCAGATCTGCGCCCCGCCCGCTCTCTGCCAGCTCGCGTCCCAACTCGGCCCCGAAGAACCGGACGATCGTGTCGATCCCCGCCTGCCGTGCCGCTGCGGCGACATTCGCGGCGGGCTCGATCCCGAGCGCCGGGATGCCGGCGGCGACGAAGTGCCGGAGGAGATAGCCGTCGTTGCTGCCCAGCTCGACGACGAGGCTCGTCTGGTCGAGGGCCAGCTGGTCGACCATCGATCGGGCGAAGCGGTCAGCGTGGGCGAGCCATGAGTCCGAGTACGATGAGAAGTAGGCGTACTCGCTGAAGATCTGCTCCGGCGCGACGTAGTCGACGAGCTGGACGAGGAGGCAAGAGTCGCAGACGAAGACACGGAGCGGGTAGAAGGGCTCCATCTCGTCGAGCTGGTCTGGTCGAAGGAACGCCTCGCACAGCGGCGACATCCCGAGGTCGACCATGACGCGATTCAGGGGCCGACCGCAGAACCGGCACGCCCGCGATGCGGCCTGCAGGTCCGATCCGGATGGCGTGAATGCGTGGGTGAGCATCGTGCTGTTAGTATCCGGTACTCGCGGAACGGTTGGGCGGCATGCGCGCGCCTCGGGCGCCCGAAGACGACGGAGCCGCGACACGCCCAAGCTTGATTGAATTCGTTGGACAGTCTGAACCATCGACGCGCACGATGGAGGGAGCGACGCCCGAGGTGGTGCCGATTGTCACCGCCTCGGCCCCGGGCGCACCCAGTCGATGGAGTCGTTGGGTCGATGAATCAGGATGCCGCTCGAATCGACGGAGTGGAGTTCGTTCCTCTCGAACGAATCCCGGACGAGCGCGGGACGATCTACCACATGCTCCGCCGGACCGACCCTCACTTCCGCGAATTCGGTGAGATCTACTTCACCTCGATCTATCGCGACGTCATCAAAGGCTGGCATCGGCATCTTCTGATGACTCTCAACTACGCGTGCATCTGGGGCCGGGTCAAGCTCGTACTCTTTGATGATCGCGACGGCTCGCCGACGAGAGGCGCGCTTGTCGAGCGCTTCCTCGGGCCGGACGATTACTCGCTGGCTATCGTCCCGCCGGGGATCTGGACGGGGCTCAAAGGCATGGCCGATGTGGCGATCGTCGCCAATTGCGCCACGCATCCCCACGATCCCGCTCTGACCGAACGACTCGAGCCGTTCGGGTCGGAGATCGGGTACGACTGGTCCGTCCGACACCGGTGACCGGCGCAGATCCGCGATCACGATCGGCGGCGGCCGCCTGTCGCTCATGCGGGCATCGGCCCCTTACTCAGATTCTGGATCTGGGGGCGCATCCGGAAGCCAACACGTTCCCGGGTTCCCCCGACGATGGCAGCCTCCAGCCCCGCTGGCCACTGCGCGTATTCGTGTGCAAACGCTGCTTGCTCGTCCAGCTCGACGATTCCGGCCCCCCCGAAACTGCCCTACCCGGGCCCCCAGCGTACGAGCTCTCCGAGACGATGCGAGCGCACGCGTACCAGTTCGTCGACGACGTTCTGGCGCGCCATCCGTTGCGCCCGGACGACTATAGCGTCGTCGAGCTGGCCAGCCACGGTGCGTACCTGAACCCGTTCTTTGCCGAACGGGGGGTCCGAAGCCTCATCGTCGAGGGGTCCCCTCCTCTGGCGGAGGCCGCCACCCGGGAGGGGCGTCCGGTACTGAGCCGGCCGTTCGGGCGTGACACTGCCCAAGAGCTTGTCGCGAACGGCGGTCGCGTGGACCTCCTCATCGACAACTACCTCCTGGCTCATGTGAGCGACCCGGCCGACTTCGCGGCGGGTATTCGAGTGATCCTGAGACCGGGGGGTGTCGCAGTATTGGAATTCGATCACCTGCTGCCGCTCGTGGCCGACCGCCGGTTCGACGCCTTCCGTCACGGGCATTTCTCCTACCTGGGACTCACCTCAGCTCGCGGTCTGCTCGAGCGCCACGGCCTCGCGGTGTTCGACGTGGAGGCGCAGCCCGTCTTTGGGGGCGCCCTCAGGGCGTTCGTGGCCCACATCGGGGACCCCGCACACAACGTGACAGACGCGGTCGCGGGCACGCTCGCGGCCGAGCGTGACGTTGGGCTTTCTCGGTCTGCGACGTACGGTGCCTTCGCCGGCAGAGTTGCGGCGCTGCGCGACGAGCTGGTCGCTTTCTTGACGTCCAGTCGCGCGCGTGGCGAGAGCGTTGTGGCGTACGGGGCGCCATCGCGCGGCAATACGCTTCTCAACTACTGCGGCATCACAACGGAGCTGGTCGCGTACACCGTCGATCGATCCCCACTCAAGCAGGGCCGCTTTCTGCCGGGGTCTGGCCTGCCGATCCACGATCCGCAGCGGATCCTCGAGACGCGGCCGGCTTTCGTGCTCATCCTGACGTGGGACATCCGGGACGAGGTCATCGGTCAGCTGAAGGACATCGGGGCCTGGGGTGGTCGGTTCGTAGTGCCCCTTCCGCGGCTCACGGTCCTGCCGGCACGTTGATGTGCTTGCGCGCCGCCGAGTGGGATCAGCGTCCCGCCAGACGTGCAACTATCGGCGCAGATGCGGCGGTATCCGAGCCCAGCTTGATATAGCTGAAGCCGAACCTCTCCCGGCGCTCCTCAAGGAGCTCACAGCATCGCTCGAGGCTGCCGACAAGGACGGCTGGTGCTGTTTCGACCGCCTGCTGCTGAAGCCCTAGATCGTCGCTCAAGGAGTCCAACACGCGGCTCGCCTCTGCTTTCGAGTCGGTGAGGTGGACCTCAAGAATGCTGACCTGGAACTCAAGCTCCGCGGGTGTGCGCCCCGTCGCAGAGGCCGCAGCCCAGACCCACCCAAGCTTCTCTTCCACGGCCGCGGCGGTGAGACCGATAACGGCGGAGGCACGCCCGGCGCCGGGCTCGAGTGACGCATTCACCCCGACAATGTCGGCCGCACGGCCCGCCAACGACAATATGCCTTTCCCGCCGCCGCCGATCAGGATAGGCGGACCAGGACGCTGCACGGGCTTGGGGAGACCATCCAACTTGTGTATCTGGTAATACGCCCCGTCAAAGGAAACAGCTGCCTCTGCCGCAAGTAGACGCTTGACCAGCCGTACGGACTCCTCGAGCCGCGCGATACGCGCAGCGGGTCGGTCGAAACGCAGTCCGATCGCCTCGTAGTCGCCAGCGAGCCAGCCAGCCCCGAGACCGAGTTCTGCCCGCCCGCCGGACAGGACATCGATCGTAGCGATCGCCTTGTGGACCAGCGCCGGATGCCGGTAGTCGTTGGACAACACGAGCGAGAGCACCCGCATCCGGTCGGTCGCGTCGGCGGCCGCCATCATCGTTACCAGCGGATCCATCGCCCAGCCGCGGGTCACGTGATCGGAGATCGCCACGGTCGCGAACCCGGTTGCCTCGAGCCGTCGGACCGCGTCGCGCCAACGAGACGGGGGCTGCTCGAGGGTCGGCATCGGTGCAATGAATCGGAATGGGCGCCGCACGGGCGAGGTTTCCTCCGCAACGCCAGAGGTCACGGTGCCGGCTGGAACCGGAGTTGTCGTCCTCGACCTCGGTGAGCCAGATCTCGCACCAGCATAGACAGATGCTCCGAGGACAGAAGAGGTGGTGTTGGAGGTGCAGATCGCACGCCTCGTGTCGGTCGGCGTGATCCCGTCGATCAGAGCGGCGCCTCCGACCGCGGCCCGAGTGTACGCTGTCGGCATCGGGTCCCACAGAGTCCTGGAGACACGCGTGAGAGTCCTCGTGACCGGCCACCTCGGCTTTCTCGGCGTCGTTGTCACCCGCGTTCTCCAGGCGGACGGCTTCGACGTGGTCGGGCTGGATAGCGACCTGTACAGAGAGTGCACATTCGGAGATCCGTCTGCTCTCCCCTCGGTTCCCAAAATCCCGAAAGACATCCGAGACGTCGCCCGGCCCGATCTGCTCGGATTCGACGCCGTCGTCCACCTTGCGGCGCTCTCGAACGACCCGCTCGGCGACCTCGATGCCGGGCTGACGATTGCCATCAATCATGAGGCGTCGATCCGTCTCGGAGCGGTCGCCAAGGCGGCGGGCGTGCGGCGTTTCATCTTCTCTTCGTCCTGCTCCAACTACGGTGCATCCGGTGGACAGGAGCTGCTCACGGAGGACGCGGAGCTGCGACCGGTGACGACCTACGGGCGCTCCAAGGTCCTCACGGAACGCGACCTTTCGACCCTCGCGGACGCCTCATTCAGCCCGACCTACCTGCGCAACGCCACCGCTTACGGCGTGTCGCCGCGGTTGCGCCTCGATGTGGTCCTGAATAACCTCATGGCGTGGGCGACCACGACGGGCCGTGTCCGCCTCCAAAGCGACGGCCTCGCGTGGCGCCCGATCGTCCATGTCGAGGACATCGCGCGAGCCGTCCGGGCGGTCCTGCTTGGACCCACCGAGCTCGTCCACGACCGGGCGTTCAACGTCGGCTCAACCACCGAGAACTACCTGATCCGGGACATGGCCGAGCTCGTGGCCGAAATGATCCCCGGCTGCGCGGTGGAATTCGCAGGGGACGCTTCGTCGGACGCCCGAAACTACCGCGTCGACTGCGACCGTATCGGACGCGAGCTTGGATTTCGGACGCGCTGGACGGCTCGCGACGGCATCCGCGAGCTCGCCGACGCCTATCAACAAGAGAGCCTGACGCTTGCCCAATTCCAGGGGCCGCGCTATCAGCGCATCGCCCAGATCCAGCGGCTCCTGGCCGAGGGCCGGCTCGACGACACACTGCGCTGGCGGTCCGCCACGTCCCCGACGGTGACCCGCTGTCGCCAGGGCACGCACGCGCCGAGGCTTCCGGGCGGCAGTGATGTTCGCGGTCGTGAGTGACAGGGACGACGGGTGGGATCGGCTTTGCTGAGAGCGCTCGCCCTCTCAGCCCTGGTGATCGGCCCCTTTCTCTCACCGGCGACGGCAGGAGCGGCCATCTCGTCGGGGTCGGGTGGATGGGACGATCGCGGCGCCGCGACCTTCGATGGCACCCGGACAGTATTCGATTGCCAGCCCGGACTCGCGACGGCTCCCGACCGCATCGCCGTCTACCAGCTGAGTGGCGTCGACACCGCAGGCGACCCGCGAGCGCAGCTCGCTGGCACGGAGGCGGTCGGGCTGTCGGCTGCTGTGCAGAATCGGGGAGACGCCGACGCGCCCGCAGTCCGCTTGACATTTCTCGCCCGTCGGCACCGCGCGGCAAGGGTGGATGGGATCAACGGCGTGCTCGCGGTACAAGACGTTCCCGCAAGCCTGCCGATCGGGGCCGCCGTGCTGCTCGTGATCGCCGCCGTCCTGGCCGCCACGATCGCGTCGCGGCTCTGGGGTCAGACGAGGTCCGCGACCGGAGACCCTGACGGGGTCAAGCAGGGGTATTTCCTTCAGCCGTTCAGGCCACTAGCCATAATGGTGGGTGCCGTCGACGTACCCGGCGGAGAGACCAAGGCGATGGAATCGGTCGTGCTGTCGGCCGCTGTGCACAATCGGGGACACGCCGACGCGCATGCAGTCCGCGTGACGTTCCTCGTCGGTCGGGACCGCGGGACGATGGAGCCAGTCGGTACGGCGGTCGTCGACGTGCCGGGCGACGCGGCCGTCCGCGCTCGACTGACCTGGATCCCACCCGCAGGTGGGGACTGGCTCATGCAGGCGAGGGTCGATGGGATCGACGTCGCAGGCCCGACTACAACCGCACGAGCGTCCGCCGCCGCAGACGTCGACCCTGCCGCTCTGCTCGCGACACACGACGATACCGCAAGCCTGCCGATCGGGGCCACCGTGCTGCTCGTGATCGGCGCCGTGCTGGCCGCCGCGATCGGGTCCCGGCTCTCGCGTCAGAAGAGGTCCGCGACGGAAGACCCTGACGAGGGCGCCAGCGATGCCTGACGCGGCGTCAACTTCTTGACCATGGGTCGCAGCCCACAGCCTGAGGTGATCCCGGCCGCTCGTGCCCGTGAGAGCCGAGCCCGCGAGCAACTACTCGCGCTCCTCGGCCTGGCACTCGTCGCGGGGGTCTACTTCGTCGTCCGCTACGAGGGCCGATGGGCGGAGTCGGATTCGGGCCAGATGGCTGAAGCCATCCGAGTCGTCGCGAACAGTGACCAGCTGGCGCCCGAAACGCGGGGCCTATACGCGAACGGGTACGGATATCAGGCCGTCTCCGTGGCGATCCTGGCGTACACCGGTCTCAGCATCGAGGCGTTGCAGCAGATCGTCTATCCCATCGTCTCAGTCCTCCTCGTTCTACCGGCCTGGACCCTCTATCGCGAATTGACGGGCAGCAGTCGAACGGCGAGCGTCGCGACGCTGCTGCTCCTGCTCGTGCCCGAGCACTTGTTCGCAGTGCTCCGTGCAAGTCATGAGCGCCTGGATCGGGCTTTCCTCCTGACAGCCCTCTGGCTGCTCGTCAGGAGCCTCCAGTTCCGTGGCGATCCAGCGAGATTCGCCGTTCACGTCGCACTTGTGCTGCTGGCGACGTACGGCCTCATCGCCACAAACGCCCTGTTTGGCATGTCATTCGTCCTGGCACTCGCCACCGCGCTGGTCATTTCCGCGCTTGCCGGTCGCGGACCGGTCGGCGTGCGACGACACGCGATCGAGGCGACCCGTCTCATGCGCTGGGCGAGCGCCGCCGGAGCGCTATTGGTCGCTATCTTCATCGTGTTCTTGTATCCACCGTTCGCTCAGACTCTTCGCGCGCTCCTCGCGATACCCGGGACGCTCTTGGTCCTCATCGTGAGCGGCGGCCCGAGCTTCGATCCTTACGCCTACTCGCTGACGGCTTGGAGGAGCCCGGTCATCTTCCTGCTCCTGAGCATGGTGAATTTCCTGATGCTTGCCTCGTCCGCGTTCATCTGGCTGCGGCTCGGGTGGTCGTGGCTTCGCGGCGGCAGTCCGGCGTCGATAGGGATCTGGGTGCTGTGGCTGCTCTACGCCGCGTTTGCGGTTCAGGGGGCGATGAGCATGGTGAGCGACCGAACCGGAGCCCTGCAGGGCAATGTCCAGTACCGCGCGTTTAGCGTATTCGCCACGATGGCCGCCCCGCTCGTCGCGGTCGCGCTGAGCCGGTGGCATCCTCGCCCATGGCCGCGGAAGGTCGCGATGGTCGCATTTGCGATAGCGACGATCGGCGCGCTGACCAAGTCCACGCTCGACCCGGCGGTCAGCAATAGATGGATGTTCTATACGACAGCCGAGATCCAGGGCCTCCGCTGGGCAGTCGATCACCAACGCAGCGGGGACACCTGGGTCGGGCCCGACGAGCGCCTGTCGTCCGCCTACTTGATGGAGGTCGGATACCCGATCGGCACCAACCTCTTGGCCACCCTCGAGCCGACATCGGACATACAGTCGTTGGTCGTGTCGGATGCGATCCGCCTACAGAGTTCCCGGCTGGGGATCACATTGCCCGACCTGGGATCCAGGAACCTCCTGTACGACAACGGTGAAGCGCAACTCTATCGCCAGCCACCAGTGGCAACCGTCGATCCATGACGCAGCGCGTACACGAACGCGCCGGCCGCGCCGGGCAGGCCTCGTGGTCCATACACGTCGAGCGACCGCGGCCCGTGAGTCAGGACCGTGAGTCACGACCGCGCCCCTCGGCGCAGCCACCATTCGGTGGTGAGAACGATCGCCACCGTCGTATGCGCGGCCAAGTAGCCGAGGGCGATCCCTGTCGCACCGTGGACCGGGGCGAGCGCGGCGCCCAGGAGGAGGGAGCCGCCGCCCGTCGCCCCTGTGATGCCCAGGATCCGCCACATGGCGCGGTCCACTCGGGCCACGGCGAGGTGCAGGATGTTGAGACTTGTGGGCAGCGCGGAAAGGCTTAGCAGGCGTAGCGTGTCGGGTCCGTTCGCCGCGTACGGGGCGCCGAACAGGCCCAGCAGCAGCGGAGCGCCGACCCAGCACAGGCCGATCGCGGGCAACACAAGCGCCAGGGCCAACCCGAACGCGCGGGGGATGTGCTCGCCCGTGTCGTCTTGAGCGTGGCTTCCCTCCGCCATGAGGGAGCTCGCTACCGCGTACGGGATTCCCACGAGCAGGGATGCGATCGCCCACGCCACGTAGAAGTACGCATTCGCCTCAGCGCCCAGCTGCCCGACCACGAGTAGTGGAAAGAGCAGGCCGGGGGCGCTCCAGGCAAGGTCGCCTGCGTAGTTGCCGGCGGAGTAGCGGACGAAGCCGAGCTGCAGCAGGTGCAGGTCCACTCGCGGCGCGATAAGCACCCGCGATAGCCAGGCCTGGAGCAGGACCGCCGCGGCCGTGCCGAGCAACCAGGTGAAAAAGAGTGCTAAGCCCAGACGGGGAAGCGAAAGGGCGAACACGAGGATCAGAGCGATCTTCACCACGCCCTGCGTAACGCCGCCGGCGAGCGCGGGGCGGGCGTCACGGGCGCTGACGGCCACAAAGACGAGCATCCCGGCAGCTCCGGTCGTACCGGCGAGTGAGATGACTCCGGCCGCGAGCACGGGACGGGAGGCGAGCTCGCTCAGGGCGGGCGCCCACGCGTCAATGCCTATGATGAAGATGGCACCGGCGACTGCGCCCGCCGCCGTCACGACCAGCAGGACGGTCGAGGTGAGGACGGCGCGGTGAGCTCCAGCCGACGGAGAGAACCGGACGAGAGCATTGGGCAGCCCGAGCATCCCCAGGGTCGCCACGAACAGCGCGGCGGAGATGGCCGCGGACGCGAGCCCAACCTCCGCTGGGGGGTAGAGGCGCGCTGCCAGCGTCCAGAAGACAAACCCGAGGCCAGCTGTGACGCCCGAGTTGCCTATCAGGACCAGGGCGTTCGCGTAGAGCGGAGCGCGCGCCCGGGCCACGGCGCGCGCCACGATCGCCGCGGCCATGGGCGACGGGGTGCTGTCGGCGACCCGAGCGTTCACGCGTCGCGGCGGGCGGTCGCCGTCCAAAACTCGCCCCAGATCTCGCGGAGGCCTGTCCGAAGGTCGTACGAAGGCTCATAGCCGATATCGGCGCGCGCGCGGTCGATCGCGGCCACGCTGTGACGAACCTCGCCGGCCCGGAACGGTTGGAACTCGATCCGGGGCCTGCGACCGGCCAGGTCGCTCATCAGATGTGCCAGCTCCAGAACGGTGGTCGCCCTTCCGGTGCCGATGTTGTAGACGCCACCCGGGGTGCCCCTGCGGGCCGCGAGCAGATTTGCGGTCACAACGTCCTTAACGTAGACAAAGTCTCGGTCCTGAGAGCCATCGCCGTAGATCACCAGCGGTCGATCTCTCTGAAGACAGTCAAGGAAGGAGGCTATCACCCCGGCGTACTCGCTTCTCGCGAATGGCAACCCAAAGACGTTGAAGTATCGAAGACATACGGCAGGCAACTTGAGCAGACTCGAGGCGAGCACGGCATACCATTCGGCCGCCATCTTGCTGAGCGCGTAGAAGCTCTCAGGTCGTTGAGGGTGGTCTTCCCTGATCGGTGTCGTCTGCGCTTCACCGAACGCTGCGGCCGAGGCCGAGCACACGATCTTCCTGACCGAGCTATCCCGGCAGGCATCGAGGATGCGAACCGTCGCGATGAGGTTGGCGCGTGCGTCGCGCACGGGATCCTGGATGGACCGCATGTTCCCCACCTGTGCCGCGAGGTGGAAGACGAATTCGCATCGTCGGACAAGCCGGTCGAGGTCGGTTATTTCTGCTAGATCCGCTTCGATGAACGTCAGCTTTGGTGACCACGGAAGATGCTCGCGAAGGCCGGTCGAAAGGTCGTCGATGACCACGACTTCGGACCCTTCTTCCAGAAGGCGTCGTACCAGGTTGCTGCCGATGAAGCCGGCTCCGCCGGTCACGAGGGAGGTCAATCCTGCGGCTCCTTCACTGCACGAACGCGACCCACAGAGGTGCGAGAGCATGCCACGTTTGGCGCCAGAGCAAACACATGACAAGCCCGAGGACCCTCGTTCCACGCAGCTCCCACGGGTGGTCGTCCTTCATCCACCGATCGCGTGCCAGTCGGCGGGCGATCGCCGTTCGTCGCGAGAACAGCGGCGCTCGGGGCGCGCTACCGCGTCCGGGATCGGAAGCCGGCTGACGATCAGGCGCCCGGTTGCTCGTGATCATGTCCGAGCGGGTTCTGGGCGGATGACGAGCTCACACCAACCACGCTCGAGCCGGCCCCCGCCCGTTCCACCTCCCGCTCGTACTGGAACCCTAGGTCGCGCACCATCGCGACCGACCACCGTCGACCATACGGTGGCGGCACCTCCGCGCGGCTGAGCGCCTCGGCGACCGCCTCCGGCCGGCTTCCCTCGGCTCGCGCTCGAAGAATGCGAGCCGCCACGTCCCGACTGATCTCGATCGGAGCCGCCTGTGCCGGGCCGATCAACTCCAGGAGGTCGCCGATGAGCGCCCGGGCGCCGACGCCACCGGCAATCGGAGAGCCGTAGATTCCGGCCGCTACGAGCCGCAGTGCGCGTAAGGCTCGGTGAACCCGGCCCACTCGGGAGTCATGGATGCTCGCCCGAGCAGATTGGCTGGCGGCCAAGCGCCGGTACCAGGCCGCCGAAGCAGAGGCTCGATCTGCAACAGAACGCGGCCGTCCAGTATCGACAGCGAAGCGACCCCAAAAGTCGGCCAGGGCCTGGTACATCTCGGCACGAGGCCGCAGGTAGTCGCGCGCACCATATCGCAACCCTCGCTCGATCTGTTCGCGCAAGCCAGCTGCGGGGGCGCCGAGGTAGCTCTGAAAATGCTGTCGGTAGGAGGCCAGATCCTCGGCGAGGAGGACGGTGCTGCCCAGAGTGGCCGCGACCAGGTAGGCCCATTCGTCGTGGTCCATAGGGTGTCCGTCCAGGTCACGCGATGGTGGCCGTGGCTGTCCCGCGACCTGAACGAGGAGGGAGCGCCGAACGACGATGGCCATGCCCGGGCAAGGGAACCAGGGGTCGACCCGGCGCGGGCCTCGGACCTCGGTCCTTCGAATCGGCGGGAAGTGCCGCCCGCGCGACCGCAAAGACTCATCGACCAAGAGGGTTCGGTGTAGCACCAGCCCCACCTCTGGATCATCGAACCAAGCGCTCGCTCGCTCAAGTTTCGCGGGATGCCAGACGTCGTCCTGATCACAGAACGCGAGCAATGGGCCGACAGCGGAGCGCGCCAGGGTCAGGAAGTTGTCGGCAAAGCCGAGGCGGTGCTGGTTCTGAGTGAATGTCACCGGGAACGGAGCCCTGCGGGCAAACTCCGACACGATCTCGGGGGTCCCATCCTGCGACCCGTCGTCGCCCACCACCAGCTCGCGAGGCCGGATCGTCTGGTGCGCGAGGCTCTCCAGGAGCGGTCTTAAGAAGCGCTCGCCGTTGAGTGTGGCCAGGACGATCGACACGGCGCGGGCGTGCTCGTCGACGCTCCGCTGCGCGCGATCGTCCGAGTTCGCACGTTCGGGACTGTGCAGACCTGCGGACTTGGTCTCGATGAGCTCGGGCATTGCCGCTCCTGTCGGTGTGTTGAGCTCGGCCAGGCGCTGAGCGCTCCGATGCAGGGCACGACCTCAGGCACCGAATCGATGGGTGGCATCTGTGAGAACGGCCCGGAAGCGACCCGTCACCGTCTCCCAGTCATCGCGACTTGCTACATAGTGGGCGCACGCTTGAGAGAGCTCAGCGAGCACGTCAGTTGGTTTCTTCGGTCCTGAAAGCAGTCGATCGAGGCGAGGCAGGACGTCCGCGGCGCCGGCCACCCAAATGATGCCAGTCATATCCCTAAACTCGGCCAGCATGCCCTCGAGTGGCGTCGAGATGACCGGTCTACCGACTTCGAGATACTCATCGACCTTGGAAGGAACGACGTATCGCATGGCCTTGCTCGGAATCGACGGCAAGAGACAAACGTCCGACGCAACGATGAAGTCGACTATCTCCCGGACAGGCCGACGCCCAGTCAGTATCAAGCTATCACCCAGACCCTTGGCCGACTTGATCTCTGCGAGGGTGGTGCTCAAGTCTCCGTCTCCGACGATGACGACCTTGAATGCCGCATATCTGGTGATGTCCCGCGCGAGCTCGAGGGCGAGCTCGACCAGACCGCTGTGCCGGTACAGCCATCCCACGAAAAGCAGCGCGACCTCGTCGTCCGCGATTCCGAGCTGCGAGCGCATGGCTGCGCGCGTTGACGGATCCGGCTGTCGCCGCGTCACGCCATTCGGTATGAGAATCACCCGTTCGGGCCGTACTCCCATGCCCGCCACGTAGGCGCTCAGCGCCCGATGCGCGATCACGACGCGATCGGCTGACCGCAGTACCACGCCCTCGACGAATGCTGCGAGCGGACGCAATGCGCCAGGCTCCGCCAATGCATGGAGCGAGTCGAACAGGTGGAAGACGAACGGGATTCGCAGCGTACGCGCGACGAGGCGTGCGAGGAACGAGTTCGTGATCCCATACGCCACGATCACGTCGGGTTTACCGGCGTGGACGTACCGCCTCAGCTCCCGCCAGGTGGCAAGAAGCCAAGAGAGACGCGCAAGGCCAGGCACTCGTAGCATCGCCGGCCGAATGACGGTGACGCGGGAGCCGGGAAGGAATTTCGACGCATCCGTCCAGACGCGGCGGCGCTGCCAAAGCGGCAACCTGCCGCCGCGGCCCCAAAGGATCTCGTAGTCCAGGACCGTGATGTCATCTCCGCCGATCGAGAGTGACTCGAGCATCCGATGGTGAAGAATCGGGTTTCGATCGATCCAGTCCGTCTCCTGCACGACCAGGATCCTGATCGGCGCGTTGGGGTGGCGACGGCCTGTCAACGTCGGGTCCTGAGCGGGGGCCTCCACGACCCCAGCATGGCCTGCAATAGCGATGCGCCGAAGAATTCGCGACGGATCGATCTAGGTCACGCTCGTCTACGGCAGGCGCCGCAATTCATCAAGATGGCTCCGGTAATACGAGAGCTGAGCGATCGTCCTCGAGAGTTCCCAGCAGGGCGACCGGCAGGCAAACATAGCCGGCGCCCCACGACGGCGATCCGTTCACCGGACGCCATACGTTTCCCTTTGCCAGGCGATCGTCCGGTCGATCCCTTCTTCGAGCCCGACGGTCAGCTCATGTCGAAGATCGATACGAGCCCGAGCGGCATCGGTTCGCTTGTCCTTCGTGTTGTGCGCTTCGATCGGGGTGTAGGTGACGAGGTGGTCGTCCTTGCCGACCTTCCGCAGGATGAGGTCGGACACGGACTTGATGTCGTGATACGCATCGCCGGCGATGTTGTACACCGCGCCCGGCACGAAGTTGTCGGTGATGTTGGCCAGCGTCCGCACGACGTCGTCGATGTAGGTGCTGGTGCGATGGTGGTCCAGGTAGACGGAGTACGGAAGGTCGTGCAGGGCGCTGTAGATGAAGATGCAGATCACGCTTCGGAACGGTGAATAGTACTCGCCAGGCCCGTAGGTGTTGAAGAGCCTGACTCTTACTGTCTCAGTGCCGAAGCGAGCCGCGGAGTTGAGCACCTGCAGCTCGTTCACCCACTTGGAGATCGCGTAGTCGTTCATCTGCTTGATTGGGTGCTCGTCGAGCACTTCTTCGGTCATGACGTCCGGCCAGTCGCCGTAGACCTCACTGCTCGAGAACATGATCAGGCGAAACCGGCGTTCCTCCTGCAACCGCAGGATGTTCTTGGTCCCGATCGCGTTCGTTCGCCAGAGCGCCTCGTAGTGACGCTCGCCGTTATTGCGGCCGAACTCGGCCGCAGCGTGATAGACCACGTCGAAATCGTGCTCGTCAATGAGGGAAACGAGGAGTCGATAGTCCGCGACGTCACACCGGTCGTAGTTCCGCCGATCGGTTTGTCTAAGGTCGCAACCGTGAACCTCATGCCCGCGCGCTTGCAGCAGGCGCCACAAAGGTGTTCCGACGGCGCCCAATGCGCCCGTGATGAGGATGCGGCTCACGTCGCCGAACCCCACTGGGCGAGCTCGCCATTCCTCATCGCCAGAGCCGCCCTGAAGATCAGTCGATAGGCTGCGTCCAGGGCCGGGCTGTCTGCGATCTCGCGACCCAGCTGTCGTGCGCCCGCTGACCATGTCGCAAGGTCTGCATGGGTCATGCCGACGCAACGCTCGATCACCTGTCTAAAGAGATCCGGGCGGGAGAGTGGGAGCTCCCATCCGGCGCGCCGTGCCTCCAGATTGTGCCAAGGAGTCTGGTCGCTGATCAGGACCGGGCACCCCGCCATGAGCGACTCCACGATCGCATGTCCGAAGCTCTCGCCTTGTGTGGGCAGAAAGAAGAGGTGGTGACGCAGAATGACCTGGGTGACCTCGTCCGGTTTGACCAGCCCTCGATAGCGCAGTTTCACGTTGCCGGGGAGCCGATCAGCAAGGCGCTGACAATCGGCCCAGTATTGTCGATCCTCGATGGGACCGAAGACGTTGAAGTTCACGATGCCATGGACTGCCGTAAGTGCGGCGATCGCGAAGTCCAGGTTCTTCATCCGAGCGATGCGACTCAGGAAGACGATCTCAAGAGTCCCTACCTGCTTTGGAGGCAGACTCGCTTCCACGCCGGGCCGCATCGGGATATCACGTGCGATCAGAACTCGAGTCTTCGCCCCAAACCGGCGGCGAATGGATTCGGCCTCTTCCCTGGTGGCGGCGTGCCAGATCGCATTGTCGAGAAGGCGCAGCCTGTGGACAAACCAAAGGTACAGCCGCTTTCTACGGCGCTTGATTGCAAGAGCGCGATCGTCCGTCTCGCCGCGAGGCGCAATGACCAATCCACGTCGCGGAACGAAGCCGAACCTGCGAATTAAGAGCGGGATCAAGGTGAATTGAATCGAGAAGAGGCTGTTGAGATAGAGGATATCGTGCCGCGACCGCCGGACCGACGTAATCAGGCCGCCCATCAGTCGACGTCGCGTTGACAGGTATAGGCAGCGCGCACTCCCGTGGTTGTCCCATCGATCGGGCACGACCCCGGCCAGTCGGGTAGAGACACCGAGATCGCGATCTCGGGTAATCACAAGGAACTCGAACTCATCGCTGAGCTGCTCCACGATCGGCGGCACGCTCCGCGTCGGTCCTCCAGCGCGATAGGCAGGTGGGTAGAAGCCAACGAGCGCGAGAACGATCGGGAGAGGCGAGCGTTCGCTCGCCTCTCTGGGACCGACGAGACGTCCTGCTCGAGGGAGCGGCGAATCTGCGCAATCGCGATCGTGATCTCCCTCTTTGCGGTCTGCGCCCGGCGCGAAGGCATCCCGTTTCACAAGCCCGCCTCCAATCGACTCGACCCGGTTTGCCCTGCTATTGGCCGGGTTCGGCATCCGAGACCTGCGAGCCCGGGCCCAGGCCGCGGCTAGAGGCGAACGTCGAGGCCGAGCGGTTCCGCGGGGCACTCGAGCGAAGTGGCTTACGCGCCGCCGTTCCGTTCGGCGAGGACCGCCTGCGGCCTCGGCCGGGCTGAGCCGGCGCCTACGACCGCCGGAGTGACCACGCCCAGGCTGAACCAACAGACTCCGATGTCCGTCGTGGTCACCAGGCCCGCGGAAAAGGGGGCACGACATCCGCATCATTCTGGGTCGTTCATGGCGGCTCCGTGGATCGCGAGCTGCTCACGGTCCGGCCTCGATACGTCCACCGCTTTGCGTCCGGAGGAGCTTGGCCCTTTGTGGAGTCGCAGACTTCGTGGAGCGCCTATTTCTGCCCCTGGTGCACCCATGCGGCGTGGAATCGTTTGTCGGCTGGTGATGGCGATCTGCCGGATGAGGGTCGTCACGATCTGCATCCGCCGCCGGTTCTTCAGGTGCAGATTCAGCAAGACAAGGAAGAGGAGTCCGACAAAGGAGTACACGACCAGGTCATCACGCGTACCGAGTTGGAGCGTCTCCGCCACCACAGCCGCTCCAGTGGGGACCCAAACGAAATACAACGCGACCAGGGTGATGACCGAGATCGGAATCCCTACCCAGGACCGCTTGAACTCCAGCGCCCCGTAGAGAAGCATCGCCACCAGCGGCGCCGCGAGCACGACTTGTCCGATCACCGCTGCAGACCGCTCATCAACAGGTCGACCAGGATCGCCACGAAACCGACTGACTTCTGTCCCTTCTCGAGGGTGTAATCGCTGTAGTCGATCGTCACAGGAACCTCCACCCAACACAGCCGGCTCCTTGCTATCTGGTGGAGGATCTCGGAGGCATGTGCCATCGTGTCCTGGCGCAAATGAATGACTTGCGCGCCTCGGCGTGTCATCGCCCGCAACCCGTTGTGGGTGTCGGTTACATGCATCCCTGTCGCCAGACGCGTGAACCAGACGGCGGCCAAGAGCAGTAGGCGACGAGTGCGCGGCAGGTTGACCGTGGCTCCTAGGAAGCGACTGCCAAGGGCGAAGTCAGCGTCGTTACATGACAGCGCGTCCAGGAGCAAGGGAATGTCCGTCGCATGATGCTGGCCGTCGGCATCGAACGTAACGACGACGTCTGCTCCATTGGCGAGGGCCCAGTCGATGGCGGTCTGCAGCGCGGCACCTTGCCCCAGGGTGATGAGATGCCGGATGACGGTGGCTCCAGCGCGGCGTGCGACTGCCCCGGTCTGATCCAACGAGCCGTCGTCGATGACAAGGCACTCGAATCCTTGCAGCCTGACTTCGTTGACCACGCTTCCGATGGACCGCTCCTCGTTGAGCGCCGGAATCGCGATCAGCACGAACTCGACATCTGGTTCGGGCGCCGGCGGCGTGAAGACGGGCACCATCGCCCGCCCGGCGGCGACCGGAGCAACGGCGGCGACCATCGTCAGAAGCGCTGGCCGACGGCGCGAGTAAGCCGCGTCGCGCCGGTCTTCCCGAACAGAAGGACGAGGGACGTGAGGACGGTCAGTAGGGCCCGCCTGGCAGCGTCGTTCGCAACGCTCGCAGCCTCGGGCGAGGAGCCTGTCAGAACCCTCATCCCCAGGTAGCCCCCGCCGCGTTGACGACCGCGCTCATGACGATTCGCCAACCAAGAGAGACATCCGTTGACACCCGATCGAACCCACCTTCCCACGGCTAGAAGATGAGGTCGCAAGACCCGAGGCGAGTTCCCCCCATCGGATCCTGTCCCCTAGATGTTTGCGGGGCAGGAAACAAGGTCGCGCGCTCCCCCCCCAGAGCGTAGAGTGTCGTAGCCCATAAGTACTTCGTCAAGGGGATACCGACGTCATCCCGACGTCAATGGGGCAGCATGGCAACACGAACCTCACGGCGATGCATGCCCCCGCCGCGAGGACCAAAGCCGCGCCTGGCTGTTTACCCGGGAACGACGGGCAGGATGGCTCTTCTGATCCCGTGCCGATCGCCGCGACGAGGGTGGGACCGTGATGCTTGATTCGTTGGAAGTCCATCGGCGCGTGCTCGAAGCCCCCGCGCGTGCCTCCGGCGGTCGAGGACGATGAGGCGGCCCGACAACTTCGACCTCTCGCTTATCACCCTCGGATGTCTCCTTGCGGTGGCAACGGCCGTTCTCGAGCTGCCGGTCTTCCTTCGACTGCCGGTCGGTATCGTCGCTGCTCTGATCCTGCCGGGCTACAGCGTGAGCATGGCTCTCTTCCCACCCGGCGAGCTCGATGGCGTCGAGCGATCGGCGCTCGCGTTCAGTCTTTCGCTCGGCGTGATCGTCCTCGCGGCGCCGTTCCTCAACCTCAGCCCTGCCGGGTTCAACGCCGACGCGATCGTCGGTACGGTGAGTGCCATCACGTTGTTATCGACAGCGGTCGCCTGGTGGCGGCGGAGGGGTGGTCCGGCCCCCGGCCACCTGTCCGGGTTCGCGCTGCTAGGTCGGCCGCGGTGGCGTGGGGCGGCTGGTCGCTGGGCGGGTGTCACGGTCGGGATGGTCGTCGTCGCGTCCGTGGCGCTGCTCGCCCTCGGTGTCGCTGCCCGGCCCACAACCGCCACTGAGTTCTTCGTGCTCGGACCGGAGGGCACGGCTGAGGGACTTCCGGCACGCGTCGCGTCGGGAACTCCCACCACGATCACGGTGGGGATCTCGAACCATGACGGCTCCGCCCAGTCATATCAGATCGTCGTGGAGTCTGGGGCGAAGCGCCTCGCCGCGACGGGACCCATCTCGGTGGGATCTGGCAGTACGTGGACCGGCATCGTCGATTTCACCGTGCCGACGCCCGGAAACGACCAGGAGATCCGGATCTTGCTATTGAGGGGTTCGGGCGCGCAACCCTATCGTTCGCTCAGGCTCGAGGTCGACGCGTTCGCGCCCGCCTAGTCTGAACAGTCCCCCGAGTTCTCCCGACGCCAGAAGACCCGACCGTCAGGTCACAGGCGGCGCCATCGCCCCATGCTTGTCGTTCTAAAGCGATGAGCAGGAGGCGCGGGGCCGTGGTCAATCACGTCCTATTCGGCTTCCGGCTGGGGGTCTTCAGCCTGGCAGCCGAGCTCGGCAACGTCGGGCAGGCGTGCCGGATCTTAGGGATCCACCCGTCGACCTACGACCGCGGGCGCGGGCCGGTCCTAGGCTCGGGCCTCGAAAATGCTGCAGCCGCGCGAGCGACGGCCACCGCGGATGCCCAACGAGACGAGCCAGCTGCCCGTACAGCGCGTCCCGGCCTTCGCCCTCGGCCCCGCGGGCATCGGACCCCGCGACTGATTCTCCCTCCCTACGAGCGGCCCGCAGGCCCGCAGCGGCAGTGGGTCTAGCCAAGAGGGAGCCCGCCGCGACCGCGACTCCCAACCGCTCGAACCCGGCCTACCAGGTCGAATCGATCCACCAACGTCATCAGGGGACGTACGAGGGCGGATGGGCATCGGACGAGTACGGACAAGATCACCCGTACCGGCAGCCACGCCAGCGACGGCCCAAGGGACCTGACAGACGGCAGGGCGAACAGAGCCATCTTCTTCCGCGCTTCTGCCAGGTCGCCCGACCGCAGATCGAGGAGGGCTGTGGCGAGGATGATCGAATGGATGTATCGCGCTTGACATCGATGGATCGTCTCGGCGGAGAGGACCCCGGTGGTCCGCGCGCGCTCGAAGATGTCCATGACCTTTGCGACGGCATCACCGTCGAACGCCGTCGATTGGGTGGCCGAGCCGGCGTGGACGGTAAACGCGCTAATGGTCCTCGGAATGCATCGCACGCCGTGCCGGGAGAACAGACGGACCCACATCTCGATGTCCGTCGCGTTCCCGACGTCAGCGTCGAACGGGCCCACGGCGGCGTAAGCGTCACGGCTGACCACGACTCCCGGGAACAAGGCGAACCTGTTGTCCGAGAGCAAACGATGAAGGGCACCGCTCGCGTCAAGTGACGTGTCACGGCGGAATTCCTGCCGCCTGAGGATGCGTCCCGCAGCGTCGACGGCGTCCACTTGGAACAGGAGCACAGGCTCGTCTCCGGCGGCCAGCGCGTCCAGGATCGCCGGCACGGCGCCCGGCAGGAGGCGGTCGTCGTCGCATACGAAGAGGACATACCAACCCGACGCTCGCGCGATGCACTCGTTGAAGTTGGCGGGAATGCCGACGTTCTGCCGGTTGGCGATGTACAGCGAACGACCTCCCCACGCCTCGAGGGCTTGACGGCATGCGTGTTCGGAGACGTCCGGCGAGTTGTCCGCGACGATGATTTCGACCTCGCCCTCGGCGCCCGACACGGACTGGACGATCGAGTAGATGGCCCGTTGGACGAGGACCGGACGGTTGAAGGTCGGAACGCAGATACTGAGCGTTGGTCTCGGATCGCCGGGATCGTAGCCGACGGAACCCGGGCGCCCAGGCGTGCCGGGGGCCTTCCGATCCGTCGGGCCCTTCCGGGCACGGTCCCTGTGCAAGTCACCCATCGCGCACGTTGCCTTCCGTTCTGACTCCCCGGCGCAGCGGGACTGCGCGTTCAGGCGAGGGTATCAGCAGGGTCCTGCGCGATCTGACGGTCGGAGAGCATCGGACCGACTTGTTCGCCGCGAGGGCAAGTTCCGTCAGCTGAAGCCGTCTCCAGGCACGACGATCGGGCCACCGGCAGTAGGCCGACCCTCAGGCTGGCATAGGCGGCGGCGGTCGGACGGCCGGACCTGCGTAGGCGTGATCGCCGCGAGATGCAGCGCGGTGGCGAAGACGACCGGGATCACGGTCGCGCTTCATTATCGGCTCCCGCTCAGGGCCCGAGGTGGAGACCCGCGCGACCCGCCTCGTCGTCGTGCTGATCAGGGCGCGTACACCCGGACGTAGTCGATGTCCATCTTCAGGGTGGAGGGCGTCGTCCCGTCGACTCGATACCCGGGCGCGCCAAGCGCCAGGTTGATGATCGGGTACATCGGGACGGTCGGGAGCTTATCGACCTGGGTGAGGGTGCCCCTGTATATGCCATCGACGTAGGTCTTGATCGAGGTCGGGGTCCAGACCATCCGGTGGACGTGCCAGTCGCCGGTCAGGTCCGGGCGGGTGTCAAAGTACAGGAAGTATTCGGCCCCATTCACCGAGTAATCGCCGCAGGCAAGATAGTTGAGGCCTGACCCGCCGCCCGCCGGGGACCATGGAGCCGGGTAGGCCTCGAAGATGTCCACCTCGGGCGGCGTCTGATTCGACCCTTGCGCGAGCATCCAGAACGCGGGCCACACGCCCTGCCCCGCCGGGTAGCGGATACGGGCTTCCCACGTCCCGTACATCTGAGAGAACGTGTCTTTTGTGGCGATGACGCCCGAGTCGTAGGTCCGGCCGAAGCTATCGGCGGCGTGCTTCGTGGCCGTGATGGTCGCCATGCCATTCGCGACACTGACCTGGCGCGTGTCGTCGCGGAAGTTGGAATCGAGCCCGAAGCCCGGATCACCGGGGCCGGAGAAGGGATTGGTCCACACCGAGTTCAGGACCGAACCGTTGAACTCGTCAGCGAAACTGAGCCTTGGCGTCAGGGTCGGCGTCGGGGTCGTCACAGGGGTCGGCGCTGGTATCGCCGCCGGTGCCGGCGTCGTCGCGACCAGCGTCGGGGTAGGCGGCGGTGTCGCGGTAGCCACCGGTGCCGGTGTCGGGGCGTTCGTCGGTTGGGGTGTGGCCGTCGCGCCGGGCGCCGGGGTCTGCGGCGCGGCGGGCACGGGTGACGGTGTCGCTGCCGTCGGCTTCTCGCGGCCGCGCACGACGAACGCATCCAGTGCCACCGTCGGATGGCCGGTCGTTCCGGCAACCTCGATCGTGAGGCGATGCGTCCCGACGGTGTCCCACGTCAACCTCAACAGGACACGCGCCGGCATGAACCGCCGTCCATACGTGTTGACCGTCTTGATCCGACGCCCGTCCAGGTACACCGAGGCCCTGCCGCGCGTGGGACCCACGGGTCCGATCCATGACACCCCAGATCCGGTGAAGGTGAGGGTGACCTTTGCACCCTTCTGGTCGGACGAACGGACGTTGTCTCCGATGTAGGCCGGGTGATCCGCGCGCCTCCAAGTTCCGCTGTAACGAAGCCTCCCGCTCGTCTCGTTAAGGACCGTGGTCTGGTGTGTCGAGGACCAATCGTTCATAAGGGTGCGGGTGGGCGCTGGAGTCGCTGCCGACGTTGCTGCAAGCGGAGCGACGATGCCCACCACAACGAGCGCCATGACTCCGGTCGCCAGCCAGTGAGTTCGGCGGCGGAGATTTCTGACCGGAGGTGGTGCAGATTCGCTGATCCACTGTGACCCATTCCAGAACATCGATCGCTTGCTCCATTCGGCAACCCGGCTGACTCAGAGAGTCCCGTGGCTTTGCGGCCCCGTCTCGCGGCGGGTGTGCCAGTTCGTGAGGCTTGCGCGAATTCGGTCTAGTCTGGCATCGGTCCCGCGAGCCGACAAGGACGAAAAGGTCCGGGAGGGCGGCTGGGACCTGACCTACTGGATTGGCGATCATTGACAGTCCGGATCCGCGATCGGAGTCGCTTGCGGACGACCAGATCGGGCCCGCGGGCGGCTCGGAACGAGTCCGAACAGCCTGACCGCAGAGGTCAAGGACGCGAGAGCGTGGCGATGGAAATTCTACACGGTCGCCGGCGAGCACACCCATCTGGCGCATTCGGCCCGCAACTCGCTGCGCCGGGTGCCGCACGACGAGCGTGTGGTCCCGCTCCGCTGCCGGCCGACGCCGCACTAGCTGTAGCCCGATCCCAGGACGGGACCGCGACCGCGATAGCAGCAGCTGACCGGGTCGATGGCGAGGATCCGGCAGGCCGCCTGACGTTGCCGAGCTCCTGGGGCCGAGCCGTCGCCGTCGGCGGCTCACCAACGACCCGGCGACGGTGGCCTCCTCCTCCCCGCCGCCGGGTTCACCCTCCGAGGTAGCTTCATGACCGACGACACCTTCACCGAATCGCAGCTCCACGATGTCGCGCTACGGGTCGCGGAATACGCCCTGCAACTGGGGGCACTGCTCGGCGCGAACAGCACGATCGCCGGGCCGATCACGGTCCGTCCGCGAGACGTGGCTGAGACCTCGTAGGCCAGACTATCCGCTTCCTACCGGCAGATCGGCCAGCCTCCACAGGCCGAGCGACTTGTCCGAGAAGGCCCCGTGTCCTTCAGTGCACTTCTCGTTGAGGATGCGCAGCGGGGGCGGGAAGTCGAAGGGAGGCTTCTGGAGGTTCAACGTCCTCCAAATGTCTGCTCCCACCAGATCGACGTTCTTCGATCGGGCTGGGAATGTCGTTGTCAACAAATAGACAGACCCGCTACGCTGGAAGTTCTCGATAACCTCCAGCGCCTGCTTGAACGTCAGATGCACCAGGCAATCTCTACACAGAATGAGGTCGGTGCTTGGGAGCAGATCCTGCATGAGGTTGCGGCATAGAAATTCCCGGTGCGTTGCGTCGAAGGTCACTTGATTGCGTTCAATAAGCTCGGGGACGATGTCCACGCCGATATACCGCTCAACCGGCAGTTCGGTGCGGCTCATCCAGAAGAAGTCCCCGCAAGGGGCATCCATAAACGACTGGATACCAAGCTCACGCAGGATCCCAGGAAGTTCGCGCCGAACCGTCTCCGTCTGAGCAATGCTTGATCCTTCACCGGATCGGGACTCGCCCCCGCGGAACAGGTTTGCATGGTAGATCGTTGAGAAGTGCTGCTTTGGCTCGAGTGGCGAGGTCCCGACACGTCGCACGGGACCTAGCACCTTACGTGCGCGCGCACCCAAAC
This sequence comes from Candidatus Limnocylindrales bacterium, assembly GCA_038214255.1. Lineage (GTDB taxonomy): Bacteria > Chloroflexota > Limnocylindria > Limnocylindrales > CSP1-4 > SPCO01. Next base: position 40,840 of record JBBQRZ010000010.1, read on the forward strand.
CGTAGACAATGCCGTAGACAATGCTTCGAACCTTCGACTTGAGCGGAGCAATCATGGACATTAATCCTTTGCCTCGAAGCTTCTCGCGAGGGCCAGATAGGCCTCTCCCGCGCTCTTTCCGGCACCCCTGGCTAACTCTTCTGGCAGCAATTATCAAGGGACCGCGGGACCTCTGTCAGAGGACAGCGATTCCGTCCGAGCTACGACAAATGGACCTGAGGTAGACGACGACCTGCTCTCGCGCGGCGAGCAAATGATCGGCCAGCTGCAGCCATCGCTTGCGATATTCGGGCGTGTGGACCTCCGCGAGGACCCACCAGGTGCCGTTACGCGCTCGACGGTATTCGCGAGCGCGTTCATCTTGTCCTGAATCGCTGCGGCGACTGCCACCCATCGCTCGGTCTCATCTGCTTGACCCTTGGTCAGAGGCATTGGTCGCCTCGCTAGGTCCACCCGATAACGTCCACCACATAACAAGGCCCACGACGGATACCGCCGTGGGCTTCGTTACGGGCGACCTACCCCGCAAACGCCAGGGCGCATGTCAAGCAAGTGCTCTAACCAGCTGAGCTAGCCGCCCACGTCGCGGGCCCGATCTCGTTCGGACTCGATACCAGTTTGGCTCACGGGTGTTCCACGTCCGTGACAGGCATCGTGACCGAGGCGGTCCTGGGCCTGCGGCGGCCGACAGTCTACCGCACGAGGACGAGGACCGACAACGCCGCCAGGGCCCCGGCGGACCCACGTGGGCCGCGGCCGAGCGCTCGGCGCGGTCGGTGGCTAGTAGCCTCCGCCCGAGGGAGCCGCGGACCCAGCCGGGGCTGCCGACGCGCCGGGCGCTGCCGAGGCGCCAGGTGCCGCCGCGGGAGCCGCACTGCCCCCGGCCGGGCTGCACGCCGCGACCGCGAGGGCGAGGGCCAGCAGGATGGTGGCGAACCAGCGTGATCGTTGCATCGTTCGCATGATGGCACTACGCCGGACGGGTTGCCACCGGTTTCCGCGATGATGGCCGCGTGGACGAGTACGAGCTCCTCGACTTCGGCGGCGGTGCTCGGCTCGAACGGTTCGGCGGGTTCGTGACCGATCGGCCGGCCCCGTCCGCGTTCGACCAGCGGAGCCAGCCAAGCCGCTGGGCGGCGGCGGACCTGCGGTTCGAGCGCGAGCGGGGCTGGACTCGCGTGGACGGCGAGCCTCTCCCCGACCGGTGGACGGCACGCGTGGCCGACCTCGAGCTCGAGCTGCGGCCGACCGACGCGGGCCAGGTCGGCCTCTTCCCGGAGCACCTGACCCAGATTCCGTGGCTTCGCGACCGAGTGGCCGACCGGGTTGCAGACCGCAGAGCCGATGACGGTGTCGCAGTGCTGAACCTCTTCGCCTACACCGGCCTGACGACCCTGGCGCTGGCCCGTGCCGGCGCCGCCGTGGCGCACGTGGACGCCTCGCGGCCCTCGGTCGCCTGGGCGCGGGGCAATGCCACACGGAACGACCTCCAGGACCGGCCGATCCGATGGCTCGTCGACGACGCCGTCGGCTTTACGGTGCGCGAGCTCCGTCGCGGTCGGCGGTATACGGGCGTCGTGCTCGATCCGCCGACCTACGGCCACGGGGCGGGCGGCCGCAGCTGGCGCCTGGAGACGGACCTGGGGCCACTCCTCGTGGCCTGCGCCAGGCTCCTCGAGCCCGATGGCTTCTTCCTCCTGACGGCCCACTCGGAGGGTCATGGGCCAGACCGCCTCGCCGATGCCCTCCGCGAGGCCCTGCCACGGCGCGCCGCCGCCCCGGAAGCCGGCGATCTCGCGCTCACGAGCGCGGACAGCCGCCCGTTCGCCCTCGGCGCGTTCGCGCGCTGGGACGGAGGTGCAAGATGAGCCGCGTGCCGACGCAGTCCGCCATGCCCCTCGCAAGCCCGTCCAACCCACGGATCAAGGCCGCGGCTCGCCTGCGCGACCGACGTACGCGAGAGGAGCTCGGGCTGACCCTCGTGGACGGGGCGCGGGAGCTGCGCCGGGCGCTCGATGCCGGTGTCGAGGTCGTCGAGGCCTTCGTCCACGAGCCGGCACTCGCCGGTGAGGATGCCCGTATCGCGCTCGATCGCTTGCGGGCGAGCGGCGTGCCGCTCCATTCGACGAGCGAGCCGGCCTTCGCGAAGGTCGCCTTCGGGGCCCGGGTCGATGGGCTCGTGGCGGTGGTGCGCCCGCCCGCCCTCGACCTAGCGGGGCTGCAACTGCCTTCCAATCCGCTCGTCATCGTCGTCGAGGGCGTCGAGAAGCCTGGCAACGTAGGCGCGATCCTGCGGACCGCGGATGGCGCGGGCGCCGACGCCCTGATCGCCGCGTCGCCCCGGACCGACCTGTGGAATCCCAACGTCATTCGCGCCAGCGCCGGGACCGCGTTCAGCGTGGGTCTCGCCGCGGGACCGTCATCGCTCGTTCTCGCGTGGCTGCGCGAGCGGGCGATCCGGATCGTCGCGGCCCGGGTCGACGGCGCCCTCCCCTACTCCGACGCCGACCTGACCGGCCCGCTCGCGATCGTGCTCGGGAGCGAGGCCGAAGGCCTGACGCGGACCTGGGCCGGTGACGACATCACCGCCGTCGGCCTGCCGATGCACGGGGTGGCCGACAGCCTGAACGTGTCGATAGCCGCGGCCGTGCTCCTGTACGAGGCGCGCCGGCAACGCAATCGTCACGAACGCGGGGCAGACTGATCCCATGGATCAGTTCGACATCGTGATCATCGGCGCCGGACCGGCCGGCGAGGCCGCCGCCCACAAGGCCCGTGAGCTTGACGCGTCGGTCGCAATCATCGACTCGCGCTGGTTCGGTGGCAGCTGCCCGCACATCGGTTGCCTGCCCTCGAAATCGTTGCTGCACGGCGCCGACGAACATCATCGCAACCCGGCCGCCTACGACTGGCCGCGGGCCTCGAAGGCGCGCGACTTTATGATCAACCGGCCCCCGAACGCCGCCGAGCCCGACGATTCGGGGCACGTCCGCAGTCTCGAGGGCGCCGGTGCGACGGTGTATCGCGGCGAGGGACGGATCGGCGCGCGTGGCCGTGTGACCGTCCAGCACGACCGCACCCGCCACGAGCTGGGCGCCAGGCACGTCTTTGTCGCGGTCGGTTCGCGCTCGAAGATCCCACCGATCGATGGCATCGACCGTGTTCATCGCTGGACCAACGAGGAAGCGACACTTGCGCGGGAGCTGCCGCGCAGCCTGCTCGTCCTCGGCGGCGGGCCGACTGGCTGCGAGCTCGCCCAGGTCTACGTTCGATTCGGCGTCCCGACCACGATCGTCCAGTCGGGGCCGCGCCTGGCGCCGACCGACCATCCCCGCAACTCGGACGTCATCCGGGCCACCCTCGAGGCGGACGGCGTCAAGGTTCGGACCGGCGTCCGCGCCACGAGAGCCGCGCCCGGCGCCGGTCTCGACGGCGAGGACCGCATCGAGCTCGACGACGGATCGACGGCCGACGGCCACGCCATCCTGCTGGCCGTGGGACGCGAGTTCCCCATCGATGACATCGGCCTCGAGCACTACGGCCTCGACACGAGCGGACGGACCCCCCCGTTCCCGCGCGACGGCCGGCTGCGCGTCGCGGACGGCCTGTACGTCATCGGCGACCCGGCCGGGCCCGAGCTGCACACCCACCAGGCGCACTACCAGGGCGAGCTGGCCGCGCGGATGGCGCTGGGCGAGTCGATCGAGCCCGACTACCGGGCGCTCCCCCGTTCCACCTACACCGATCCCGAGGCGGCCTTCGTCGGGGTTACGCTCGAGGCGGCGAAGGAAGCCGGCATCGATGCGTTCGAGGTGACGGCCGATTTCGCGAAGAGCTCGCGCGGCTACGCGCTGGAGGCCAAGCTCGGGCACGTGACTCTGATCGTGGATCGGGGCCAGCGTGAGCTGATCGGGGGCGCGATCGCATGCCCCGACGCCTCGGCGGCGATCCACGAACTCGTGCTCGCGATCAAGGCGCGCGTCCCGATCGAGGTCCTGGCCGAGACGATCCACGCCTTCCCGTCCACCTCGCGAATCCTCAACGGCCTGTTCGCCGATGCGCGACGCCAGCTCGCCGGGCCACAACCGGAGAAAAACGCCGCCGGCTAGAGCTAGGCCTCGAAGACGACCTCGCCGTCGATCAACACGATCGTCGGGCGGGCCGTGGCCAACGAACCAGCAGGCGTCACCGGCACGTCCAGGACGGCCGCCGGCAGGATCACGACGTCGGCCCGCTGGCCGGCCGTCAGGCGGCCGCGATCGGGTTCCCGAGCCGCCACGGCGGGATCGACGCAGGCGGCCCGGAGCGCGCGGTCCACGGTCAGCGCCTCCTGTGGCCCGAACGGGGCCGTGCCGGCCGGCCAGCGCGGGTCGTCGCGACTGACCGCCAGCGCGAGACCAGGCCACGGATCGAACGGCTCGATCGGGGCGTCCGTGCCGAACACGAGGACGGCGCCGGTCGACGCGATCGACGCGAGGGGGTAGCCGTTCGCCTCGGCGCGATCGCCCCACAGCTTGCGCGCCTGGGCCGCATCCGAACCCAGGTGGACCGGCTGGACGCTCGCGGCGATGCCGGCGGCGGCGAATCGGCCGCGGTCGGCCGGGTCGAGCAGCTGCACGTGCTCCACGCGCGGCATGAGCGATACCGTGGCGGCGGCCGGCGTCAGGAGGTCGAGCGCGGCGCGGACGGCGGCATCGCCGATCGCATGGATCTGGGTCGCGATGCCCGCCGCGGCGGCACGGTCGACCCGCTCGGCGAGCGCCTCCGGCTCCGTGTTCCAAACGCCGCGACGCCGATCCGGCTCCAGCGGGCGATCCGGCTCAGGCTCGATGTCGGCGAGGAGGGCGGCCGTGCGCGAGCCGAGTGAACCGTCGGCGAAGCATTTCTGCCAGCCGACGTGGGCACGGCCGGTTGGGTCCTCGCCGAGGCGCGCCCCGCTCCGAAGGCCGCGCTCGATCGCGGCAGGGACCGCGTCGTCGCGCATGGAGGCATGGACGCGCAGCGGCAACCGACCCGCATCGGACAGACGCGCGTAGGCAGGATAGGAGAACCGCAGGTCCGGGTCGGGCGCAACGCCACCTGGATCGTGGCAGGCCACGACGCCGAGCGCGACGAGCTCCTGCCCGAGCATGACGATCGATCGGTCGAGCTCGACTGGCGACGGGTCCGGGAGGTGAACCGTCACGAGCCGGGACGCCGCCTCGAACAGCACGCCAGACGGCGCCCCATCCGGGTCGCGAGCGATGACCCCGCCCGGCGGGTCCGGGTCGCCGGTCTCGATCCCGGCCGTGCGCAGTGCCGCGTGGCTGACCCACATCGCGTGGTGGTCGTGCGCCCAGAGCGCGACCCGCCTGCCGGGCGCGGCGGTCTCGAGCTGATCCGCGGTCGGCCAGACGCCCCAGCGGTCGGAGTCCCAGCCGTGACCCTCCAGCCAGGTCTCGGCGTCACCCATCGCGTGGTGCGCGGCGCGCACCCGGGCGAGTCCGTCCTCGAGCGTCGGCGCCGCCTCAAGGTCGACCTGCCGGCGCGCGATCGCGGCCAGGACGAGATGGAGGTGCGCGTCGGTCAGGCCGGGGATCGCCACCTCGTCGGGCTCGAGCTGGATCCTCTGGGTGAACGGATCGGCCCGCGTCTCGAGCCAGACCTCGGTCCCGGCGAAAGCGATCCGGCCGTCGCGGATGCCGATGGCCTCGACCCAACCGAAGCCCCGGTCGCCGGCCAGCGTCGCGATCCGGCCGGTGATCAGCAGGTCAAGCGGCATGGCGCGGGTCAGGGCAGCGGGTCGGCGAGCAGCGAACCCAGGTCGTCCGGACCGAAGCCCGCGCCCACCCCGTAGGCGAGCGCCACGCGGGCCTTGACCGCACACAGGGAGCCCGCCGGGATGGCCCCGGCCCGAACCCAGGTCGCGCCGCCGCCCGGGAACGCGTAGGCGGTGCCGACCGGCCCGGACGGGCAGCGCGAGGCGAGCACGACCGGGATCCCGCGCGCCATCGCCCGCGCAGCGGCCGCGAGCAGGCCCGGGGAGGTGTTCCCGGAGCCCGTCGCCGCGACGACGATCCCGTCCGCACCTGCCGCGACGGCCGAGTCGAGCAGGGCGCCATCGGTCGCGATGCCGGCCATGACCAGGTGGATCCGCTCGGCCGGCCGGTCGATCGGCACGTGACGTCGCGGCCCACGGGCCCGCTCCATGATGACCACGCCCTCGGCCACGCGGCCCAGCCGCCCACGATTCGGACTGCGGAACGTGTCGAACGCCAGCGTGTGCATCTTCGTGACGTCGTCGGCGGGTTCGATCGTGCCGGCGAGCGTGACCACGACGCCGACCCCGCGGGCATCCGGGGACGCGGCGACGGCGACCGCGTCGCGCAGGTTCGTCGGGCCATCGAAGTCCGGCTCGTGCGAGGCCCGCATCGCCCCGGTGACGACGATGGGCTTCGCCGTGTCCGAGGCGAGGTCCCAGGCGAAGGCGGTCTCCTCGATCGTGTCGGTCCCCTGCACGACGACGACGCCGGCGACGTCGGGATCGGTCAATCCCGTGGCGATGTCGCGCCAGATGGCGCCCAGGTCGGAGAAGGTGAAGTGGCTGGCGGGCGTACGTCCGCGCTCCATCGGCACGACGTCCGCGATCGCGTCAAGACCGGGCGTCCGGGCCAGGATCGCGGCGGAATCGAGGGCCGGCACGTTGCCACCCGCAACGGGATCGAAGGCCATGCTGATGGTCCCGCCGGTGAATACGACGACGACGCGGGCCACCGGCCGTCTGTCAGTCGCGGTCGGGTGGATCGGCCGGACCGGGTGCCACGGCGTCGCCGTCGTTGGTGCGCTCGACCGGCGGCACGGGTCGCCGGCGGTCGATTCCCGGGAACGGGCTCGAGGGCACGCCGCGGTCCTCGCGCCAGCGCGGCAGGTCGGCGCCCAGGGCCGCGGCGATCGGATCCACGACCTTGGGGTCGGCGTTCGCGCCGACGGTCGCTTCGCTCGGCGTTCGAGCCAGCACGCTTGCGACGCCGGCCGCGAGGACGCCGATCGCCACGAGGAAGATGACGACCGCGGTGCCGAGGAGGTCGGCGATGGGCCCCACGATGATGATTGGCAGGAAGCTCGCCGTCGAGACGAGCATGTTGAGGACGCCGAAGACGCGCCCCCGGACATCCTCGGGTAGGTCCTCCTGGAGCTGCGTCTGGGACGGGATCGCGACCCCCGCGTACGCGATGCCGGCCAGGAAGGCGATGAACACCACGACCGCGAGGAGTGAGGTGATGGCCGACAGGTCGACCAGACCGCTCGCCGCGTCGGCGCGCTGGAGGAACCGGCTGATCGGCCCCGCAACGGACAGCGCGGCGAGCGCGAGCCCCAGCGTGATGAGACCGCCCTCGATGACGCGTCGGCGGGGAAGGTACTTGCCGTAGGCGTTGAGCAGCAGGATGCCCTTGACGATGCCGCCGCCGAGCGGGAGCACGACGACCGCGAAATCCTTCGCCTGCAGGCCGAGCGCCGTCTCCGCGAAGTCGGGTCCCAGGACGCCGAGCACGCCGATCAGCGACGCGGTGATGCCGAGGTACAGCAGCGACCACGCGATCGAATGGTTCGAGCGGATGAACGCGAGACCCTCGCGCAGCTGCGCGAGCGTCGACTGCACCGCCTTCTGGGTCTCGCCGATCGGGTGCGGGCCGTCGGGCGTCTCCGACACCGGCGGAGGCGATGCCGGCAGCGCGAAGCAGAACGCCGCTGCCAGGAAGTACAGCACCGCGACGATCAGGATGACCGCCTCGGGATTCGACAGGTTCACGACGAGGGGCCCGAGCAGGGCGAAGCCGAGCGCGAACGCAGCGTTGAGGGTCAGGGTAAACACCCCGTTCGCGGCCAGCAGCTGCGATCGCGGCACGACCTGCGGGATCATCGCCGCCTCGGCTGGCGCGAAGAACACGGTGACCGTCGAGACGAACGTGTTGAGCAGGAGGATGAGCAGGAAGTTCGCTCCGGCGAGATACAGGCCGATGAATGCCGCTCCACGCAGGATGTTCGTTGCGATGAGGATCTGGCGCCGGTCGAATTGATCGACGTACACGCCCGCGACCGCGGAGAACATCACGGCCGGCACGAGGAACGAGAGGATCAGCAGGCCGACGGCCGTCTTGGAGTTCGTCGAGTCGACGACGATGATCGTCAGCCCGAACAGGACCATGTTGCCACCGATCTGCGTGGCGGCCTGTGACAGCCAGAGGCGCAGGAAGGACCGGTTCCGGAAGACTTCGAGGGCGCTCCCCGGGTCCTCGCTCGGTTCGAGCGTGGTCACCGGTACCGCGGCGTCGCTCACGGAGGAGGGCGCCCGGGATCAGGGTTGATCGCCGCGGTCAGCTTCGGATCGCCTCGTTCGAGGAAGCCGACGAGCCGGCGCTCGAGGGTGGCTCGTTCCAGGAGGACGTGACGGTCGCAGGTCTGGCAGCGCAGGCCGATGTCCGCCCCCAGGCGGTCCACTTGCCAGGTGTCGCCACCGCACGGATGGCGTCTCCGGAGGCGCAGCACATCGCCCAGCAGGAGCTTCAGGACGGTTCGATACGGCACGGCGGGCAGGGTATCAGAGCCGCGGGTGCCCGTTCACGGGGACGAGGTTGCGGTCCGTGGCCGGGACGACGAGCCGGTCGACCGGCGTCACCTCCACGGCGACGTCGGGTTGGGTCGCGGCGAGCTGTGCGATGAGCCCGCCGGATCGGGTCAGGGAGCCGGTGAGCTTCTCGGTCGGCCCGATCGCGTCGAGCTCGACCGGATCGGCGACGGTCCGGCCGTCGAGGGTCACCTTCCCCGGGGCGCCGATCGCGACGGTCCCCGGGACCAGCCGGATCCCGCCAACGGCCATCGCCTCCGCGCCCGCGTTGCGCAGCTCGTTGACGAGGTCCTCGATGGCGCTCCCGTCGATCGGGCCGCGGATCATGATCAAGACGCCGGTGCCGTTCGCCGCCTCGCTGCCGGCGTACAGCCGGACGCGCTGCAGGTCGGCCCGCAACTCGTCGATCGAGGCGTCGCCACGCTGCCGGTTCGAGTCGATCGTTGTGAGCTCGCGGTCGAGCGTCGCGACCTCGCGGCGCAGCTGATCGTTTCGGGCGTTGAGGTTCGCCACGAGGACCGTCAGGTCCTGGGACGAGAGGCCGGCGAAGGCCGCGCCGCTCGCCTGGGTGCGCAGCTGGACGACCACGAGCAGTCCCAGGGCGAACGCGACCGCGGCGATCGTGACCTGGTTCCGGCGACGACGCATCGGGTCAGCCGCCTGCGCTGGCGCTGGGGGCCGCCGGCGCCGCCGAGGGACTCGGTTCGGGATGCGCGTAGCGCAACGTCACCGTGCCCGCGAAGGCGGGCAGGTTCACCGACTCGGGTTCGGCGAACGAGACCCGGATCCCGTAGGTCTGCGCCCGAGCGCGGATGAGGTCGACGAACCCGGGCGAGGCGCTCAATCGGCCGTAGAGGTCCTTCGGCCCGAGCGCCGTGATCTGGTACGGCGGCGCGAGATATGCCGAGTTGACGAGGATCGACGGCCCGATGTCGATGATCGACGTGGACGGCGTGATCCGCTCATCGTTCACCGCGATCGCCTCCGCGCCGGCCGACCAGAGCTCCTCGACCATGGTGCGGACATCGCGCGCGCCGACTAGATAGTCGGATTGGTTCGCATCCGCAGCCACGGGTTGGAGCGAATCGTCGAGCTGGATGACGATCCCGCTGCCCGACAGCGGGATCAGCCCAGCGGCGATCCGTGCGGCCAACAGTTGCGCGTTGAGGTCGCGCACGACCGCGGCCGACCCCGCGTCCGCCTGCTCGGTCGCCCCGATGCGCCCGCGCAGGTCGAGGATCTGGGCCTTGAGCTGTTCCTGCTGTGCCTGCAGCACGGTCGCGGTATCGACGAGCGGCGATCGTTCCTGGCTCGTGTAGCGCACCCGCGGGCCTTCGGACGCGAGCTGCGCGGCCACGAGGAACCCAAGGCCCAGGAGCGCCGCAAACAGGGTCAGCTGCCAGCTGGGCACGCGGCTGATCCAGCCGAGGGGATTCACGTCGGGAGATCCCCGCGCCGGCGGCGCCCCAGGAGCATCGCAAGGATGAGCACTCCGAGGGCCACGAGAATGGCGATCAGGACGGTGAGCGGCGTGATCGACCCCCCGGACGCGCCCTGCCTCGGCGTTGCCGGGGCGGCTGTCGCTGGCGTCCCGGCCCCGGGCGTCGTCGCGCCCGACGCGGGCCAGCCGGGCGGCTGCGGGCCCAGGGGCGCCGGATTCGGGCCGTGGCGGACCGGCGTCGCGCCACCCACGTCGAGCAACCAGGCCGCATCGAACCCGGCAACGTCGCCCCCGATCGCGGCCATGAACACCTCGTCGTCCGTCCGGCCATCGGCGTAGGAGCGGATCAGGGCGACGAGCGCATCCTGGCCATACGTCCGGATGAAGAGGTCCACGGCCGATACGCTCTCCGCGTAAGCCAGCGCGAAGCGGTCACCCGACGTCGGGAAGTTGCCGGCGAGCCCAGTGAGCGGCAGGAGGGTCCCGGCCTTGGCCGCGTCCTTCACGAGACGGCGGTCGCCGGCGTCGTACCCCTGGCTGCGGTATACGGCGAGCCCCTCGTCCAGCCACCGCGGCGGGAAGTGGTACGGGTTGGCGACGGCGGTGTTGAACAAGAGGTGGGTGAGCTCGTGCGGGACCACGATCGAGACCCACGGGTCGTCGATGCCGCTCGGCCCGATGAGCGCGAACAACGTCCGGATGCTTGCGTTCTCCTGGCCGCCGACGTTCTCGCGCGTCCCGGGTCCGAGCGCGTCGTAGAACGCGGTCCGGTTCGCGTAGATGAAGAAATCGATCGGGTGGTCCTCGGTGACGCCGAGCAGCTTCGAGGTCCTGGCGATCGCGTCTTCGCCGATCTGCAGCGCCCGCTCCCCGAACGCCTGCGAGCCCTCGTACCAGTGGACGCTCACGACCTTCCCCGTCACCGTGTGCCACTGGTAGCGATCGTCGGCGTAGACCGTCGTGACTTCAGGACCAAGGATCGGCTCGGCGCCCTCGCTCAGGGTCAGCCGCCAGCGCGCCGAGATCGGCGTGTTCGGAAGTACGTGGCCGTCGGCTGCCGTGCTCAACTTGTGCTCGAGGACGGCGGACCCGGCGGCGGCCGGCGGCGGCACCTCGATGACCTGCGGACCGATCGCATCGGCCTCGGTCACCAGGAGCTCAACCCTGGCGGCGGGCCCGTCGAGCGTGACCGGCTGGCGGAAGTCGATGCCCGTGCCGAACGTGGAGACTATCGTCGGCGTGCCGAACGTCGGATCCGCGGCACTTGCGGCGGGCACGCCGACGATCAGGTCCGAAAGGAATGCGAGGAACAAGAGGGCCAGCGCCGCGACCGGCCACGCGACCCGGCGCGTCCGGGTCATCACGGCGCCCACGCCAGGCCGGCGAGGCGCACGGCACCCAGCCCGTTCTCCCCGGCGCCGAGGAGGCCGGTCCGCGCCAGCGCCCAACCCGTGCCGTACGACACCGGGATGACCGGAGCGTCACGCTGGACGATCGATTCCGCCCGGTCGAACGCCGCCGCAGCCGTCGCCTCGTCGGGAGCGGCCAGCGCCTCGGAAACGGCGGCATCGAAATCGGGTGCGCTCCACCGGCCGTAGTCGTTCGTGGAGCCGGTCCCGAGCAGGACGCCGAGGAAGTCGTTGCGCCCCGGATAGTCGGCGATCCACGAGAGGAACCACATCCGGGGCGGGTCCGTGTCGAGCCGACCGAAGTAGTCGCTGAAGTCCATCGTCTCGGACCGCACGGTGATCCCGAGCTCGCGATGCAGCTCGGCGATGACGGCTCGGTCGTAGGGGGAGCCACCGTCGAGGAGGGTCACGACCGGGAAGCCGGCCCCACCCGGATACCCCGCCGAAGCAAGCTTCGCGCGCGCCCCCGCCGGGTCGTACCCGGGAACGACGTCCCGATCGCTCCGGCCGGGGATGCCGGGCGGCACCATCGACGTCGCCACGCCACGCTCGTCCAGGAGCGCGAGGCGGGCGATCCGACGCCAATCGACCGCGGCGGCGATCGCCTGGCGCACCCGGACGTCCTGGAACGGTGGTCGGCTCGTGTCGAACCCGTAGTAGTCGATTGAGAGCGACGGCACCTCGCGCAGCTGCGGTCCGAGCGTCGGGTCATAGGTGATCCAGGTCGCGTCGGCTTCGCCGATCGCGGTGTAGTCGAGCTCGCCGGCCTCGAACACTTCGACCGGGCTTCGTCCGGCGATGTCAGTCACCAGCCGGATCTCGCCGATGGCCGGTGGCCCGGCCCAGTACTGCGGATTGGCGGTCAGCGTGAGCGTGCTGGCGTCGGCGCCGGCGAGTCGATAGCCGCCACTCCCGCGGAACTCCGCTCCGGGGCGCAGGCTGTTCGCATCGCCGAAGCCGGGCGGAACGACGGCGAACGCCGTGCTCGCGACGACGCTGACAAAGTCGGTCGCGGGTCGAAGCAGCTCCACGACGACCTCGCCGGCCGCGTCATCGGCGCGCAGGCCGACCGTCGAGGGATCCGACCCGCCGGCGAGCCGTTCCGCGGCACCACGGACGTTGAGCATGAGCGAGGCGAGCGGCGACGGGCGTGCCGGGTCGATCAGGCGTAACCAGCTACGGACGACATCGCCGGGACCGAGCGGCGCTCCGTCGGAGAACCGCAGTCCCGGACGGAGGTGGAAGATCACCCGCCGGCCGCCCTCCGAGGTCCGCCACGTGTCGGCCAGGGCCGGGCGGAGCTCACGCGCCGTGTCGAACGTCGTCAGGGTCTCGAACAGCTGGCCGATGACCGCCGCACTGGAGGCATCGCCGGCCGCCGCAGGATCGAGCGACTCCGGTGCGCCGACGAGGATGCGGGCCGTGCCTGCCGACGCGCCCGGCACCGCTGAGGGCGAAGCGCCGGTCGAGCCCCCGCAGGCCGTCGCGAGCAGGGCGACGAGAAGCAGGAGCGACCGGCGGCGCATCGGCCGGAGTATACGGTCGGCGCGGGAAGCAACCCCGCGGAGGACGGGACTCGCGCCATCCGCGGGGGTAGAAAACGAGGCCCCACGGCACCACACCGCCGGGGGAACGATGTCTGAACCGAGGGGCCTCTGCTGCTGTAACGAGGTTCGTCGGGCGCCGTTAGGGCTTGGCGCGGAATCGCCCCTACGATGACCACGATGACTTTGCGTCTACGCAACACCCTGACCCGCTCTTTGGAACCGGTGGAGCCACTCGAGGCCGGGCGTGTGCGGATGTACACCTGCGGCCCGACCGTCTACCGGTACGCGCACGTGGGAAATCTCCGCAGCTATTTGCTGGCCGATCTTATCCGTCGGACGCTGCGCTACCACGGCCTCGAGGTCCTGCACGTCAAGAACATCACGGACGTCGGGCACCTCCGCGACGAGCGCTTCGACCGTGGTGAGGATCGGATGCTCGTGGCTGCGGGCCTCGAGTCGAAGACCCCGGCCGAGATCGCGGCCGCCTACGAGGCCGCGTTCCATGCCGACGAGGCACTGGTCAACATCATGCCGGCGCACGTCTTCCCACGCGCCACCGAGCACATCCCTGAAATGATCGCGCTCGCCGAGCGCCTCGAGGACCTGGGCTTCGCCTACGCGACGGCCCAGCGCAACGTCTACTACGCGGTCGCCAAATTCCCGGGTTATGGGCGCCTCTCCGGGAATACGCTCGACGAGCTGCGGGCGGGTCACCGTGGCGATATCGAGCCGGACAAGCGCGATCCGGCCGACTTCGCCCTCTGGAAAGCCGCCGGACCGGGCCGACTCCTCAAGTGGCCGACCCCGCGCTGGGGCGAGGGCTTCCCAGGCTGGCACCTCGAGTGCTCGGCGATGGCGATGCGCTACGTGGGCGATCGATTCGACATCCACACTGGCGGCATCGACAACGTCTTCCCCCATCACGAGGACGAGATCGCCCAGTCGGCGCCGATCGTCGGCGAGGCACCGGCCCGCATCTGGGTCCACGGGGAGTTCCTGCTGATGGCCGGGCGCAAGATGGCGAAGTCGGCCGGGAACTTCCAGCGCGTGACCGAGCTCAGCGATCGCGGCGTCGACCCGCTCGCGTTCCGCTACCTGGCCCTGACGTCGCGGTACGGCCGCAAGCTGAACTACTCCGACGCGTCGCTGACGAGCGCGGCGGCCGGGTTGGCATCGATTCGTGCCCGGTTGCGGGCGCGCGGCCCGCCGCCGGCTGACGGGCCGTGGGCGGCGCCTGCGCTCGTCGAGCTCTCGGCGGACAACGTCGGGCCAGCGTTCGACCGTGCTCATGCTCCGGTCGCGCCGTTGTCGACAGACGGCCGGCGGCGCCATGACGCGTTCGTCGCCGCGCTCGACGACGATCTCGACCTCCCGACCGCGCTCGCCCTTGTCCGCGAAACGCTGCGCTCGGACCTGCCGGCCGACGAACGGCGCTGGCTCGCACTCGATGCGGATGCCGTGCTCGGGCTCGACCTCCACCGCGTGTGGGAGGCCGACGCGCAGACCGTCGACTCGACGGTCCCCAAGGAGGTCACGGCGCTCGTCGACGCCCGCGCTGAGGCGCGGACGGCTCGCGACTTTGCCAAGGCCGACACCCTGCGCGGAGAGATCGAGGCGCTCGGCTGGGAGGTGGTCGACCGGCCCAGCGGGTCGGACGCGCGCCGGCGCTGAGTCAGGCTCTGCGCGCCGGGGCCAGGAGCAGGTCGTAGCGCGAGCCGAACCGGTCGATGATCCGGTAGAAGTTGCGCTTCGACTGGCGGTCGCGCTCGGCCTCCGGCAGGCTCGACCAGCCGCGGTGCTCATGGCGCGTGGCGGGCAGGCCGTCGAGGGCCAGCGCGCGCCGCGGGCTTGTCTCGTCGTCCTCGCCGTCGCCGTCGCGGAGGACGAGGCTCCACCAGACGTCGAGGTTGCGGTAGAAGCGGAAGTGCTCGTCGAGTGGCCCGAGCCGGGCCGCATCGGCGCGGCGGAAGGCCTGCACGTAGCCTTCGATCGCATCAACGTCGCCCGGCGGCGCGTCCTCGAAATGGCGAAGGTCGCCCGACACGATCCCCCACCCGCCCGTGACCGCGACGGTCGGGTCCTCGAGCGCCTCGACCAGGGGTGTCACGAGGTCCCCCGTCGGCTCGACGCTCGGGTCCAGCAGGATCACGATCGGTTCGGATGCGCGGCGGATCCCGATGTTCGTGGCAGCGCCCTGACCGAGGCGCGCACTCGTCCAGACAACCTCGATGGGAAAGGCGCTCGCCGGACCACCGGCCGGGCTGCCGGGATCGCGGGCCTCGCCGGCCTCGAACGCCTCGAGGGCCTCGGTCTGGGTCTCGTCGGGCGCGTCGGCGACGATGACGACAGACGTCCCGGCTGGGGCGTGTCGCGCGAGGGCGGCGAGCGCCCGATCGATGTCGCCCGGCCAGTCCGTGGCGATCAGCACGACGGTCGCGGTACCGCTCGCCGGGTCGTCGAGGAGCGAGGGGACGCTCGAGCTCGCGCCGTAGCGCACGCGGGCACCCTCGGCGACGTCGGGTGGAGTGGCCGGGGAAAGCGCGAAGTCCGTCCCGCGATCGACGATCTTCCAGCCGGCGGCCTCGATCTCCTCCCGGAGTCGATCCGCCTCCGACCAGTCGCGCGCCTCGCGCGCACGAGCTCGGGCGTGGGCGGCGTCGAGGATCTCGTCGGGGATCCTGGTTCGGCCCACCGGCTCAGTTGCTGCGCCGGGCGAGCGTGAGGTAGTAGAGCAGCGTCAGGACGGCCGTGACCGCCGCCGCGACGTAGGTAAGGGCGGCCGCCGTCAGCATCGACCGAGCGCCTCGCCGGTCCTCCTCCGATGCCAGCAGGCCGCTCGACGACAGCATCGCCAGGGCACGCCGGCTGGCCCCGATCTCGACTGGGAGCGTGAGCACCGAGAATAGGACCGCGACCGCGAAGAACAGGATCCCGAGGGTCACGAGACCGGTCAGGTTGAAAACCAGTCCGGCGATGATCAGCCCGTAGGCGACGTTCGGCCCGAGCCTGGCAGCCGGGACGAGGAAGCCGCGCAGTCGCATCGCCACGCTGCCCTCCGCGTGCTGCTGGGCGTGCCCGACCTCGTGCGCGGCAATCGCCATCGCCGCGACCGAGCCCTGTTCGGCTACCGCGGCCGACAGGCCGAGCGACCGATCGCGTGGATCGAAGTGGTCGCTCAGCGTGCCCGGAATGATCGTGATCGCGCTCACGGCCTGGCGGCCCGGCTCAGCGCCAAACCGCGCATGGTCGCGCAGATATTCGGCGACCTGGGCGCCGGTCAGCCGCGCAGCATTCGGGACCCGGCCCCATCGGCCGTAGGTGGAGCGGATGTACATCTGGGCGGCCCCGGAGATGATCACCGTCAGGACGATCAGGCCGAGATACAGGGGGTCGAAGAACACCAAAGCCTCCGGATCGCGTTCGTCCCAATCGTACGATGCGTGCCTTGCGGGGGAAACGTCGCCGCGTGATCGTCGTTGCGTGAGAGCGATCGCCCAGATCGGCGTCGCCCTCCGGTTGGTGGCGAGGGGCTACACTTTCCCTGCGGCCGCCGATCGCGTGGCCGACGCACTGATGAGGCTCATGTGACAAAGCATTCCCGTCGCGAGCGCGAGAAGCGCGTCGCCGAAACGGAGCGGGTCAAGGAGATCGAGTCGGCCTGGATGAAAAGCATCCCGAGCGCGACCGCGACGGCCTTCGCGTTGGCCGTCGAAGCGGCGCGCGCGCGAGGACCCCTTCCCCCTCGACCTGACATGCCCCCGGGGACCCTCCCACGTCCGCCACGCCCCGGCCACGAGCCGAAGCCGCCCAAGGAAGAGACCCGGCCCCGACGCTCCTACTGACGCCGTCGGGGAGCGTCCGTTCGTTCTCCTGACTGACGGATCTCGCTATCGCGCGCTCCGCGGGGGCTCCGGCGCGGGTCGCGACGGGGCCGAGTCCGCCGCGGCAACCTTTCGGGCGGTCGCCTGGGTCGACTCATACCAGCTCTGGGTCAGCTGCGCGGCCACGTCGCGCCCGCCCAGTCCGAACGCGAGGCCAAAGGCCAGTGCGAAGGCGCCCACCAATCCGATGAAGATGATGTTCACGAGGTTCGCCGCGATCCCGATCTGATTGATCGCGATCACCACGGCGAACGCGACGATGGCGATCTCGGCGATCCGGCCGAGCAACGGTGCATTCGTGAACCCCATCTGACCCGCCCCGACCTCGATCGCGCTGCGGACGAAGCGAGCGAGGAGCGGCGCGACGAGCAGGATGATCGCCGCGACGATCAGGTTCGGGATCCAGAGCAGCACCTGGTTCAGCAGCTCGCTGACCTGCGGCATGCCCAGGACATTGGCCGCGGCGACCAGGAACACGAGTCGGATCAGCCACTTGACGAGCTCGCTGGCGACGACGCTCGGCTTGATCTTCTGGCTCTGGGCGCCATAGACGCGACCGCCATGCTCGGCAAAGAGCCGATCGGCACCGGCCCGTCGAAGCAGCTCCGCGACGAGCCGCGCAACCATGCCCGCGATGATCCAACCGATGATCAGGATCAACAGGGCGCCGATCACCTGCGGGATCGCGGCGAGGAAGGTGTTCAGGGCGTTCGAGACCGACAGGAAGACGGCGTCTCCCCAGGTCGAGATCTGGACCGTGGGCATTTGGGCTCCCTCCGTGGTGGCGTTCGCGACGACCCTAGTCCGCTCGACCCTCCGGACCCAATCCCTTCGTCACGGCTCACGTTGCAGTAGCGTGGCGGTACGCGGCCATTGCCATCCGCGACAGGGCGATCTGCGAAAGATCGAGTCGCCGCGGGCCTCGACGGGGCCCATACGTACGAGCGTCCGAAGTTCGATCGGGCGCCGATATCGCGGAAGTGACGTGGACACCGAGCTGATTGGGGGTCACCGATGCCGGCTCCGACGGGCCATCGAATCGTCGCCGTGATCTGGCGCCCCCGGACGGACTCGAACCGCCGACGCGCACCTTAGGACGGTGCCGCTCTATCCACTGAGCTACGGGGGCGCGGCCTGCATCGTACCCGGCGGAACAATGCGGGAGGAGAGCGCCGAGCAGAGATAAACGCGGAACTGCGCCCGTTCCTCCGGCGTCACGGCGCCAAGGCCGCCGTTCCTCCCAACGGCGGCCTGCACACTTCCCGGGCGGACGAAGCCCGCCGACTACAATCGCGACGCGATGGCCGCCACTCCACTCCCCGACCTGATCCTCTATACGCGCCCCGCCTGCAGCCTGTGCGACGGGGCGCGCGACATCGTCCTCGACCTCCTCGCACAGCGCGCGGTGACCGGCCAGTCCGTCCCTGAGTTTGTCGAGCACAACATCGAGACGGACCCCGCATGGGAGCGCGAGTACGCCAGCGCGATCCCCGTCGTCGAGCTCGGATCCAGGCGCATCGACCTCGCTACGAGCGCGGCCAAGCTCCGTCGACTCCTGGCCGAGGTCCTCGACACGGCCGCGACGCCCGCCCCGTGACCGGCGGCACTGACCTCACGATCCTTGTCGCCCTGGCGGCCGGGGTCATCAGCTTCCTGTCTCCGTGCGTGCTGCCGCTCGTCCCGGCCTACCTTGGTCAGCTCACGGCGATCTCCGTGGCCCGTGGAGATCCAGCCGACCCGGCGATCGGTCCCAGTCGCTGGCTGGCCGTCCGTCACGCCCTCGCCTACGTCGCCGGTTTCGGGGCCGTCTTCACGCTCCTCGGCATCACGGCGACCTTCGCCGCCGGACCGCTCGTCGACCTGCTGCCCGCGCTGCGCATCGTGGGCGGCGCCGCACTCATCGTGCTCGGCCTGAACCTCGCCGGGATCCTGCGCATCCCCGCGCTCGAACGGACGTGGCGGCCGCTCGATGCCGGTGCCGCCGGCAGCCTGGCGACCGCGACCGGCTCGGTCGCACTGGCCAACCCGGGCCGCGGCGCCACCAGCGCGACCGGCGTCGGCGGACCTACCGGCACCTCCGCCGCCACAGCACCCTCCCTCGGTGATCGGCTTGGTGGCCGGATCGTGAACGCCCGGGGCGGGTGGCTCGCCTCGTTCGGGCTCGGCGCGATCTTCGCCGTCGGCTGGACCCCGTGCATCGGCATCATCCTTGGCGGAATCCTCACGATGGCCGCCACCTCGGGCACGATCGCGCAGGGCACGCTCCTCCTCGTCGCCTACACGCTGGGCCTGGGGCTGCCGTTCATCGCGATCGCGCTCGTCTACGATCGCGCGCCAGCGCTCCTGCGACCGCTCGTCCGCCACGGGCGCGCCGTGTCGGTCGCCGGCGGGCTGCTCGTGGCGTTCATCGGCGTCGCGATGGTCTTCGACTGGCTCGTCCTGCTGCCCCGCTACTTCACGTTCAACACGGCGATCTGAGCGGCGCGTGGCCGACCGACCCGGATTCACCCACAAGCCCGAACGCCACGGCCTGGTCGGGCCGTTCAGCGGCCGCCAGCTCGGACTCGCTGTGGCAGCGGTCGTGGTCGCCGTCATCGTCCTCGCCGCGATCACGACGCCGCTCGGCAACACCTCCGGCGGTCCCGGTCCCATCGACCCGCGCGCGACAGCGTTCGTCATCGGGTCGCCTCCGGCCGAAGGCCTCCGGACCGGAAGCGTGGCCCCCGAGCTCGCGACGACCCTCCCCGACGGCTCGACCTACCAGCTCCAGGATCTCGACGGCCGTCCGATCCGCCTGGGCGACCTGCGGGGCAAGGTCGTCTGGCTGAACTTCTGGGCGACCTGGTGCCCGCCGTGCCAGCATGAGACCCCGATCCTCCGCGACCTGTCTCGGCGGTATCGCGCCCGCGGGCTCGAGATCGTCGGCATCAGCGTCCAGGAGACCTCGCCCGACGACATTCGCGCGTACGCCACGCGCTACCAGCTGCCCTACACGATCGGCTTCGACGGCTCCGGATACATCCTCCACGCGTACCGCGTCTACGCGCTGCCGACCCAGTTCTTCATCGACACGAGCGGGGTCATCCGGACGGTCCTGAACGGCCCCGTCGACGCGACCGGCGCGGCCACGCTGATCGAGTCGATGCTGCCTGCCGTCGCGCCCTCGTCCGGCGCCTCGGCCCGGCCGGGAGCGTCGATCGCAGAGTCGCCCCAGGCGTCGCCCTGAGTTGTATGGGATGCACGTCCCGTCGCGGAGAGCTACATTGCGCCCGCGTCGTGTGCATCTAGCGCACGGATCGCGTCGTAGAGGCCGATTCGGACCGCCGACCCGCACAGCGCGTGCGTAACGTGCACGGATCCGGCCTGGGAGTGTCGATTCGTCGGCTCACGCAGATGGGACGTGCATCTGACGCACGGGGCAACGGCTCGAATCGTTCAGATCGGCTCGTAGCGGAATCGATCGCGGTCCCGCACGACCCGGCCCACCGGCCGCTTCGCTTCGTGCGACAAAACGATCAGCCAGCCCTCGTCGGCCGCCTGGGAGAACAGCTCGACCTTGCGAACGACCGAAGCGAGCGGGAAGTCGTCGAACGCGGTCACCCAGCGCGGGTTCGCGGCCCACGGCCGCATGAACAGGTCGCCGAAGAACGCGAGCGTTTGCCCATCCGGCCCGCCGCCGCGGACGATGATCGCCTGGTGACCGGTCGAGTGCCCGCCTGTCGGCACGACCGACACGCCGGGCAGCAGCTCGCGCTCGCCGTCCGCCCAGCCCTGCGCGCCCCAGTCGGCCACGAGCTGCAACTCCGGCTGGATGTACGAGGCGACGAGCCGCGGATTGTCCCCGAGCGCCACCTCCCACTCGGACTTCTGGGCGACGATCCGGGCGCGCGGAAAGGCCCGCGAACCGTCGGTGCGCAGCAGGCCCCCGGCGTGATCGAAGTGGAGGTGGCTCATCGCGACGACATCGATGCTCTCGGGCGCGAACCCGGCCGTCTTGAGCGCGGCCAAGACCCACGGACCCTCGTAGGTCCGCATCGCGCGGGTCTTGTCATCGACCCGTTCCCCGATCCCGGTCTCGACCAGCACCCGCCCCGCCGGAGACTCGATCAGCAGGCAATTCAGGGCCTGGAGCAAGCGGCGCTTGTCGTCCACCTCGTCGGCGACGAGATCGCCCCACAGGACCCAGGGCACCGGGCCGAACAGCGTCCCGGCATCCGAGCGGAACGTGCCGGCCTGGACGAGCGCGACCGCGACACCACCGCCGAGGTCCCGGCGCCAATCGACCGCGTCGTTGGGTCCCACCGCCTATTTGCGGGTGATCTGCTCGCTCCGCCGCTCGTCCTCGAAGTCGCGGTGGAACGCGGAGGCCGTCGGTTCCGACTGACCCTGGTACTTCGACCCGAGCTCGGGCGAGCCGTACGGCCGGTCGACCGGCGAGGACATCCGGAAGAAGCTGATCTGCCCGATCCGCATCCCGTAGTAGAGGGCGATCGGCAGGTTGGCGACGTTCGACAGCTCGAGGGTGAGGTTGCCCTTCCAGCCCGGGTCGACGTAGCCGGCCGTGGAGTGGATGAGCAGCCCGAGGCGACCGAGCGACGACTTGCCCTCGAGGCGGGCAACGAGGTCGTTCGCCAGCACGACCCATTCGAGCGTCTGGCCCAGCACGATCTCGCCAGGATGGAGGATGAACGGCTCGTCGTCGACGATGGTCAGCAGCTCGGTCAGGTCGGGCTGGGGTGCCCGGACGTCGATGAACGGGTAGCGGTTGTTGCGGAAGACCCGGAACGACCGATCGAGGTGGAGATCGACCGACGAGGGCTGGAGGTCCTTCGCGTCGTACGGATCGATCCGCACGGCGCCGTCCTGGAGGGCCGACCGGATGTCGCGATCCGACAGGACGCTCACGTGCCGGCCGTCACTTGGCGATGCCCCCGTTCCCTTTCTCGCCATACAGCATGTCGACCTCGCGCTTGAGGTCCTCGAGATCCTCGAAGCTCTGATAGACGCTCGCGAAGCGGATGTAGGCGATGTGGTCGATGCCGCGGAGAGCGGCCATCGCGAGCGCACCGACGCGCGACGAGGGCACCTCGCTCGAGCCGGCGGACCGGAGGTCGGCCTCGATCCCGTCGGCCGCCGCGTCGGCGGCATTCTCCGCCACCGGGCGACGGGTCAGGGCCTTGTGCAGCCCGGCGGCCAGCTTGTCGCGGTCGAACTCCTGGCGGGTGCCGTCACGCTTGACGATGACGAGCCGGGCCGCCTCGATGCGTTCGTAGGTCGTGAACCGGGTGGCACAGGCGTTGCACTCGCGACGCCGGCGGATGGTCGCTGAATCGTCGAGGTCGCGCGAGTCGACGACGCGGGTGTCCCGCTCGCCGCATTGGGGGCAGCGCATCGCTCTCCTGTTGATGGGACACCACAAGGACTAGTGGTGTGCTACGAGCATACCACTACATGGTGTGGTCCCGCGCGGTCAGGGTCCCGGTTCGCCGGTCACCGCCGAGGGGTCCTCGCCGCTCGGCGGAAGGGTTGCGGCGAGCGTTTCGGCGCGGGCGGTGTGACGGGCGATCGCCTCGCGCGCATGCAGCAGGTTCAGGTAGCCCCGCTTGATCGCGGTCTGCGCCTCCAGCTCACGGCCGCGCCGGCGGACCTGGGCGAGGATCGTCGCCCCGTGATCGGCCATGTCCAGGGCCCGGCCGGCGCGCTCCAGCTCCTCGACGAGATCGTCGCGGATCTCGTCTGCCGCTGGCGGTCCGTGCAGGGCGCGAGCCTCCTCGGTGTAGCGCGCGACCGCGTCGGCGGCCGCGGTGATGGTCTCGCCGATCGTGTCCGCCCCGACCTGTTGCCGGCGCATCGCGTCGATCCGGCTCGTGGCGCCCTCGAGCGACGTGTCGATGCGGGTCGCGAGATCCCGGACGGCGCCGCGGAACCGCTCCAGCTCCCGGGTGCGGGCCATGATCCGGCCGGCTCGCCGGAGCACGATCGCGAAGCCGGCCGCGAGTGCGACGAAGGCCGCGACCGGGAGCAGGTTGGCGAGCTCCGTCACGGTTGCACCACCCCGGCCGGCCGGTCAGCCCGACCGGGACCGGAGCTGCTCGAGGAGCGCGCGGCCCACCTCGAACAGGTCGCCGACGACAAAGACGTCGGCGAAGTCGGCGATCGGCGCGTCGGGATCGCGATTGACGGCCACGATCGACTCCGCCGTCTGCATGCCGACCTTGTGCTGGATCGCGCCGCTAATGCCGAGCGCCAGATAGAGGGCGGGCTTGACGATCTTGCCGGTCTGCCCGATCTGCTGGCTGTACGGGATCCAGCCCGAGTCGACGGCCGCGCGCGTCGCGCCGACCGCGCCACCGAGTACGTCGGCGAGCTCCTGCACGAGCGTGAACCCGTCGGGGCCGCCGACGCCCCGGCCACCGGCTACGATGATCCGGGCATCGTCGATCGAGGCCGCCGCGCCGCTCGCTTCGAGGCGATCGACGATGGGCACGGCAGGTTGCTCGAGGCTGCCGGACGGGGTGACCGCCTCCACCTTGCCCTTGGCGGGCGCGGCCTCGGCGGTGATGGCGTTCGGGCGCAGCGTCACGATGCCCTGGTCCCCGGTCAGCGCGCTCTCGGTCACGAGCTTGCCGCCGAAGACGTTGTGGGTGGCGACCGGCCCCCCGTCGTCCCAGCGGACGGCCGTCGCGTTGGCGAGGACACCCCAGCCCGTCAAGGCCGACAGGGCCCCGGCAAGGTCGCGTCCCTCCGCCCCGGCCCCGGTCATGACGATCCGCGGCTCGTGCTCGGCGATGAGGGCCGCGAGGCGCTGGGCCACGATCGTGCCAGCCGCGTGCTCCGCAGTCTCGGGCTCGGCCACGGCCAGGACGCGCGGAACGTAATCGGCCAGGGTCGCGGCCGCGGCCTTGGGATCGGAACCGATGACGACGCCCGTGAGCGGCTCGCCGGAGGCCTCGGCCAGCGACCGGGCGAGCGTCGCGACCTCGGTGCTTAGCTTGGCCAGGCTCCCGTCGCCGGCCAGCTCCCCGTGGACCCAGATCCCGCCGGCCATCAGATGATCCGCCGCTTGGCGAGGAACGCCACGACCTGACGAGCGGCCTCCTCGGCCGGATCGCGAATGACCCGGGTAGCGGCCCGGTCCGGCGGCTTACGAGAGCCGACGACCCTGGTCGTGGCCCCGGCCGTCCCGACCGTCGCCGGATCGACGCCGAGGTCGGCCAGCGAGATCGTCGAGATCTCCTTCGAGCGGGCGGCCATGATCCCCTTGAGCGAGGGATAGCGCGGTTCCCCGAGCGCCTGCGTGCCCGAGATGAGCGCGGGCATCGGCGCCTCGAGGACGTCGAATCCGGTCGGCGTGATCCGGTTGACGCGGACAGTGCGGGCGCCCATGTTGGGCTCGATCGTCGCCGCGTAGGAGAGGTACGGCAGCCCGGCCAGTACCGCGACCCCCGCAGGCACGACCCCGGCCACGCCGTCGGAGGTGTCGACGCCGGCGAACGCGAGATCGAACTCGAGCGTCTTGAGGGCCGCGGCGAGGACCCGCGTCGTGGCCACCGTGCACGACCCCTCGAGCGCCGGGTCCGTGACCAGGACCCCGCGCGTCGCGCCCATCGCCAGGGCCTTGCGCATCGTCTCGGGTGCGCTGGCCGGCGCCATCGAGAGGAGGATCACCTCACCTTCGCCGGCTTCCGCGACGAGCTTGAGCGCCTTCTCGAGGACGTACTCGTCGTTTCCGTTCACGACGGCGGGGCTGGCCGCCCGGTCGAGCCGGCCGCCGGGGCCGAGGCGCTCGGCGCCGGACGCCGGGTCCGGCACGGGCTTTGTGAGGACGACGATGCGCACGAGCCTCCTCGATCTCCTGCCTTCGGGCGCGGCGGGTGGACCCGGTTCAGCCGTCCTTGCCGAGCAGCGACCGGGCGATCACGAGACGCTGGATCTGCTGGGTCCCCTCGTAGAGCTGGGTGATCTTCGCGTCGCGCATCATCCGCTCGACCGGGAACTCGTCGATATAGCCGTAGCCTCCCAGGACCTGGACGGCATCGGTCGTGACCCGCATGGCAGCGTCACCAGCGACGAGTTTACACATCGCCGACCATCGACTGGCCTCCGGCGAACCGGCATCGATCTCGACACAGGCCTTGTAGAGCAGCTGTCGTGCGGCTTCGGTCGCGGCGTCCATGTCGGCCAGCATCGCGCCGACCATCTGGAACTCGCCGATGCGCTGGCCGAACTGGCGCCGGTCGCGGGCGTAGGCCGTCGCGACCTCGAGAGCGCCCTGGGCGATCCCGACGGCCTGCGCCGCGACGCCCGGCCGGCTCCGATCGAGCGTCTGCATCGCGATCCCGAAGCCATCCCCCTCCGCGCCGAGTCGGTTCGCCTGCGGGACGCGGACGCCGTCGAACGCCAGCTCCGCGGTCGGGCTGCCGCGGATGCCCATCTTGTGCTCGAGCCGCGCGACGGCGAAGCCCTTCGTCGGCACCTCGACCACGAAGGCGCTGAGCCGTCGATGACGGGGAGCCTCGGCGTCGGTCACCGCGAACACCGTGATGAGGTCGGCGATCGAGCCGTGGCTGATGAACCGCTTCGACCCCTCGATCACGTAGTCGTCGCCGTCCTTCGTCGCCGTCGTCCGGGCTGCCGCGGCGTCCGAACCGGCCTCGGCCTCGGTCAGGGCGAAGGCGATCAGGTGCTCGCCGCTGGCGAGGCCCGGGAACCAGCGTGCATGCTGCTCGGGCGTGCCGGCGAGCAGGATCGGCAGCGAGCCGAGCTCCTGGACCATGAGGATGAGGCCCGTCGTCGCGCAGGCGCGGCTGAGCTGCTCAATCGCGAGCGCGACCGGGAGGAGCTCGCCGCCGAGGCCGCCGTGCTCGATCGGGAACGGCAGGGCCAGGATGTCATGGTCGGCGAGCAGCTTGCGCAGGTCCTGGGGGAACTCCGCCGTTCGGTCGATCTCGGCCGCGCGCGGCGAGACGCGCTCGTCGGCCAGCACGCGGACCGCGTCGCGGAGCATCTCGTGCTCCTCGGTCAGGCGGTACGGCCCGGGCTCGCGTGTCGTGGCGGTCACCTCGGCCATCGTAGCAGCGGCAATCGGGGGATGGTCCCTGCAATGTGCGGGCGGGGGCGGCCGTCGGCGGGCCAACCCTGAGTTTTGATTTCGCGACGAACGTGCGTCGATCAACGACGAAACTGCACTCTGGGCCTCGGTCCACGCTCGTTCATCGGCAGATCGCAACTGGTGGTTGCGCGGCACCGCGACGCCGGGCGCCGGTGCTTCCCGGCGCCCGCGCGCCGCCCACGGTCCTAGCCCTGTCGAAGTCCGAGGGTGTTCCCGTCCGGGTCGCGGAACCAGGCGCCGCGCGCGGGCCCGATTTGCGCGATGTGGTCGGTTGTCGTGAGGGGCCCGTCCGTGTAGTCGAAGAATTCGACGCCGTTGACCTCGAGGGCTCGGACGGCGGCCTCGATATCGGTCACCTCGAAGTGGGCCAAGGTGTGTTCCGTCGCAGTCGCGGGACGCCGGAAGATCGAGAGTTCACTGCCGTCGCCGCAGCGGAAGCGGACCGAGGCCGGGTTCTCCCACAAGAAGGTCAAGCCAAGCTGCCCGCCGTAGAACGCCTTCGACCGTTCGAGGTCACTTACCGGCACCGTCGCCACCACCATCGTTGCCCCGAGCATGGTTGACCTCCGTCGATTCGCCGACTTCCCCCGGGTTGCGAGCCTACCGCGAAACCGGCACCTGGTCGGTCGCCCGCCGCAGCTCCGCCGCGTTCTATTTCACTCCGAAGACGAGACAGAACTCGTTTCCCTCCGGGTCCGCCATCCGGCGCCACGAGAATCCGTGTTCGTGGAAGTCATGGTCGTCCCGTCGGCGGCCACCGAGCGCCTCGACACGGGCAGACGCCCCGTCGACATCCTCAACGAGCAGATCGAGGTGCACGCGGTTCTTCACCGTCTTGGGCTCGGGCACGCGCTGGAAGGACACGCTGGGCCCGCCGGCCTCTGCCGGTGGAAGGTTCACGAACTGCAGCGGCTCGCCGAGGCGGAAATCGATTTCCGTAGCCAGCACCTCCGCCCAGAACGCGGCCAGGCGCTCGGGATCGGGACAATCGATCTGGATCCATCGCAATCGCCCCACCGGCGGGCTGCCCGGTGATCCCGTCATGGCACTCCCCTTCACCCTTCCGTCCCGCTAGAGGTCCCGGCGGGACAACGACACAACGGACAGTGCGAGCACGATCGCGATCCAGGCCGCGCACCAGACAACGAATTCGATCGGCGGCGGCGTGGAGGCAAAGAACGGGTTGGCCTGGGCCACCGGCCCGCCGCGTCCGAGCGCGACGAGCACGACCGCAGGCGGCTCGAGCCCGTAGATCGTGCCACGCCACAGCCCGTCCGTCGGCAAGAGCCATCGTGACGCCTCCGCCACCGCGACGAGCGGCCCGGCATCGAATGCTCGACCGATCCCGGCGAACACGCCGGCCATCCAGCCGAGCCCGAAGAGGACGACGCAGATCGCCCCCGCGGCGATCGCCGGGAGGCGCGTGCTGAGCAGGAGGGCGACCGTCAGCAGCACGACGGCCTGGGCGGAGAGGAACGCGACGGCGAGGAGCGGCTCTGGTGGCCCGTAGCCGGTAACGAGACGCACGCTGGCGATCTCTAGGAGCCCGGATCCGGCGGCGTACGCGACGACGATCACGACAAGCCCGAACCACCGGCCGACGACCAGATCCGCTCGGCGTATGGGACGAGCGAGCATCGCAAGCGCGATCCCCGATTCCAGGTCCGCGGCGATCGCCGGGGCGCCGAGGAAGGAGGCCGTCATCGCAAGCACGAAGCTGAACATGAACGCGACGAGGATCAGCACTTGCGACACGCCCACCTGGACCTCGAGCTCGCTCGCGGCACCGTCGCGCGCCAGTGAAACAAGCCGCTCCACGCCCCACGTCGTCAGCGCAACGGTCAGAAGCGTGAGCACCAGCAGGACCCAGATCGTCCGACGGCGAGCCGCCTCGGCGACGGTCAGTCGCGCGATCGTCACGACGGCGCTCACGGAGGCGATCCGGTCTCGTCCGGGCTGTCCGAGTCGCCTCGGACGACCGCCCCGGCCGCACCCCCGACGAGCTCCATGTATCGATCCTCGAGCGTCGCTCGGCCGGCGTCGACGGCATGCACCCGGCCACCGGCAGCGACGATCGCCGCCACCACGTCCGGGATCGCGTCGCGATCGATCGCCGCGATCGACAGCCACCCGTCGTCGCTCGTGACGACCCGGCCGAACCGACCCAGCCCACCGATGACCGTCTCCGGCAGGTCCGTGACGCGGACCCGAACCGTCGACTCGCCGAGCAGGTCGTCCAGCCGCCCGCTCGCCACGACCCGGCCATGGTCGACGATCGCGACTCGGTCGCAGACGCGCTCGACCTCGGTCAGCAGATGGGAGTTGAGAAAGACCGTCGAACCGGCGTCGCGAGCCCGTCGGATGATCGATCGGACGTCCGCGCGGCCGACCGGATCGAGCGCCGAGGTCGGCTCGTCGAGCACGACGAGGGCCGGCGCCCCGAGGAGGGCGACGCCCAGGCCGAGTCGCTGCTGCATGCCCTTCGAGAACCCGCCGACCGCGTCATTCGCCCGCTCGTCGAGGCCGACGTCGACAAGGACCGCATCGATGGCGCCGGCCGACCGATCGATGCCGCCCCCGATCAACCGCGTGTGCAGTTCCAGGACCTCCCGAGCCAGCAGCCACGGCTGGTAGCGGAACTGCTCGGGCAGATACCCGATGCGCCGGCGAGCCACGCGGTCGCCGAGCGGCGCGCCAAGGACCGTGCCGCGCCCGCCGGTCGGTCGCGCCAAACCCAGGAGGAGCTTCACGGCCGTGGTCTTCCCGGCACCGTTGGGCCCGAGGAACCCGAACACCTCGCCCGGCTCGATGCGCATCGTCAGGTCGATCAGGGCGTCGGTCTGGCCGAACCGCTTGGCGAGCCCCTCCGTGTTGATGATCACGGGCGCTCGAGGTCCAGATCGGCGCCAGCGCGTGCGTTCCCGGAAGCCACGGGTGGCAGTGTATGGGTACGGACCGCGACGCCTCCCGGGGACGGAAGCCGATCAGACTCCGAGCAGCTGCTTGACAACGGGCCAGATGAGCTCCGCCTCGGCGGCTTGGCCGCGCATGTTCAGGTGGTTCCAATCGGAGGCGAAGTTCTCGAGCCTGTCGACATAAGCCTTGCGCGTGCCGCCGTCCGTCGCGCAGTTCGGGACGAGCGCGCACACTCGCGCCTGCTCGGCTTCGTATCTGTCGATCACGGCGCTGAGCTTCTGGAAGCCCGATTCCTGCAAGTTCCCGTGGGGGTCGAAGAACGAGCAGTCGTCGTCGCCGGTCAACTCGGCTTTCACATCTGGATGTTTTGCGACGAGCAGCTTGACGAAGCCAACCCTGGGTCGACCTGCCTGGCCGACGACCAGGATCTTCGTATTGGGCGAGGCGGTGTGGATCGCGTCGAGCGCGTTGGCGATCGACTTGCCGACGTCGGCCACGTTTGCCCCATCGCATTGGATGTCGTTGTCGAGCGTCGAGATGATGGCCAGCGCCGGCACGGGAACCTGCCGGAGCGCGTCGGCGATCTGGCCCACGAGCCGGGACGCGCTTGCGCCGCCCGCGGCTGTATTTGCCACGTGACCCTGGGTCTCCGGCCGAACGGCAGCGAGCCGCAGGTAGACGCTGTTCACGGCGGGCAGAGATCCGGTCGCCCAGGAGTTCTCGGGGACGGCCTGCGAGGGCCCTCCGGTCCCCTCGCCGGTCAGCCCCGAATGGCCCATGGCGATGATCCCGACGGGATCCGCGATATCAGGGGTCGCGACCGGCGTCGCTGTGACCAGCGGCGTTGCGACAGGGCTGGTCGATCCCGGTGCCGCCGTCGGTCCGGCCGTCACCCCCGGTGAGGAGCAGCCCGCGACGAACACCACGATCGCGATGATGGTGGCAAGTCGATGCATCGCAGCGAGACTCTACGCCTTGGCCGTTTCGTTCGGGTGGCTACGTAGCCGCTGGGCTGAAAGAAGGACTTAGCGAGCGACATGAGCCCGGCTGAAGTCGGACGTCTTCGATCGTGCGTCGACGGAGTAGGCTCGACAACCCCGGCGGCGCGGCCGCCCGGCCTGGAGGACACCCGTGGACACTGACGATCTGCGACGGCAACTCGCCCAGCTCCTCGACGGAGTGGGCGCCCACATGCCGTTCGAGGAGGCCGTGGCCGACTTCCCGGACGAAGCGATCAACGGTCGGGTGCCGAACCTCGACTACACGCCGTGGCACCTGCTCGAGCACCTCCGGCTGACGCAGGCCGACATCCTCGACTACGTGGTGAATCCGGATTACGTGGAAGCCGATTGGCCGGCGGCCTACTGGCCGGCTCGGGAGGCGACCGCCACCCGAAGCCAGTTCGACGAGACGATCCGCGGCTTCATGGCCGACAAGGCGACGCTGCGCGTCCTGGTCATCGACCCTGAGCGCGATCTGTTCGCCGTCATTCCCGGAACACCGGGCCACACGCTGCTGCGCGAGGTCCGCATCGATGCCGACCACAACGCGTACCACGTCGGCGAGTTCGCGATCCTGCGGCAGATCATGGGTACGTGGCCCGCGGGGCACGAATAGGTAGCCCGGCGGCTTGAATAGCCGACCCAACTACAACCCCTAACGCTCCTGCACGACCTCGGCAAGCGGCCGGCGACCGGTCCCCGGGCCTGACCGCGGCCGACGCGCGGCGTCCGTCGGATGGCCGATGGACATGATCGTCCGGACGAACGCCGGAGGAGTCACACCGAGGAACTCGGAGACCTCGACTCGTTCCCCCTCGACCGCCCAGCCGATCCCCGCACCGAGTCCGAGCGCGCCGGTGGCAATGAGGATCCGCTCCGCGGCCCGGCCTTCGTCGTAGGCGTCCCACTCCGGGTCCTCCCCGTTCATGACGATGGCGATGGCAATCGCGGCCCTGGCGACATGCCGGGCATAGGGAGCCAGCGTGGCGAGGTGCTCGCGGTCGGCCCTGGAGCGGATGACCAGGAAGATCCACGTTTGTCGGTTCGTCGAGCTGCCGGTCCAGCGCGCCACCTCGAGGATGGCTTGGAGATCGGCTTCGGTCACGGGCTCGTCCGTGAACTGTCGAACCTGCCGCGTCCGACGCAACACGCGGAGGACCGGTTCGGCGACATCCCGATCGGCGGGCTCCTGGTCGGTCATCGCTAAAGTGTAGGCGCCCGTTCGGCCGGTCCATTCGACCGTTCCCCGCCGGGAGGCAGTGAGCTCAGTCGCCGATGATGCAGACGTGAAACGCGTCGTCGAGGCCCGTGCCTCCTCCGAATCGATCGGCGATGACGTCTCCCTCGCGAGCGATGATCGAGCCATCCCTCGCCGCAAGCTGCGCCCGTCCGTTGATCAGCCAGGCCGCCCAGCCGCTCGGCCAGACCACGCGGGCCGGCTCACCCGTCGCTGCGGAAAGCACGGCCAGCTCTTCGCCGGAGCTCGTGATGCGAACCGGTCCGAGGAGCGCCGTCTGGCAGCCGAAGGTCGGCACCAGATGCGGAGCCTGGGTAACGAGATGCAGGCGCGTCGCACCGTCGGGGAGCGCGGGGCCGGGCCATAACGGACTCAGCCTGAACGCCGCCACAATGAAGATGACCAAAGCACCTGCCACAGTCGCGATAAACCGGCGCTTCCGTCGAACCACCTCGGGATACTGATCCGGCGCTCCCACTCGTGCCGAAAGCGGGCGGTAGCGAGCTAGGCCACAGCCTTGTATCCCTCCGTGACCTCGTCCCTGTGTGCCGCGAACGCAGCGAGAACCTCGGCCTTCTCGCGCTCAGGAACCTTGACGACGTCGAGCGTGCGTCCAAGCTCAGCCGCGACTTCGTCGAACTCGGCGGGAGAGATCCGAAGCTTGCGGTGTGCCTCTTCCAAGCCGAGGACAGTACTGCCGGGGTTCGTGGCTGTGAATTGGAAGGGGCCGCCGGCGACGTTGCAGACCCACAGCGTGCGCATGAATTTCAGCCCAGGCAATCTGCCCAGGTTGTTGGTGTGCCATTCCCGGAGCTGTGGGTTCTCCGATCTCTGGCCAACGATCGAGTTCTGGACGATCGCATCGCTGAAGTGGTCAATGACGGCTGCTATGGCAAAAGCGCCACCGAGGCGTTCGTACAGACTTGACTCGGCCATCGTTTTCCCTCCCTCGATCGCTCTCACCTCGCTGGATCGAGATACGAGCGAACCGAGGGTCGCGGATTGTGGCTTGCCGTTCGTTCGTAAGCCGTCCTCCGACGGTCGCGCTCGGCAGGCAAACTTCTCCCGGATTGAGAGCCTGTGAATGAACTCCGCCGCTCGGGTAGGTCCTTCCGTGCCATAGAACCTGTCATTCCCGTCCATCAGCATCGTCGGCATGGCGTCGATGGTCGAGCTGGAAGACACCGAGTGGGCGCTGGTCGAGGACCTGTTCGACCCGTCCGGTCGTGAAGGCGCGCCGGCTCGCTACTCCCGTCGCCAGATGGTCGATGCGATCCTGTTCCTCGCCCGCACCGGCTGCCAGTGGCGCTACCTGCCCTCCTGCTACCCGCCCTGGGAAGCCGTCTGGCAGCAATGGCGGCGCTGGCGCTCCAACGGCGTCTGGGCGACGGCGATGACGCGCATCGCGGGCCTGATCCGCACCCGGCATGGCCGGACGGCCAAGCCCACGATGGTGATGATCGACGCCCAGACCGTGAAGGGCGGTCGCGCTGACCCGACGTTCCACGAGAAGGGCGGGCGCGGGGGTCGGACGAACGGCGCGAAGCGGAGCATTGCCATCGACATCCTCGGCCTGCCGCTCGCGGTCCAAGTGGATTCGGCAAGGCCCCACGATGTCAGCGCCGGGCGCGAGCTGCTCGCGCGGGCGCTGCCGCAGCTCGGGACCGTGAAGGCGATCGTCGCCGACCGGGGCTATCGGGGCCTCGCCAAGATGACGGCAAAGCACCAGATCAACCTCGACATCAAGGCTCCGCCGAAGGGGACGGTCGGCTTCAAGCCGATCGCGCCGCTCTACCGGGTCGAGCACGCCTTCGCCTGCCTTGGCCGGTGGCGACGCCTGTCGCGGTGCTACGAGGGAACCTCGGAGAGCGCCCGCGCGTCGCTCGAAGTCGCGGCACTCGCCTACCTGTTCGCTCGAATGCGAGCCGAACCGACGTAGGTCGTCACGAGCTACTAACGCTAAGGTGCTGACAACAATGGGGCGTCATACACAGCCAACTCCTCCAGTGTCGGCGGCTGGAAGATGGCTCGATAGCGCTCCATGTGGCTCTCGGTGATGGCGATACCGCCGGCCTCACGACGATCCGCTGCCCGCCGCACCAGTTCGTCGTAGGGCACATCGAGAAATCGGAGTTCAACTGCCGCGCCCGTTGCGCGCCCGGCCTCAAGTTTCTCGTCCCGCTCCGAGCGAGCCCAGAAACCCCACTCGAGGATCACGGAGGTCCCGAGTTCGATCAACTGTTGCGCGAGTCGCCAGAACTCGGCTTCGAGTTTGGATTGGAACTTCTCGTCGAACTGATCTATCCCGAGCGCCAGCTCCCACTCATCGGGGTTCAGTCGAACCGCTCCGTAAGCCTCGGCCAGCTGGCGAGCGAGCGTCGTCTTGCCGGATCCAGGCAAGCCGCATAAGAGCACCAGCCTTGGTTGCTTCTTCTCTTCGGTCATTCGGAAACGCCCTCTGTGGTCAGCAGGCCTTCGATCTCCGTGAGGGACTGTCATCATCCCAGGCGGCTGAAGTCAAGGGGCGGAGAGCCCGACAAGCCAGGGCTGTCGCGGACCTCGTCCGACCAGGTGCCGGAGTTCATTCGCAGGCTCTGAGACGTCGAAACTCGTCAGGTCGTGCGTCGGACCTCGGCGAGCCGGCCGCCCTCCCGGGCGGAGTCCCAGACGTCGATCGCGGGTGGTTCCACGCCGAGCGTCGTGAGCGCGGTGCAGATCTGAGATCGATGATCGGTCCCGTGATGGAGTGCCTGCGCGAGCCGGATGCCCATTGGGGCGTGGCTGTCGATCCCGTCGTCGCGGTGCCGCACGACGTCGAATTTCGGATCGAGGTCCTGCGCCACGAGCGACGACCAGGCGGCGCCGTTGCTCTCCATCGTCGCCCGAAGCTCGGCGAGGTCCATGGTGGCATCGTCGATCTGCGGGCTGCGCCCGCCCGTGAGGGCGAAAAGGTACCCTGCGTCGCCCGCGACAAGGTGTCGCATCGTCTCGAGGATCGAGCCGTACGTTCCCGGGACGCTCGTCGCGAGCTGTTCTGGCGTGAGCGAGCCGCACGTGTCGATCAACCGAAGCGTCGCCCACACATGGTGCGCAAACGCGTCGGCCAGCAAGGATCCGGTCATCGACCCACCCGCGACTTGCTCCGAGGCCTTCATCCCGTTCGGACCCGCTCGGGCGCCACGAGGCGGTACAGCTGCCGAGCCCCGTGCAGGCCCTTGAGCTCATGGAGCCCTGCGTCCTGGAACGCCAGCTCGGAACCGTCGACGAGATCCATGACCGTGGCCGACACAAGGATCTCGCCGGATCCAGCCACGGACATGATCCTGGAGGCCGTGTGGACGGCGATGCCCCGGACGTCGTCACCGGTCAGCTGGATCTCCCCGGAGTGGACGCCGGCGCGGATCTCGAGGCCAAGGTCCCGGGCCGCATCGCGGATCGCGGCTGCCCCCCGTACCGCCCGCTCAGCGCCGTCGAACTCGGCGAGCACGCCATCGCCGGTCGTCTTGACGAGGCGTCCGCGGAAGCGATCGATCGCCAGCGACGCCTTGCGGTTGTGCTCCGCGATGAGGTCACGCCACCGCGCGGCGCCAAGCTCTCGGGCGCGGCGCGTCGAGTCGACGATGTCGGTCAGCACGATGGACGCCAACACGCGTTCGTCCCGGGCGTCCGACGGCTTCGCATAGGTCCGCATCGCCTCGAAGTCGACCGAGACCCAAGGCTCGTCCCCGACCACCCAGGCATCGTGTCCAGGCGGGATCTCGAAGACATCGCCCGGGCCGATCTCGAGCTCCGTGCCGTCGGGCAGCTGAACGCGCAGTCGCCCTGAGATCGACAACCCGAGGTGATGGTATTGACACGAGTCGGTGCGGGCGATCGGCTGGATGTCGACCGACCAGCGCCAGCCCGGCTCGTAGGTCATCTTGCCGACCACCGCGTCATCGAGCTCGACCACCTCGATCCGGCCGCGCGGGAACGTCCGGACATCGCTGGGGTGGCTGAATCGTTGCCGCTGGAGATGCATCGCCCCCTCGCCGCCGCGATTGACCCGTTGGGCCAATCATCATTGCACAGGCCCTGCTCCCAGGTCGTCGGCGGGCACGTCCGAGGGATGCCGGATGCGCGGCAGCGGCGAGAACACCAGCAGCAGGATCGACGCCGCCATCCCGGCCCAGCCGATCGCGATCCCGCCGCGGACCCCGATCCAGCCGGCAACGGCCGCAGCCCCGAGAGCTCCGAGCGGGTACGCGATCCCGTGCGAGAAGACCTCAAGGGTCGCGTTGACCCGGCCGAGGATGCGGTCCGGGATCACGCCCTGGATGAGCGACAGTTCGGCCACGCCCTCGATCGTCTGGAGGCCGTCGCCGATCAGCTGCGGGAGGAACACCATCAGCGTCGCGAGCAGAAGTGGCCCGCCGGCCAGCGGCGTCAGCACGCCGACGATCGACGCGCCGGTCGCTGCCCAGATGAGAGCCGGTCCGAACCCGAGCCGGGCGATGACCCTGGAGGCGAAGAACGAGCCGACGAGGGAGCCGACGCCGCCGGCTGAGACGACCACGCCGAGCAGGAACGGGGTGAGGTGCAGGTCCTGGATCAGATAGATCACGTAGAGGACGCCGTAGAACGAGCCGGCAACGTGGGCGAAGATCGAGCGGAGGGTCAGCGGGACCAGGACCGGGTGCCGGCGGACGAGTTGGAGGCCCTCCACGATCTCGAGCCGCATCGGCGCGGGCGAGGTCCTGATCGGGCGCGGTGGCTCGGGGCTGCGGATCAGGAGCAGCGCGATCGCCGAGACGACGAAAGAGATGGCGTCGACAAGGATCGCGAGCGGCGCGCCGATCAATTGAACGAGGCCGCCTCCCAGGCCTGGACCGCCGATCTCGGCAAGCGAGGCGCTGGTGGCCAGCTTGCTGTTGCCGTCAACGACGCGATCGACCCCGATGAGTGATGGGACGTAGGCCGGATAAGCGGCATCGAAGAGCGCCCCGAAGCAGCCCTCGAGGAAGACGACGAGGTACAGCTGCTCGATCCGCAGTGCGCCGGCGAGGTACGCCGCCGGGATCGAGAACAGCAGGACGGCCCGGATCGCGTCGGCCGAGATGAGCAACGGCCGCCGCCGCAGTCGATCGACCCACGCGCCGGCGAAGAAGCCGACGAGGAGGACGGCAAGGCTGGCCGACACGACCAGCAGCGCCATCTCGAACGGACCCGCTCCCAGGACGAGCAGCGCCACGAGTGGCACGGCCGTCCGGGTCACCACGGAACCGAGCTCGGACACCGTCTGGCCGACCCAGAGCTTCATGAAGTCGGTGTGTCGCCAGAGCGACCCGGTCACCACAATCGAAAGCGTACTTGCGCCGCATCAACGCCACTGCCAGCGCGCGCCGAGTTGGCTGGCATCACCTATCCGACGGCACAATGTCCAATCTTCTTGACGCAGGACCCTCCCTGAAGCGCGCTCTGAACCGGAGGAATCAGGCAGTCGGTGGCTTGTAGGCCCGGAGGGCGACACCGGCCTGCTCGACGATGGCTGCCTGTTCGTCGTGGTCGAAGATCTGGTGGGTCTCCACCCTAACGACGGCGCCACTGGCACCAACCCCCGCGGCCAGTGCCGAGGCTGCCACACCGTCGGGCAGATTCGTGATCAGGAAGCCATCGTGTTTTCCCTGCATCCAGTAGAAGGCTTCCTGCGTGCCTCCGAGCGATTCGGCCAGCGCCTTTGCGGCGGCGGATCGGTCGCTCGGACGCTCGACCATCGCCTTCGCGGACTCGCCGGTGTACGAGAAGAATGTAATGAACCTGGGCATCGCGTGCCTCCTTCTGGTCGGCGCGTCGCGCCGCATTGCCGGAGGGCCGGTCTCGCCAGTGGCACTGCGCGACGGTCGGGGCGACCCGTCTGCAGACGCCGCGCTGGTGGGAACCCGAGCGCCTCCTTGCTCCCTCGTGGTCGGCGAAGTGTGCGCGCGTCGGCCGGGAATGGCTAGCGGTGCTCCGTTTCGTGACGCGGAGGTGTAGAACGGCGCTTTCGCCACTCCGATTCGCGAAAAGGGTGACGGGACCGCCACGTCAGTGAGCGTGACCTCACTCCACAGCCGCGACTACCTCGGCTCGAGGGGTTCCACCCACTGGGTGCGCCACGCGGGCGGCTCCATCGGCTGCGCGAAGTAGGCGACCTCGCGCCAGACCTTCCCGTCGCGCAACTCGATGAGCGAGACGATGTGCCAGGTCGAGCCGTCCGGGTACTTCGCAAGGCCGTCGCCCCACCAGAAGTCGCCGCTGCCGACGACGCGCTGTAGCGTATAGGACGGCGTTGCGACCCAGCGATCCTCGCTACCGACGATCCGGGTGTGCTCCCAGTGCGGCTCACCGCCCGGGTAGTTGTCCATCATCGCCCGGTCGTTGGCGTCGCCGCGGACCCGCTCGCGCGATTGCGGCCACTCGACGGTCCAGTCGGGATGCCGGAGCCCCGAGACCGTGTCGTGGTCGTGCGACCCGCGGGCCTGCCAATAGGTGCGGACGATCTCCTCGTTCGATGGTTCGCCCATGTCAGCCTCCGACCGTAGCCTACGCCCGACCCCGTCTAGACGACCGGCAGCAGCCGCTCCGGGGGGGCCGTCGCGATCCGGGCCGCCAGCACCTCGCTGATGTCCATCGCGGCGACCGCGCTGCCGCCGTCGGCCGCGGCCAGCCCATCGGACAGCATGACCATGCAGAACGGGCAGGCCGTGGCGACGGTCGATGCCCCGGTTTCGAGCACGTGGCGGGTCCGCTCCTCGTTGATCCGCGTCCCGCGGGTCTCCTCCATCCACATCCGGCCGCCGCCGGCGCCGCAGCAGAACGTGTTCTTGCCGCTCTTTTCCATCTCGATGACGTCGACCCCGGCGGCGCCAAGCACGGAACGGGGAGCTGCCACGACCCCGTTGTAGCGGGCGAGATAGCACGAATCGTGGACCGTCACGCTCCCGGGTCGATGGTCGCCGGTCGACGAGACGGCGTCCTCCAGGACCGTGACCAACCTGCCGGAGGAAACCAGCTCGGCGAGATACGTCGAGTGGTGGACGACCCGATACGCGCCGCCGAGCTGCCCGTACTCGCTACCGATCGTGTTGAAGCAATGCGGGCACGCCGTCACGATCGTCCGCTCCCCCATCCCGTAGCGGTTGAGGGTCTCGACCGCGCCACCGGCCAGGATCTGGAACACGTAATCGTTGCCCATCCGGCGGGCCGGATCGCCCGTGCACGATTCCTCCTGGCCGAGGACTGCGAACGGAACACCGGCGGCATGAAAGCAGGTCGCGACCGCCCGGGCAACCTTCTGGTTGCGCGGATCGAACGCCGCAGCGCAGCCGACCCAGTACAGAACCTCGAGGCGGTCCAGCTCTCCCGCGGCGACCACCGCGGCGACCGTCGGCACGTCGAACGGCAGCGGCTTCGTCCAGTCGAGCCGCGCCGACGCCGGCATCCCCCACGGGTTGCCCTGGCCCTCCATCGCCCGGAACGCGGCCGTCAGCTCGGTCGGGAAGCGCGACTCTTCGAGCACGAGGTTGCGCCGCAGCCCCACGATCTTGTCGACGTGCTCGATGAGCACCGGGCACGCCTCGACGCACGCCCCGCATGTCACGCAGTCCCACACCGCGTCGTACGGGATCGCGGTATCGACGATCGGCGCGGCCAGCGCCGCGGCCGACGGCTGCGAGTCGTCGAGCCCGTAGGTCTCGCGCACGATCGGCGAATTGGGGATCAGGTTGAGCCCCTGCTCCGCCTCGACCGACATATCGCGAATGCCCATGATGAAGGCCTTGGGGTTGAGCGGCTTACCGGTGGCATGCGCCGGGCAGGCCTCCTGGCAGCGCCCGCATTCGGTGCAGGTAAAGCCGTCGAGCAGGTCCTTCCAGCCGAGGTCCTGGAGCGTGCGCAGACCGAACGTCGCGTTCTCGTCCTCGATGTCCATCTTCGGCAGTTCGCCACGCGGGCGGAGCTTGCGGTACCAGATGTTCGGGAAGCTCGTGGCGATGTGGAGGTGCTTGCTGAACGGCAGGTAGCACAGGAACGCGGCGACGAGCGCGACGTGCGCCCACCACAACGCCGCAAAGCCCGCTTCGAGTGCCGCCGGCGCGACGCCGGCTCGCAGCGGCTGCGCGAGCGCGGACGACACGAACGCCCCGGGCTGGCTGCCGTAGCGCGCGAACTCGAACACCTCGGCGAACAGCTCCGTCGCGACCACCCCGCCGATCATCCCTAGGATGACGAGCGCGTCCCGGTTGAAGGTGAGTCGCCGCGGCCGGGTCACCAGCCGTCGATAGAAGGCCCACCCGATCGCCACCAGCACGATGACCGCGACGACGTTCTGCATCGCGCTGATCGCAGCCCAGACCAACCCCCCGAACGGGATCGAGAGCACCTGCTCGATCACGCCGCCAGTAACGACGTTCGCCGTCCCGATCGTCAGCAGCACGAAGCCCCAGAAGATCCCGGCGTGCATGATCCCCGCGCCCGGATCCTTGAACATCTTCGTCTGGATGAACGCGTACTGGATCAGCCCGACGAACCGTGCCGGGATGTCCGCGAAGGGACTCGGCCCCTCCGCGCGGGCCACCGCGAACACGCGCAGGTGGCGCGCCATCGCGAGCGCAAAGACGACGACGGCGCCCCAGAACAGCGGGAAGACAAGCGGATAGAAGGGCACGGCCGCGAATGGCCCGAACAGGGTCACTGTTCGCTGGTCCCGCCGCCCGCGCCCCCGTCGTGCTCGAACGGGCCGGCGAGCGTCTCGAGCGCATGGTCGAGGATCGGCTCGATCGCCGCGAGGGATTCGAGCGCGCCCTTGGGGCTGCCTGGAACGTTCACGATCAGCGCCCGCCCACGGACACCGACGACCCCCCGCGAGAGGTCGGCGAACGGCGTGATGGCCCGACCCGCGGCCCGCATCGCCTCGGCCATGCCGGGCACCTCGTAGTCGACGACGGCGACCGTCGCCTGGGGCGTCACGTCCCGTGGCGTCAGCCCGGTCCCGCCGGTCGTGACGATCAGGTCGTGGTCCCGGGCACCCGCCTCGAGCGCATTCTCGATCGCCGATCGTTCGTCCGACACGACCACGCGATCGACGCTGAACCCGAGGGCCTCCAGCCGCTCCCCTACCCCGCCGCCCGAGGTGTCGTCGCGCACACCCGCCGCGGCGCCATCGCTCGCCGTGAGGACGAGTGCTCGCCGCTTCCCAGCCATCAGCCGCGCTTGCGCCCGGGTTTCGACCTCGGGAAGCGGCCGGCCATCCGGTCGCCGGGCCGTCGCAGATCCGTCACCGGCTCCGTGTCGGGCTGGCGGAACCAATCGCCGCTCTTGCCACCGCTCTTAGACAGGAGACGGACCGTCCCGATCTCCACGCCGCGCTCGACACCCTTGACCATGTCGTAGACGGTCAGCGCCGCGACCGAGGCCGCGGTCATCGCCTCCATCTCGACCCCGGTCTGGCCGGTCGTTGCCGCCTCGGCGCGGACGCGCAGCACCCCCGCCGCCCGGTCCGGCGTGATCGAGACCTGCAGGTCGGTCAGGGCCAGCGGATGACAGAGCGGGATGAGCTCGCTCGTGCGCTTGCCGCCCATGACCCCGGCGAGCTCGGCGACGCCCAGGACGTCGCCCTTGGCGCCACCGCCATCGATGACGAGGCTCATCGTCTCCGGGGAGAGGCCCACCGTCGCCTCGGCCACGGCCCGGCGCGCCGTCATCGGCTTTGCCGAAACGTCGACCATCCGCGGTCGTCCGGCGCGATCGACATGGGAGAGGCGCCGGCGCTCGGCGCGGGGAGCAGGCGGTCGGCCGGGTCGACTGTCCATCAGGACGGAGGATACGGCCCCGGCGGACGCTTGGTCAGGCGCGGTCGAGCCACCACAGCTCGACCTCGGCGCCGGCCGGCAGCGCGTCGTCCGCCTCGGGCACGACGGCGAGGGCATCGGC
The DNA here is from genome assembly GCA_038214255.1 of Candidatus Limnocylindrales bacterium. Classification (GTDB taxonomy): domain Bacteria; phylum Chloroflexota; class Limnocylindria; order Limnocylindrales; family CSP1-4; genus SPCO01. Next base: position 81,937 of record JBBQRZ010000010.1, read on the forward strand.
GGTCGCCAACGCGGAGAGGACATGGCTCCCTTGCCCGCCCGCGCCACCGGCGAGATGCACCCTGACCCGGCCGCGGTCGTCGCGGCTCGGGCTGCCGGTCGGGTCACGGTCGGTGGTGACCCGGATGAACGCCCGACGGCCGGAGCTCTTCGACACGGGATCCGCCAGGATGGCGCGGTCGCGCGCGCGGAACAGATCGTCGGCGCGATGACCGGCGAGCCGGCGCAGCGCAGGGCGGACGAACAGCTCGAAGGTGACGAAGGTCGAAACCGGGTTGCCCGGCAGCCCGAAGAGGAGTGTCGCAGGCCGGTCCGAGGCACGCTTGTCGCGGGCTGACAGGCGCCCCGTGCCGAACGCGAACGGCTTCCCCGGCTGCACGGCGACGCGCCAGAGGTCGATCGACCCGAATTCCTCGAACGCGGCTCGGACGACGTCGTAGGGCCCGACGGACACGCCGCCCGAAACGATCAGCGCATCGGCACCCTCGACCAGCCCGGCGCAGATCCTGGCGCGGACATCGTCGAAGCGGTCCGACGCGATGCCCAGGACTCGCGGATCCCCGCCGGCCGCGCGGACCATGGCGACGAGGCTCGGGCCGTTCGCATCCGGGATCCCGGCCGGACCGAGCTCGCGCCCCGTGGGCCGTACCTCGTCGCCGGTCGCGAGGATGCCGACGATCGGCCGGCGGTGGACGCGCAGCTGGTCGACGCCGACACCGGCCGCCAGGCCGATGGCGGCCGGCGTCAGCACGGTCCCGGCGTCGAAGATCTGCGCCCCGGCGACGAGATCGCTGCCCCGACGACGGACGGAGCCACCGACCGCGACCGCGGCATGGACGAGGATCCCGGCCGGCAGTGGCCCGGTCGCGTCCCGTCCGCGCGGCCCGACCGGGTTGCCCTCCGCGTCGACGCGCGTCGTCAGCTCCACGGGCACCACCGCGTCGGCGCCGGGCGGTACCGGCGCCCCCGTCGCGATCCGGATCGCCGTGCCGCGACGAACGGCCGTCTCGGGTGCCTCACCGGCCGCGACCTCACCGATGACCTCGAGGGGAGCCGGCTCCCCGTCCGTGGCAGCAGCGACATTCGCGGAGCAGATCGCGTAGCCGTCCATCGCGGAGTTGTCCCACGGCGGCAGGTCGATCGGGCTCGCCACGGGCTCGGCGATGACGCGCCCCAGGGCCTCGCTGAGGAACGCGACCTCGGGCTCCGTCGGGCCGGCGATCGCGGCGAACACCAGCTCCGTCGCCTCGTCGACGCTCAGCAGTCGATCGGTCACGGCACGACCTTGGCCGAGGCCTGCAGGCGGGCGCGGATCGCCTCGGTGACTGCGCGTCGGGTGACGATGCCGGTCAACGTCCCGGCCTCGCGCACCGGCAAACCGTCGAGCCCAGTCCGGCGCAGCTGGTCGAAGGCGGCCCGCAGCGTGGTGTCGGGCGCGACCTCCGGGAGGGCCTCGCCACTCACCATCAGGTCTTCGACGCGGGTTTCGGACCAGCGATTGCGGCGCACGCGGCGGACCTGGGCCGCGCCGACCATCCCGAGCAGGTCATCGCCGCGCAGCACGGCGAGGGACCCGCCGCTGGAGCCGTCGAGCAGCTGCCCGGCGAATGTGTCGAGGGTAAGGCCCGGTGGCACGCCCGCGATGTCGTGGTCCATGACGTCGGCGACGCGGATCCCGTCCAGCAGCGCATCGAGATCGACCATCCGCTCGATCGTCCGACCACTCGAGACAAGGAACCAGCCCGACAGAGCGAGCATGAGCCCGTCGGTCGCGTGGTCCGGCGCGAAGAAGACGACCACGAGGAAGCCGACGAGCGCGAGGGCCAGGCCGACCCGCCGACCCGTGACGCCGGCAAATCGAAGGCCGGCATCGGGGTCATCGGTCCGTGCCCAGGCGATGCCGCGCGCGATCCGGCCGCCATCGAGCGGGAAGGCCGGGATGAGGTTGACGGCGCCGAGGATGACGTTCATGACCCCGACGAAGAACGCGATCTCGGCGATCACGAGCTGGACGCCGTCGACGATGTTGCCGAGAGCCCCGCCGGCCACGGCGATCAGCAGGAATGCCGCGCCGATCGCGAGGCTGATGACCGGACCCGCGAGGGCCGAGGTGATCTCGTCTCGCGGCGTGCGCGCCTCGAGGGTCGGGTTCGCCGCGCCGCCGAAGAAGAACACGACGACGGGGCCACCGGGCATGCCGGCGCGCCGCGCCACGAGGGCGTGCCCGAGCTCGTGGGCAAGCCCCGACAGCAGGAAGATGACGGCCGCGATGCCCCCGATCGTCCAGCGCACGACCGAGCTGGTGCTCGGTGCCAGGGCCCCCACCTGTGTTGCCACCGTGACGGTGATGAGCGCGAGGATCAGCGCCCACGACACGTGCAAGCGGATCTCGAGCCCGAACAGGCGGGCGACCGGCAGGGCGTTCATCGGACCGGCTGAGGGTTGGTGCCGGTGCCCGCGGGCGCGCTATCCGGCGCGGCGGCGCTCTGGCGCGACGCGGCGCGTGCGCGTCGACCAGCTATGGCAGCCACGATCGCGGCGATGACGAGACACACCGCCCCGATCGCGATCGAGCTCTCCTGCCAGAAGGCGAACGGGAAGAGCTGGACGAGCCGCTCGGTCGCAGGGTCGAACGTGTACGAGCCCCCCGCGAAGAACAGTCGGTGGAAGGTCTCGAACAGCGCATCGAAGGCGACGAGGGCGATCCCGCCCGCCACGATGAGCCCGACGATCAGGCCGATGGCGCCGTTGCGAACCGCGCGCCACGTCTCCAGGCGGCCCCCGGGGCGCGCACGCCGGCCGACGGCGATCGCGGCCGCCGCGAGCACGACGACCAGCGCGGTCGCGAAGAAGGCGATGAACACGCCGCGCACGTCGCGCATGTGCTGGCGCTCGCGCTCATCGAGGACGGACTGCGATCCGAAGGAGACATCGAACGACGGCGGTCCGATGACGAGGTCGTGCAGGATCGAGTCGGTCGCGGTCCGCAGCTGTGCCTCGTCGTAGCCCGTCCAGGCGGTGGCCTCTGCGCGGGCCTGCTCGAATGCGACCCACACGGGGTTGAGGAAGAGCGGGATCGCGACGGCGACGATGAGGAGGGCCGTCGCGACGGCCGTAATCAGCGCGGCGAGCCGGCGGCCGAGGGTCTGCACCTGGGCATCGTAGCCCGGGCCGGCGAGGGAGCCTCGCCGAAGGCGGGGTTACTCGTCCTCGAGCGTTCGAGCCTGATCCCACCAGCCTTCGATCGTCAGGTCCGACGGCGTGTCCACGTTGAGCTCGACGGCGGCGCGCCGAACGCGGTCTTGGAACTCGTCGAGGGAGAGGGCCAGGATCCCGCCCAGCCCTTCGATGCCGGCCTGGATGAGGAGCTCATGCTCGGACGGCCCGAAGCTGGCAAGGTTGAGCATCAGGGCCTCATCGCGCCACATCATGACGTCGTTGGGGTCCGCATCCACCTGGTCGGCCAGGACCTGCCGGCGGGTCGGTGTCTCGGAACGCTCGAGCAGCAGGCCGGTCGTGAAGGTGCCCTGGTGCTGCAGGCGGGCGAGATGGACGGGCTCGATGCGCGTCAGTTCGTCGATCGGCGGCATGTCGCCATTATCGGCTGAAGGCCGGGGCGCGCGCTGGTCGTCCAGTCTCGCACGGTCTAACGGTCGGGTGATCGGGTGGCGGTCGCCGGCCGCTGAAGGTACTAGGCACCTCGACCCGTTCGGGTCCTCGTCCATACGTCCCCTGCGGGATGACTATCGGCGGCATCACGCGGCGGGCCTGTCGCCCCAGCGTCCCATCCTGTTCCGCCATCACGAGGGGAAGATCGATGTCAGCCAGCACCACCCGGGTGTTCCCACGCCGCCGTGGCGCCATGACCATCGTCATGGCCGCCATGCTCACCCTGGCGGTGACCGGCAGCGCTTCGGCCAGCTACACGTACACCCCGACGACGCGGGTGTATGCGTGCGTCAACCGTGTGACGAAGGTCGCGCGTCTCGTCATTCCGCGCAACGGTCACGCGGCCTGCCCGTCCACCCAGCTCCTCCGCAGCTGGCTCAAGTACGGGACCCGCGGTCCGGCCGGTGTTGCCGGCGTCGCTGGACCGGTCGGTCCCGCGGGCGCTGCCGGCCTCAATGGCACGAACGGCGTCGATGGCGCCCAGGGTCCTGCCGGTCCCGCCGGCCCGCAGGGCGATCCGGGCCCGCAGGGTCCTCCCGGCACCCCCGGTGGCGCGCAGGGTCCTGCCGGCCCCGCCGGTCCTGCTGGTCCCGCTGGTGCTGACGGCGCCGATGGCGCGGTCGGACCTGCCGGTCCTGCCGGTGCCGCTGGTGCGGACGGCGCTCCTGGGCCCCAGGGTCCTGCCGGTCCCGCCGGTGTCGGTCCCGCTGGTCCCGCCGGCCCCTCCGGTGCTGCCGGTCCTGCCGGTCCCGCCGGTGCCGTTGGTCCTGCCGGTCCTGCCGGTGCGGCGGGTCCTGCCGGTCCCGCCGGTGCTCAGGGCGCCGCTGGGGCGCTGACGACCACGAGCATCGCCCAGTCGGCGCTCTCGAGCTTCGCCAACACCGTGCGGACGGGTACGACCTCGGTGTCCTGCCCGGCCGGCAAGACGCTCATGAGCGGTGGCGGCGTCGTCTCGACGAACGACACCCTCGACAAGGTCCGCCTCACGTCGTCCTATCCCAGCGCGGCGAACACCTGGACCGTCGTCGGCTCGGCGGCCGTGGCCAAGTTCAAGACCTGGAGCATCAGGGCCTACGCGATCTGCGGCTGACCCTGGCACTTCACTCGGCAGCTGGAGGCCTCGCTCGTGCGTCGCGCGAGCGGGGCTTTCGCATGGGAGCCGGGCCGGTCACAAGCGGCGACGGGCCGCGCGGGCGGCACCCTCCTCGCCGAAATGCGAGGGTGTAGGCTACCGGCCTGCCCCGGGCAGCGTCCGACACCGAATCAGGAGGGGAACCCCATTGCCCTACCAACGTGAAGCGGACGCGATCCTCACGGATTGGCGCGCCGCGAAGCGCGACCTCGAGGCGGCACCGGACCGCTCCGTGGAGTCCGATACGCTGCGCGACGAGATCGGCCGGCTGCAGGACGAATACCAGCGCCTGGTCGACGAAGCCCGCGCCCGCCTCGAACCCGAGCCGCCACCCTTCCCGACCGAGCGCTGATCGCCGCTCGGAAGAGCCGGAGACGAACCACTACAGATAGCCCTCGGGAACGGGGCCGACCACCTTCATGTTGCCTCCCTTCTCAGGTCACTCCTCCCCTCTGCGTCGACAACGAAAAACGGCGGGGGCCTACGGCAGGACATGGGCCGCGTAGACCGCCCAAGACCCACGACCATTCACCGACAACTTCGCGGGCGATATCTGCGGGATCCCAGTCGACATCAAGTTCGTCGTCACGGATAACTTCTCGTTCTTTGCCGACGGGAGCTTCAAGGACACGAGCTCGGCCAGGCAAACCTTCACGAATCCGGCAAACGGTAAGTCGGTCGTGGTCTCGTCCGCCGGGATGGTCAGGGGCACCGCCGTGATCGACGAGCAGGCCGGCACGATCACGTTCAGCACCACCTACAAAGGTCTGCCGGAGAAGATCCAGACGTCGCGCGGTGCCGTCCTGACCCGTGACGCCGGGGTCATCACGTTCACCGATACCTTCGATCTGACCACGGGCGACTTCCTTGGTTCCGAGGTCATCATCAAGGGACCCCATCCGGAAGCGGACAGCGACTTTGTGCTCTTCTGCCAGGTGATCACGGCGGCGCTGATCTGACGCCAGGCCAACCGAACGTTATCGCCCGCGGGAGAGCGGCCATCAGCTGCCCTCCCCGTTCCGCTACGCGCCGGGCTTGTCGCCGAAGATCGTGTAGTGCCAGCCCTTCTCGGGCTCGCCGGTCAGCTCGAGCATCACGTGCTTGACCCGCGTGTACTCCTCGAATGAGTAGGTCGACATGTCCTTGCCGCTGCCCGACTGCTTAAAGCCGCCGTGGGGCATCTCCGAGGTGACCATGAGGTGGTCGTTGACCTGGACGTGCCCGAAATCCAGTATCCGCGCGGCCTCCATCGCCGTGAAGACGTCCCTTGTCCAGATCGAGGCCGCCAGCCCGTAGCGCGTGTCATTCGCCTTCTCGAAGGCCTCCTCGATCGTGTCGAACGGCAGGACCGCCAGCACGGGCCCGAAGACCTCCTGCTGGACGATCTCGCTGTCCTGGGCACAGTCGGCGACAAGCGTGGGGCGGTAGAAGGCTCCATCGGGAAAGCCGGGCACGTCCGGGGCGACGCCCCCGGCCACGACCCGCGCGCCGGCCGCGACCGCCCGCTCGACGAACCCGGCCGCGCGCGCGACCTGGGTGTCGGAGATGAGCGTCCCGAGATCGGTCGCCGGATCAAAGGGATCGCCGACGCGGACCGCGTCGAAGAGCTCCGCCGTCCGCGCCAGGAACGCGTCGTAGACGTCGCGATGGACATAGGCGCGCGTCGCGGCGGTGCAGTCCTGTCCCCCGTTGATCAGCGCCCCGGCCGTGGCCCCGCGCGCCGCCGCCTCGATGTCGGCATCGGCGCAGACGATGAACGGCGCCTTGCCGCCGAGCTCGAGGTGGACGCGCTTGAGGTTGCCCGCCGCGAGGGCCTGGATCCGCTTGCCCGTCTCAGTGTCACCGGTGAGGGAGATGAGGTCCACATCCATGTGGGCGGCGAGCGCGGCGCCCACGACCTCACCGGTACCGGTCACGACGTTGAGCACGCCATCGGGCACCCCGGCCTCCTTGGCGAGCCAGGTGAGTCGGATCGTCGTCAGGGGCGTCGCAGAGGCGGGCTTGAGAACGATGGAGTTGCCGGCCGCGAGCGCGGGACCGATCTTCCAGATCGCCATCCAGAGTGGGTAGTTCCACGGGCTGACCTGGCCGACCACACCGAGCGGCTCGCGCCGGACGAAGCTCGTGTGCGTCCCGGTGTACTCGTACGCGGCCTTGCCCTCGAGGTTCCGGATCTGGGTCGCGAAGAAGCGCAGGTTGTCGCTTGCGAAGGCGAAGTCGGAATCGCGTCGGAGCTTGTAGGCCGTGCCCGTTTGCAGGGTCTCGAGGCGGGCCAGATCGTCGGCGTCGCGATCGACCAGATCGCCCAGGCGGTTCATGACCGTGACCCGCTCGGGCAGCGCCATCCGGTGCCAGCGCCCGTCCCGGAAGGCGGCCCGGGCGGCGGCCACGGCGCGATCGACGTCTGCTTCGGTGCCTTCGGGCACGCGACCGACGAGCTCGCGGGTCGCCGGGCTTCGGACGTCGATCCAGCGCCCGCTCGATGACGGCGCGGACGCCCCATCGATGAACATCGGGAAATCGGCGGGGGTGACCTCAACGGCCATGACTCGGTCTCCTCGGGCTGGCGGGCGGCGCTTGCCGGCGGCCCCCCGCCGACGGACGGATCCTGCCGGCCGAGTCTACTGCGAGAGCGCGTCGCCCAAGGCCTGGAGCGTTATGTCCTCGAGCGGCGGGTTGATCAGGCTCGCCCGGGCATCACGGAACGCGCGCTCGAGCACGTCATCGCGGGCACGCGAGATCTCCGAGGTCACGGCTTGCGCTCCCAGCGCATCGGCCCGACCTTGCGGCTGGCGGCCGAGTCCTCGATGAGCGTGGCCAGGCGCCGTTCACGAGTCGCGGCCGCCTTCGCGCTCGTCACCCAATGCGTGACCGCCCGCTGGTACGACGGCGGTCGCCCGAGCCAATCCGCCCAGGCCGCGGGATTCGCCTGCAACCGGGCGACCTCGTCGTCCGAGAAGATCGCGGGGGGCCGCTCGTACGAGTAGATCGCCGCGTTCGCGGCGGTCCGCGCCTCGAACGCGGCGAGCCCGGCCGGCCGCATCCGGCCCTCGGCCGTGAGGGCCTCGACCTTGGCGACGTTGATCGCACTCCAGGTGCTCCCCTTGCGCCGCGGTGTGAACCGCTGCAGGAACCGGGTCTCATCGACGCTGACGCGGACGCCGTCGATCCAGCCGACGCACAGGGCCTCGTCGACGGCCTGCGACCAGGTGACGCTGGGCCGGCCGGTGGCCTTGCGGTACTGGCCGACCCAGAGATCGTCCGCGGTCGCGTGATTCGCATCGAACCAGTTGCGCAGCTGGGCAGGCGACTCGAAGTAGATGACATCGTGCGGCTGTGGGCTGGGACTCATGCGCGAGCGGCCGCCGCACGCAGCAGGGTCCACGCCCGCTCGAGGTGGCGAGGCTCGGTCCGCAGGTTGCCGATGGCGACCCGGATCGTGAATCGGCCGGCCAAGCGCGTGTGAGAGAGGAACACCGCGCCCGTCCGGTTCACCGCATCCATGATCGCCGCGTTGCGGGTGTCCAGGTCGGCTTCGGTCATGGCCGCCCTCGGCGGTTCCATCGGAAGCAGACGGTCGAGAACGGGACAGGCGCGAGCCGCTCCCAATCCGGGTCCTCGTCGACCCAGCGAGCGAATGCCTGGGCCATCTCGAGATGGCGCTCGATCCGGCGCCGCAGGCCGTCGAGCCCGAACCAGCGCAACTGGACCCACAGCTTGAGCGCCCGGAAACGACGGCCGAGCTGGGGCGTGTATTCGTTGTAGTCACGGCCGGGCGCCTCGCGATCGAGGGTCCGCAGATACTCCGGAACGAGGCTGAACGCCGCGCGCAGATCCGTCATGCGGCGACATAGCAGGAGGGAGGCATCGAGCGGGGTGAACAGCCACTTGTGCGGGTTGATGACGATCGAGTCGGCGCGTTCCCAACCGGCGAACGGAGTGCGACGCTCGGGCAGCATCGCGACCACCCCGGCGTACGCCGAATCGACGTGGAGCCACAGGCGCTCGCGCTCGGCGATGTCGGCAATCGCGGCGATGGGATCGAGCGAGGTCGACGACGTCGTGCCGAGCGTCGCGACGATGGCGATCGGCTGGTGGCCGGCGGCGCGGTCGGCGTCGATCGCCGCGGTCAGCGCCTCGGGGAGAATCGCGAACCGCTCGTCGGCAGCGACGAGCACGAGCGACTCGCGGCCGAGGCCGAGCGTCATGCACGCCTTCTCGATCGAGCTGTGCGCCTCGATCGAGGCGTAGAGGCGAAGGAGCGGCACGTCCTCTCGACCCGCCAGCCCGCGCGCGGCGGCGTCGATGCCGGCGGCCTGGCGCGCTCCGGCGAGCGCGATGAGCGACGAGGTCGAGGCCGTATCGGTCAGGAGGCCATCGAACGTCTCCGGGAGGCCGAGCGCCTGGCGCAGCCAGTCGACCACGACCTCTTCGAGCTCGGTGCCGATCGGCGAGGTGCGCCACAACATCGGGTTCTGCCCGAGGGCCGCGGTCAGCATCTCGCCGAGGATGCCCGGACCCGAGGCGGTCGTAGCGAAATACGCCAGGAAGCCGGGGTGCTGCCAGTGCGTGGCATTGGGCCCGATGAGACGCTGGTAATCGTCGAGGATCGCCTCGAGCGATTCGGGCTGTTCGGGCGGCGCGGCCGGGAACAGGGGCCGGAGCGAGCCGGGCTCGATCGGCGGGAAGACGGGGCGTCGCTCGACCGTCTCGAGGTAGTCGGCCATGACGTCCACCACGGCGTGCGCTGCGGCACGAAAGTCCCCGGGGTCCATGTCGGTCAGGCCTGTCCGTTGCGCCTCGTCGACCAGCCTGACCGGGTCGGTCGTGCCCTGGCTCAGATCGAGGTCCCCTGCGCGGACAGGATCGTGCTCACCTGGCTGCCGAGGAAGATGAGGGCGACGATCGACAGCAGCGCGAGCACCAGGACGATGATCGCGATCACGAGGCACGCGGTTGCCAGCGTGTTCGAGGCACCGATCGGCCGAACGACGGCGGAGTTCGCGAACCGATCGTGGATGCCCTGTTTCGTGGGGCTCGTGGCCGTCGTGATCAGCAGGACGATGATCCAGAGCAGCTCGACGAGGCTCGCAGCCGGGGCAAGCGGGGGGACCAGGTTCAACAGCGACAGGAACGCGCCGAGGCCGATCCAGCGCCGGATGGCCTGCTCGGTCGTGACCGAGCGCCCATCGACGGCGTTCCCGACCTGGAGGTGGAGCACCCGCTGGCCCAGGGTCGCCCGTCGGCCACCCGACCACGACAGGATGAAGTAGGCCGCCCCCAGCGCGACAGTGACGATGCTGTAGACCGGCGACATCATCGTGGACCAGTTGCCGCTGAAGGTGCCATTCCCGAAGGCGCCATTGCCGGACTCGATCGTCGTCAAGGTCCCGCCGACAAAGATGCCCGCGATGATCGAACCGATGATGCCGACGATGATGATGTCGATCAGGTAGGCCGCGAACCGGCTCGCCGTGCTCGCGTAGGTCAGTCCCGGGGCCACCTCCGCCGGACCGGCGGGCATGGCCCATCCGACCGTCGGTTCGCTCGGCGAGGCGCTGAGGATCGGCCCGCCGGACGTCGTCGGCGGCTGGGTTGGCGGCTGTGTCGACGGAGGAGCGGGTGGCTGGCCCCAGGACGGACCGCTGGGCGTTGCCGGGGCCGGTTGCGTCCACGCGATCGTCGGCTGGTCGGAAGCCGGAGGTTCGGCTGGAGGCGTGACGGACGCGGGCGGCGCGGGCAGCGCCTGCTCAGCGGTCGGCGCCTGCTCAGGTGTCGGTGCCTGCTCGGATGGTCCCGGTGGGTCCGTCGGCGAGTCCTCGGGCGATTCCCCGGGCATCGGGCGACGGTCGTCGGGCGGTTGCGTCATCGTGCTCCCCTCGATGCGGCCAGTCCGGACATGATACGGGCCGGAACGTCGGTGCCGTCGGGGCCCGACAACTGGCGGTCGCGGCGCGACGGTCTAGGTCGGCCTCCCGAGCCGCGACAGGATCTCCGGGAGCTGCGGGGCGAGGAAGATGAACGCGGCGACCCCGACGATGATCGCGAACCCGATCCACAGCAGCACCAGGACCACGAGGCCGGCGGCCGTCGCACCATCGCCGCTCGTCCCCGAGCGGATGACGAGTGAGGCGGCCCATCGATCGTGCAGTCCCTGCCGGCGATCGTTCGTGACCGTGGTCAGGAAGAGGATGACGAGGAGGCATGCGTTCACGAAGCCGGCGACCGGCTGGAGCGGCCGAATGAGCGACAGCAGGGCGAGCGGCGCCCCGAGCGCGGCCCAGCGAATCATCGCCGCGGTGAGCGACAGGCCGCGGCCGGTACTCACATCGACGACTTGCATCTTCAGACCGCGCATGCCGGGCGTCGCCCGTCCGCGGCTGGTCCAGAAGCCGACGAAGTAGAGGTATTGGATCGCGAGCGCGATCAACGTCACGAGCACGACCTCGGTCGTCACCGGGACGGTGATGCGCGTCGAGTTCCCGCTCAACAGCGCGTCGAAGGCCGCCCCGAAGATCCCCGCGAAGTCGGTGACGAGCAGCGTGAGCAGCGTGAGCAGCGATCGAGACGAGGACCAGGTCGATGAGATACGCGACGATCCGTGCGCCGATGCCGGCGACGACGAATCCCTCGTTGGCCGGCGCGTCCGGGGCCGGAGCCGGCAGCTCCCAGCCGACGAGCGGGCCGGCGGTCACGGCGCCCGGCTGGACCCAACCGGAGGGCGTGGGCCTGCCGGATGGGGGAAGCGGGGCCCAGGCGACCGGCGCCTGATCCGCGGGCGGAGGCGCGTCGCCGGCGCCTGGCTCCCAGGGCATCGGGCGCGGATCGTCAGGCGGCTGCCGCATCTCCCCTCCGTCAGATGGGCCGAACACCGGGGCGCCCACGACTCGCAGTAGGCCCGAACCAGTAGTGTCCCGGGACGTGGTGTAAGTCGAGGCCCTTGACGGCGAGGGTCACCGCGTGGTCTTCCAGTGAGTGTCTACGTTCACTTGGGAGACCGCCGCGATGACCGACCAGAGGATGGCACTGCTCAACCGTCTCGAAC
>JBBQRZ010000011.1:0-81917 GCA_038214255.1 Candidatus Limnocylindrales bacterium
GTCCCCCCCCCCCCCCCCCCCCCCACCCCCCCCCCCCCCCCCCCCCCCCCCCAGGCGCTCCCCGCCCGCGCCGCCCCCCCGCCCCCCCCCCCCCCCCCGCGGCCCCCCCCCCCCCCACGTCCTGGATGGCGGCGGCGCCTCCGGAGTATCCTCACTGACGGGCGCCGCGAACCGCCGCGGCGCGACGATCGCCAACGTGGAGGAGCGCTTGGCCGACGATCGTGAGGGTGCAACGGCTGCCGGCCGCCGCGTCGGCCAAGTGGCCGCCAAGGCCGATCTCGGGTTCGTGGCCGATGCCCTCATCGAAGGGCGGAACGGCATCCTGGAGCGCTGGCTGGCGGCGGCGCAGCGGCAGCCGTTCCATCGCGAGCACCCGGCGGGCGCCGTCGCGGACCACGTCCCGCTGTTGTTCGACGCGATCGCGGCCCTGATCCGAGCCGGCCGACGGGACGAGGCGCCCGCGCCGTCCCCCCTCGACGACGCGGCGGTCAGCGCGGCCGCGAGCGCGCACGCCCAGGCCCGCTTCGAGCAAGGCCTCGGGCCGGTCGCGGTGGTGACCGAGTTCCGCCTCCTCCGCCAGGAGATCGCCCGGGCGCTGGCGGTCCTGCTCGACCGCGATGCTCCCGCGGCCGACGTCGTGGGCGGGATCGAGGTGGTCAGCGACGCGCTCGATGGGGCCTCGGCGATCGGCCTCTCGACCCTGTCGGATCGGATCGAGACGTTGCGTGAGTCCTTCCTCGCGACGACGCTCCATGACGTCCGCCAGCCGATCACGCTCGTCGAAGGCTCGCTCGTCCTCGCCGAACGTTGGCTCGGTGCCGACTCGCTCGATGCGGAGCGATTGCGCGAATCGGTCGGTGACGCGTTGCTCGCCACCGGCGAGCTCGTCGGGATGATCGACACGCTGAGCGACGCGACCCGGATCGCGATGGGCGGCCTCGAGCTCGACCCCGAGCCAGCGAGTCTCGAGACGATCGTCCGCGACGCCGTCGCGGCGTTCGGGCAGACGGCCCGGACGCGCGTGACGATGGATGTGGCCTCCGGGCCGCGCCTGATCGGGCTGTGGGACGCCGGGCTCGTGCAGCGCATCGCCACCAACCTCCTGAACAACGCGCTCAAGTACTCCCCGCCCGGGACCGGCGTCCACGTGACCGTGGGCGAGGGGCACCCGGGTTTTGCCCGGTTGACCGTCGCCGACCAGGGCATCGGCATGGGCCCCGAGGACCTCGCTGCCGTGTTCGATCGGTTCACGCGCGCGGAGCGAGCCCGCCGCACTGGAGCCCCGGGGCTAGGTCTGGGCCTCTACGCCTGCCGAGGCATCGTCACCGCCCATGGCGGGACGATCACCGTGGAGTCCGAAGGGCCCGACATGGGCACGACCGTCATCGTCCAGCTCCCGCTGCTCGACGGCGAGGCCGTCGAGGTCGACGACTAGCGCCTAGCGGGCGGCATCCTCCTCGAGGCGCTGCCGCAGGAGAGCGACCACGGCGCGTTCCTCCTTGGGCGCGGCGGCCATCGGCGGATCGGTCTGCTCCTCGGCAGCCTGCACGAGAGCGCCCGGGATGGCCCCATCGAGGTACGCCTCCAGCACGGCGGGGTGGACGTAGCTCTTGCGAGCGACGGCAGGTGTGTTGCCCAGGCGCTGGGCCGTGTCCTTGATCGCCTCGACGACGTTGCTCCTCGGCCCACCCCTCGACTCATCGGGCTGGAGGGCTCGAAGCGCACGGTAGGCGAGGACCGTGCCCGCCCAGGTCCGGAAATCCTTCGCGCTGAAATCATCGCCGGCGGCCTCGCGAAGGTAGTCGTTGACGTCGTCCGAGACCACGTCACGGGGCTCGCCGTCGTCGTCGACGTACTGGAAAAGCTCCTGTCCCGGCAATTCCTGGCAGCGACGCACGATCCCCGCCAGGCGCCGATCGCGCAGGCCGACCTCGTGGACCTGACCGGCCTTGCCGCGGAAGCGGAACTGCACCTGCGTCCCTCGCACGTTGGCGTGGCGATCGCGCAGGGTCGTCAGCCCGAACGAGCGGTTCAGCTTCGCGTACTCGTCGTTACCGACCCGGATCAGGGTCAGCTCGAGGAGCCGCACGACGGCGGCGAGGACCTTCTCGCGAGGGAGGCCCCGTTGGGCGAGGTCGAGGTCGACGCGTCGGCGGAGGCGCGGCAATGCCCCGGCGAAGGCGAGCATCCGGTCGAACTTGTCGAGGTCCCGACGCTGCGTCCAGCGCTGGTGGTAGCGATACTGCTTCCGCCGGCGCGCGTCGCGGCCGCTCGCCTGGACGTGGCCGTTCGCCCACGGGCAGATCCAGACGTCGGTCCAGGCGGGTGGGATCGCGAGGGACCGCAGCCGGCGCAGGGTATCCCGATCCCGGATCGTCCGACCGTCCGCGTCGCGATACGTGAAGCCGCGGCCGGCGCGTCGGCGCGTGATGCCTGGACGATCGTCGGTTGCGTATCGGAGTACGGCGCCGCGGGCGACCGTGCGTGCGGCGCCGCTCCCGGGTGAAGGCCCGGCTGAGCCTCCGGCCGTGCCGCCGCCTACGGCCAAGGCGGCGGCGGAAACGGCAGACTTGACGGGGCGCGATCGGCGGGTCGGCACGAGCCCACGATGGGCCATTCCCGCGCTCGCCCGTCATGCACCGACGCCGATCGCCGTCGCACCGGCATCGCAGACGCCGTTCGCGATGTTGCTGCAAGTCTCGGGCCATCGTCGTGCTCTGCTCGAAACGCCGCGCTGCGGATACTCGAGATGCCCGTTCGCGACCGACCGGGGGGAGTCGCGAACGGTCCACCCTGTCGTCCCGTTCCTTCACCTTGGATTCCCATGCGCGAGGAGCGACGCCTCGATGCACGCCGAACACGACCCCGCGGTCCACACCGAGGCACCATCGGCCGCGCCCGCGAACGCGGCAGCCGCGAACGCGCCGCCGACGGCGGCAGCGATCGAGCCGGCGATCGTCATGGAGGATGTCACCAAGCGGTTCGGCGATGAGGCCGCGGTCGAAGGCATCAGCCTCACGGTCCCGGTCGGGACGATCCTCGGCATCGTCGGCCCGTCTGGCTCCGGCAAGACGACGACGATCCGGCTCCTGACCGGCGCCCTCACGGCCTCCGAGGGCAAGATCCGCGTGCTCGGCGAAGACCCTCGACACTTCCGGCGGCGGACCCGCGAGCGGATCGGGTACATGCCCCAGCAATTCATGCTTTATCCCGATCTCACGGCCCGCGAGAACGTCGACTTCGTGGCGTCGTTGTTCGGCATGCTCTGGCTTCGCCGTCACCGCCGGACGCGGGAAGTCCTCCAGCTCGTCGACCTCTGGACGGTCCGAGGCCGGCGCGCCTCGGCGATGTCGGGTGGGATGCAGCGACGCCTCGAGCTCGCCTGTGCGCTCGTGCACGACCCATCGCTGCAGTTCCTCGACGAGCCGACCGCCGGGATCGATCCCCTCCTCCGGGGCAAGATCTGGGAGGAGCTGCATCGACTTCGCGGGGCCGGTCGGACGATGCTCGTCACGACCCAGTACGTCAACGAGGCGGAGGAGTGCGACACCGTCGCCCTGATCAGCGAGGCCCGACTCATCGCCCTCGGGACACCGCTCGAGCTGCGCAGGTCGGCCCTCGGCGGTGACATCGTCGAGGTCGAGACGTCGGCCGCGTTCGACGGTCGTCGTCTTACTGAGCTGCCCTTCGTCCGCGGTGTGGAGCAGCACGGGCCGGATCAACTCCTGGTCATCGTCGAAGACGCCGCGACGGCCATTCCGGATGTGGTCGAGGCGATTCGCGCGGGTGGTAGTGAAGTGGGCTCCGCGCGTGAGCATCGCCCGTCGTTCGAGGAGGTCTTCGCCCTCCTCGTGCAGCGCCACCGGACGTCGATTGTCCGCGACTCGCCGAAGGCGGCCTGATGCGCGCAGCGCTCGCAAGCTTCGTCCGGCTACTCGCCTTCGTCGGCAAGGAGCTGATCGAGACCATGCGGCGTCCGGGGGCGATCGTCAGCCTCATCCTCGGGCCGTTCCTGATCATGATCGTGTTCGGCCTGGGCTACAACGGCGTCAGGCGGCCGCTGGAGACCCTCGTCGTGGTGCCGGCCTCGGCCGGATTGCCGACCGACGTCGCGACGTACCAGGACCTGGCCGGCGGCGGCCTCCACATCGACGACGTGACCCAGGACGCGGCCGGGGCGGAGGCCCAACTCGCGAACGGCGCGATCGACGTGGTCGTCATCGCGCCCGAGAACGCCGAGGCCCACTTCAAGGCCGGCGAACAGTCGGTCATCGAGGTCCGGATCGACGCCGTGGATCCGGTCGAGGAGAACTACGCGGGATTCCTGGCCGCGTTGCTCTCGAGCGCGATCAACCGAGAGATCGTGAAGCGCGTCGCCGAGACGGGCCAGACGTATGCGATCGCTGCTGGTCAGTCGGCAGCGGCGAAGATCCCGCCCGACGTCGTCGCG
The DNA here is from genome assembly GCA_038214255.1 of Candidatus Limnocylindrales bacterium. Classification (GTDB taxonomy): domain Bacteria; phylum Chloroflexota; class Limnocylindria; order Limnocylindrales; family CSP1-4; genus SPCO01. The sequence continues at coordinate 4,451 of JBBQRZ010000011.1, forward strand.
GCCCCGACTCGGGCCGAGGTCGTCAGTACCGCCCCGTCGAAACCAGGCGTGATCGGCTTCTTCGGTCCGGCGGTCCTCGCTTTGATCCTCCAGCACCTCGCCGTGACCCTCATCGCGCTGTCCCTCGTCCGGGAGCGCATGAGCGGTGTCATGGAGCTATTCCGGGTCGCTCCGGTCAGCTCCGCAGAGGTGCTCGCCGGCAAGGTGCTGGCGTTCGCCCTGCTCGGCGGCGTGATCGCGACGACGACCATCGCGCTGCTCGTCGGGGTGCTCCGCGTGCCGATGCTCGCCGATCCAGGCGCGCTCATGCTCACGATCGCGTTGTTGCTGCTCGCGTCGCTCGGCGTCGGCCTGTTCATCGCGGTGGTGTCCGACTCGGAACGCCAGGCCGTGCAGCTATCGCTCCTCGTCCTGCTCGCCTCGGTCTTCTTCAGCGGCTTCGTGCTGTCCATCGATGAGTTCACCACGCCGGTCAGGACGCTTGCGTTCGCACTCCCGGTGACGCATGGGATCCGGCTACTCCAGGACCTCATGCTGCGTGGGAGCACGACCCACGCCTGGGAGCTGGGTGCGCTCGGGCTGCCGCGGCCACGCTCGGCGCGAGCTGGGTCATGCTCCGCCGCAGCATGACCCGGGCCTGACGGCACGACGGCGCGACGGCACGCATCGGCTGGTACACGGCTGTAACGGGTCCTGACCGGGCTCGGGTCTGAGCGTGTCACGGCGCGTGCGACCGTAGCGGCCTGGAACAGCGCTCGAGGACATCGACGATGACCGACGAACTGATGCGCAAACCCGCTTCGCGGGAGGCGGCCACACCCACCGATCGGCTCGATCCGGACCAGCCCGGCCCTGCGGATCGCAAGCGCGACCAGGCGGATCGCCTGACACGGGAGGGAGCCGACGCTCCGGACGCCGCCGACATCGAGGATCCGGAGCACCAGCGATGAGAACCGCCGCTGAGGCCCCGCGAACGCGACTGATCGGATCGCGACGGCGACGCCTTGCGCCGACGGCGCCGGCTCCCGATCCGAGGGCGCTGGCCGGGCGCATCGACGTACACGAGGACGATCTCACCGAGCGCGTCCAGCTGGTCGAGTTCGAATGGCCGGGCGGCCACGGGGTGCAGCCCATGGTCCTGCTCTCGAAACGGCTCCTGGACTGACCCTCGCCCACCCGCGTGGCCCCGCTCAGGGCCAGATCCCCCTGCCGTCGCGCTCCGTCAAGCTGGGGTGGCGGCCGTCTGCAGGCGCGGCATCAGCTCGCTCGCCGCAAATTCGATGAACCCGGCCTGGTCGGCCCGACCAGGGTGACAGCCGACGTCGCCGCGGCTCAGCCCTTCGAGACCATCGCCTCCCGGCGATCGACCCGCTTGGCCTCGAGCCGCTCGGCCGAGACGAAGTCCGGGGACGCGGACTCCGCATCGGATCCGGTTTCGGAGCCCTCGAGCATCTGGCGGTACACCTCGAGGTATCGATCCGTCATGCGCTTCGCCGAGAAGCGCTCGAGGACGGACGCCCGGATCGCCGCGCGATCCAGGTCGGCGACCCGGTCGACCTTGTAGGCCATCCCCGTGATGTCGTCGCCGAAGAACCCGTCCACGCCGTCGCGGATGATCTCGGGCAGGGCACCGATCCGTCGGGCGACGACCGGCGTCCCGCACGCGAGCGACTCGATCGCCACGAGGCCGAACGGTTCGGGCCACGATCCAGGCATCAATGACGCGAAGCTCTCCGCGAACAGCTGGTCGCGGGCCGGGCCCATCAACTCCCCGAGGAACTCGACGGAGGAGCCGGCCGCCTTGAGCGCCGGCTCGAAGACCGCGTCGTTGTACTCGCGCTCGGGGCCGATCGGGGCGACCTTGGCCGCGATCCGCAGGCGCCGCCCGGCCTGCTGAGCGATCTCGATCGCTTCGACGATGCCCTTCTCGGGCGCCACCCGGCCGACGAAGCAGAGGTCATCGCTGCGCCGACGCTCGAACGGCGCGTTGGTGAGCGTCAGCCCGTTATGGACGATCCCCTCCCAGGGCACCTCCGGGTGGGTCGATGCCTGATTCTTGCTGATCGCCACGAGCCCACGCGGGGCGTCGCGGAACATCTCCTCCGCCCACGGCAGGTCGAGTCGGCCGTGAAAGGTGGAGACCACCGGAACCGGGCTGACCCGCGCCAGCAGCAGGCTCGACCACTCCAGGTGGCTGTGGATGATGTCGAAGTCGGCCGCCCGATCGAGGACCTTGGAGGCGGTGATAAGGAAATAGGGCATCGGATCGCCCGTGTAGCCGTTCGGCCGCAAGGCCTTGTCCACGGTGACGACGTGCTCGCCCGGAACCTTCGAATCGCCGCTGGCGAACGTGGTGACCGAGTGACCCCGCCGCGCGAGCTCCAGGACCAGCTCGTTGATGATCCGCTCGGTGCCACCGTAGCCCTCGGGCGGGACCCGCTCGAGCGGGGGAGCAACGTGAGCGATGCGGAGCGGGCGAGCCATGAGTGAACACCTCTGGGGACGGCGCGGCCGCGAGGCGCCGAGTGGATCGGCGGACTCGCGGCCCCACAGTGTCGCACGACCGGCGTTTCGCCGGGTACGACGGGTCAGTTACGGACGGTCAAGTCGCGGTTCGTCGGTGTCCTCGGCGCCTTCCTCGGCCTTGTCGCCGACACCGGCTCCGCCGGCCGCGCCGACGGCGCCCCCGACGACCGCTCCGGGAGGTCCGGCGACCGCACCGCCGACCAGGGCGCCGGCGGCTGCGCCACCAAGCGAGCCGGCTCCGGCGCCGGCTTCCTCGTTGCCCTCGACCGACTCACCGGCGACCGCGCCCGCAACCGCGCCGATGCCGCCGCCCACGACGGCACCGATCGGCCCACCGACGGCAGCACCGACCGCGGCGCCACCAAGCGCGCCCGCTCCGGCACCGACCGCCTCGGTCCCGTGCTCGTTTCGATCGCGTTCGACGGTCGGGTCGTCGGCGGCGGCGCGCGGGTCGGGCGCGGCCAGCGCGTCATCGTGGAGATGGTCGTGCGGATGCAGAGGGTCGTGTTCGTGATCCATCTCGGTTCTCCTTGATGCAGCGAGGACCGGCGACGTTGCCGGATATGGGACGAGGCGCCGGTGACGACTCGTCCTAGCACCCTAGGGCCCTGGGACCCGAACCGGCGACTCTGCCCGACCGGCCCGCCGTATCAGCCGCGTGACACCAGACGAAAACGCGTGCTGCGAGGCGCGACAGCACGGTGGGCGACCGGCGTGGACGACCCTGCTCGCGGTGACATGCAGATGCGATGCCGGACCGTCGGACGTGATGCCTCCGCGGGATCACCCATCGCACACTGCCGCCGGCTCGGCGTGCGGAGGTGGTCCATACTCCACCGTCGCGAGGACCTGCGTGGGGTCGATCGCGATGGGCCGGGGGTAGTCGACCTCGCCTGGACGTCGGGCCCGAGGTCCATCCCCGACGTCAGCCAGCGTGTGAGCGCAGAGGGGCAACGCGTGACGGACGAGGCACTCCGGACCTCGACGCGAGCGAGCGGGCGCGCGAAAGGCGAGCTCGCGGGCGCCCGTGACGTCCGATTCCGGTCGGTCGGAGCCCTGGCAGCCGGGCTGTTCGTCGGCGGGGCGGCGATCGTCAGCAAGGCGCTCCTGAACGGTCTTGTCGCGGGCGATACGGGGTACATCCTGCTGATGGCCGCCGCCGTCCTGGCCGCGTGGTTCGGCGGGGCGATCGGCGGGATCACGGCCACGGTCGCCACCGTCGCGCTCAACGCGGCCATCTTGGTGTCGCCGTTCGATCCGGCAAACCCCGACACACGGACCGAACAGGTCCGACTCATCCTGTTTCTGCTGGCCGGCACCGGGACGGCGCTGCTCGTGGCGTCGCGACGAGCGTCGCGCGATCGCCTGGCGGAGGCGCTCGATGAGGTCGCCACGCTCGCCGACGAGATCGAAGCTCGGGATGCGCGCATCGAGGTCATGCTGGCGGCGTCTGGCACCGGATTCTGGGAATGGGACATCCAGAGCGGAGGCCTGACCTGGTCGGATGTCATCTTCGAACAGCACGGCCTCACGCCAAGCGCCGAGCCGCCCTCGTTCGACACCTACGTCGAGACGATCCATCCCGACGACCGCGAGGGGTTTCGACAGGTCATCGCGGCAGCGCTCGACGGCGGCGACGCCTTCAGCCAGGAGTTCCGCTTGATCTGGCCCGACGGGTCGATCCACTGGACCCACGGGGCGGGCCGGATCTTCCGGGATGACGATGGCCGGCCGACCCGCGTGCTCGGGACGGGACAGGACATCACCCAGCGACGACGCGTCGAGGCCGAGCGGGACCGGCTCCTGGCCGAGGAACGCCAGGCCGGCGAGTTCCGCGAGGCCTTCATCGACGTGATCAGCCACGAGCTGCGGACCCCGATCACGACCATCCTTGGTCTGACCCTGATCCTGGCGCGACCGGGACGAACGGAGGACGCGGCCTCGCGAACCGCGCTGCTCGAGGACGTGCGCGCGGAGTCCGAGCGGCTGCATCGACTGGTCGAGGACCTGCTGGTCCTGAGCCGCGTCGAGCGCGGGCGCTTGTCCGTGGATCCCGAGCCCATCGAGCCGCGCCGGCTCATCGATCGCATCGTCGCCCAGGAGTCGGTCGAGTTGCCCACCCTGCGGATCACGGCGCAGATCGAGCCGGACCTGCCAGTCGTCGCGGGCGAGGAAACCTATGTCGAGCAGATCGTGCGCAACCTGCTCGGCAACGCAGCGAAGTACACCCCCGCCGGGACGGCTGTCACGGTAGATGCCCGACGAGATGGCACCGGGGTCGCGATCCGGGTCAGCGACGACGGTCCCGGGATCCCCGACGTATCGCTCGCCAGGATCTTCGAGCTCTTCTATCGCGATCCCGAGAGCGCCCGGATGGTGTCCGGTTCGGGGATCGGCCTGTTCGTGTGCGCCAGCCTCGTCGAGGCGATGGGTGGAAAGATCTGGGCCCGCCGGCGGCCAGAAGGCGGCTCGGAATTCGGGTTCACCATGCGAGCGATCGAGGTTGACGAGGGCGACATTGGGATCCCGCTTTCACCCCTGATCCGGACCGCTCCGGAGAGCTGACGTGCCGAGGCCGGCGGGCGGCTGACCAGCGGGCGGGCCCGGTTGTGATTCCCCTGGGACTGACCCTCGAGGTACGGCCTACGACGGCCGGGCAATGCGGTGACGACGGATGACCGGCGGCATGGAGGTCATCACTTGTCGGTTTCGATCGGATCGCCCGCGGGCGATCCGAGGCCACAGTCGGGCGTCGTGCAGAGTTCCAGCTCCAGCTGCGCGAGGCCTTCGGCCAGCGGCGTAAACCCGAGTGACCCGCCGAAGCTGCGACTTGTGACGCCGGCCGGAATCCCCCGGACGACGACCGCGCCCCCCGAGTCGCCGACCCCGACCTGGATGTGCGCGCCGACCATACACGGGAAGTACGCGGCATCCTCCGGATGGAGGTTGTCACCCTTCTCGACCACGGCTCCGCTCCGATAGATGCCGCGGCCGTCGATCTCGACCAGGTCACCGATCGCGATGTCGGCGCAGCCGAGCGGGCGCATGCCCGACGGGATGACCCGGTAGCCGGCCGTGCCCAGGTCCACGACATTCAGGTGTCCCCAGGGGATGCGGTCCTTCGCGACGACCAGGTAGTTCAGGTCCGATGACGCACAGATGTGCCCTGGGTACGGACACGTGACATCCCGCGCGGCTGGGCCGAAGACGCCCCGCACCGTGGTGCCGTCCGCGTCGTAGGCCACGGTGCCCTCAGTCGTGCAGTGGCCGGTCGAGGTCAGCACGACGGTCTGCTCGTGGCGGGCGTAGAACCCACCCGAACATGCGCCCCAGAGCTGCTGGCCGGCGAGGACCGGCGGGTCGTAGACAGGCGTGGTGCGCCGCGGCTGCATGATCGTGTTTGCGATCGAAAGGCAGCCGATCCCGAGCACCATGCCCGCCAGGATCACGATCAGGAGGGGGCTGCGTGGGATCGAGGCCGTAGTACCACGCCACATTCGGATGCTCGTCCTCGTCACCAGGCCCGCCCTTCGTCGCTTACGGTCGGGGTCGCGAACACGGACCCCGGCGATCAGATCGTCGGCGACGATCGTCCAAGGCGTAATCCCCTGACGGTCCGGGCTACGTCTGCCCCTGCCCTTCACCGCGTCCGCGATCCGTGCCGCCACGGTCTCCACCCTGACGCTGAACCCAGGCTGACGCGCCCACCCGTCCATCCCGTGACTCCCAGTCACAGATCCCGAACGAGCGTGGACCACGACCCACGCTGCGATCTGGGCGTCGAGCCCTGCACGTTCATCGTGAAACTGTGACTGGCAGGCCCACCCCCGCGGTCGAGCTGAGGAATGGGACCCGTTGACCGACCCTGGCGAACTCCCAGTTGCGAATCCGGGACGACTGACCGTGACCGCAACCCCACGATGCGATTTGGGCGTCGAGCCCTGCACGTTCATCGTGAAACCCGTAACTGCCAGTTCAGGGAGGTCCGCCGGAACCCGCGCCAGCGGACCGCGCCAGCGACCGTGGTGGGGTGGCACCGGACGGTTCCTGCCGAACGGAGCCCGCTGGGCGCGGAGCGCGTGTGGGCGAGCACGGCAGGGTTCGTCCGGTGAGAGGACCCCCCGCGGACCCCGCGCCGCGGCCCTCGCCGCGACCGACGGTCAGGCGGTCGCGCTCGCCTGGGGCGGCAGAGCCGTTGCGATGGCTAGAGCGCGAGCGGGTCGATCTTCTCCGGGTCGATGTCGAGCTCGCGGATGGCCTTGACCGCCTTGGACGGCGCGAGGGCGCCGCAGCGCGCTAGCGAGACCAATGTCCCGGCCGCGATGTGCGGTGGGTCGATCTCGAAGAGTGACCGCAGGTTCTCGCGGGTGTCGCTCCGACCGAACCCGTCCGTGCCCAGGGCGAGGTAATCGGGCGGCAGCCATCGCGCGACCATGTCCGGCAGCGCCTTCACCCAGTCGGTCGCCGCGATGATCGGTCCGCCGTCCACCGACAGGACCTGGCTGACGTATGGCACGCGCAGTGTCTTCGCGTCTGGATGGAGCCGATTCCAGCGCTCGGCCTCGAGGGCGTCGCGCCGAAGCAGGGGGAATGATGGCGCGCTGTACACCTCGGCCGCCACCCCGAACCGCTCGGCCAGCAGGTCGCGCGCCGCCAGCACCTGCTGGAGAATGGAGCCTGACCCGATCAGTCGCGCGGGATGAGCGTCGCGCCCCAGGGACGGCGCCTCGGCGAAGCGATACATGCCCCGGAGGAGTCCCTCGTCGATGCCTTCGGGCTTGGGCGGCTGCGCGTAGTTCTCGTTATAGAGCGTGATGTAGTAATAGACGTCCTCGCCCTTGACGTACATCCGCTCGATCCCGTCGCGCACGATCGCGGCGAGCTCATAGGCGAACGCCGGGTCGTAGCCGCGCACGTTCGGCACGGTCGAAGCGAGGATGTGGCTGTGACCGTCGTCGTGCTGGAGGCCTTCGCCCGTCAGGCTCGTCCGCCCGGCGGTGGCGCCCATGAGGAAGCCCCGGCCGCGCGCGTCCCCGAACGCCCACATCTGGTCGCCGGTCCGCGGGAACCCGAACATCGAGTAGAAGATGTAGAACGGGATGACGGCCAGGGCGTGCGTCGCATACGACGTGCCCGCTGCCTGGAACGAGGCCATCGAGCCCGCCTCGGTGATGCCCTCCTCGAGGACCTGCCCGTCAGTTGCCTCGCGGTAGGACAGCAGCAGGTCCGAATCGACCGGGTCGTAGCGCTGGCCAAGGGCCGCGTAGATGCCGACCTCCTTGAACAATGGGTCCATGCCGAACGTCCGGGCCTCGTCCGGGATGATCGGCACGATCCGCGGGCCGAGCTCCTTGTCGCGGATGAGGTTGCGCAGGATCCGGCTGAACACCATCGTCGTGGAGACCGCCGTCTGGCTGCCCGCCGCGAACTCGGCGTCCACCTCCGGCGCGGGCGCGGGCAACGGCTTGTTGCGAACGACCCGCTTCGGGATTGGCCCATCGAGCGCCCGGCGGCGCTCCATGAGGTACTCGACCTCCTCGGACTTGGCCCCCGGGTGGTAGTACGGCGCGTCCTTCAGCTTCGCGTCCGGGATCGGCAGCTGGATCCGGTCGCGGAAGATCCTGAGCTCGTTCTCGGACAGCTTCTTGGCCTGATGCGTCATGTTGCGAGCCTCGACGCCGGGTCCGAGCGTCCAACCCTTGACGGTCTTGGCGAGGATGACCGTTGGCGCGCCCCGGTACTCGGTGGCGGCCTTGTACGCCGCGTAGAGCTTGCGGTAGTCGTGGCCACCCCGACGGAGCCTGGCTAGATCGTCGTCGGACAGGTTTTCCACGAGCTTGCCGAGTCGCGCGTCCGGTCCGAAGAAATGCTCGCGGATGTAGCCACCGCCAGCGACCGAGAACTTCTGGAACTCCCCATCGAGCGTGTCGTTCATCTTCTCGACGAGGACGCCATCGACGTCGCGGGCCAGCAGCTCGTCCCACTCGCGCGCCCAGATGACCTTGATCACGTTCCAGCCGGCACCGCGGAAAGCCGACTCCAGCTCCTGGATGATCTTGCCGTTGCCACGCACGGGCCCATCGAGGCGCTGCAGGTTGCAGTTGACGACGAAGGTCAGGTTGTCGAGCCCTTCGCGCGCCGCGACGTGGAGGGCGCCGAGCGACTCGGGCTCGTCGGTTTCGCCGTCGCCGAGGAATGCCCAGACGCGCGACTTCGAGGTGTCGAGGAGGCCCCGGTTCTGGAGGTAGCGGTTGTAGCGAGCCTGGTAGACCGCGCTGATGGGGCCCAGGCCCATCGAGACCGTGGGGAACTCCCAGAAGTCGGGCATCAGGCGCGGGTGCGGGTACGAGGACAGGCCCTGCCCGGCGACGCTCTCGCGCCGGAAATGATCCAGCTGGTCCTCGGTCAGCCGCCCTTCCAGGAAGGCCCGAGCGTAGATGCCGGGCGCGGCGTGACCCTGGTAGTAGATCTGGTCGCCGCTGCCCTCGCCGTCCTTGCCCCGGAAGAAGTGGTTGAATCCCACCTCGTACAGGCTGGCGCTGCTGGCGTACGTCGACAGGTGTCCGCCGATGCCCGTATAGCGTGTATTGGCGCGCAGGACCATCGCGACCGCGTTCCAGCGGACGATCCGGCGGATCCGCAGCTCCATTGCCTCGTCGCCCGGGAAATTGGGCTCCTGCTCCGGGCTGATGGTGTTGATATAGCGGGTCTGGGTGAGCGGCGGCAGTCCGACGTGCAGCTGGCGGGCCCGCTTGAGCAGCTTGTAGACGAGGAATCTGGCGCGCGTCTCGCCGGCCTGCTCGACGACCTGATCGAGCGACGCCAGCCACTCATCGGTTTCGGTGGGATCGATGTCGGGCAGCTGGTGTTTGAACTCGTCGAAGTACATACGGGACGGGGACTCCGTGACGGCGCGATCGGGGCGCATCCCAGAGCGTAGCCCATTCCACCCGCGGAGCGCGCCGGGAAGACGGGTTACGACTCGGTAGCGACCGATGCGACGCGCTCGCAGGCGGCCATAAGACGCGGCGGCTGGGCTCCCCCGCCGAACGTAACGCTCGACCGCTGTTATGCCGACGTAACGGTTCTGCAATGTCAGCCGCCGCGACCGACAGGCTCGTGCCGCGATGCTGGCTCGACAACCAGTCCGCCGGCGATCGTCGCAATCGGAATTCGCCACGCGCCGAGCGGTCTAAGAAAGGACATCACCCCCATGCCCGATCGCGACACGGTCGTCGTCAAGGACGGTGGCTCCAGCATCGGCACGATCCTCGGGATCATCGCCATCATCCTCGTCCCGGCCGGCCTGTGGTACTTCCTCATCGGCCCGGGCTCGCATTCGAAGTCCGGATCGAACCAGATCAACGTCGACGTCAACCTGCCGAGCCTGGCACCCGCGGCGTCCTGACCTTGCCGAGGCGTTGCGCGCCCGACTCGGTCACCATGTCACCGACCCCAGGAGGTGCAGGTTGAGCACGCAGCCGCTCGTGCTCGTCGCGGATGACGAGCCGCGAATCACGAAACTCGTATCGATCGCCCTCGGTGAGGAGGGTTTCCGGGTCGTCACCGCGAACGGTGGCGAGGAGGCGCTCCAGAAGGCCGAGGAGGTCCGACCGGACATCGTGCTTCTTGACATCGTCATGCCCGACCTCGACGGCATCGAGGTCATGCGCCAGCTTCGCGAGCGTCGTCCGGTCGCGGTCATCCTCTTGACCGCCAAGGGCTCGACCGCCGACAAGGCCAAGGGCCTCGATCTCGGCGCCGACGACTACATCGCCAAGCCCTTCCATCCCGACGAGCTGGCCGCGCGCGTCCGCGCCGTCCTGCGTCGATCGTCGGGCGCGAGCCCGGGCTCGGGCGTCCTCAAGTTCGACGACATCGAGATCGACCTCGAACGCCGGATGGTCACCCGCAACGGCGAGCTCGTGCAGCTCTCACGGACCGAGTGGCTCCTGCTCCAGCACCTCGCCGCCAATGCCGGCAAGGTCGTGCTCCACACCGAGCTGCTCACCAAGGTCTGGGGGCCCGAGTACCGCGACGACCTGCAATACCTGCGCGTTTGGGTATCGCGCGTCCGGCGCAAGCTCGGCGCCGAGCCTGGCGAGCCGGGCCGCATCAAGACGTTCCAGGGGATCGGCTACCTGCTCGACGTCGAGCCCCCGTCCCCACCGGAGCCCACGGTTCCAGAGCCGAAGCCCGATGAGCGGTCGGCCCTGATCGGGTAGCTCCGGACTGCCGCGGGCCGGCTCGGCCGGCCCGCCTGCTACCCTCGAGGGCATGCTTCGGTATGACTCCGGAACGGCTCTCATCGTGGTCGACGTGCAGAACGATTTCGCCGATCCGGCCGGGTCGCTGAGCGTCACTTCGGGCGACGCCGTCGTCGGGCACACCAACGGCGAGATCGCGATTGCGCAGGGCGCCGGCGCGCTCGTCGTGTTCACCCAGGATTGGCACCCGGAGTCGACGCCACATTTCGCCAAGGATGGTGGCCTCTGGCCGGTGCACTGCGTCGCCGACACGTGGGGCGCTGCGCTCCATCCAGAGCTCACTGCCCCGGACGATGCACCACGCGTCCGCAAGGGCGTCAACGGCGAGGACGGCTACTCGGGCTTCACGATGCGTGACCCGATTTCCGGTGAGACGACCCCGACCAAGCTCGAGGGCCTGCTCCGCGACCGCGCGATCGAGCGGGTGGTCATCGTCGGGCTCGCGACCGACTACTGCGTGAAGGCGACGGCGCTCGACGCCGTCCGGCTCGGCTTCGGCACGTTCGTCCTGGTCGATGCCGTCGCCGCCGTCAACCTGGAACCCGGCGACGGGGAGCACGCACTCGTTGAGATGCGCGACACCGGCGTGGCGATGTGGCGGACGGTGCTGCCGTGATGCGCCGGTGATCCGGCTCCTCGCGCGCCTCGCGATCCTCGGGCTCGGCGTCGCCTGGGGGATCGACCGGCTCCTGCGGACGCTGGCCGGCGGCGCCCCGCCGCCTCCGGTCAAAAGCCTGATCGTCATCGAGGCACCGATCGAGCGCGTCTGGTCGGTCGTCGCCGACATCGAGGGCCAGCCCCGCTGGATGCACGACATGAAGTCGGTCCGGATGCTGACGCCCGGGCCGGTCGGCGTCGGCACCCGCGGCGAGTCGAGGATCCGCATCCTTGGCATCTCGGTCACCGACCCGGTGACGGTCACCGAATTCCGGCCACCGTCCCGCTTCGCGATCCGCCACGAGGGGCGCGTCAGCGGCGGCGGCGTCATCACCCTTCAGCGCGGCGCCGACGGCACGACGACGATCGTCCGCTGGGACGAGCATCTGGTACTGCCGACTCTCCCCTACCTCGGTGCAGCCCTCGTGGCCCCGGTGTTCGGCCGGATCTTCCAGGCGGATCTCGAGCACCTGCGCGACCTGATCGAAGCCTGATGCGGGCAGCCTGAGCGCGTGCAACTCCACCTCGTCGACGCGACGTACGAGCTGTTCCGGGCGCACTACGCGCCGCGTCCGCCGGTGGTCGGGCGAGACGGGATCGTGCTGTCGGGGGTCTCGGGACTGTGCGATCAGCTGCTCTACCTCCTGCGGAAGGAGGGCGCGACCCACGTCGCCTGCGCCACGGACCGGGTCATCGAGTCGTTCCGCAACGACCTCTTTCCCGGCTACAAGTCATCCGTCGGGATGCCGCCCGAGCTGCTCGCCCAGTTCCCGATCGCCGAGGCAGCCGTCGAGGCGCTCGGCATCGTGCTCTGGCCGATGGTGGAGTTCGAGGCGGACGATGCGATCGCAGCGGGCGCGGTGCGCTTCGCGACCGACGATCGCGTCGAGCGGATCCTCGTCTGCACGCCCGACAAGGACATGGCGCAACTCGTTCGCGACGAGCGGATCGTGCTCTGGGACCGGCGCCGAAACCTGACGTACGACGACGCCGGCGTGCGCGCCAAATGGGGCGTGCCGCCACCGTCCATCCCGGACTGGCTCGCCGTCGTCGGCGATTCGTCCGACGGCTATCCCGGCATCCCCGGCTGGGGCGCGAAAGGCGCGGCTGGCGTGCTCGCGCGCTACGGCCACCTGGAGGACGTTCCGGCGCAGGCCTCGAAGTGGGAGGTCCCCGGGGTCGGCGGCGGTCGCGCGATGTCGCTTGCCGCATCGCTGCGCGACCACTGGGACGAGGCCATGCTCTATCGCGACCTCGCCCGACTTCGGACCGCCGAGGACGGGGTGCCGCTCCGACAGCAGGACCCCGAGGAGCTGCGTTGGGACGGCGCCCCGCGCGACGCCTGGGAGGGCTTCTGCGACGAGTGGGGCCTGGATCGGCTGCGGCAGCGGCCGCACCACTGGCTGGACGAGGCCTGACAGGGGGGGCGTCGCCCGCCACCCGCCGGACCTCCTAGCGCACCAGGCCGAGCAGCGTCCCGTGGTGGGCCGGCGGAGCCGCCAGGACGCCGATCGACTTGGGGGCATGGGCGAGGTCGAACCACGGGCTCCCGTCGATCGAGGTGACGGTCGCCCCGCCGCGCTCCGCGATGAGCCCGCCCGCGGCCACATCCCAGGCGGACAGGCCGCCCTGTTGCACGAACGCGTCGAACCGTCCGTTGGCGACGTACGCGAGCGCCAGCGCCGCCGAGCCCATCGAGCGTGAGATCCGGATCACCTTGCGCACGTTCCGCGCCCGACTGAACGCCGCCCGGCCGTTGAGGGCCATCGAGATCACGTAGTCGGACAGCTGTTCCTTCTCGGATGCGGTGATGGCGTGGCTCGGCGTCCCGAGCGTGCCGGCGAGCAGCGCCGGTCCATCCGCGGTCGCAGCGAACATCTCGTCACGGGTGGGGTCGTGGATGACGCCGACCGAGGGCACGCCGTCCACGATCAGCCCGATCGACACGCAGAAGAACGGGATGCCGTTCGCGTAGTTCACGGTGCCATCGAGCGGATCGACGATCCAGAGGCGACCGCGTCCCGAGGTCGGTGCCTCGTCGCCCTCGATCGCGCGATGCTCGCCGGTCTCCTCGGCCAGGATGGAATCTTCGGGCTGGTACGCGCGGATCGCCTCGATGATCAGGGCCTCCGACAGGTGATCGGCCTCGGTCACGACATCGCGGGCGCTCTTGTGGTCGATGCGTTCGAGGCGCTCGTATCGGTCCATCAACACCTCGCCGGCTCGAGCGGCGAGGGCGATGGCGAAGGTCAGATCCTCGCCTCTCGTCACGGCGACTGGCATTCGGTCACGAGCGCGCCCGGCGTCGTTCCAAGCTCGCTCGCGATGCCGGTGAAAGTGACGGTCGTCCCCGGCTGGACCTGCGGGCTGAGCAGGAACGAGGACGGTCCGCCTCCGCGATTGTCCGCCTCGGTGACCCGGCAGGTGGTCTGGCCGGCTGATGAGCCCTGGTTCGTGACCGTCAGCGTGATGGCCAGGCCGGAACCGTCCGCGGTCGGGACTGCGGAGGCGACCCGCGCCGTGAATGGGCCGATGCCCGAGACGGCGAACCGGGCGGCCACTGCGAGCAGTACGACGCCCAGCACGATCGCCAGGAAGATCGCCCCGTGCGCCTGTGTCGAGGCCACGTCGCGCAGCCCGAGCGGGTTGCACCGTTCGCACAAGCCGACGCCCGGGCCGACGGGGGCGCCGCAGCGGATGCACGGATGCGTCGGCTCGGTCTCGCGCGGCGGGACGGACGGGGCGGTCGGCGCGGTCGAGGTCACGAGGCTGATGGTGCCACGTTCCGCCGGAGAAACCGTGTCGGTGGACTCGCGGGTGCGGAAGAGGCCCGCGCTACCAGCGGCCGGCGGCCTCGACGAGCGCATCGACGTCCTCGGTCGTTCCCGCGAGGACGACCGCCCCGTCGGCGCCGACGTCGCGCCAGCGTTCCCAGGTGTCGCGCGGTGCCTGCACCCAGCGGGTGTCCGTCACGGACTCGTCCCGCGCCCAGTCGCCCTGGAACCCGACGACCACGAGCTGGTCCTCCCGGCGTCGGCCGGCCGCTGCCAGCGCGTCGAGGTACAGCGGAAGGTGCTGCTCGAAGTTGTCGTCGAACGTCGACCAGCCGTCGCCGATCCGGGCCGCGAGCCTGGCGCCGGCCGCGGTCTCCCCGCCGATGACGATCCGCGGCGCCGGCTCGGGCACGGGGAACGCCCAGGCCTCGCGAAGCGGATAGAACGGCGACTCGCGAGTGACAGGCCCGCCCGTCCAGAGGGCGCGCAACACCGCGACCGCCTCCTCCAGGCGAGCCACGCGCTCGGGCGCGTCCGGGAAATCGATGCCGTAGGCCTGGTGCTCCAGCGGCGCGCCCCCGATCCCGATGCCCATGATGAGCCGGCCGCCGCTTGCGATCTGGAGGGTCGATGCCATCCGGGCCAGGACGGCCGGGTGCCGATTCATGACGTTGGCGATGAACGGCGCGACCGTGACCCGGCTTGTCTGCGCCGCCGCCATCGCCAGGATCGTCCAGCACTCGACGACCGGCACGTCCTTCCGGGCGCCGCGGCCCATGAAGTGGTCCCAGCACCAAAGGCCCGCGTAGCCGGCCGCCTCGAGCCGTCGCGCGCTCTCGAGCCACCACCCCGGCTCGGCGCGGATCGACCGCAGGCAAACGCCGACCGGCAGCCGGGCGTTGCGGGCATCCACCTCGACGGCGTGCTCCCCCACCACGCTCACAGCCCCGTTTCGAACAGCCGAACGTCCTCGGGCGCGATCGTGTGGCCGTCGCCGCGCGTCGGCCCCAGGGCGGCTCGCGTGCCGAGCGCCTCGAGATCGACCGGGAATCGCCCGACGAGGTCCAGCACGACCTTCTGGATGCGCTCGGCGTTGGCGGTGAAGACCTCGAGGACGTCGCTCGCGTTGACGGCCTCGGTGCCCTCGTGGACGCCGGCGTCGTAGTCGGTGATGAGGCTGATGTTGACGACGGCGATGCCGAGCTCGCGACACAGCCACGCCTCGGGGTACTGGGTCATGTTGATGACCTCCCAGCCGGCATCGCTGAACCACTTCGATTCGGCCTTCGTCGAGAAGCGCGGGCCCTGGATGACGACGACCGTGCCGCGCTCGTGGAGCTCGATGCCATGGTCGCGGATCGTGGCGATCGCCAGGTCACGCAGGATCGGGTCGTAGGTCTCCGCCGATGACAGGTGGGTGACGATCGGACCGTCGTAGAACGTGTCGGCCCGGCCGGATGTCCGGTCCACGAACTGGTCGCACACGACGAAGTCGCCGGGCTTGACCGCGAGCTGGAGCGAGCCGGCGGCGCACGGCGAGATCGCGGCCTTGACGCCGAGCGATCGCATCGCCCAGACGTTGGCCCGGTAGTTGATCTCGTGCGGCGGGATCGTGTGGCGCCGACCGTGGCGCGGCAGGAAGGCGACCCGCCGACCGGCCACGTCGGCGAGGAACAGGGAATCGGACGGGGCGCCATACGGCGTGTCGACCTTGATCTCTCGCACGTCCTCGAGCAGCGAGTAGAAACCCGACCCTCCGAAGATGCCGATCTCCGCCGTGTCCGCCACGCTGCGCCTCCATCCGTCGTCGGGTCGATGGGCCGGACCCGAGGTCGATCGCCGGGGTCCGGGCCGTCGCCGGCGGCGCGGCCGATTCTAGGCGGACGAGGCTAGGATGGTCGCGGCGACACGACACCGTCGAACGGGAGGCGACGCATGACCGATCCTGATCCGAGCCCGACGACGAGGACGGACACGGCCGGCGTCGGCGCTCGAGTGCCCCCGCCGACGGGCGACCCGGCCCCGCCCCAACCGCCGCAGGGCGCTCCGCCGCCTGGCCCAACGCCGCCGCAGGCGCCGCCGCCGCCCAACGCGCCGTCACCGACCGGCGGCGCGGGATGGGCGCCAGCGGCAGTGGCCGCGAAGCCACCTCGGACGGCCAGCCGCGATCCCGGCCGCACGGCATCGCTGATCCTCGGGCTCATCTTCGTGGCTGTCGGCCTGTGGTTCTTCGCGGAGCACACACTCGCGATCGACCTGCCGACGATCCGCTGGAGCCAGCTCTGGCCGCTCATCCTCGTCCTCATCGGCGGCTGGATCCTGCTCGGCTCGATGCGCCGCGGCCCACGGTGACCGCCCGGCCGGAGCCCGACTGGAGCCAGGCCGACGAGTCCCTCGCGGACCGCCTGTCCCTCGCCGACTGGCGCCGCCGCATCGCAGAGCTCTACGCGGAGGTCCGGTCGATGTCCGTGATCGAGCCGGCGATCGCGCTGGCCCACTGGCGCGCCGTCCGCGAGCGTCTCTTCCGCGAACATCCGCAATCCCCGGTGCCGCGATCGTCGCGGGCGACGTTCGCCGCTCGCCAGTTCGAGCACGATCCGGCGCTGCGCTTCGAGGTCGCGGTGGTTCCGGCGCCGCCGCCGGAACCCGGGGCGCTCGCGATGGAGCTGCCCAACAGCGGGCCCGACACGCTGTCCTTCCGGCGGATCGGCAGCGTGACGCTCGGCCTGCCCGTCGGCGACCGCCGGCTCTCGGTCTTCTGGCTGGCCGGCTACGCGGGCGGCCTGTTCATCCCGTTCCGCGACGCGACGAACGGCACCGAGACCTACGGGGCGGGTCGCTACCTGGTCGACGGCGCGAAGAGCGCGGATCTCGGCGCCAACCCGGAAACGGGTGCGCTCATCCTCGACTTCAACTTTGCCTTCCAACCGTCGTGCGCCTTCGATCCGCGCTGGGCGTGCCCGCTCGCGCCGCCCGAGAACCGCCTCGACGTCCCGATCCGGGCCGGCGAACGCCTGTCGTGACGCGCTTCCTCACCGTGACCAACGTACCGACTGAGACCCGGACCCTCGGACCGGCCGCGTCGGCCCGCCACGCGCGCATCATCATCCCGAGATGCGTCCCAAGCGCCCGATGCGCCTCTTCAGCGGCTCGCGCCGCCCCGAGGAGCAGCTGCTGTGGTCGCGCGACATCCGGTTCGTCCACCGGCTGGCGTCCGCGATCCCGGGTGCGCGCGTCCTGGGGCTCGACTCGGGCGCCGTCGTCATCGGGTCTGCCGCGGCCCTGACCGAGAAGGCCACGGCCGAGATCGCCAGCCACTCGCGAACGCCGGAATACGGTCTCGTCGCCGTCGATGCGGGCCTGGCCGAGGCCGACCGGTACCTCATGGCGCTGTCGGCCGCCGTGCAGGCGTCCGGCTTGGCGGACCGGATCGGGATGGCGCCCACCCGCCACGTCATCCAGACGAAGATGCTCGACTATTTCTTCAGCCTCCGGCGCCTCCACGCCGTCGCCTTCCAGCCGATCGTCGACCTCGGGACCGGCGATCTCTACGAATACGAGTGCCTGTTCCGGCCCGACATGCCGATGCTCCCCCAGTCGATCGGCTCGATCGTCCAGGCCGCCATCGACACGGACCGCGCCGTCGAGCTCGACATCTTCCTCGTCGGATCGATCCTCGCGCGGGCCGGAGAGCTGGAGCGCCACCGCCGCGAGGCGGGGTTGCCATCCCTGCGCCTCGCCGTGAACCTCACGCCCTCGAGCCTGCTCGCGGCGCACTTCGAGAGCGCGGCGCTCGCGACGATGGTTCGCGCGGCCGGCCTCGAGCCCCGTCACATCACGCTCGAGTGCACGGAGCAGCAGTCCGTCGCCGACGTCGTGCCGCTCAAGCGCGCCGTCAAGGCCCTCCGTCGCGCCGGGTTCGGGTTCGCCGTCGACGATGCCGGGGCGGGATACGCGAGCTTCGCCCTGATCGCCGCATTGCGCCCGAGCGTGATCAAGATCGATCGCGAGATCGTCATGGGCATCGGCCGCGACGACGCCAAGCAGGCGCTGGTCGAGGCATTCGTCGCCTTCGGCCGGCGGATCGGCGCCCGGCTGCTGGCCGAAGGTATCGAGAAGCGCGTCGACCTCGCGATGATCACGTCACTCGGCGTCGAGCTCGGGCAGGGCTATCTCCTGGGCCGGCCGGCCCTCGAGCCCGGCGCGCCGCGCCCGATCGACGGCCTCCGTCTCGACGCGACCCGCCAGGCGGCGCGCGCAGCGATCGCCGGCCGCCGCCTCAAGTCGATCCCCACCGACTGATCGGCGCCTCGCGTACCATCGCGGGCATGATCGATACTGACAACGAAACGGCATCGGGGAGCCCACGCCCGCTCGATGCCCGGATCCGCGAGTTCCTGACGGAGCCCTACTACGCGGCGATCGCCACGATCGATCCCGATTGGGGTCCGCGCCAGGCCGTCGTCTGGTACGTGCTCGACGGCGACGAGATCGTCCTCAACAGCCGGGTCGGGCGCCGCTGGCCGAACAACCTCCTCCGCGACCCACGGATCTCGATCGCGGTCATCGACCGGACCGATGGCGAGCGCTGGGTCGGGATCACGGGAACCGCCGTGGCCGTCGAGGACCAGGCGACGGCCCAGGCCGACATCGCCCGGCTGGCCCGACGCTACGAGCCTGCCGACGCCGAACGCCGCATCCCCGGGTTCGAGGCCCAGGCGCGGATCAGCTTCCGGGTCGCGATCCGCCGGGTCCACGACCACCTTGATCCCTAGGCGGCCGGCGAACCGCCAGGTCGCGGAGCACCACCGACGATGAACGTCGTCGAGCTCGCCGGCGGCGTCGGCGGCGCGAAGCTCGCGGAGGGCCTGGCCGCGCACCTGGGCGCGGATCTCACGGTCGTGGTCAACACCGGCGACGACGTCGAGTTGTACGGGCTCGCGATCTGGCCGGATCATGACACCGTGGCCTACACCCTCGGCGACCTCGACGACGAGGTTCGCGGCTGGGGCCTGCGCGACGAGACGTGGACGGTCATGGATCGGCTCTCGGCCCTCGGCGACGACCCGTGGTTCCGCCTCGGCGATCGGGATCTCGCCACCCACCTGTGGCGGACGAACCGCCTGCGGGCGGGCGATCGACCGACCGCGGTCGCGCTCGGATTGCGGGAGGTGCTCGGGTTCGCCGCGAGGATCCTGCCGATGACCGACGAGCCCGTGCGCTCCCAGGTCCGCACCGACGAGGGCTGGATGGAGTTCCAGGAGTACTTCGTCCATCGCCACCAGGAGCCCGAGGTCCACGAAGTCCGGTTCGACGGGATCGAATCCGCGCGTGCCACGCCCGAGGTCCGCGCCGCCATCGGCTCGGCGGAAGCGATCGTCCTGGCGCCCTCGAATCCGATCGTCTCGCTCGCGCCGATCCTCGCTGTCCCCGGCCTGCGCGACGCGATCGACGAGGCTCGGGCCCGGGGCGTGCCGGTCGTCGGCGTTAGCGGCATAGTGGGCGGCATCGCGCTCAAGGGGCCGGCCGACAGGATGCTCGCGTCACTCGGCCACGAGTCCAGCGCGCTCGGGGTGGCGCGGCTCCTCCACGACCTCCTCGATCTCTTCATCATCGATCAGGTGGACGCGGACCTGGCGCCATCGATCGAGGCCCTCGGCCTGCGGGTCGTCGTCGCCGACACGATCATGACCGACGACGACGCGCGCGCCCGGGTCGGCGCCTCGGTCCTGGCCGCGACGCGGGCCGTACCATCGGCGACGTGACCGACCCACAGACCTCGGCCAGGCCCCGGATCGTGGCGATCGTCCCGGTCGGCCGCCTCGAGAACGCGAAGACCCGGCTGGGCGGGACGCTCGACGCCGAGGAGCGGCTCGTCCTCGTCCAGGGCCTCCTGCGCCGCACACTCCAGGCGACGATCGCGTCGCCCGATCTCGCCGAGACGCTCGTCGTGAGCCCGGATCCCGCCGCGCTCGAGATCGCCGCCACGGCCGGGGCCCGGACCCTGCGCCAGCGGTCGGGTCGGCTCAATGCGGCCCTCCGGACCGCGCGGGACGATGCGATCGCAGGCGGCGCCGATGCGATCGTCGTGCTGCCGATCGACCTGCCGCTGATCTCGGCCGCGGCCCTCGAGCCACTCCTTCGCGAACTCGCCGCGGGGTGGCCGACGGGGGGGCCGCGCGTCATCGTCGTGCCGGACCGGCACGGCCCCGGAACCAATGCGTTGGGGCTCGTCCCGCCGGACGTCATCGATCCCGCGTTCGGCGCCGACAGCCTGGCCAGCCACGTTTCGAGCGGACGCGCCGCGGGGGCCACGGTCGTGCAACTGGGCGGGCCGCTGACCCTGGACCTCGACACGGCCGACGACCTCCTGCTCGTCGAGCGCGTCGGACCCGAGCTGACGGTTGGCTGAGCGACTCGAGGTCGTGCCGATCCCCGGACTCGGCGAGATCGTGCCCGGGGACGACCTGCCCGCCCTGATTGCCACGGCCATCGCGGCGACCGGGGACGTCCTGCCGCTGCGGGACGACGACGTGCTCGTCGTGACCCAGAAGGTCGTGTCGAAGGCCGAGGGCGCGGTCGTCAACCTCACCACGGTCACGCCGCGTCCCGAGGCGATCGAGTTCGCGACCCGCTACGACCGGGATCCCCGCCAGGTCGAGGTGGTCCTGCGGGAGGCCGTGCGGATCGTGCGGATGGCCAATGGGGTCCTCATCACCGAGACGCCCCATGGCTTCGTCTGCGCGAACGGCGGAGTCGACGCGTCGAACGTCGGTCCGGCCTCCGGCTCGGTCGTCACACTCCTGCCGCGCGACCCGGATGCCTCGGCCGACGCCATCCGGGCGGCCATCGCCGAACGGCTCGACCAGGACCTGCCGGTCATCGTGTCGGACAGCTTCGGGCGGCCGTGGCGCCTCGGGATCGTCGACGTGGCGATCGGCGTGTCGGGCCTGATGCCGCTCGATGACCTCCGTGGCGCCCCGGACGCCGACGGGCGGGTGATGCGCTCGACCGTGCGAGCCGTGGCCGACGAGCTCGCCTCCGCCGCCGAGCTCGCGCTCGGCAAGACCGCCCGGAGGCCGATCGCGCTCGTTCGAGGAGCCTCGTTCCGGCGCGGCGACGCCCGCATCCGCGATGCCCTCATGCCGGCCGAGGCCGACCTCTTCCGCTGACCGGGGTACGCTGCCGCAGTGAAGATCGGCTTGCAGATCGACTCGTTCACCTGGCCGGGCGGGTCCGAGGCGATCGGACCGACCCTCGCGCGGATCGTCCGCCAGGCGGACGACGTTGGTTTCGACTCCATCTGGGTCATGGACCACTTCTTCCAGATCCGGGGCGTGGGCCGGCCCGAGGAGCCGATGCTCGAGGGCATGACGACGCTCGGGTTCATGGCGGCCCATTCGCGCCGGGCGCGCCTGGGCCTGATGGTCGGCGGCGTCCACTACCGGCTCCCCGGGCTGTGGGTCAAGGCGACGACGACGCTCGACGTGCTGTCCGGCGGCCGCGCCTGGCTGGGCATCGGCGCAGCCTGGAACGAGGACGAATCGAGGAGCCTCGGATTCCCGTTCCCGAACCTCGGCGTCCGGTTCGAGATGCTCGAGGAGACGCTCCAGATCGCGAACGAGATGTGGCAGGGCGAGCGGGGTTCCGAGGCCGCGTTCGAGGGACACCAGTTCCGGGCCACGCGACTGCTCAACTCCCCGCAGTCGCTGTCCCGCCCCAGGGTGCCGATCATGATCGGCGGCGGGGGCGAGAAGAAGACCCTTCGGCTCGTCGCGCGCTTCGGGGACGCGTGCAACGTATTCGGGACTCCCGAGGCGATCGCTCGCAAGTATCGGATCCTCGCCGAGCACTGCGCGGACGTGGGCCGGGATCCCGACGAGATCGAGCGGAGCACGCTCCAGGGCGTCGATCTCCGGGCCGATGGCAGCCGCCGGGCGGAGACCCCGGCCGGCGTCGTCGACCGGTTCGGCGAACTGGGTGACGCGGGGGCGCAACACATCATCATCTCGGCCCGCGGGCTCGCCGAACCGAGCGCCCTCGAGCGCCTGGGTCGCGACGTCGTCGCGGGGGTCCACGAGCTCTGACCCATACCCCGGGGGAGTATCCGAACGTGGTACGATTGAACCCATGACAGACAAGAAAACGGGCAACGGTCAGGGTGCCGCAAACCCGTTCGGTGGCTTCGCGATCGACTTCTCCGAAGGCGGGGTCACGCCGCTCGAGGCCGAACCCATCGCGATCGATGCCGCACCCCCAGCCGGATCGACCGCGCCCGGCGGCCCGACCACGATCGTCAGTGGGGAGGGGCGGGTCGACGCGAAGATGGTCATCGTCGGCTCGGGCCCGGCCGGCCTGACTGCCGCGATCTACGCGGCGCGCGCCAATCTCGAGCCGGTCGTCCTGGCGGGTTCGGCGCCGGGCGGCCAGCTGATGCTGACGAGCGACGTCGAGAACTACCCGGGCTTCCCCGACGGCATCCAGGGTCCCGATCTCATGGCCGCGATGCGCGCCCAGGCCGAGCGGTTCGGATCGCGGCTCATCGACGTCGACATCGATCGCGTCGACTTCTCGGAGCGCCCATTCCGCCTCTGGGCCCGGGGCATCGAATACCGGGCGCAATCGGTCGTCGTCGCGACCGGCGCCTCGGCGCTGTGGCTCGGGCTCGATAGCGAGACCCGCCTGCGCGGGCGCGGCGTGTCCGCCTGCGCGACGTGCGACGGGTTCTTCTTCCGTGACCGCGAGATCGCGGTCGTCGGTGGCGGCGACACCGCCTTCGAGGAGGCGACCTACCTGACCCGGTTCGCTAGCAAGGTCCACCTGCTGCACCGGCGCGACAGCTTCCGCGCGAGCAAGATCATGGTCGACCGGGCCGTCGAGCATCCCAAGATCGATATCCATCTGAACGTTGCCGTCGAGGAGGTCCTCGGGGCTGCCAAGGTCGAAGGGCTCGTCCTGCGCGACACGGCCTCGGGCGCCGCGACGGAGATGCCGATCGAAGGACTCTTCATCGCCATCGGCTACGAGCCGAACACCGCTGTCTTCCGCGACTGGCTCGAGGTCGACGAGAAGGGCTACCTCGTCGTCCGCGACGAGACCGGCTCGAAGGTCGACGGCGTGTTCATCGCCGGCGACGTCCATGACCATCGCTATCGTCAGGCCGTCACGGCCGCCGCCGACGGGTGCAAGGCCGCGATCGACGCGGAGCGCTGGCTCGAGGCCCAGGGCATCACTGAAGTCGCCACCGCGACCGCCTGGTAGGGGTGGCCGAACCGGGGCGCTATGCCCTGCTGCCCAGGCTCGGCATCCGACCGACCGTCGGCAGCCTCGTCCATGAGGCGCTCGATCGCGCCGTCGGCGCGGCCGAGACCCGCTCACCCGGCGCCGTCGCGGCCCTCGATGCCGGCTGTGGCCGATTGTCCGCCCTGCGCGCGTTCCGCCCCCGGATCGCCCGGATGGTGGGCGTCGACATCCACGAGCCTCCCACGCCCCTCGCCCATCTCGACGAGTTCGCGATCGTCGACCTCTGTGGCACGCCGGCGGCCTTCGGCGACGGCTCCTTCGACCTCGTACTCTCGAGCTTCACGCTGGAACACTTCTCCGATCCGCTGACGGCCCTGACCAACGTGCGCCGCTGGCTCCGACCGGGCGGCACGCTGGTCGCGACAACGGTCAACCGTCGCCACCCGTTCGTCGCGGCCTACCTTGGCCTGCCCGAGCGCCCGCGCCGAGTGATCCAGCCGCTGGTCAAGGCCTCCGCGGCCGATGCGCACCCGCTGGTCGGCGCCTGCAACGATCCCGCGACGGTTCGTCGGATGCTCGACGCGGCCGGGTACACGGACATCCGGCTGACCACCGTGGGCCACCTCGCCCGGGCGTGGGGCCGTCACTGGCCGACGTTCGCGCTCGGCCTCGCTGGCGACCTCCTGACGAGGTTCGCGCCATCTCGCCGCTCGACGATGATGGTACTCGCCAGCGCCCCGGCGGCCGCCAGCGCGCCGTTGGCGGCCGGCCGATGAGCCTCCCCGGCGGACGGGGGCGCGCGACCTCCGGCGGTGCGGCGGCCGGCGCCAGCGGACCGAGACGGATGGTCGGCGGCGGCGGGATGTGGGGCGGTCCCACCCGGGAGTTCACGCCGGTCCCCAAGGAGCGCCGCGGACGGACGCTCCGCCGGATCGTGGCGTTCTTCCGGCCGTACCGGCTCCGGGTCGCGATCGTCCTCGTCGCGATCCTGGCCACGAGCCTGATCGGCCTCGCCAACCCGTACCTGCTCAAGCTCCTCATCGACGACGCGATCCCGAAGCGAGACTTCTTCCTGCTGAACCTGTACGTCGGGCTGATGATCGTCCTGCCGTTCTTCACCGGGCTGATCGGAGTCGGGCAGGCGTACCTCAACAATCTCATCGGCCAGAACGTCATGCAGGACCTGCGTGGGGCGCTCTACGCCCACCTGCAGCGGATGCCCCTTCGGTTCTTCACCGAGACGCGCACCGGCGAGATCCAATCGCGGCTGGCCAACGATGTCGGGGGCGTGCAGTCGGTCGTCACCGACACGGCCAGCAGCGTGACCAGCAATCTGGCCATCGCGCTCAGCACGGTCGTGGCGATGTTCCTCATCGACTGGCGCCTGACATTCCTCTCGCTCGGCCTGCTCCCGTTCTTCATGTACCTGACCTATCGCGTGGGGAAGGTGCGGCGCGACGTCAGCTCCGAGACCCAGAAATCCCTCGCCGAGATGTCGGCGCTGACCGAGGAGACCCTCAGCGTCAGCGGCATGCTTCTGTCCAAGACGTTCGGCCAGCAGGAGGCCTCGGTCAAGCGGTTCCGTGGCCTCAACGCGCAGCTCGCGGCCCTGCAGATCCGCCAGGCGATGGTCGGCCGCTGGTTCTTCATGATCATCGGGACGATCTTCTCGATCACCCCCGCGTTCGTGTACTGGCTCGCGGGCTATCTGGCCATCCAGAACGACCCGACGGCCCCGACGATCGGCGACATCGTCGCGTTCACGACCCTCCAGAGTCGCCTCTTCTTTCCGCTCGGTCAGCTGCTCAACGTCCAGGTCGAGATCCAGGGCGCACTCGCCCTGTTCGACCGGATCTTCGAGTACCTCGAGATGGACCCCGAGATCGTCGACTCGCCCGATGCCGTCGACCTGGACCCGGGGGTGGTCAGAGGCCAGGTCCGGTTCCACGACGTGTCGTTCCACTACCCGACCGAGGCGGTCCCATCGACCCGTGCGTTCGAGGCCGCCGCTTCCGGTCACGACCATGCGTCCGCGGATGGCACGGCATCGGGCCCGGCTGCGGCCGCGGCCACAGTCGATGCCGGCGCGGTCGAGGAGCTCGTGGACCGCGCGGGTGCGGGCGACGGCCTCGCGGCCCCCGCGATCGAGCTGCTGCCGAGCTTCGGGCTCGAGGGCATCGACTTCGAGGCCGAGCCCGGCGAGCTGGTCGCGCTCGTCGGACCATCGGGCTCCGGCAAGACGACGACGACCTACCTCATCCCGCGGCTGTACGACGTCGATTCGGGCGGGGTGGAGATCGACGGCCGCGATATCCGGCGAATCAAGCTCGCATCGCTCGGCCAGGTGGTCGGCGTCGTGACCCAAGAGACATACCTCTTCCACGCCTCGGTCCGCGACAACCTCGTCTATGCCAAGCCCGACGCGACCGACACCGAGCTCGAGACGGCCGCGCGCGCCGCCGCGATCCACGAGCGGGTCATGGAGCTGCCCGAGGGCTACGACACGATCGTCGGGGAGCGCGGGTACAAGCTGTCGGGTGGGGAGAAGCAGCGGATCGCCATCGCCCGGGTGCTGCTCAAGGACCCGCGGATCCTCATCCTCGATGAGGCGACGTCGGCCCTCGACACCGTGTCGGAGCGGCTCATCCAGGCCGCCTTCGAGCGCCTGATGGAGGGCCGCACGACGATCGCGATCGCGCACCGGCTCTCGACGATCCTGCGAGCCGATCGAATCCTCGTCTACGACCGCGGCCGGATCGTCGAGCGTGGCACGCACGCGGAGCTCCTCGCCCGCGGCGGCCTGTACGCTCGGCTGTACCGCGAGCAGTTCCTGACCGAGCACGCGACCGATGACGTCGCCCCCGCGCTGGTGGACTGAGGGCTTGCCGACCCACAAGGCCGTGACGCTCGACCACCTCGGCGGCATGCACTTCCGCGCTGCTCCGAGCTCGGGCCACGATCTCGAATTCGACGATCGCCAGTCGAACGAGGGCGGCAGCCCGGTCGAGACCGTGCTTGCCGCACTCGCGTCGTGCACGGCGATGGACATCATCTCGATCGCCGGAAAGAAGCGCCAGTCGATCGAGTCCTACCGGGTCCATGCGACAGGCAGCCAGCGCGACGAGTACCCCCAGGTCCTCACCGAGATCGATCTGGTCCACGAGGTGACCGGCACCGACCTGTCGCAGGCCGCGATCCGGCGCTCGATCGAGCTGTCGGCGACGAAGTACTGCCCGGTCAACGCGATGCTCTCGGCGGGCGAGACGGTCGTCCACCATCGATACCGGATCCATTCATCCGGGACGAAGCCCTACGAAGCCGAGGGCGAGGTGATCGCGACCGGGCCGTATCAGCGTCCCGAGGTCATACCGGCCTGAGGGCGCCCGAAACCTCGAGTTTCGATCGGCGAACGAACATGCGTGATCCGCGACCCATGATGCGGTCTGAGCGTTGATCCACGCTCAGCCATCGCAAACATCGAACCAGGGTTCGGGTGTGACCCGTAGCGACAAGTTCGACTAGTCCGCTAGGGTTTGTCTGGTATGCTGTCGGGCGCCCCTCCGATGTTCCCTTGCCCCTGCTCCCAGCGTCGAACGATGCCCTCGGCCATCCCGTCCGGTGCCACGGCGAGCCTGCCACCCGCCGGCAAGATCGATCCGCGCGGTCACCGCTTCGGGGCCGGCGCGTCTGCGGCCCTGCTCGTGGCCGCCGTCGTGGCGAATGCCCCTTGGCTCGTTGCGCTCGTCCTGCTGTCGATCGGCGTGAGTGGCGCGTTCGGCCTGCGCCACTCGATCTATGGCGCGATCTGGCGCCGGATCGTCCGCCTCGCCCGTCTCGGTCCGGCCGAGCCCGAGCACGAGTACCCGCCACGTTTCGCCCAGGTCCTCGGCAGCACGGCCCTCGTCCTGTCACTCGTCGCCTTCGGGCTCGGCGCCGCGACACTCGGCTGGATCCTCGCCCTGGCCGTCGCGGCGTTGCAGACTCTCCTCGCGGTGACCGGCTACTGCCTGGGCTGCCGGCTCTACGTCCTGCGCTGGTGGGTTCCGGATCTCGTGACCCGGATCTGGACGCGCGGTCGGCCGCGGCCCGGGGCACTCGCCGCCGTCTCGATCGACTACCGCTGACCCTGGCTTTCAGCGTCAAGAGGGATCCACGGCCGGCGTCACCTTGGACCAGGCCGCTATTGCCCTTGCATCACTATGCAAGGTCCCTGTATAGTGATACACCCATGGCGGCGGTCCATCCGATCCCGGCGAGCCACCCGAGTCAGCCTCCCGTGAGGGGCTGGATGCGCCCGTGAGCGCGGGACTCGAGTCGCCCGCGGCGATCGCGACGGACCGCTCGTCGGGGCTCCTCCCCCGCTCGCTTCGCGGCGTCCCGCCCGACGGCGGCGCACGCCAGGTCCGCGTTGGCATCGTCGGCGCGACCGGCTACGTCGGCGCCGAGCTGATCCGGCTCCTGAGCCGCCACCCGAACGTCGTGATCGTCGGGCTGGCGGGTCGCGATCGCCACGACGAGCCGATCGAGGCGACCCACGCCCACCTCGCCGGCATCGGCCTCGTCGTCGGTACCGAGCTGCCGGACGCGGACGCTGTCTTCCTCGCGCTCCCCCGCGGGACCGCGGCGGGCCTCGTTTCCGGGTTCGTCGAGCGCGGCATGGCGGTCATCGATCTCGGCCCCGACTTCCGGCTGCGCGACGCCGCCGACTACCCGCGCTGGTACGGCTTCGAACACCCGCGGCCCGACCTCCTCGATGGCGCCGTCTACGGCCTCCCGGAGCTGCATCGCGCCGAGCTGGCGGCCCTCGTCGATGCTCCGACCGCGATCGTCGGTTCGCCCGGCTGCTACCCGACCGCGTCGCTCCTCGCCCTCGCGCCGCTCGCCGGGGCCGGTCTCATCGGCGATCTCGTCGTTGATGCCAAGAGTGGCGTGTCCGGCGCCGGCCGCGAGGCCAAGGCCGAGCTGATGTTCGGCGAGGTGAACGAGAGCGTGAAGGCGTACGGGCTCGGCGGCCACCGTCACGTCGCGGAGATCGAGCAGGAGCTCGCCGTCGCGGCCGCGCGCGAAGGACTGGATCCCGGCGCCAACCCGGGCATCATCGCCGTCGACTTCCTGCCGCACCTCGTCCCGATGACCCGGGGCATCCTCTCGACGTGCCACGTCCGGCCGACGCGGCCGATCACCCAGGCCGAGGTCGACGCGCTGTACGCGACCGCGTACTCCGACGAGCCCTTCGTCACGGTCGTGGCCGCGCCACCGGCGACCAAGCACGTCTCCGGCAGCAACCACGTGCGGGTCCACGTTCGTGTGGACGACCGGACGGGTCGGATCATCGCCATCGCCGTCGAGGACAACCTCGTCAAGGGCGCGGCCGGCCAGGCCGTCCAGGCGTTCAACCTCGTTCATGGCCTGCTCGAGACCGCCGGTCTCGAGCAGCTCCCCCTCGCACCCTGATCCGGGGCCATCGCCGATGACGACGATCTCCACCGATTCGACCCTCCCGGTCGCCTCGACCGTCGAGCGCCGAGCCAGCTTGCCGGCCGGATTCCGCGCCGGCGGTCTGACCGCCGGGATCAAGGCCTCGGGCCGGCCAGACCTGGCGATCGCTGTCGCGACCGAGGGTCCGGCCGCCGTGGCCGCCGTCTTCACCTCGAACGCATTCGCGGCCGCGCCCGTTCGCCGGTCGCGGGCCAACCTCGCGGCGACGTCCGGTGACCCGCGCGGCGGATTCGGCTGGGCCCAGGCAATCATCTCGACGAGCGGCACCGCGAACGCGGCGACCGGGGCGCCGGGCGACGAGGATCAGGCCGAGGTCGGGCGGTTGCTCGCCGCGGCCGTCGGCATCCCCGAGGCGCACGTCCTCCACCTCTCGACCGGGATCATCGGGACGCGGTTGCCGCTCGAACGGGTCGCGGCCGGGATCGCCGCGCTCGTCCCGGCCCTCGAGGCCTCGGACCAGGCTCTGGAAGCGGCCGCGGAGGCGCTGCGCACGACCGATTCGGTGACCAAGACGGCCACGACGACCGTCGAGCTGCCCGGGCCGGACGGCCGGTCGGTGGCCGTGACCGTGACCGGTATCGCGAAGGGCGTCGGGATGATCCATCCGAACATGGCGACGATGCTCGCGGTCGTCCTCACGGACGCATCGATCGAGCCGGGCCCGCTCTGGGAGCTCCTCCGTCCGGCCGCGGCCCGGACCTGGGACCAGCTGTCGGTCGACGGAGACACGAGCACGAACGACACGGTCTTCGTCCTGGCCTCGGGTGCCTCCGACACTGTCGTAGTCGAGCCCGGCACCGCGTCGGCCGCGGCGCTGGGACGGGCGATCGAGGCCGTCGCCCGGGACCTCGCCCGTCAGCAGGCAGCGGACGGCGAGGGCGCCACGATCCTCATCACCGCCGCCGTCCGGGGCGCTCGCGACGACGCCGAAGCGCGAGCCGTTGCCCGCTCGATCGTCTCGTCGAGCCTGGTGAAGTCCGCCGCCCACGGCAAGGACCCGAACTGGGGCCGGATCGCGGGGGCTGCCGGCAATGCCCGCCTCGCGCCCGCCACCGTGCTGGAGGCCGCCGGTCTCGCCCCGGGCGATGCCGCGACGCGTTCCGGAGCGCCGGTGACGCTCGACCCCGATCGATTGCAGATCGCGATCGCCGGCGTGCCCGTGTTCGACGGCACCCTCGGTGGCCCGCTGCCCTTCGATCGGAAGGCTGCCCGAGCGGCGATGGACTCCCCGGAGCTCCGCATCGACCTGGATCTCCGCATCGGCGACGGAACCGGCGAAGCCTTCGGCTGCGACCTGACCGAGGCGTATGTCCTCGAAAACAGTGAGTACACGACGTGAGCGCCTGTTACGTCGGCGCCTGCCCGGCGAGGTCAGGCGACGGCGGAGCCGAGTACGGGAGCGAGCGCACCCCAAGGTGCGTGAGTGAGCGCACGGAGCCGACAACGCAAGCATGGCCCGCCGGGCGCGTGCCCAATGTCTGAGATTCTGGTCGTAAAGCTGGGTGGGACGTCGATCGCCGAGCAATCGCAGGTGCTCGGCGAGGTCGCGGCGGTCGCGCGACGGCGCCCGGTCGTGCTCGTCCATGGGGGCGGCAAGCGGATCACCGAGTGGCTCGAGCGGCTCGGGGTGCCAAGCAAGTTCGAGGGCGGCCTCCGGGTCACCGACGCCCAGGCGCTGGAGGTCGCCGCCGCGGTCCTGCGCGGTGTCGTGAACAGCGAGCTCGTGGCGGGGTTGCGCGATCTCGGCGTCGATGCCGTCGGTCTCTCCGGCGTCGATGGCGGCTTGCTGGTCGCCGAGCGGATCCCGGAGCTCGGGCTCGTGGCGAGCGTGAGCGGTCTGCGTCGCGACCTCCTTGACGCGATCCTCGTCGGCGGCCAGGTCCCGGTCGTGGCGCCGCTCGCCCGCGATGCCGACGGGATCGTCTGCAACGTGAACGCCGACGACGTCGCGGCCGGCATCGCCTCCGGGCTCGGGGCGCGCCAGCTCGTCCTCCTCACCGACGTCGACGGGGTTCGCGACGCCGACGGGCAGAAACTCGATACCCTCACGGCCGCCGAGGCCGAGCACCTGATCGAGGCCGGCGTCATCGCCGGCGGCATGGTGCCCAAGGTCCGCGCCGCGCTCTCGGCGATCGGCTGGGACCGCGCTGAGGCGATCATCGCCGACGCCGCGGCTGAGGATGCGCTCGAGCGGGCGCTGACCGACCCGTCCTTCGGGACGCGGCTCACGGCCGGGCGAGAGGCTCGGGTCGGCGCGGCATGACCGCGTCGCAGGAGCTCAAGCGCCTCCGCCAGCGAACGATCCGCCAGCTCGTGGCCGCCCGACCGGTCGGCAGCCAGCGAGAGCTCGTCGACGCGCTCATCGAGCAGGGCTTCGCCGTCACCCAGGCGACGGTCAGCCGCGATGTCAGCGAGCTCGGCCTGCTCAAGGTCCCGCGCTCCGACGGGCACGCCTACGTGACACCCGAGGACGTCGCGGCGCCGGCGCCGGCCCCCGCGGCCTCGGACGAGCGTCTGCGGCGGATCCTCGGGGACGTGCCCGTGAGCGTCGGGCGCAGTGGCCTGATCCTCGTCCTGACCGGGACGCCGGGGACCGCCAGCGTCGTCGCCCAGGCCATCGACGAGTCGAGCCTGCATGAGCAGGAGGGCACGCTGGCCGGCGACAATACGCTACTCGTCCTGTTCGCGGACGAACCGCGGCTCGAGCGCTGGCTCGAGCGCTTCCGGGTGCTCCAGGACAGCGTGCTCGTCCCGGCCGCATCCGTTCGATCCCCCCACTGACCGGAGGTCCAGATCCGCGCATGAACAAGGTCGTCCTCGCCTACTCCGGTGGACTCGATACGTCGGTCGCCGTCGCCTGGCTCCGCGAGCAGTTCGGGGTCGAGGTCGTGACCCTGACGGTCGATCTCGGCGGCGGGTCGCTGCGTCCGGGCGTCGAGCAGCGGGCGATGTCGGCCGGGGCCTCGCGCGCCTACGTCGTGGACGCCCGCGAACGGTTCGTGACCGACTTCGTGTGGCCGCACCTCCAGGGCGGCGCGATCTACCAGGGTGCCTATCCACTGGCCACGGCCCTGGCCCGGCCGCTCATCGCGCAGCTCCTCGTCGAAGTCGCCAAACGAGAGGGGGCGGACGCCGTCGCGCACGGCTGCACCGGCAAGGGCAACGATCAGGTCCGGTTCGATGTCGCCACGCACGCGCTCGATCCGGGTCTCGAGGTCATCGCCCCGATGCGCGTGGGGATGGGCCTGACGCGCGACCAGGAGATCGACTACGCGGCCGAGCGCGGCATCGAGATCCCGATCACCAAGGCCTCGCCGTACTCGATCGACGTCAACCTCTGGGGCCGCTCGTGCGAGACCGGCGTGCTCGAGGATCCGTGGGTGACGCCGCCGCCGGACGCCTTCGAATGGACCGTCGCGCCCGCGGATACACCCGAGCCCGTCGAGCTGACGATCGAGTTCGAGGGCGGCATCCCGGTCGCGCTCGACGGCGAGCGGCTTGACCCGGTTGAACTGGTCGAGCGCGTCCACACCGTGGGTGGGGCGCACGGCGTCGGTCGGATCGACCACGTGGAGGACCGCCTGGTCGGGATCAAGAGCCGCGAGATCTACGAGGCGCCGGCCGCCACGATCCTGCACGCCGCGCATCACGCCCTCGAGGGCCTGACGTTGTCGCGCGACACGCTGCGGTTCGACCGGTTCGTGGCCGACGAGCTCGCCCGCCTCATCTACGACGGCCTGTGGTTCAGCGCCCTCTCGCGCGATCTGAGGGCCTACGCCGCGTCGTCGCAGCGCGTCGTCTCGGGCGAGGTCCGGGTGCGACTCGACCACGGCCAGGCGATCGTGGCGGGTCGACGGTCGCCGCTCTCCCTGTACGACAAGAGCCTCGCCACGTACGACGAGGGCGATGCGTTCGACCACGCCTCGGCCGTCGGGTTCATCGAGATCTTCGGGTTGCCGCTCCGCGTGGAAGCGGCGCGACACGGCGCGGTCGGCGCCCGCCACGGCGCCGCCTGGACCTGGACCGACCCGGTCCTCGAGACGCTGCCAACCACCGTGACCGACCGGGAGCCAGCCGCGGTCTGAGCGGCGGCCGCGGTCCGAGGCGTGGCCCGACGTGACTCCCAGTCACGGATCCCGAACGAACGAGCGTGGACCCCGACCCACGATGCGATCTGGGCAACGAGTCCTGCACGTTCATCGTGAAACCCGTAACTGCCAGTTCAGGGAGGTCCGCCGGAACCCGCGCCAGCGACCGTAGTGGGGTGGCACCGGACGGTTCCTGCCGAGCGAAGCCCGCTGGGCGCGGAGCGCCTGTCGGCGAGCACGGCAGGGTTCGTCCGGTGAGAGGACCCCGTTCGGACCTCGAGCATTCGGCCCGATCCGGGCGGTGATGCGCGATGATCGGACGGTGACGACGGACCGGACCTCGACCGGAGGGCGACTCCGCGAGCTCGCCTTCCTCCACGAGATCGCCCAGCTCGCTACCCAGGCGCGCGACTGGGACGAGCTCATGCGCACGATCGTCGACCGGACCACGGTCGCGATGGATGTCGCGGTCTGCTCCTTCTATCTCGCCGAGCGGGAGCGCACCAGGCTCACGCTCGCGGCGACGAACGGGCTCGATCGCTCTCAGGTCGGCAAGGTCAGCCTCGGCTTCGGCGAGGGCATCACCGGCCGGGTGGCCGCCACGCGCACCCCGATCGCCGTGGAGGACGTCACCGTCGACGAGCGCTTCGCCTGGGTCCGCGGCTTCGACATCGAAGGCCTGGCCGGCATGCTGTCGGTCCCGCTCGTGTGGCACGGCGAGGTCGTCGGCGTGCTCAACGTCCAGACCCGCGATCACCGCGTGTTCGAGCCCGACGAGATCGACTTCCTCCAGACGATCGCGGCCCTGCTGGCGGGCATCGTCGAGAAGGGTCGCCTCACAGCCGAGGTCGAGGCTCGATTGGCGCAGTTGACCGCGCTCGACGCCGCGCGCTCGGAGCTGCTGTCGGTGGTGACCCACGAGCTTCGAACCCCGCTGTCGATCGTCCGCGTCTACGTCGACCTGCTGGCCGAGGTCGCCAGCGGCGAGGGTCTCCCGGAGGGGGCCGGCGCGGACGCCTGGCGGTCGGCGGCGCTCGACCAGCTCGGGCGGCTCGACCGGCTCGTCGACTCGATCCTCGCGTCGGCCCGCGGCGATGGCCTGACCGGCCTGTCCCGGACGCCATTCGATGCTGTGACGGCGGTCGACGAGACCGTCGAGATGCTCCGGCTCCTGCTTCGGCCGCATCCCATCCGCTGGTCGCGCCCGGACGGCCCGGAGACCGCGATCGGCGACGAGACGCGCTTTCGCCAGGTGCTCGAGCAGCTGCTCGAAAACGAGTCGAAGTACGCGGCCTCCGCGGACGGCGTCAGCATCGGGGTCTGGCATCTGGAGGACGAGATCCAGGTCTACGTGACCGACGACGGGCCCGGGGTCCCGGTCGAGGACTGGGAGAGCGTGTTCGAGCCGTTCGTCCGGATCGAGGGTCGCGGCCGGAGTCGCGGGTCGGGCATCGGCCTCTTCGCGGCACGGCGGCTGATGAGCGCGATGGGCGGCCGGGTCTTCCTCGAGGCCAACGGCTACGGCGGCTCGCGCTTCGTGGTGGTGTTACCCGCGGTCTGACCGGGCGCCCCGGGGAGTCAGCCGGTGACGACCCGTGCCTCGGCCGCGCGGAGGCGCGCGTACCCCGGCTTGACGGCCTCGTTGATGACCCGCAAGCGCTCGTCGAATGGCGCGAACGCGCTCTTCATCGCGTTGATCGTCAGCCACTCCATCTCGCCGAGGCCGATGCCGAACGCGGCATCGAGCGTCGCGAACTCGCTCGACAGCGACACGCCGCTCATCAACCGGTTGTCGGTGTTGACCGTCACGCGGTAGCGCAGCCGGCGAAGCAGATCGATGGGGTGCTCGGCGACCGAGGGAGACGCGCCGGTATGGACGTTCGAGGTGGGACACATCTCGAGCGGGACGCGCCGATCGCGCACGAACGCCGCGAGCCGGCCCAGCTCCACCGAACCGTCGTCGCGAACCGTGATGTCGTCGACGATCCGGACCCCGTGCCCCAACCGTTCCGCCCCCGCGAACTGGAGCGCCTCCCAGATCGACGGCAGGCCGAACGATTCGCCGGCATGGATCGTGATATGGAAGTTCTCGCGGCGGATGTACTCGAACGCATCGAGGTAGCGCGTGGGCGGGTAGCCCTTTTCCGGCCCGGCGACGTCGAAGCCGACCACCCCGGCGTCGCGCCAGCGGATGGCGCATTCGGCGACCTCGACCGAACGGGCGGCCTGGCGCATCGCGGTAACGAGCATCTTCATGACGATGGGCCGACCCGCCGCGGCGGCATGAAGCGAGCCGATCCGGAACCCTTCGAGGTTCGCCGCAACGACCTCATCGAGCGTCAGCCCACGTTCGGTGGACAGCTCCGGGGCATAGCGGACCTCGGCGTAGACGGCCCCGTCCGCGGCGAGGTCCTCGGCGCACTCGGCCGCCACGCGGATGATTGCGTCGCGCTCCTGCATGACGCCGACCGTGTGGGCGAACGTTTCGAGGTAGAGCTCGAGGCTCTTGCGGTCGGCGCCCCGCCGGATCCATGCGGCGAGCTCATCGGGGTCACTCGTCGGCAACCCTTCGTAGCCGAACTCGGCGGCGAGGTCGACGATCGTCGAGGGGCGCAGTCCGCCGTCGAGGTGGTCGTGGAGCAGCGCCTTGGGCGCTGTTCGGATCGTCGCGAGATCCAGGGCCATCCCCTCAGATCTCCGCGTCCAGCCTGGCCCGCGCCGCCCGCAGCGCAGCGGCCACGCGGGTCGGCGCCGTGCCGCCGATGACGTCGCAGCTGGTCAAGGCCCCGTCGATGGAGGCCGCACCGCGCAGCACGTCGCCGATCGTCTCGTCCTCGGCCAGTGCGGCCGAGCCGGCGTCACCGGCGGCGCCAAGGGCCATCCCGATCATCCCGTTCGGCACTGCCTCGAGCGCGACGCCGGCCTCCTCGGCCTGGGCCACGATCGAGCCGACGACCTGGTGGGCGACGCGGAACGGGATGCCGCGGCGGACCAGGGCATCGGCCACTGCGGTGGCCGTCGTGTAGCCCTCATCGGCGGCCTCGCGCATCCGTTCGCGGTCGACCGCGAGCGTGTCGATCAGCCCGGCCATCACGGCCAGGGATGCCTCCCAGGTCGCGACGGCGCCGAAGAGCGGTGGCTTGTCCTCCTGGAGATCGCGCTGGTAGCCGAGCGGGAGGCCCTTGAGCAGCCCGAGCACCGCATTCAGCGCCGCGATCACCCGGGCCGACTTCCCGCGCACCAGCTCGGCCGGGTCGGGATTGCGCTTGTTTGGCATCATCGAGCTGCCGGTCGAGAACGCCTCGGCGACCCGGACGAAGCCGAAGCGCGGGTTCGACCACCACGTGATCTCCTCGGCCAGGCGCGACAGGTGGACCATGCCGAGTGCTGCGGCCGCCAGCGACTCGACCACGAAGTCGCGGTCGCCGACGGCATCGAGTGAGTTCGCGCTGACCCCGTCAAAGCCGAGATCCCGGGCCGTGGCCTCGCGATCGAGTGCGTAGCCCGCCCCGGCCAGGGCCCCGGCCCCGAGCGGCGAGACGTTCGTCCGGCGCCGTGCGTCGGCGAGCCGGCCACGATCGCGCTCGGTCATCTCGACGTACGCGAGCAGGTGATGGGCGAACAGGACCGGCTGGGCCGGCTGGATGTGCGTCGTCCCGGGCAGGATGGCCGTGCCCTCGCGCTCCGCCAGGCCGACCAGCGCTCGCTCGAACCCGAGAAGGCCGGCGTCGAGCCGGTCGATCGCACGGCGTAGCCACAGGCGCAGGTCCGTGGCGACCTGGTCGTTGCGGGAGCGGCCGGTGTGGAGCTTGCCGGCAAGCGGTCCGATCCGGTCAGCGAGGGCCGCCTCGAGGTTCAGGTGGACGTCCTCGAGGCCCGGGTTCCACTCGAGCCGGCCGGCGCCCACATCCTCGGCCAGGCCCTCGAGCCCGGCCACGAGCTCGCCGACCTCGTCGTCGGTCAGGAGGCCGGCACGCCCCAGCCCGCGGACGTGGGCGATCGATCCGGCCAGGTCGTCGGCCGCCAGGGCCTGGTCGACCTCGACGGAGCGCGTGAACTCGGCGACACCCTCGTCGCTTCCCTCGCTGAACCGCCCGCCCCAGAGCCGCATGACCCCTCCGTCCGTGGTGGGGCCATGCTAGCGGCGCGCGTCATCCGGCGGGAATCGGCACCACCGCTCGCAGCCGCTCGGCGGCATCCTCCGCCGAGAGATCGCGCTGGGTCTCGGCGAGCAGCTCGTAGCCGACCATGAACTTGCGGACGCTCGCTCGCTGGAGCGGTGGATACAAGTGGGCGTGCAGCTGCCAGGCCGCGTCGGTGCCATCGGATCCGTCGGTTCCGTCGGAGCCGTCCGCCCCGTCGCCGGCGCCGCCGCCGATGCCGGTACCGAACGGCGCCTGGTGCCAACCCATCGAGTACGGGAACGGCTTGCGGAAGAGGCCATCGTAGGCACCGAGGAGGCGGCGCAACACGTCGGCGAGGTCGTCGCGCTGGCCATCGTCGAGGTCGGCGAGGCGGGCCGCCGGCCGCTTCGGCACGACGAGGGTCTCGAACGGCCAGGCGGCCCAGAACGGGACGATGGCGAGCCACTCCCCGGATTCGGTCACGACCCGCGGCCCGCCCGATTCCTGCTCAACATAGTCGAGCAGGAGACGCTGCCCCGTCCTGGCGTGGTGACGGCCCTGGGTCGCGGCCTCGCGCGCCGGCTCCACGGGCAGCGCCGTACCCGCCCAGATCTGCCCGTGCGGGTGGGGATTGGAGGCGCCCATCGCGGTACCCCGATTCTCGAAGACCTGTACCCAGCGATAGTGCTCGCCGAGTTCGGTGGTCTGGTCGGCCCACAGGTCGATGACGCCGCGCACCCCGCTCGCCGTCATCCCGGCAAGGGTGAGATCGTGCCGTGGGGAGAAGCAGACGACCCGGCACTCCCCACGCTCGCCCTCGGCGCGGAGCAGTCCGACCTCGAACGTCTCCAGGCTCGTGTCCGGCCGCAGCGCGCTGAAATCGTTGACAAAGACGTACGTCGTCTCGTAGTCGGGGTTCACCGCGCCATTCGCGCGGGTGTTGCGCGGGCAGAGGTAGCAGGCGGGCTCGTACGGCGATCGGTCCACGCCGCCCTCGGGTTCCTCCGCGCCGAGCCACGGGCGCCGCGTGCGTCCAGCCGACACGAGGACCCACTCGTCGAGCAGCGGGTTGTAGCGGCGATGCGGATCGCCGCCGAGGATCGAGCGAGGCTCACGCCCCGTGCCGTCGCGGTCACTCGCCACGTGGCTGGACCACTCCATCAGGATCGACGACGACGAGCTCGCGAACCTGGGCCGCCAGCATCGCCCGGGCCTCGGACTCCAGGCCGGCGTCGGTGATGAGGACATCGGCCTGATCGAGCCGCGCGATCGAGCTGATGCCGATCACCCCCCACTTCGTGTGGTCGGCCACGACGACCAGGCGCCGACCGGAAGCGATCAGCGCGCGGTCCGTTTCGGCCTCGAGCAGGTTCGGGCAGGTGAACCCGGACTGCGGGTCCATGCCGTGCACGCCGACGAACACGAGGTCCACGTGGACGCTCCGCAGGGCCGCATCGGCGAATGTCCCCACGAGGGCCTCCGACGGGGTCCGGACGCCGCCCGTCAGGATGACCGTCTGGTCGGTCCTGCCGGCTTGGTGGAGCACGTCGGCGACCCGGATCGAATTCGTGACGACCGTGAGTCCGGGGATGTCGACGAGCCGCTGCGCCAGCGTGTAGGTCGTGGTCCCGGCCGACACGCCGATCGCCGTCCCAGGCTCGACGAGCGCGGCCGCCGCGTCGGCGATGGCGTCCTTCTCGGCTTGCTGGAGCGACGATTTCGCCGCGAACCCCGGCTCGAACAGGGCGCTTCCCGCGAGCGACGTGGCGCCGCCGTGGACCTTCTCGAGGAGCCCCCGCTCGTCGAGCATCTCGAGGTCGCGCCGGACGGTCATGTCCGACACACCGAGGTCGCGCACAAGATCCGCGACCCGCACGGCCCCGTCCTCGCGGACTCGTTCCAGGATGATCGCCTGCCGCTGTCGTGCCAGCATCACCCCTCCCTGTTGGGCCCGGCCTGGGTCGGTGTGGTCGACGACGACCCGGCGGCCTCGACCGGTGCTCTGACAGAGATTGCCGCGCGAACCTACGAAAGTCAACGGCATCGAACATCCATTTCCGCCCAATGCGGCACTTCGACATTGACACCGGCCCTCGGACTAGTGACAATCCGGTTGATCCTGTCGGATTTTGTCCGACCACCATCGCCTGAGGAGGACACGATGGCAGAACTCGATCGAGCGCGATCGCTGACGAGGCGGACCGTGCTGAAGGGGATGGCCGGAGCGGCCGGCCTCGCCGCGGTGCCGACGATCATCGCGGCCTGCGGCCCGGGCGGAGCCAGCCCGGCGGCCAGCAGCGGTGGGGCGGCGAGCGCCGCGCCAAGCGCCGCCGGCGGATCCGCCCCGGCAAGCGCCGCCGCGACTGGCGAGACGACCCTGGGCTCCAACTATTCGGACAAGGTGCCGAAGCAGGCACTCCACGACGCCGTCGACAAGTTCACCCAGGAGACCGGAATCACGGTCAAGCTCAACGAAGTCGACCACGGCACGTTCCAGAATCAAATCAGCTCGTACCTGCAGGGCACGCCGGACGACGTGTGGACCTGGTTCTCCGGCTTCCGGATGCGGTTCTTCGCCGCGCAGCAGCTCGCGACCGACATCAGCGACGTCTGGGCTAAGGTCGGCGCCAAGTACGGCGACGCGTTCAAGGTGGGATCGACCGGCGACGACGGCAAGCAGTACTTCATCCCGATCTACCTGTATCCGTGGGCGGTCTTCTACCGGAAGAGCGTCTTCGCGGACAAGGGCTACGAGATCCCGACCACCTTCGACCAACTGAAGACCCTCGCCGCAAAGATCCAGAAGGACGGCCTCGTGCCGTTCGCCTTCGCGGACAAGGACGGCTGGCCGGCGATGGGCACGTTCGACATCCTCAATCTTCGGCTGAACGGGTACGACTTCCACGTCAACCTGATGGCCGGCAAGGAGAAGTGGACCGACTCCAAGATCACGACCGTGTTCGATACCTGGAAGGGCATCCTCCCGTTCCACCAGCAGGGTGCGGCCGGACGGATCTGGCAGGACGCCTCGCAAACGCTCGTCCAGAAGAAAGCGGCGATGTACTTCCACGGGATGTTCACGTCGCAGCAGTTCCAGGAAGCCGGCCAGGCCGACCTCGACGACCTCGACTTCTTCCCGTATCCCTCGTTCGGGACCCAGTACGACGCCGAGAAGGCACTCGACGCCCCCATCGACGGGTTCATGCTCAGCAAGGCCCCCAAGAACATCGACGCGGCAAAGGCCTTTCTGGAGTACATGGCCCAGCCCGAGACGCAGGTCGCCTGGGTCACCGCCGACAAAAGCAATATCGCGGCGTCCAAGGATGCCGATACGAGCGCCTACAGCCCCCTCCAGAAGAAGGCCGCGCAGGTCATCGGTGAGGCGCAGCGAATCACCCAGTTCCTCGATCGGGACACGAACCCGAACTTCGCCGGGCCGAACGGCATGCAGGCCTTCCTGCTTGACTTCCTCCAGAAGCCGGACCAGGACCTGCCGGGACTCCAGAAGAAGATCCAGGACTTCTGGGACACGCTCTAGCCAGCTAGCTCGCCCGGCCCGTAGACTCGACGAGCCATGGCGGATCGAGGATCTGACGGCCTTGCCCCCGCCCGACCGGACCCGGCGTCCGGTGGGGCGGGGGCGGCCGTATCGGCCGTCCGACGGCGCTATAGCCTGCTGACGAGGCGGGACAAGCTCGCCCTCGGCCTGATGGTCGGCATCCCGCTGTTCTTCGACCTGGCCCTGATCTGGGGGCCGACGGTCGCGTCGGTGCTGCTCTCGTTCACGAACTGGAACGGTATCGGCGGCATCACGAGCGCGAACATCATCGGGCCGAAGAACTACGAATCACTGCTCACGGCCTACCCGTTCTTCTGGCCGGCGCTCCAGCACAACATCCTGTGGCTGGCGTTCCTCATGTTCATCGCGACCCCGCTCGGTATCTTCCTGGCGGTCCTGCTCGACCGCGAGCTTCGAGGGTCACGCTTCTACCAGACGGTCTTCTACCTGCCCGTCGTCCTGTCGCTCGCGGTGATCGGCATCATCTGGACGCTCCAGTACGCGCCGGAGAACGGCTTCATCAACAACGCGCTGAACCGGACGCGCGACGACAACCTCATCGACTGGCTGGGCAACCCGAGCCTGAACCTGTGGGCGGCCATGATCGCCGCGAGCTGGCGCCACGTGGGCTACATCATGGTCCTCTACCTGGCCGGCCTGAAGAGCGTCGATCCGACTCTGCGCGAGGCCGCCAAGGTCGACGGGGCGAACGAGCGTCAGACGTTCCTGCGGGTCGTCTTCCCGGTCATGGCGCCGATCAACATCGTCATCGTGGTCGTGACGACGATCGAGGCCCTGCGTGCCTTCGACATCGTGTTCATCATCAACGGCGGCAAGAACGGCCTCGAGTTGCTCTCGACGCTGATCACGAACAACAGCATCAGTGAGTCGAACCGCGTCGGCTTCGGGTCCGCGATCGCAGTCGTGCTGCTCCTCATCTCCCTCGGGCCGATCATCCTGTTCCTGAGCCGGACCATGCGCGAGGAGCGACGATGACCGCCGGGACACTCGGCACGACCGAGGTCGCGGCCACGCGGGTGCGAGCCCGCCGTCGCCCGATTACGCCGGGCCGGCTCGCGCTCTACGGGTTCCTCACCTTCATGAGCATCACCTGGCTGTTCCCACTGGCGTGGGCCGCGGTCACGTCGCTCCGGCCCTACAGCGAGACGCTGGCGAACGGCTACATCTCGATCCCCCAGTCGTTGAGCTTCAACAACTTCATCGAGGCGTGGCAGCGCGGGGGGTTCCTGACGTACTTCATCAACTCGATGATCGTCGCCGTGCCGGCGGTGATCATCACGCTCCTCGTCGCCTCGATGGTCGCGTTCGCGGTCTCGCGCTTCACCTGGCGCTTCAACCTGCTCTGCCTGATGATCTTCACCGCAGGCAACCTGCTCCCGCCGCAGGTCATCATCGTGCCGCTCTACCGGCTGTACCTGTTCCTCCCGATCCCGCCACCGCTGAGCGACAACGGCCATCTCTACGACCAGTATTTCGGGATCATCCTCATCCACATCGCGTTCCAGACCGGCTTCTGCGTCTTCGTCCTCAGCAACTACATGAAGACGCTCTCCAAGGAGCTGACTGAAGCCGCGCTCGTGGACGGCGCCCCGGTCTGGAGGATCTACTGGAACGTCATCCTGCCGCTCTGCCGGCCGGCGTTGGGCGCGCTGGCGACGCTCGAGTTCACCTTCATCTACAACGACTTCTTCTGGGCGCTGCTGCTGATGAAGAGCGGCGACCGGCGGCCCATCACGTCGGCGCTGAACAACCTGCAGGGCCAGTTCTTCACGGACACGAACATCCTCGCCGCCGGGGCGCTCCTTGCCGCGATCCCCTCGATCGTGGTGTACCTCCTCCTCCAGCGCCAGTTCGTGCGCGGCCTCGCCCTGGGCGCCACCAAGGGCTGATCGCGCGCTAGCCGTTGTGCCCGACGGCCTCGAGCACGAACAGGCGGGCCCAGAAGTCGCCCCGTGCGACCGTCTCCCAGCGCTCGAGATCGAGGACGAGCCCGGCGCCCATGAGCTCCGCGCCGGTCCGTTCGCCGGTGTTGGCCCGGGCCAGGCGATCGTCGATCGCGGGCCAGGTACTAACCCGATACACCGCGACCGAGTCGAGGCCGCGCAACCGCAGGCGCTCCGGGCCCGGATCGGGCCGACCGAGGATCCGGTACGTGGCGGCGATCGCGTGCTCGCCGGTGTCGCCGGCCACCATCCACGCGACCCGATCGCGGTCGCCGCTGAACGGCCCGTCGAGACGCAGGAACCGGCCTCGCTGGAACAGCTCGCGGTGGCGGCGATAGAAGGCCACCTGGTCGGCGATCTCGGCCCGCTCGGCCTCCGAGAGGCGGGTCGGATCCAGCTCGTAGCCGAACACCCCGAAGAACGCGACCGCCGCGCGGGTCGCGAGTGTCGTGACCCGCCCGACCTGGTGATTCGGCACGGCCGAGACGTGGGCGCCCATCGAGCTCAGCGGGTACGCCAGCGAGGTGCCCCACTGGATCCGAAGGCGCTCCACGGCGTCCGTGTCGTCGCTCGTCCAGCCCTGCGGCGCGAACGCCAGGATCCCCGGATCGAACCGCCCACCGCCGCCGGCGCACGACTCGAACAGGATCTTAGGGAACCGCTCGGTCAGGCGGCGGTACAGCTCGTACAGGCCGAGGATGTAGCGGTGGTGGAACTCGTCCTGCCGGTCCGCCGGCAGCGAGGACGAAAAGGGCTCGGTGATATTGCGGTTCATGTCCCACTTCACGTACGAGATCGGAGCGCTGCCGAGCACCTCCGAGAGGACCTCCGTGAGGTGATCGACGACCTCGGGCCGGGCGAGGTCGAGGACGAGCTGCTGGCGGCTCTCCGTCCGGAGCCGACCTGGCGTCCCGATCGCCCAGTCGGGATGGGTCTCGAACAGCCGGCTCTGGGCGCTGACCATCTCGGGCTCGATCCAGAGGCCGAATTCCAGGCCGAGCCCGGTGATGCGGCGCGCCACGCCGTCGATCCCGTCCGGGAGCTTGCGCCGGTCGACGAACCAGTCGCCGAGCGACGTCGTGTCGTCGTCGCGCTGCCCGAACCAGCCGTCGTCGAGGACGAGCAGCTCGATCCCGAGGTCGCGCGCGGTCGAGGCGATCTCGACCAGCTTGTCGGCGTCGAAGTCGAAGTAGGTCGCCTCCCAGTTGTTGATGAGGACCGGACGCGGCCGGTCGCGCCAGACGCCACGGGCCAGTCGCTCGCGGAACAGTCGGTGGAACGCCTCGGACAGGCCGCCGAGACCGGCTTCCGAGTACGCCACCAACGCCTCCGGCGTGTCGAAGCGGGCACCGGGTTCCAAGCGCCAGCCGAAGGAGTCGGGCTCGATCCCGAGCCGGATCCGGGTCGTGCCGAACGGCTCGACCTCGGCCTCGACGAGGAAGTTGGACGAATAGACCAGGCTGAAGCCGAGGGCCTCGCCGTGCGCCTCGTCCGTCGCCTCGCGGCGGAGCGCGAGGAACGGATTGTGCTGGTGGCTCGACGCGCCCCGGGTGCTCGAGGCGGATTGTCGTCCGGGGACGAGGCGTCGCTCCACGACGTGGCGCTCGCGCGCCCAGGCGCCGGCCAGCCCGATCATGATCCAGTCGGCGTCGGGGAGGTCCAGCGCCAGGCTCATGGCACAGCGGAGGTCGACCGCTGCCGGCCCAGCGTTGCGGATCCGCACGCCGCGAGCCACGACGGGTCGGTCGCGGAACAGCGTGAAGCGCAGGTCGACTTCGAGCCCGGTCGGGTCGTCCACCAGGGTGATCTCGATGGTCTCGGCCTCGTCGTCCTCCTCGACGTACGTCGCCGGCAGGCCGTCGAGGCTCGGCT
This sequence comes from Candidatus Limnocylindrales bacterium, assembly GCA_038214255.1. Lineage (GTDB taxonomy): Bacteria > Chloroflexota > Limnocylindria > Limnocylindrales > CSP1-4 > SPCO01. Next base: position 49,024 of record JBBQRZ010000011.1, read on the forward strand.
TCCCGGCGAGGATGCGGTGATCGCGATAGCGGAGCGCGAGCGTCGTCGAGCCGTCGGCGGCCGCGGCCACGAGCGCGGGCACGCGGAAGTCGCCGTTGCCGCTCGTCGGATACGCGAGGGGAACCGGATCGCCCACGTGGTTCGAGAATCCTGCGAACGGATCCGGCCCGAGGTGGCGGTACGAGTGACCGAGCGGCAGCGGCGGCCCGAGATGCAGGTGGCCGAGCGAGCCGTCCTCGTAGACACGCAGGACGAGGCTGATCCGACCGTTCGCGAGATGGAACTGGCGGTCGCCGGCCCGCCACTCGATCGTCACGGCATTGAGCGCAGCGTCCAGGTCCAGCGGTAGGTGCCGGGTCCCAGGAGGTACTCGGGGAGGGTATCCGGGCCGCAGCTCGCGGTGCCCAGACCGCGGTGGGCGGCATCGAGGTGGACGACGATTTCGGGCACCTCGACGAGATCGATGTCATGGGTCGCCGCCGCGAGATCGGCCGCCCGGTGGTGGGTCGCGGAGACCTGGCCCGGTACCTCGAGGTCGAGGCGCACGCCGCGCCCGTCGGCGGCGGTCAGGGCGAGCCATCGAACGGCGGCCCGGCCGCCGTTCTCCTGGGGCCGGACGTAGGGTGTCGCAGCGTCGGTCACGCTCGTCCGCCACCGACCGACGAGGCCGCTCCGGCGACGATCGGGATAGGTCTCGTGCGGTCCGGTCCCGAACCACTCGAGCTCCTCCACGCCGGGAACGAGCTCGATCACCGTCCCCACCCGCGGGAGGTCGGTCAGCTCGTCCGGGATGAGCGCGGTCTCCTCGACCCGGATCGCGCCGTCGGAAAGCGCGGTGACCCGGCGCTCGTGACGGACCGTCAGGCCGCTGCCGGTCACGACGTCGGTGATGACACTGGTGATCGGCCCGACCGCCTCGACCGAGACGACCCGGTGATCCAGGCGATCGAGGCCCCAGCCCGACCAGCGCTTCGCCATCCCGCCGATCCGATCGTTGTCGGTCGGGGCCCGCCAGAGCGAGAGGAGCGGCGCCGAGGCGAGCGCGGGGTGGACGAGGTTGCCGGCTTCGTCGACGGCGGCGGCCGGCGGCCTGGCCGGCTCCGGCCGGGCGGCCTGCGAGTCGGGTGCGGCTTGCGAACCCTGCAGCGGCGCCTGGAGGGCACAGATCTCGAACCCCGCTGGGGCCCAGGCCAGCTCCCGCACCGTCGTCCATCGAGTCGTGATGAACGCCTCGCCGTCGGGCAGTGTCGTCGGCCAGCCCTCCAGCGTCAGCTCGACGTGTTCGCCCGGCCCGATGGCCGGTCCGTCAAGCTGGCCCGCCGCGACGATCTCGCCATCGACCGCGACCTCCCATGACGCCGCCAGCCAGGTCAGGTCCGAGAAGTGCTGCCGATTGGCGATCCGCACCCGATCGTCCCCGAGCAGCTGCACCGCCACGGGCGCGAAGAGAGTCCGCGCTTCCCACATCGCGGGCTTCGGCCGGCGGTCGGGCCAGACCATCCCGTCCAGGACGAAGTTGCCGTCGTTCGGGGTATCGCCGAAGTCGCCGCCATAGGCCCAGCGGCGGCGTCCGTCCGGCAGCTCCTGGACCAGGCCGTGGTCGCGGAACTCCCAGATGAACCCGCCCTGCAGCCCGGGCGTGGACTCGATCGCGTCCCAGTACTCCGCGAGGGTCCCGTTGCTGTTCCCCATCGCGTGGCTGTACTCGCACATGATCAAGGGCTGGATCTGCGTGCCCGAGCGGGTGTGCCCGACGATCGAGCCGATCGAGGGGTACATCGGGCAGGCGATGTCGCTCGCGCGCTGGTCACCGCCCCAATCGAACTTGATTGCGCCTTCGTAGTGGAGTGGGCGCGATGGGTCGTAGCGGCGCAGCCAGCCGGCGGCAGCGTCGTGGTTGGCCCCATACCCCGACTCGTTGCCCAATGACCAGATGATCACCGAGGGATGGTTCTTGTCGCGCTCCGCCATCCGGGCGACGCGGTCGACCCAGGCCGAGCGATAGCGCGGGTCGTCGCACAGCGTGTCCCAGAAGGCGTGCGATTCGATGTCGGCCTCGGCGACGACGAAGAGCCCCAGCTCGTCGGCGAGATCGAGGAAGACCGGGTCGTTGGGATAGTGCGACGTCCGGACCGCGTTGAACCCGAACTGCTTGAGCAGGACGAGGTCGGCCCGCATGGAATCCGCGGACACGACGCGGCCGGTGATCGGGTCGAAGTCGTGACGGTTCATGCCCCGGAGGTAGACCCGCGCGCCGTTGATCAGCAGGTCCAGGCCCCGGATCTCGACCCGCCGGAAGCCGATCCGAACGTTCGCCACCTCGACTGCCTCGCCGTCCGGCGAGCGCAGGGTCACGGTCAGCGGATACAGCGTCGGCGACTCGGCCGACCACGGGTGGACGCCCGGGATGCGGAGCTGCCAGCGGATCAGCCCATCGGACGGGGGCGCGAGGCGCCATCGAATGCCGGGCCAGGCGGCCTCCTCCTCGGCGCTAAGCGAGCCGCCCATCGCGCGCGTGGCCATGATCTCGAAGTCGCGCGGGGTCACCGGGGCCTCGAGTGACTCCCGATAGCGGTCGATCACCGGGGCCTCCTCACGCAGCGGGGGATGCAGCGCTCCGAGGTCCACCTCGACCGACCAGCCGGGCTCCGGACCGGCGGATCCGAGGCCGACCTGGACGGCAGCCTCCAGGGTGCCCGTGCGCAGGTCCGCCTCGAGGCCGCCGATCGCCCGGATGTCGGCGAGGTGGACGGGGCTCGTCGCATACAGGTAGACCGACCGCGGGATTCCGCCGTGCCACCACTGGTCCTGGTCCTCGATGTAGGTCGCGTCGGACCACTTGACGACCCGGAGGGTCAGGGTGTTCGACCCGGGCGCAAGGCGGTCGGTGATCTCGAATTCGGAGGCGAGGTGCGAATCCTTTCCGATCCCGATCCGTTCCCCGTTGATGCTGGCGATGATGACGCTTTCTGCCGCCCCCACATGGAGGACTACCCGCCGCCCCGCCCATCCGTCCGGGGCCGTGAAGGTCCGCTCATAGACCCCGGTCGGGTTCATCTCGGGCAGCGTCGGGGCGAGACCCGGGAAGGGCATCTGGACGTTCGTGTAGTGCGGCAGGTCCCACGTGTCCTGGCGGGTCCACAGGCCGGGGACCTCGATGTCGCGCCAGTCGCCGGAGGGCTCGGCCTCGGGCGTCGCGAGGAGCTGGAAACGCCACGTGCCGTCGAGCGGAAGACGGTCGTCATGCGGGACGCTGTGCATCGGCACCCGGCCGAGCCCGGTGAGCTCGGGCGAGCGCCATGGAGGGGTGATCACGCCTCCGATTGTCGCATCCCGACAGCCATCGACGTGCGATCGCCGCGAGGGAACACGACCCAGCCGAGGACCGCGGCGGTCGCCGCGAGGACCGCCCCGAGGCCGAACACCGCGGCATGCCCGAGCGACGCATAGAGGGCGCCGCCGATGATGTTGGCGACGATCGCCGCGAGCCCGAAGGAGGTCGTCTGGAACAGCGACTGGCCGGTCGCCTGGAGGTCGCGCGGCAGGAGGGTCGCGATCGTCAGGACCACGCCGACGACGACGCCGGCGAACGCGACGCCGGTGATCGCCCGTGTCGCGATCACGGCAGCGGGCACGTCCAGGACGGTCCACGACGTGAGGCACACGGCGTACAGGATCGCGCTCCCGACGAACATCCCGCGCAGGCCCAGTCGCCGTGCGGCGAGCCCGGCCAGGAGCATCGCCGGGACCTCCGTCCCCGCCGACAATCCGGCAGCGATGGCGACGTCCGAGGGCGCAGCCCCGAGCTCCACCAGGCGCAGGCTCAGGAACGTGAAGCCCGAGATGATCCCGAAATGGAGCAGGGCGACGGCAACGAGGACCCAGGCAAGCCGCGGCGCGAAGCGCAGGGCGACCCCGGACGAACCGAAGCGCACGGCCGAGGCTCCCGAGTGCCCGGCAAGATCGGCCCGCGCGACGTCCGGCACGCCGAAGGCGGCCACGATCATCACCACCGCGGAGATCGCGAACAATGCGTAGGCCGGCCAGTACCCGGTCCGGTCGTAGACGAACCCCGCGGCGACGGTCGCAACCGCGAACGACAGGCTGGTCAGGAGCCCCGTCCGGGCATAGTCGCGTCCGCGGACCGCATTGACCGTGATGGCGTCGGCGAGCGGTTGCCAGGACGACTGGAAGACCCAGAACGTGGCGAGCAGGCCGGCGACCGCGAGTGCCGGCCAGGGCAGCACGAGCGCCCCGACGGCCGCGCCGGCCCCGAGGGCGCACAGCTGGAGGGTCCGCGGTCGCCCGAGCCGGACGTCGGCCAGGTGGCCCCACACCGGGACCGCGATCGTGAATCCGACCGCGCCGAGCGACGAGATGAGACCGATCTGGCCGGGGCCAAAGCCACGATCCGCCAGGATGACTGAGAGGAACGGGTAGAACACGCCGAGAGCGACCCCGAGCGCGACGACGAGCAAGCGCAGGGCGATCACGCCGCGCATCGTACTGCCCTTGGCATATCGAGGTAGGCCAATGCTGGCACGCCCTCGGTGGGACGACCCAACCGGCGTCCGACCCGCGCTTCGGGCACACTGCGGCTTCGATGAGCCACCCCTCCTCCTCGTCCGCCCCCGTGTCAGACCTTGCCCTGCGAGCCACCGATCTTGGGCGCCGATTCGGCGATCGCTGGGCGGTACAGGGCATCGACCTCGAGGTCCGGCGCGGCGAGGTCCTCGGTCTGCTCGGGCCCAATGGCGCCGGCAAGACAACGACCGTCCGGATGCTCACCGCCCTCATCGAGCCGAGTGAAGGCACCGCGTCGGTCGATGGGTTCGATATCCGAGAGCGACCCGACGACGTGCGGGCTCGCGTCGGCATCCTGACCGAGACGCCCGGGCTGTACGACAAGCTCTCGGCGAGCGCGAACCTGGACTTCTTTGCTCGCCTCTACGGGCTGGACGCCGCGACGCGCGCCGAGCGGATCGAGCGGTACCTGCGCATGTTCAGCCTGTGGGAGCGGCGGGATGACGTCGCCGGGACGTTCAGCAAGGGCATGAAGCAGAAGCTGGCGATCGCCCGGGCCCTCCTGCACGATCCGTCCGTCGTGTTCCTCGACGAACCGACGGCCGCCCTCGATCCCGAGGCGGCGTTCATCGTGCGCGAAGCGATCGAGAAGCTTCGCAAGGGCGGACGGACGATCGTCCTCGCCACGCACAATCTCGACGAGGCCGACCGCCTGTGCGATCGGATCGCGTTCGTCCGCGGCGGCCTCCTGCGGGTGGACTCCCCCGCCCGGCTGCGCGGCGCACTCGGGGCACGCGGCCTCGCGATCCGCATGGCCGGCCCGGCCCCGGATGGACTCCTCGGCACGGTCCGTGCGGTACCTGGCGTCGGCGCTGTCGACGCGGTCGATGGAACGATCCGCATCGGCGTCGAGGAGCCGGAGGCCGTCGCGCCGGCGGTCGTCCGGGCGGTCGTGGCCGCGGGCGGCGACGTCATCGAGGTCCGGGTCGAGCGCACCTCGCTCGAGCAGATCTACTTCGACGTGATGGGGATCCGGCCGGCGGCCGACGAGGACGCGCACTGATGCGCGCGGGCATCGTGTGGACGATCCTGGGCCGCGAGTGGACCGAGACGATCCGCAATCGCCTGCTGCTCTCGACGATCATCATCCCGCCGCTGATCCTCACGGTCGCGCCGATCGTCCTTGCCGGCGCCATCGGCCAACGCGCCCTGCCGGCGGGGCTGGCCACGCAGATCCTCCAGCAGAAGCCCGAGTGGTCGGGGTTCACCGCCGGGGAGCTCGCCGGCGCGTTCGCGGTCCAGCAGTTCCTCGTGTTCTTCTTGCTCATGCCCGCGTACATCCCACTCTCGATCGCGACGTTCAGCATCATCGGCGAAAAGCAGGCGCGCTCGCTCGAGCCGGTGCTGGCGGCACCGATCCGGACGGTCGAGCTGCTCGCGGGAAAGGCGATCGCCGCGCTCGTGCCGGGCGTGCTCGCCGGCTGGGCCACCTACGTCGTATTCGTCGCGCTCGCCTCGGTCGTGTACGGACCGAACCTGTTCGGGGTCGTGACCGATCCATCGTGGCTGGCGGGCGTCTTCCTGCTGGGGCCTGCGGTCGGGCTCGCCTCGGTCGTGTCCGGCGTCATCGTCAGCTCACGGGTCAACGACCCGCGGGTCGCCCAGCAGATCGGCGGCGTCATCATCGTCCCGATCGTCGGGCTCGTCCTCGCCCAGGCCAGTGGGACGATCCTCCTCGGGGCGACCGGCTATGCCGTCATGACCGTCGTGGTGCTCATCGTCGCGCTCGTCGGCCTGCGGATCGGCGTCCGGCTGTTCGACCGGGAGGCCATCCTCACGCGCTGGCGGTGATCCACGGCCGGGGAGGAAACCGTTCGCCCCCTTGGGAGGGTTCTGGTTTGGATAGACGACCCGACGACCCGTGATCGACCATTGGCCTACCCGCATAGGCCAACCAAGGATATGATGTCCTCGTGAGCGAACGCGGGTCACGGCTCGACTGGCTGCTCTTCCTTGCCCTCGGGTTCATGTGGGGCTCGAGCTACCTCTTCATCAAGCTCGCGGTACCCTCGTTCGGGACGTTCACGCTGGTGGCCCTACGTCTCGCGATCGGGGCCGCCTTCCTCTGGATCGTCATCCGGGTCGCCGGGCAGGAACTGCCGCGCGAGCGGCGGATCTACGGGCACCTGCTCGTCATGGCCTTGGTCAGCATCGTCATCCCGTTCGCGCTCATCACCTGGGCCGAGCGGTCGGTCACCTCCTCGATCGCCGCGATCCTGACCTCGGCCGTGCCGCTCTGGGCGATCCTTATCGCGCCGCTGTTCCTGCACGACGAGCCGATCCGGGTCAACGGGGTGCTCGGCGTCCTGATCGGATTCGTGGGCGTGGTGATCCTCACCAGCCGCGGGTTCACGGGGGGCACGTCGTCGGGAGTCACGGGCGAGATCGCGCTGCTGGGCGCCTCGCTGAGCTACGCGATCGGCGCCGTGTACGCGCGCCGCAGCATGCGCGGGGTCCGGCCGATGATCCCGGCCGTCTTCCAGGTCACGTTCGCGATGGTGATCGCCGGTATGCTCGCGATCGTGCTCGAGCACCCCTGGGACGTCCGGCCGGACCTCCAGGCGATCGTGTCGATCGTGTGGCTGGGGATCGTCGGATCAGGAACCGCCTACCTCGTCAACTTCCGCCTGCTGGCGGCCTGGGGGGCGACGCGCACGACGCTCGTGGCCTACGTCATCCCGGTCGTCGGCATCGTCCTTGGCTACCTCGCCCTCCAGGAGCCGGTCGATGGGCGGCTGCTGATCGGGACGGTGCTCGTCATCGGCGGAGTTGCCTTCGTCAACAGCCGATTCGGGCGACGTCGACTGTTTGGTCGCGTCCCCCCGGTCGAGGCCGAGGCCGAGGCCGCCTAACCGCCCGCCGCGAGCAACAGCGCGCCCGCCACGATCGCCGCCGACGCTCCGACCCGGCGGATCGTCTCGCCGCGATCGGCGGACTCGCCCATCCGGACCGAGCCCCATGCCGCCGCGAAGACCGTCGCGGGTTCGCGCAGTGGCACGACGCCGGACAACGGCGCGACGCTGAGCGCGATGAGGACCAACACGTATGCGCCGAGCGTCAGCCAGCCACCGACGGCCGATCGGCGAACCTCGGCGCGCCCGCCAACGAGGATTTCGCCGCCGGCGACGACCGTGACCCAGAGCACGAGCGCAAGCGATGTCGTCACCCACAGGATCGCGGCATATGTCAGCGGCTCGATCAAGCGCGTCCCGACCCGGTCGAGCGCCGAGTAGGTGGCGATCGTCACGCCGGTCGCCAGCGCGAACGCGATCGACGGATCGAGGCCTTCGTGGCCGCGCAGGGCCCTCCAGGGTCGCTGGAGCAGAAGGAAGCCAGCGAGCAACAGCACGACGCCCAGGGAGCCCGCAAGGCCGAGCCGTTCGGCGAGGAGACCGACGCCGAGCGCGACCGCGATGAGTGGCGCCGTCCCGCGCGCGATCGGATAGACGACCGAGAGGTCCCCCCGCCGATACGCCGCCGAGAGGAGTACGAAATAGCCGGCCTCGACCATGCCGGAGATCCTGCCGAACACGATGCCCTCCGGCGGCAGCGCCGGGCGACCCGCGACCCACCACGCGGCCACCCCGGCCGGCACGATGCCAACCGAAGCGGCGAGCATCCCGACGGTCGCGGCGCGGAGCGGATCGCCGGCGGTCTTGAGCCGGAGGTTCCAGGCCACGTGGAGCACGGCTGAGATAGCGACGAGCGCGATGATGCCCGGAGTCACTCCCGGACGTTACTTGGCCGCGTCCCGTCGCTGCAGGTCCCGCCCGCGCATGAGCCGGCCACGGGCAGGCCCGGCGCTGCCGCCGATCCGCGCCTCAGTCCCAGCCGGGCGTCACGCGGCGGGCGTCACGCCGCGGGATTCGAGGGTCGTTCGGCGAGCTCGGCCCGCTCCTTGAGCGCGCGCAGGTGGGTCTCCACCCGGGAGGCCAGCGAGGCGCGGCCGAACCGCACGAGGATCGAGGTCCAGCGGTCGATCGGCTCGAACGTCGCTGCGTGGATGACCCGTGTCCCACCCGCCACGGGTTCGAGGCGCCAGTTCCACTCGCTCTCGAAGCCGGAGCCGGTCACGCGCAGGCGGAACGTCGCTTCGGGACGAGCCTCGAGGCTCTCGACGCGGACGATCTCGCGCAACAGGCCGAGTCGCGTCCGCGCCGTCCGCGTCGTGGCCGCCGCCGGCCAGGACGGCCCAGGCTGATCGAGCCGCAGCTCCGGGTAGATGGCCGCCGCGGACGAGGGATCGTGCAGCGTCCTCCAGACGGTTCGCGGCGGGGCCTGGACGAACACGCGCCGCTCGACGAGCCCGTCGGCGCGTCGATGGTCGCCGGGACGTCGATATCCCACCTCGGGATCGGGGCGGACCGCCAACGTCAGACGCCGATCGGGTGCCAGACCGTCTTCATCTCGAGGAAGGCGGCGATCCATTCTGGTCGCTCGGCGGCTCGGTCGTCGAGCCAGTCGAAGCGGGCTTCGTCGACCGTGGTCGGGCGACGGGACAGGCGCTTGATGTCATCGGCGGCCAGGAGCTCGATGTCCAGGCGCATGGCGTCGGGGACGCCCCAGGTGTCGAGCGCGTCGACGTCGACATGCCCGGCGAGCACCGACACGAGCTCGGCCTTTCGGCCGGTCAGGATGTTGACGACGCCGCCCGGCACGTCCGAGGTCGCGAGGACTTCGCTCAGGGTCACGGCCGGGAGCGGCCGCGACTCCGACGCGATCAGCACGACCGCGTTGCCGCTCACGAGCGGCGGCGCAAGCCTGGATACGAGGCCCAGGAGCGAGGAGGTCTCGGGCGCGACGATCCCGACGACGCCGGTCGGCTCGGGGATCGTGAAGTTGAAGTACGGCGCGGCGACCGGGTTGCTGCTGCCGAGGATCTGGGCGATCTTGTCGGCCCAGCCGGCGTACCAGACCCAGCGGTCGATGGCGCGATCCACCGCTTCGCGAGCGCGGATGTCCGTCAGCCCCTCCGCGGCGCCGACCTCCGCGCTGAACTGGTCGCGCCGGCCTTCCATGAGCTCCGCGACCCGGTACAGGACCTGGCCGCGGTTCATCGCGGTCTTGGCAGCCCAGCCCTCGACCGACTGTCGTGCGGACCGGACTGCCTCGCGCACGTCCTTGCGCGAGGCCCGGCAGGCGTTCGCGAGGGGCGTGCCATCGTCCGCCGAGACGAGGTACGAGCGACCCGATTCCGAGCGCGGAAAGGCACCCCCGATGTAGAGCTTGTAGGTCTTGCGAACCTCGATCCGGGCGGGCGAGGCGACCGCCGCGGAAGGACGAGCGATCGCGTTCTTCGCCGGGCCCCGGGTGCGGGCCGGGACCCGGGCCGACCGCGCCATCAGCGGTCCTCCAGGCACACGTAGGCATGCAGCCCGTGCATCCCGCCCTCGCGGCCGAACCCGGACTCCTTGTACCCGCCGAACGGCGACGTGGGATCGAAGCGATTGAAGGTGTTCGCCCAGACGACCCCGGCCTTCATCCGCGAGACCATCTCGAGGATCCGGCTGCCCTTGTCGGTCCAGACCCCGGCCGAGAGCCCGTAGGGAGTGTTGTTCGCCTTCTCGACCGCCTCGTCCGGGGTGCGGAACGTGAGCACGGAGAGGACCGGGCCGAAGATCTCCTCCCGCGCGATGCGATGGCTCTGGGCGACGTTGGTGAACAGCGTCGGGCGGAAGAAGTAGCCGCGCTCGGGCAGGTCGCAGGCGGGCTGGTACAGCTCGGCACCCTCGTCCACGCCGCTCTGAACGAGCTCGGTGATCTTCTCGAGCTGGCTCTTCGAGTTGATCGCCCCGACATCGGTGTTCTTGTCGAGCGGGTCGCCGACGCGGATCGTCGCGAGTCGATCCTTGAGCTTGGCGATGAGCGTCTCGGCGATCGACTCCTGGACAAGCAGGCGCGATCCGGCGCAACAGACCTCCCCCTGGTTGAAATAGATGCCGTTGACGATGCCCTCGACGGCCTGGTCGAGCGGAGCGTCGTCGAACACGATGTTCGCGGCCTTGCCGCCGAGCTCGAGGGTGAGCGCCTTGTCCGTGCCGGCCACGCCGCGGAAGATCTTGCGCCCGATCTCGGTCGAGCCGGTGAATGCGACCTTGTCGACGTCCGGGTGGGTCACGAGGTTCATCCCGACCTCGCCGGGGCCAGGGACGATGTTGACGGTGCCCGGCGGCAGGTCGGCCTGGACGCAGACGTCGCTGAACAGGAGCGCCGACAGCGGCGTCGTGGACGCGGGCTTGAGGACGACGGTGTTGCCCGCGGCGAGCGCCGGCGCGATCTTCCAGGCGAGCATCAGCAGCGGGAAGTTCCACGGGATGATCTGGGCCGCGACGCCCAGCGGGCGGGCGATGCGCCCCGGAAACGCGTAGTCGAGCTTGTCGGCCCAGCCGGCGTAATACCAGAAGTGGCTGGCCGCGAGAGGAACGTCGACGTCGCGGCCCTCCTTGATCGGCTTGCCCGAGTCCATCGACTCGAGGACCGCGAACTCGCGGCTGCGCTCCTGGAGGATCCGCGAGATCCGGAAGAGGTACTTCGCCCGTTCCTTGCCGGCCAGCTGGCCCCACGAACGACGCTGGGCTCGGCGCGCGGCTCGGACCGCCTTGTCGACATCGGCCGCGGTCGCGCGGGCCACCTCGGCCAGCGGCTGCTCCGTGGACGGATCGATCGACGTGAAAGTCGCCCCGTCGGCGGACGGAACCTCGCGGCCATTGATGAACAGGCCGTACCGATCCTTGAGGCGGACGATGTCGCGGGCCTCTGGGGCGGGCGCGTACTCCCACGGGATGGCCTGGCCGTCGCCTAGACCCCAGCTCGAGGCCGTGCCGTTCGTGGCGGTGACGATGGTGGCGTCCGTGCGGGTGACCATGCTTCGCCATTATGGCACCGGGTACCGGCCGACCCGCTCCGCCGCGTGGTCCGCCCCGGCGCTCAGCAGACGAAGGCCAGGACCGGGTGCGCGAGTTCGCAGTAGCGGATATGGAGATGGTCGTCGTGGCCCGCGTGCCATCGGACCAGGCCCTCGCGGATGAGCACCGGGTCGTTGAACCAGATGAGCTTGACGTGGCGCGGGGCCGTGGCCCGGATGGCCGTGATGAGGTCGCGGGTTGCGGCGCGGTCGTAGGCCGTGGACCGCCAGTTCGCCGGCCAGCGGCACTCGTTCTCGGCCCGCCGCATCGGCCGCACATCGATCTCGAGGCCATGCTCGTGAAAGACGTGCCCGGCGATGTCACCCCCGTGCTCGAGGCTGATGTCGCCGATCGCGATCCGGCCGTGGCCCTCGGCCCGCATTGCCAGGCCGGCCGCCTCGATCCCGCCGATGGCGGCTCCCGTGCCCCAGTTCGCCGGCCCGTTGCCGACGCTGTAGTCGCACAGCCAGCGGCTCCAGGTCGGCGTCTCGAGATGGGAGACGAGGGCTCGCCACGTCGTCAGCGAGGCGATCCCGGTCACCGCCAGGCCGGCATGGCGCTGGAAGGCACGCACCGCCGCGGTCGTCGTCGCGCCGTACACGCCGTCGACCACGAGGCCGACCCGGCGTTTCTCGTCGAGCTCGCGCTGGAGCGCCTTGACCGCCTCGCCGCTCGTCCCGGGTGCCATCTGAACGCGCAGCGCCGTCCAGGTGGTCGTCCCGACGACGCCGTCGATCGGCAGCCCATGAGCGGCCTGGAACACCTTGACCGCCACGACCGTGGACGTTCCGAAGATCCCATCGACCGCGATCGTCGCCCCGCGCTGGCGAAGCAGCCCCTGGATGGCGCGGACGGTCGATCCGCGGTCCCCGCGACTCTGGTTCGGGTACTGCACCGAAAGGGCGGCGACGGTCGTTGCGGTCGCCCCGACCAACAGGACGGCAAGGCCGATCGAGGCGAGGACGCCGCGGCGGGAACGCACGGCCGTCAGGGTAGCGGGTCGTGAACGAGCTCTGCCGCTCGCGGAAGGTCGTGGAGTAGCCTGCGGGGGATGGAGCGTCTGTCCGGCGCGGAGGAGCTGCTCGACGGCCCGCTCGACCAGCGAGCGGAGCTCGTGGGGAACCTGCGCGACCTGCGCCGGGTGAATCGCTACCTGGGCGGCCTTGCCCTCTCCGCGCAGGGGCTCGACCTGTTCGCCGACGGGCGATCCGAGCTGACCCTGTTGGACGTCGGCACGGGCGGTGCCGATATCCCGGTGGCGCTGATCCGAGCCTGGCGGCGCGACGGGCGGCGCCTTCACGTCGTCGGTGTCGACAGCCGGCCCGAGGTCCTCGCTGCGGCGCTCGTCGCGGACCGCGGCATCCGGGCGATCGAGGAGCTGGAGCTCCGGGTTGGTGACGGGCGGGCACTCCCCTACCCGGACCAGACGTTCGACGTGGCCCACGTCTCGCTCGTCATCCACCACCTGGAGCCGGACGAGGCCGTCGCGCTCTTGCGCGAGTTAGAGCGAGTCGCGCGCCTGGGGGTCATCGTCAACGACCTGGCGCGCGGCCGCCTCGCGCTCCTCGGTGCCTGGCTCCTCTCGCACGCGCTCACGGCCAATCCGTTCACGCGGCACGACGCGCCGATGTCCGTGCGTCGCGCCTACTCCCTCGACGAGATCGTCGCGCTGCTCGGCGCTGCCGGCCTTCGCGAGATCGCCCGCCGGCGCGGGCCGTTCGGGCATCGATGGGCCGTCGTGGCGGTTCCGAGCGAAGCGCGCGTCGGGATGCCGGAATGACGTCGGCCGCCGTACCGACCGCTGGCAAGGCCGCCGGCCCAGCCGACGTCGATGTCGACGTCGCGATCGTCGGCGCGGGCCCGGCCGGCGCCGTCCTGGCCGCACGGCTGGCGCGTGGCGGCGTTCGCGTCGTCGTCCTGGAGCGGTCGTCGGCCTGGCACTGGCGGGCGAGCGGCGTGTTCGCGTCACCCGCCGCCGTCGACGCGCTGCGAAGGGCGGGACTCGACGAGGCGGCGATCGCGCGGGTCGCGCGCCCGATCCCGGCGATGCGCCTCGAGACCCCGGGCGGTGCCGTCGTCCGCCTCACCTACGGGGCCGAAGCCGGTGGTCCACCGGCGGTCGGGCTGGACCGGTCGCGGCTCGATCCAGCGCTTGTGGACCTGGCCCGCGCCGCGGGCGCGGAGGTGCGGCTCGGTCACACGGTCGACGCTGTGCGACTCCGGGGCGAGGGCGAGAAGCGGGCGCATCCGCGACTCCGCACCCGGTCGGCCGATGGCGAATCGGAGATTAGGGCCCGCGTCGTCGTCGGAGCCGATGGGGCGCATTCGATCGTGGCTCGCGCCGCGGGTGTGCTACGCCCGACGCGGCTCCCGCCACGGATCGGCCTGAGCTACCACCTGCCCGACAGCCGCACCGACGAGCCGCTCGACGCCCGGATGCGGGTCCTGCGCGACGGGTACGTCGGGATCGCCCCCATCCCCGGCGGTCGAGTCAACGTCGGGATCGTGCTGGGGCCCACATGGAGGGCTGACCTCCTCCGCGACGGAGCCGCGCGCACCGCGGCCGCGATCGTAGCGGGCATCCCACCCGCCACCAACGACGCGGCGGCGTGGCGCGACGCGTCGCAATGTGAGCCGATCGCCGGGACCTCGCCGCTGGGCGGCCGCGCCACGCGCCGTGCGGGCCCGAACTGGCTCCTCGCCGGGGACGCGGCTGGGTTCCTCGATCCATTCACGGGTGAGGGGCTCCACCGCGCCCTCGTGTCCACCGAGCTCGCGGCGGCCGCGGTCCCGGGACTGCTCCGCGGCGACGCGCGCGCCGCCGCGGCCTACGAGCGCGCGATGCGCCGCCGGTTCGCGGCGAAGGATGTCGTGTCCTGGCTGGTGCAGGGATTCCTCGCCCGCCCGGCCGCGTTCGAATATGCGGCTCGACGGCTCGTCGCGCGGGCAGACGTCCGTGCGACCATGGGTCTCGTGATGGGCGACCTCGTCCCCGCCAGTCGGGCCCTGGATCCGCGCTTCCTCGTCGCGCTGCTCGCGCCATGACCGACGACGAGGGCGTGGTGGCCCAGTCGCCGGTCGATCGCACGCGGGTGGCGGCATATGCGCTCGTCCGCGACGAGGCCGGCCGGGTCCTGCTCTGCCACATCGCGCCGTCCGTTGGCGTGGGAGACATCTGGACCCTGCCCGGCGGCGGCGTGGACTTCGGGGAGTCGCCGGCCCAGGCCGTCCTCCGCGAGCTCGCCGAGGAGACCGGCCTCAGCGGGCAGCTCCGGGAATTGCGCGAGGTCAGCGACCGGCTGTTCACCTCGCCCGACGGCGGCGATCGCCTGCACGCGATCCGTATCGTCTACGAGGTCGATGTCGATGGCGGGGACCTGCGCGACGAGTCCGAGGGATCCACCGATACGTGTCGCTGGGTCGCCCTCGACGAGGCAACCGCATTGCCGCTCGGCGAGCTCGCTCGACGGACGATCGCCGCGCTCGATCAACCGGCCTGAGGCGGGCGACCGGATGGATAGCGAGATCGCGATCGACATCGCCGCCCCGCCGGCCCTCGTCTTCGCCCTGGCGCGGGACGTCGAGCGCTGGTCGACCCTGCTCCCCCACTACGCCCGTTCCGCCGTCGTCGACCGTGCGGCCGACGGCGCGGTTGCCGCGGACTTCATCGCGCGGCGGCCACTCCTCCCGTGGCTCGGACTCGGACTCCCCGTCGCCTGGCGCGCCCGGACCTGGAACGATCCCGCCGCGCTACGCCTGCGGTTTCGCCACATCGCCGGCGCGACCCGTGGCATGGATGTCACCTGGCGGATCGAGCCAGCGAGGGCCGGCTGTCGCGTCGTCATCGAGCACCGGTTTGCTTCGCGCCTGCCCGGCTTCGCCGCATTCGTGGATCGCGCGTTCACGCGACCGATCGCGGGGCGGACACTGGCGACGTTCAAGGCGCTCGCCGAGAGCGTGCAGTCCGCCGTGGCCCCGCCGACGAATCCAGGGACATGAGCGGGCGGCGGCGGATCTGGATCACCGGGATCGGGGTGCTGACCGCGATCGGCACGGGGCTGCCGGCGTTCCGGGCGGGTCTGCGTGCGGGACGCTCCCCGGTGACCCGGATCGACCGCTTCGATCCGTCCGCGTTCCGCTCCCAGGTCGCGGCGCAGGTCGACGACTTCGACCCGCTCGCCTGGATGCCGCCGAAGACCGCCCGGCAGCTCGACCGGTTCAGCCAGTTCGGGATGGTCGCCGGCCGGCTCGCACTCGACGACGCCGGCCTCGTACCCGGAGCGCCGGGCGCGCCGAGCCCCGAGCGGATCGGGATCTACCTCGGGTCGGCGCTGGGCGGCATCGCGTACGCCGAGGAGCAGCACGAGCGCTATCTCGCGAAGGGCATCCGCCAGGTCGCCCCGAACCTCGCCCTCGCGGTGTTCGGCGGCGCGGCGCCGGCCAACCTCGGGATCGCGCTCGATGTTCGCGGCCCGATCCTCTCGACGGCCAACTCCTGCGCGTCAGGGGCCGTGGCGCTTGGGGAGGCCCTCGGGGACCTGCGCGAGGGCCGGGTGGACGCCGCCATCGCCGGTGGCTGCGAGATCCCGCTCTCGCCGCTCGCGTTCGGGGCCTTCGACATCATCCGCGCCCTGTCCGCCGGCCATAACGACTCGCCCGGGACCGCCGCCCGGCCGTTCGATGTCGGGCGCGACGGGTTCGTCATGGGCGAAGGCGCGGCGCTGCTCATCCTCGAGGACGCCGAGGCCGCGTCGCGCCGCGGCGCAATGCCGTACGCGGAGCTGCTGGGCTATGGCGCGACCTCCGACGCACACCACATGGTCCAGCCACGCGCCGACGGCCGGGAGGCCGCTCGGGCGGCGTCGATCGCGCTCGACGACGCCGCGGTCGAACCCGGGGCGGTCGACTACGTGAACGCGCACGCGAGCTCGACCCCGATCGGCGATGTCGCCGAGGCCCGGGCGATCGTGACGGCCCTGGGCGAGCGCGCGGCGACCGTGCCGGTAAGCGGCACCAAGGCGCTCTACGGCCATCCGCTCGGCGCCTCGGGAGCCATCGAGGCCGCGATCTGCGCCCTGGCCATCGCCGACGGCTGGGCGCCCCCTTCGGTCAACCTGGCCGAACCCGACCCGGAGTCGGCGGCGCTCCTGCCCGGCCTCCTTCGCGAGGGCCGAGACGGCACCTACCGACGGGTGCTGAGCACCTCGTTCGGCTTCGGCGGCCTCAACGCCGCGCTGGTGTTCGGCGCGGCCGACTGAGCGGTCGCGCCGACCGGCAGTGGGGTCGATTGGGCCGCGGCGCTTTCGGTCGCGACCGTCGTCGGGATAGCCACGGCCGCAGGCGAGGCCGTCCTGCCCACGATCGGCGACGGCGAGCCGATCCTGCGCCACCACACGTAGGCACCCAGGCCGACGGCCAACGACAGCAGTCCGCCGATCGCGACCGTCGTCGGCATGCCGGCAACGGACGCGAGCGCACCCGCAGCGATGCCCCCGATCGGGATCGACGCCGAGAAGACCGTCGTGTAGACGCTCATGACCCGGCCGCGCAGGCCATCGGGCACCGACAGCTGGATCGTCGCATTGGACGTCGCGGCCATCGTGATGCCACCGGCCCCGATCGGGATCATCAACGCCAGCGAAAGCGGGAACGACGTGGAGACCGCGAGGGCGACTGACGCGACGCCCAACACGATGGCCCCGAGAGCGATGCGCACCGGATGCGGGCGTCCACCGATGACGAGGGCAACGGCAGCTCCAAGCGCCCCGAGACCGGACGCGGTCATGAGGAACCCGTAGCCGGCAGCGTCGCTGTGGAGGACATTCGCGGCGAGCGGCGGGACGAGCACCGTGAAGTTCATGCCCGCGGTCGCGACGAGCCCGACCACGGTCACGGCCAGGAGCACGACCGGGGTGTCGCGCACGTAGCGCAATCCCTCGGCCAGGTTCTGGAAGACCTCCCGAACCGATCGGGGTCGGGGGACGAGCCTGGCTCCATGCAGCTCGCTGTCCCGCATCATCCACAGTCCGACGATGACCGCGAGGAAGCTCGCGGCGTTGAGAGCGAACGCGGTCGCGATGCCGAAGGCGCCGATCGTCAATCCGGCGATCGCCGGGCCGACGACGCGCGCACCGTTGAACATGGCGGAGTTGAGCGCGACCGCATTGCCGACATCGCGCGGCCCGACCATCTCGTACGCGAACGACTGGCGGACCGGCATGTCGACGGCGTTGGCGCAGCCGAGGAAGATCGCGAGCAGGACGATCATCCACACCTGGACGAGGCCGGTCGCGGTCAGTACCGCGAGCAGGGCCGCCAGCACCATCATCACAACCTGTACCGCGAGCATGGTATGGCGCTTGGGCAGGACATCGGCCAGGACGCCCGCGAACAGGCCCAGGATCATGACCGGCAGGAACTGGGCAGCCGCCACGACGCCGAGCCACAGGGGGTCGCCGTTGGTGACGGTCAGGACGAGCCAGGCCTGGGCGACCTGCTGCATCCAGGTGCCGATGAGCGAGATCGCCTGACCGCCGAAGAAGAGCCGGTAGTTGCGATGGCGGAACGGCGCGACCGCGCGGGTCCGGGCGAGCCGTCGCGGCGCCAGTGCGGAGGGACCGGTCATCAGCCCGCCTCCGGCGCCGGATGCCGCCCTTCGCCCGGGTGCGGATCGGGGCCGCCGTCGAGATTCGCCAGGTGCTCGTCGAGGTGGCGGCGTCGACCGCGGGCGTCCGCGATCATCGCGTCGAGGCGGGCACGCTTGGCTTCGAGCGTCGCGATCTGGCGATCGACTCGAGCCGTTGCGTCCGCCAGCAGCACGCGTCGCTCCGTCTGGTCGCCGCTCGTGCGGAAGCGCCGTCGATTGCGCTCGCGCGCCGCCTCGTCCTCGAGCAATTGGCCGATCTGGGCCAGCGAGAAACCGGCGTCGTCGCGCAGGCTGCGGATGAACCGCAGACGCTCAAGGTCGGAGGCGTCGTACAGCCGGTACGCGCCATCGGAGCGCGCGGCGGGCTCCAGCAGCCCGATCTCTTCGTAGTAGCGGATCGCCCGGGTCGTGAGGCCGGTATCGGCGGCAACGTCCTGGATCCGAAGGAGGGTGCCCTCGTCCGGGGCGGTTGTGATCTGCGGTGACATCCCCCCGATGATACCACAACCTTGACGTTTACGTGAAGGTTGTTCCCTTGGCCCTGGCCGCGGTCTGCCGGGATTCCGGCATCATCCGGCGACGACATCGCGGACGGTCGTCCTCCGGATCGCGGCAGCCTATCCGGTGGCGGTTGCCGCGCTGCTGGTGGTCGCGGTTGTCGTCGCGCCGAGGAGCGGCCCATTCGCGCTGGCGATCGTGCTGGCCGCTCAGCTGGCCATCGGCGCCGTGGTCCTGCTGCCCTTGGCGCTGTTGCGGGGCGGCGGCTGGCTGCGTGCCGGTCTCCTCGCCCTGCTGGTCGTCTCGGTGCCGTGGTTCGGCGGGGAATGGCTGTCCCTACCCGCGAGCGATCCGCCGCCGCCTCGACTCGCCGTCCTGTCGTGGAATCTGCAGCGCGGCGCCCGCGCTGGCGCGGACACCGTCGCGGCACTCCGTGCCCAGGACGCACAAGTGGTGGCGGTCCAGGAGCTCACCACCGACCACGCTCGCGCGACCGATACCGACCCGGAGCTGGTGCGACGCTATCCGTACCAGATCCCGCGGCCCCGCGACGACTTCCTCGGCTTGGCGCTGCTGTCGACCTTCGCGATCTCGGCGAGCGAGCCGTTCGACGATCCGGCCGGCATCGAGGCCCGGATCGACTCCGGCGCTGGGCCCGTGACGGTCATCACGGCGCATCCCCTCCCCGGCCGGTTGATCAAGCGTTTCGGTCTGCCGGTCGTGACGAGCTTCGACCCCTCGACCAGGGATGCGGACCTGATCAGGCTGCACGATCGCATCGACGCGGCGATCGCGCGTCGCGAGCGCGTGGTCGTGGTCGGCGACTTCAACACGTCGCCGACGGAGGCGGTCTATCGCGATCTCGTCCGCGGACTCCGGGACGTCCATGCGGAGGCTGGTTCGGGCCCTGGCTGGACGTGGCGACCCAGCAATCTCGAGGGGCTCGGGATCGGGCTGATCCGGATCGATCTCGCGCTCGTTGGACCCAGCGTTCGTCCGACGGGCATCAGCGAGCTCTGCCTGTCACCGGGCGACCATTGCCAGCTGCGGGTCGGCGTGGCGTTCGACTGAGCCTCGCGCCACCGAGTTGACCCGGCGCCGGCGGCCCTTGTCGGGACTTGGTTGTCTGCGCGGCGGATCGGTCTCGGCGTCACGCGACGGCAGCCGCGGCCTCTCGCAGGACGACGACCTCGAGCGGTTCCGCGCTGCCCTTGACGGAAAGATGGCGCCGCTCCAGGACATCGGTGCGTCCGGCCGCGGCCCACGCCACGCCGCTGACGAACAACTCTTCGGCTCCGGCGTCGGAGCCTAGCCGGGCGGCCACGTTGACGGTGTCGCCGAGCGCTGTGAAGTCGAGGCGATCGTCCGAGCCCACGGTTCCCACGAACGCCTGGCCCGTGTGGACTCCGACGCCGACGCGGACGCCGCCGGCGACGAGCTGCCGCTCGGCGACGTCTCGGAGCACCGCCTCGCCGGCCTCGATCGCGCGAATCGCATGCAGGTCGTCGGTGACTACCGGGATGAACAGGGCCATGATGCCGTCGCCGAGGAACTTGTCGACGATCCCATCGTGCTCGTGGATCGCCTTGGCGGCCAGGAGGTAGAACTGCTGGACGAGCCGGCGGAACTCACCGGCCGACGTCCGCTCGGCGATCCCGGTCGAGCCGCGGATGTCCGCGAAGAGGACGCTGATCTCGATCTCGGCGCCACCGGGGCCTTTGCGGAGGTTGCCGAAGCACAGGTTGCACAGCATTGGGTTCGAAGACGATTGCCCGTGCATCATCAGGCGGGTGACGAGGCGGCCAGGCCCACGGAACGGCGCGGCGCACATCTTGCAGCGTGGGTCCGACGGGATCCGGCTGAACCTCCGGCGGAGCGCCGGCAGACTCGGGTCCTGGCCGGTCAGGATCGTTCGCCACATCTCCGCATTGCCGTCGCCTTCCGGCGGTCGGGTCCGCTCTTCACTCATGACGGCGAAACGGTACGCCTTGTCGGCACGACGTTCAGCCTCCCGCTCTCAGTCGAGGGTGAAGTGGTCCGGGTCCTGGTAGCGGCCGGTCCGCTGGAACTCGATCTGCATCAGGACGTCGTTGAGCAGCGACGAGGCGCCGAACCGGAACCAGTCCGGCGACATCCAGCGCGGACCGAGGGTCTCGTACAGGACGACGAGGTACTGGATGGCTTGCTTGGCCGTGCGGATCCCTCCCGCCGGCTTCATGCCGACCTGGCGCCCGGTGGCATGCTCGAAGTCGCGGATCGCCTCGAACATGACGAGGGTGACCGGCAGCGTCGCGGCCGGCGTCACCTTGCCGGTCGAGGTCTTGATGAAATCGGCGCCAGCGGCCATCGCGAGGATCGAGGCACGGCGGACGTTGTCGTACGTTTCGAGCTCGCCGGTCTCGAGGATGACCTTGAGGTGGGCCGCCCCGGCGGCTTCCTTGACCTCGACGATCTCCTCGAACACCGTCGCGTAGTCGCCCGAGAGGAACGCCCCGCGGTCGATGACCATGTCGATCTCGTCCGCCCCGGCTTCGACCGCCGCGCGGGTCTCGGCGAGCTTGATGTCGCGGAACGTCTGGCCCGAGGGGAACCCGGTCGCGACGCTGGCGACCTTGACGCCGCTGCCGCGGAGGGCGTCCTTGGCGTCGGCGATCATCGCCGGGTAGACGCACACCGCCGCGACTGACGGGATCGTCGGGTCGCCTGGTTGCGGGCGCATCGCCTTGACGCACAGGGCCCGGATCTTGCCGGGTGTGTCCTTCCCCTCGAGCGTCGTCAGATCCATCATCCGGATCGCGAGGTCGAGCGCCCACAGCTTCGAGGCCTTCTTGATCGACCGCCGCTTGAGCGCGTCGACGCGGGCTTCGACGCCGACCTGGTCGACGGTGCTGACCCGCCCGAGCAGGCCGCCGAGCGGATTGCCGAGCGCTCCGGTGCGCCCGTCCCACGCCCGGACGAGCTCGTTGGCGCGCTCGCGAGCGACGCTGTCGGGACGCTTGGTGGCCGTCATGGAACGGAGAGGATACACCTCGATCCGACGCCCTCAGCGACCCCCGCGAACCCGGGGCAGCGGCGGCAACCCGCGCTTGCCCTCGACGAGGTAGTGGCGGAACCACCACAGCACGATCTCGAGGTTCTCGATCCGCCGGAACGGCGTGCCCGAGCGGGTCAGCTCGTGCGTCTCCTCGGGCACGCGCAGGAGACGGACCGGACGGCGGTAAGTTCGCAACACCGTGAACAGGGCCTCGGCCTGCGAGATCGTCGTGCGGAGGTCATTCTCCGCGTGCTGGATGAGCAGCGGCGTCCGGATCGAGTCGGCGTAGGTGATCGGCGAGATCTCGCGGTAGTACTCAGGGTCGTTCCACGGCGTCGAATCGAACTCGAGCTCGGCCCAGTCGCCGCCGCTGATGTCGCCGGTCAGGAACTGCGTCGACATGTCGTTCACCGATCGACACGTCATCGCGGCGCGGAAACGCTGATCGTGCCCGACGATCCAGGATGTCAGGTAGCCGCCGTACGAGCCGCCGGTCAACCCCAGGCGGTCCGGATCCGCCAGCCCCTCGGCGACAAGCGCGTCCACGCCGGCGAGGACGTCGCGGGATGGTCCGGGTCCCCAGTCGCGGTGGTTCCCGTCGTTGAAGGCCTCGCCGTAGCCCTCCGAGCCGCGTGGGTTGCAGTAAAAGACGCCGATCCCGTTCACGGCGAGGATCTGGAACTCCCACATCGGCGACCAGCCGTAGAGCGTGTGCGGACCACCGTGGATTTCGGTGACGAGGGGGCGCCGACGCCCGCCGGCCGGGAGGAACCAGCCCTGGATGTCGCGACCGTCGACCCTCGCGTGGCGCTCGACTGGTTCGACCAGGTGGAGTTCGCTGAGGACCTCCTCGTTGAACGAGGTGAGGCGACGGGCCTCGCCGGCGCCGTCCTGGATCCACAGGTCCGGCGGCTCGGTCGGCGTCGAACGCAGGTAGGCGAACCGCGCCCCATCGCGCGGGCCGGCGACCGCGTCCCAGCCGCTGACGTAGTGGCGACCGGTCGTGAGCCGCTCCACGTCGCCCGACGTGGTCTCGATCCGCCACAGCTCGTAGGCGCCTTCGATCGGCGCGGTGAAGGTGATCGACCGGCTGTCGGGTGACGGCCACAGGACCGACAACTCGCCGCGCGCCACGTCGCTGTTCATGGCGGAGCCCGGCATGAGGTCGTGGCGACCGGACAGGTTCCGGCCGCCGGACGGGCTCGCGTCCGAGCCGTCGGAAGCAAAGAGCCACAGGTCGTTCCGGCTCCCGCCGCGGCCCTCGAGTCGGTTGCCGAGCGCCGCGATCGAGCGGCCATGGGGCATCCAGGATGGGATCCCGAAGATCGAGCGAGGGCCTGCCGTGATGGCAGTCACCCGCCGCGTCGCGACGTCGACGACATGGATCGCCTGCCGGGAGCGCAGGTCGTGGTCGCGCCGCCGGTCCGTGGAGAACGCGATGCGCGAGCCGTCCGGCGACCAGGCGGGCTCACGCTCGGCCACCGGACCGTCGGTCAGCCGGCTGGCGGCCCCGCTCGCGACATCGACGAGCCACAGGTGCGGGATCCGGTCGTACGTGAATCCGTCGCCGTTGAGCATGTAGTCGAGCCGATCGATGAAGCGATAGTCGGACGGGGGCGGGGTGCCGGGTTTTGGTCGCCCGCCGCGGCCCCGGCGGCGCGCGTCCTCCTCGTACGTCGCCGCGAGCGACGCCGAGGCGACGACCAGGCGGGTCCCGTCCGGCGACCATTCGAACCCCTGGACCCCGCGAGGCAGGTCGGTGAGGCGGCGGGCCTCGCCGCCGTCGAGCGGCAGCAGGTGGACCTGGCGAACGTCCTCGCGGTCCTTGGCCTCCCTGGGCCGGGCCGGCTCCTCCTCGAGCAGCGGCCGCCGATCGGACAGGAAGGCCAGCGTGCCACCGTCGGGCGAGAAACGCGGGTGATCGTCCCGCCGAGCCCCGAGCGTCAGCTGGCGCGGCGGCGCGGAGCCATCGGTCGGAACGAGCCAGATGGCCCACCGATAGCCGTCGTACGTCGGGGCCACGGTCTGGAGCGTGACGACCGCCAGCCGCCCATCGGGCGACAGGCGCGGCTCGGTCGCGACGCGCAGCCGATAGAGGTCGTCGGGCCTCGGGGGTCGCGTGGCGGGCCGAGGGCAGCGACGGGAAGATCGTGGCACGGCGGTGAGTCTATCCGGGCGGCGGCCGCGCGTGCGGGTCTACCATCGCCGGACGATGGCCGACCAGCTCTCGTTGCGTCTCGAGTCGGACCGCCTGCCCGACCTGCCGGACCTGCGGCCGATGCTGCCGCGTCCGCTGGCCGAGCCGTTCGACTCCGACGAGCACGTGTTCGAGCCGTGGTGGGGCGGGATGCGGGCGCTCGTGTTCGTGGGCCCGGCGGACGCCCCGGGTGGCGGCGACGTCCGGGTCGTCGACGCCGACGGGGTGGATCGCACCGCGGCACTCCCCGAGCTGGCCGGCACGGCCGTGCGGATCGCGGCGCGATCGGCGATCCTCGACGGTGAGCTGGTTGTCGTGGATGCCGCGGGGCGAGCGGACCCGGCCGCGCTTGCCGAGCGTCTTGCCGGCGGGCCGGGGCGGCCGGCCGCGTTCCTGGCCCTGGACCTGCTGCACCTCGACGGGCGATCGCTGCTGAACCAGCCGTTGGTACGGCGGCGTGAGACGCTCCGCAAGGTCCTCCGACCGGGCGACGAGGTCGTGGCCGTGCCGGCCATCGCGACCGAGGGCCGGGCACTGTTCGAAGCGATCGTCGGCCAGGGGCTCGCCGGCATGATGGCGCGACAGCGCCAGGGCCCGTATCTACCCGGCGTGCGGAGCCGGCTCTGGCGGTTCATCGCGGCCGGACCCGGGTCACTGCCGGCCACGGAGCCGGCCGATGCCCTCGAGGCGCCGAGTTCGACATCGGGGACGGCGCCGGTCCTGGCGATGCTGAGCCGGCTTCCCCTCGACGACGAGATCGATTCGCGCTAGCCCGCTCGACGGGCCGCAGCGATGAACGCCCGGACGCCGGGCCGCTGCCCGTAGAGCAGGACGCCCGCGGCATAGAGCCGGACGGCGACGACGGCGACGACCGCGATCGCGCCGAGCAGCAGCGCCACCGAGAGGGCCAGTTCCCAAGGTGCCACGCTGCCGGTCATCACCCGGGCCAGCATCACGAAGGGGCTGAACGGCGGCACGAACGAGGCGAACGTCGTCCATATGCCGCCTCCGCCGCTGAGCGCGACGATCGCCGAGAGATACCCGGCCATCGCGATGAGGCTCAATGGGAGCGACAGGGTCTGGAGGTCGTCCGGCCGGCTGACGAACGAGCCCATGGCCGCGTAGATGAGGGCGAAGAGCGTGAAGCCGAGCAGGAAGAACAGCCCATAGGCGCCCAGCAGCGTGGGCGTCAGGCCGACCAGGGGCGCACCGGCGGCCCAGGTCGGGCCGAGCACGGCCTCGGCGATCCGATCCTGCACCGCGAGCACGCCGAGCGCGGGCAGGGCGATCGCCACGTACTGGGTCAGCCCGGCCAGGCCGATCCCGACGACCTTCCCGGTCAGGAGCTGCCGCGGCGACGCAGCGCTGATCATCAGCTCCATGACCCGGCTGCTCTTCTCGGCGGCGACGCCCGTCGCGACCCACATCCCGTAGATCACGACGGTGATGAAGATCAGGACGACGAAGACGATCCCGAGGAACGATCGGCTGGCGAGCTCCTGCGGGTCGACCGGCTGGCCGCCGTCGCCCGGCGTGGCGATCGAGACCGGGTTGAAGACCGGCGTCTGGAACGGCCGTAGCTGCGAATCCTTCGGCAGCGACGACGTCCAGTCCAGGATCCCGAGAGCGAGCGCGGCGAACCCGACGAGCTGGTTGCGCACCGGATTGGCGGGGCCGTTGGTCCGGTACGTGACGTCCAGCTGGCCGGACGGCAGGCGAGTGACGTCCATGACGCCGCTGATCCGTCCGGCAATGAGATCCGCTTGCGCGACGGAGCGATCGGTCCCGGACGAGATGTCGAACGATTTCTCCCATCGTGCCGGATCCGATCCGTTCGGCGGGATGTTCAGGAGGCTGTCGGCGACGCCGACGGCCGCGCGCGCGAGCTGCCCGTCGTCCGCGACGACCGCGATGTGGGTGACCGTCTGGCGGTCAAGGTAGCGGATGGCGATCGGCGAGATCGCGACGACGAGGGCAAGACCCATGAGCACGATCGTCGACGCGAGGAACAACGGACTGCGGGTCCGATCACGGTACTCGCGGCGCGCCACGATCCCGGCGTTCGGCAGGAGCGGGTCGCGCCGCGCCATCAGGCGGCGTCCTCGGCGGCGAGCGTGGCGTGATCGCCGGCCGGGCGACCGACGTGCTCGATGAACAGGGCCTCGAGCGACGGCTCCGTCACCTCGAAGCGGGTGACGTTGGCGCCGCGGGCGAGCGCGGCGGCGAGGACCGCGCCTGGGTCGCCGCCGGGGCCGAGCTCGAGCTCGGCGAAGCCGGCGCCGGGACGCGCGGCCGCGACGCCCGGCAGCAGCGACAGCCAGGGCGGCAGCGTCTCCCCCTCGAGCCCGAGCCGAACCGTCCGGCTGCGGCTCGCGCGCTTCATGTCGGCCACTGAGCCGCCGGCGACGATCCGCCCGCGGTCGACGATCGCGACCGATTCGCACAGCGCCTCGGCCGCCTCCATCTGGTGCGTGGAGAACAGAACGGTGCGGCCCTGGTCGCGCAACTCGACGAACGCCTCCCGCAGCAGCGCGAGGTTGACCGGATCGAGCCCGGTGAACGGCTCGTCCATGAACAGGACCTCCGGCCCGTGGAGGATCGCCGCGATGAACTGGACCTTCTGCTGGTTGCCCTTCGAGAGCTCCTCGGCCCGCCGGTCGGCGTAATCCGGGATCCGGAAACGGGCCAGCCAGTGCTCGGCGGCGCGCCGGGCTCGATCGGCCGGCTCGCCGTAGAGCGATGCGAAGTACACGAGCTGGTCGAGCACGGTCATCCGCGGATACAGCCCGCGTTCCTCGGGCAGATAGCCCCAGGTTCGGCGTGGCAGGTCGGATGTCGGTGAGCCGTCCCAGCGCACCTCGCCCGAGTCGGCATGGAGGATGCCGAGGCAGATCCGCATCGTCGTGGTCTTGCCGGCACCGTTGGCGCCGAGGAAGCCGAAGATCTGCCCGCGCGGGACACTCAGGGTGAGGTCGTCAAGCGCAATGGTCGTCGCGAACCGTTTCGTGACGTGATTGATCTCGAGGGTCACGCTCGCGAGGATAGCCCGCGCCGGGTCGCGCCGCCGCTGGCCCGATGGTCCGGCTTCGTTCGGCGGCCCCCGTGCGACAATCGTGCGGTGACCCAGGCCGCCACCCCATCGACGACGCCCGCCACGATCCACGCCGACCGCGGGGCCCGCACGCTCTCGATCGGGTGGTCCGATGGACATGCGACGACCTACGACCTCACGGTCCTGCGCTGGCTCTGCCCCTGCGCCTACTGCCGTGGGGAGGCCGGGATGCCGGGCTGGCTCGACAGCGCCCCGATGCTCACCCTCGAACAGACCCAGCTCGAGGACATGCACCTCGTCGGCAATTACGCGCTGTCGCCGCACTGGGGCGACGGCCACAGCACCGGGTTCTATTCCTTTACGCAGCTCCGCCACCATTGCCCTTGCCCGGAGTGCGCCGCCACCCGCCAGGAGGTCAGCCCATGATCGTCACGACGACCCCGTACCTGTCCGGCCACCGGATCGTCGAGACCAAGGGGATGGTCTTCGGCCTCGTGGTCCGCAGCCGCGGCCTGGGCGGCAACGTCATGGCGAGTCTGCGCTCGCTCGGCGGCGGCGAGATCCACGAGTACACGAGCCTGCTCGAGGACACCCGGCGCCAGGCGCTCGATCGACTCGTGAAGAACGCGACGCTCCTCGGGGCGAATGCGGTCATCTCGATGCGCTTCGACAGCTCGGAGCTCGCGAGCATGATGTCCGAGATCGTCGCTTACGGCACGGCCGTCGTGGTCGCTGCGGACGCCAACGCGCCGGCGCCACCGGCCGTCGAATAGCGCCGGCCCTCCGTGAACGCCGTCGGTCGCACGCTCCTGCTCGTATTTGGCGTGTGCCTGGTGCTCGGCGGACTCGTCGCGATCGGCGGAGGGGCCGGAGGACCGGGCCTGTGGTCGACGATCGTCGGCCTCGTGATCATCGTGGCCGCGGTAATCGAGCGTTCGCGCTATCGATCCGACGAAGCCGACCGTACGGCCGCGCGTCCGGGCCCGGGCGGCGGCGAGCCCGCCGGAACTCTCCTCGATCCCCGCTTCACCGCCACGGGCGAGATCTTCGAGGATCCGACGAGCGGTCGGCACATGCGCGTCTGGCTCGATCGCGCCTCCGGCGAGCGGCGGTACGTGGCCCTCGACTGACCCGTTGGGACCTTCGACCCAGTCGGGTGGCCCGACGGCCCGTGCTATCCTCGCCGGCCAGCCCCTGTGTGCTGCACTGGCGCACCACCCGAACAGGAATCAGGCAGGAGTCGCTCGCTTAGATGGCCGCCGTCGTACCCGGGCAACGCGTCGCGTCCCAGGTTCAAGCGCGCCCGCGGCGGGCGCCGGCACGGGCCCGGCCCACGACCCTCCCCTTCCTCAATCGCGAGCTGTCGTGGCTCGAGTTCAACGCCCGCGTCCTCCACGAGGCCAGCGACGACCGCAATCCGCTCCTGGAACGAGCCAAGTTCCTCGCCATCTTCGCGGGCAACCTCGACGAGTTCTTCCAGGTCCGGATCGCCGGCCTGCGCCAGCAGGTCGAGGCCGGGGCGGTCGCCCAGGCACCCGATGGCCGCACCCCGGCCGAGCAGCTCGCGGCCGCGCGCGCTCGTGTCCTTGAACTGGTCGCGAAGCAGGCGAGCATCTTCCTGGACCTGCGCCAGCGCCTCGCCGACGAGGGGATCGAGATCGTCGACTACGCCGTCATCCCCGAGCACCACGTGGCGCTTCGCCAGCGGTTCCTCGACGAGATCTTCCCCGTCCTGACGCCACTGGCCGTCGATCCAGGGCACCCGTTCCCGTACATCTCCACGCTCAGCCTCTCGATCGCCGTCGGCCTGCGCGATCCGGAGACCGGCGAGCGTGTCTTCGCCCGGGTCAAGGTGCCCCAGATCCTGCCGCGCCTGTTCGAGGTCGAGCCGCACCGCTTCATCCCGATCGACCAGGTCATCGAGGCGAATCTCGCGGACCTCTTCACGGGGATGGAGGTCGTGGAGCACCACCTCTTCCGGGTCACGCGAAATGCCGACCTCGCGATCGAGGAGGACGAGGCCGACGACCTGCTCATGGCGATCGAGGAGGAGCTCCGCCGCCGGCGCTTCGGCGAAGCCGTCCGGCTCGAGGTGGAGCGGTCGATGCCGACGGGCACGCGGACGTTGCTGACCCGTGGCCTCGGCCTGGAGCCCGACGACGTCTATGAGGTCGCCGGCATGCTCGATCTCACGGCGCTCTGGAACATCGCCGAGCTGGACCGGCGGGATCTCAAGACCGAACCCTGGACGCCGGTCACGCCGGCCCGCCTCATCCCGCTCGACGAGGACGAGCCGGCCGACGTCTTCGCGGCGATCCGGGCCGGCGACATCCTCGTGCATCACCCGTACGAGTCGTTCGTCGCGTCGGTCGAGCGGTTCATCACCCAGGCCGCGGACGATCCCGACGTCCTGACGATCAAGCAGACGCTGTACCGGACGTCGGGCGACTCGGCGATCGTCCAGTCGCTGATCCGGGCGGCCGAGCGGGGCAAGCAGGTGGTCGTCCTCGTCGAGATCAAGGCGCGCTTCGACGAGGAGGCGAACATCATCTGGGCGCGCAAGCTGGAGCGTGCAGGCGCCCACGTCGTCTACGGCCTGGTCGGGCTCAAGACGCACTGCAAGACTGCGCTCGTCGTCCGCCGCGAGGGATCGGGGCTGCGGCGCTACGTCCACATCGGCACCGGCAACTACAACCCCAAGACGGCGCGGTTGTACGTGGACATCGGGCTCCTCACGGCCCGCTCGGAGATCGGCGCGGACGTCACGGACCTGTTCAACGTCCTGACCGGCCTGTCGCGCCAGCGGACGTTCCGGCGGCTGCTCGTGGCGCCCCATAGCCTGCGGTCCGGCTTCCTCCAGCTCGTCGAGCGCG
This sequence comes from Candidatus Limnocylindrales bacterium, assembly GCA_038214255.1. Lineage (GTDB taxonomy): Bacteria > Chloroflexota > Limnocylindria > Limnocylindrales > CSP1-4 > SPCO01. The sequence continues at coordinate 78,813 of JBBQRZ010000011.1, forward strand.
AGATCGCGCACGCCGCGGGCGGCCGCCCGGCCAAGATCGTCCTCAAGCTCAACGCGATCGTCGACATCCCGGTGATCGAGGCCCTCTACCGCGCCTCGAGCACGGGGGTGGACGTCGAGCTCATCGTCCGGGCGGCCTGCTCGCTCCAGCCGGGCGTCCCGGGCGTGTCGGAGCGGATCCGGGTCAGGTCGATCATCGGCGAATTCCTCGAGCACTCGCGGATCTGGGGCTTCGAGAACGGCGGCGACCGCGAGTGGTACATCGGCTCGGCCGACCTCATGGATCGCAACCTCGACCGACGGGTCGAGGCGGTCGTCCCGGTCGAGGACCCCGAGGCCAGGACGCGGATCGCCGACACGATCCACGTGATGCTCGCGGACGACCGGCGCTCGTGGCAGCTCCTGCCGGACGCCACGTGGGTCCGGACCGAGGCCCTGCAGGGCCAGCCCGGAACGATCGACACCTTCGAGGTGCTCAAGGAACGGGCGCTCACCGAGAGTCACGTCGCCGCGACGCCGCATCGCGCCGGCGCCGGCGCCGGCTCCCTGGATCCGCGGGCATGACCGATGGGGCGGAGGCCCCTACCCCGAAGGGCGCACACCCCGTCGAGATCGAGCTCAAGTACCGGGTCCTGGACGGCGGCACCTCCGATCGACTCATCGAAGCCGAGCGTCTCGGGGCGTTCGCCGCGACCGGGCGCGCAACGCGCACGACCCAGATCGAGGATCGCTACGTCGACACGATCGACGGCGCACTCGCCAATGCCGGGTTCGCCGTCCGCCTCCGGCAGAGCGGGGCGGGCACGATCGTCTCGGTCAAGTCGCTCGCCCGGACGAACGGACCGGGTGGCTCGGTTCGACGCGACGAGCTCGAAGGTCCGGCCGACCGCGTCGCTCCAGCCGGCGACTGGCCGGCCTCCGACGCACGAGCCCTGGTCCTCGAGCATGCCGGCGATGCCCCGCTCGTCGAGCTCGTGACGGTGCGCCAGCTGCGCCGCAAGCGCCAGCTGAAGTCACCCGACGCGCGGATCGAGCTCAGCCTCGACGAGGTCGACGTCGTCACGCGCGGACGCGTCATCGAGCGCTTCGTCGAGCTCGAGGCGGAGCTCGTCAAGGGTGATGAGAATGCGCTGACCGCGCTCGCCGATGTGCTTGACGGCGAGTCCGGGCTGCATCGATCGACGAACAGCAAGCTCGAATCCGCGATGGCCGCGGTGCGCGGCGAGCGCGACGATGGTCTCCCGGAGCCCGCCGAGCGCACGGCGCCGGTCGGGGTCATGGACCGATCGGTCCTCGACGACGGCTCGCCGACGACGAGCGAGAAGCCCGATGCGGCCTCGGAGACGGCCGATGCGGGCCGGCTGTCGGTCGGCAAGTCCCCCGGGGTCACCGCCGACGACCACGTCGCCGAAGCCGGGCGCAAGATCATGCGCTTCCATCTCGCCCGGATGCTCGATTCCGAGCCCGGGGCGCGCACTGGCGCCGAGACCGAGCCCGTCCACAAGATGCGCGTCGCCACCCGGCGCCAGCGCGCCGCGTGGCGAGTGTTTGGTGCGTCGTTCCGGCCGAAGCGCACGAAGCGATATCGCGATGGGCTGCGCGAGATCGCGTCCCGCCTCGGGGCCGTTCGGGACCTCGACGTTCAGCTCGAGTCCGCCGATGCCTACCGGGCGGGACTGCCGGCGGCGGAGCAGCGCGGCCTCGAACCGCTGATGACGGCGTGGCGCACCCATCGCGACGATGCCCGCATCCTGCTGCTGCGCGAGCTCGATTCGGACGGATACCGCCGCTGGCTCGACGACTATCGCGATTTCGTGCGGACCGACGGCGCGCTCGTCCTCCCGGTCGGACCGGTCGAGCCGCATCGCGTCCGCGATACGGCGCCGGCGCGCGTCTGGGCCGCGTTCGAACAGGTGCGCGGGTACGAGCCGGTCCTCCGCTGGGCCGACGTCGAGACGCTGCACGAGCTGCGAATCGCCGGCAAGTGGCTGCGCTACACGCTCGAGTTCGTGCGGGAGGCGCTCGGCGAGGAGTCGGATCCGCTCATCGCCCGGGTGACGGCCCTGCAGGACCACCTGGGGCTCATGCACGACGCCGATGTCACGGCAACGATGGCCCGGACCTTTCTCGTGGAGCACGCCGGGGACCTCAGCGCCCTCGAGAGTGCGGCGATCGGCCGCTACCTCGTCGACCGCGAGCGGACAGTCGTCGGATTGCATCGTTCGATCGGCTCGCCGTGGCGAGGCGTTGCGGGCACGCGGTTCCGACGCGCGCTGGGGCGCGTGGTCGCCGACCTTTAGGCGATCTGGGCAACCGGTCCGACCGGGGGCAATGATCCGCCCTGGGCCGGGCCCATCACCGGCAGATCAGGTTCGCCAGCCGTGGGCGAGCTCGGTGAGCCGATCGCGCCACGCGATCCCCACGTGGTCCGCGACGAGGATCGCGCCCTCGCGCAGGCTCGCGTCCGAGATCTCGACACGGTCCACTCCGTAACGGCGCATCAGGGCTTCGACGATCGCAGCACCCGCCGGGAGTAGCCGCGCTCGCTTCGGGTTGATCCGGTAGCGCTCGGAGGTGGCCGCCGCTCGCGCCCGCAGCAGGTTGTGGACCGCCGCGGCGAGCCGATCCCGCGTCAGGACCCGATCGGCCGGGCCACCCGGCGCGACCTTGAGCAGGTTCGAGGCGGTGCCGCCAACGGCGACGATCACGGCCGGCGTCGCCGGCAAGGCCGGGCCCAGGGTCGCCTCGGCCGCCCGCCGCATCGATTCGATCTCCGCGCGCGTGGGTGGGTCCGTTCGGACATGAGCCGTCGTCAGGCGATTCGAGCCGAGGCGAAGGCCGCCGGCGCGAGCTCGGTCGCCCGGGCCGACCGCCGCGAACTCCGAGCTGCCACCGCCGATGTCGACCACCAGCGTTTCGACCTCGACGGGCCGCCCCTCGGTCACCCCGACGAGCGTGAGGTAGGCCTCTTCCTCGTGGGTCAGGACGTGGAGCGGCACCTGGCTGGCCGCTTCCACGTCGGCGACGATCCGGGCCCCATCGGCGGCCCGCCGGATCGGCTCGGTGCCGAGGAACGTGATCGTCCCGGCGCCGAGCTTCCGGGCGG
>JBBQRZ010000012.1:0-81259 GCA_038214255.1 Candidatus Limnocylindrales bacterium
GAGACCCGTGTTCCCTTGGATCCCGGTATTGCCCTGGACGCCATGCACGCCGGTGTTGCCCTGGAGGCCGGTACTGCCCTGGAGGCCGGTACTGCCCTGGAGTCCGGTATTGCCCTGGAGACCGGTGTTGCCTTGGAGACCGGTGTTGCCCTGGACGCCGGTATTGCCCTGGACGCCGGTATTGCCCTGGACGCCATGCACGCCGGTCTCGCCCTGGACGCCATGCACGCCGGTGTTGCCCTGGACGCCGGTATTGCCCTGGAGACCCGTGTTCCCTTGGATCCCGGTGTTGCCCTGGACGCCAGTATTACCCTTCACGCCGGTGTTGCCCTGGAGCCCCTTGACGCCGGTGTTGCCCTGCGGACCTCGCACGCCGGTGTTGCCCTGGACGCCCTGGGAACCGCTGCCATTCAGCGGGACGGCGGTATCGTCCTCGTCGCACTCATGGGGATCCGTCACGATCTCGTCGACGTCCCCGTTGTCCTCCACGCACGCGTAGACAGTTCCGTGGAACGCCCCGAGGACGACGAAGGGCATGGCCAAGAGGAGGCCAGCTCCGAGGACGACCACTGCCCCGAGCCGCTGACTCCTGCCTACGAGGCCAAGTCCCTTGAGCAATATGGTCTGACCCTTCCTCCGCTGGCGTTTCCGCCAGCTCTGTCAGTCCGGCCACGCCGCCAGCTGGCCGTCGACAGTCCCCAACGATGATTCGAGACGCGATGTCCTGGGACCCGGCCTGGGCTCCGGGCGGCCCCAGACTACTCCCCCCGAGCCCACTAGAACACCCCTAGTTATCCACAACGCGCGGTCAAATTGCGGCTAACCCGTTGCGTCCGCGCACCAGTTGGAGCGCATTCGGCGCAGGCTCAGCCGGCCGGGACGCCCGCTCTGCGGCGATGGTGTCCCGGGGACCGGAGTGGCCGCCGGCTTAGCGGGAGGTGGGCATTGCTGTCCCGCGCCTTCGGATCCCGACATCATCGAGGGACGCCGGCGCTTTGGGAGGCAGCGCGCGCGCGTGACGCCGTCGGGTCAGGGCGAACCATGCCGCCAGGAGCGTGAGCATCGCGGCGCTGACGGCCCCACCGAGCACAACGTCGACCAAGAACAGGTGTTCCTCAACGACGTGGTGGCCCGGAGACAACCGGACAAGCTGACCCCCGAATGCACGGAGCGGTGTGGCACCGGTCCCATCGACGGTAACCTGCCAGCCGGACCACCATGCTCGATCGATGAACAGGTATCCGGACTGGGTCGCCGTGACGTCGATCACGGCGTGACCCGTATCCCACGTCCTGACGCCGGCGGGCACTGCGGCCGCGATCATTTGGTTCGGATCGACCGCAACGTCCACGGGCGCGAGACCAGGCGTACCGGCATTCGCCGGGACGCCGACCAGCTGGGTGGGTACCCAGTACGGCGGCTTCGTCGCGTTGTCGAGATGGCAGATATGGGCGTTCCAGTACTGGTCGAAGGCCACCTCGCGCCCCACGATGCACGGCCGACCGAAGACGACCTCTGTGTCGATTCCGACCGCGGGGGCCAGCGGCGATGACGGATCGCCCCAGATCGTCCCGAGCAGGTCTGTCGGACTGCGTAGTGGCAGCGACGCCTGGACGTAGATGTCGGCAAACCCATCCTTCAGCTGATCTGGGAATCCGCCGTAGAACGGGACGGCGATCGAGACCACCCGATGCGGCGACTGCGCCCGCACGGCCTGAACGATGGACGTGTCGTCGAGCGAGAACGAGGACGCTGGCAGCGCTTGGTTCATCGACGGCACTAGTAGCGCGAGCGGAAGCGCGACCAGTCCGACCGCCGCACCGCGAGCGGCTGGCGTGGCCAGCCGCCTCCTGACGAGCCAGATCGTCAAGCCGGCGACAACGAGCTCGAGGAGCAGCGGCCACGGCCGGGCGAGCGTGTCGAGGGCCAGCGATCGCGGCAGGGCGGGGTCGGTGAACCCAGACGAAAGACCATCGAAGATCGACGGCAGTAGGACCACCATGCCCGCGACCAGCACGTAACCGATCCCCGCGAGCGCCACCACCGCGATCGGCGCGCGGAGGCTTCGTGATCGGCCCAGACGCGCTATCCCTAGTCCGGCCCCGACAGCAAGGACGAGGTCCAGCACGAGATAGGCGCGCACCGGGTGACGGAGTCCGCTCACGAATGGGAGCTGCGCCCAGATCGACGGCTGAAGCATCCCGATGACGGGGATCACGATCGCGATAAAGCCCACTATGAGGAGCGGTCGGGCGCGCCTGGTTCGCAGGCCGATCGCCGCGAGCGCGAGGGCCGGCAGGCCCACGTAGGCGTACCCCTCGAGGATCGCCCACGTCCCGCCGGGGTACCAGCTCTTGAGCAGATCCCAGGATGGCGATCCCGTTGGGACGAGCGCGTTCGCGAATGCAATCCCCAGGAAATCGAATGGCGTTGCCGAGAATTGGAAGAGCTCAACCGCCGGCAAGCCTTGGCCACGTCCTGAGAATGCTGTCAGCAAGACCGTGGGCACGAGCTGGACCGCACCGATGGCGATTCCGACGAGACCGAAGCCGACGGTTCGGACCAGGCCGCGCCGGCTTGGGGACGTCGCCAGGATGATGGCCGTCGCGCTGATGCCGGTCAGCGCCCAGTACGGAGGGTGGCCACCCAGCGCCTGGACGCCCCACAGGATGCCGGCCAGTGCCACCATGCCGCGGGTTGGCTCCGGGCGACGCCAGAGGAGCGGCAGGATCACCCACGGCATCCAACCGAAGACGACCACGGTCTGGGTCCACTCGAGCTTGCTGGCGATCCCGCCACAGAGGACGGCTACGAGAGCCGCCGACACCGCGCCCAGGCGCGACCCGGAGAGTCGCAGGACAACAGCTCCGGTGCCGACCCCGGCCAGCGTGAGATGCAGGATCCTCGACACGTCCAGCGCCTGAAGCGGAGGCAGCAGGTAGATCAGCCAGTTCGGCGGGTAGAGCGCGCCGATCTGGCCCTCGGCATATCTCGGATAACCGATGCCAAGGCGATCGTCCCAGAGCGGCAGACTTCCCCTGACCAGGTTCTCGTGGAAGAACGAGGCGAGGGGGAAGTTACCCGGAGCCATGTCGTAGTTCCAGAGCCAGGGACCGCCGAACCCGGCGAACCGGTCTGCGACGAGTGCTGCAAGAAGGCTCGCCGACACGAGCCCGAACACGGTCCACCAGAGGTTCGCGCCCTTCACGCGGTTAGCGATTGCGAGGTTCCGCCAGGGGTCCTGGGTGATGCGAGTCCCCATTCGCGGGACCGGGAACCGCGACGCCCGAGGCAGTAGTTCGCCGACGGGCGCAACAACCCGTCGTCGCCGCCACGCCCAAACGCCGACGGCGACAATCGTGGCGAGCGTAAGCAGGAAGCCCAGGCCGGCATCCCACGGGACGAAGCGCTCCTCGATCGCGTGGGTCCCCGCGGAGACGGCGACCAGCTGGCCGCCCCAGACCCGCGCCGGCGCGACGGACGCACCATCGACCGTCAGCTGCCAGCCCGGCCACCAGGTCCGATCGATGTACACGTAGCCTTCGGCCGGGGCATCGACCTTGATGCTTGCCGACCCCGTGTCCCACGACGTCAGGGTCGCCGGAACGTTGTTCGTGATCGCCCGTGCTGGGTCGACGATCGCGTCGATCGGGGTCGTCGGGAGGAGGCCTCCGCCAGTCTTCGCCAGGACGGCACTCGCTGGCACCCAGTACGGCGGTCGCAGCGCGCCGTCATTCCGACAGATGGTGGCGTGGTACACGGTGTCTGTCGCGACCTCGCGACCTCCGCACGGGCCGTTGAAGGCCACGACCGTGTCCACGCCGACCGCCAGCGCGAGCGGCGAGGTCGGCCCGGCGGCTCGAAGATTCGCGATGAGATCCTCCGATGACTGGAGTCGCAGCGACGAGCCGAACTGCGAGGTATAGACGTGCGGGTCACGCGCGCCGACGTCGGCGAGGCCGGTGGGGAAGCCGCTGTAGAACGGCTCATTGAGCGTCAGCACCTGGCCCGGTTGCACGGCCTTGACCGCGTTCGCGAGGGACGTCCCATTGATCGTGAACGCGCTCGACGGCAGGCTCTGGTTGATGGCCGGCGTCAGCAGCACCAGCGGGAGCGCGACCAAGGCAACCGCGGCGACTCGTACCGCGGGTATCCCCTCGCGTCGACGCATGAGGTAGAGGACGGCGGCGGCGAGTAGCACCTCGAGGTCGATCGGCCAGAAGCTGGTCAGGGCGGCGACGGCCAGATCCCGGATCGCTCCCTCCTGCCCGGCCGGAACGTACGGCCAGAAGGCGCGCACCAGCCCACCGAAATGGCTCGGCAGGAAAACAGCCACGTCGGTGAGGAAGAGGTAGCCTCCGAGGGCCACGCCTACCACGACGGCGGCCGGTAGGAAGCGTACCCGCCGGCCCAGCCGGGCGACCCCGACTCCCGCCCCGATGGCCAGCGCGAGGTCCAGGAGGAGATAGGCCCGGATCGGGTGGCGAAGGCCGTTGAGGCCCGGGATAGCCGCCCAGACCCCCGGCTGCAGGACGCCGATGATCGGGATCGCCACCATGACGATCGCGAGGATCAGGACCGGGCGTGCCCGCCGGACCAGCAACCCGACGGCCGCGAGTGCCAGGGCGGGCAGCCCGACATACGCGTACACCTCCAGGGTGGACCAGACACTGCCGCCCGGATACCACGACTGATACAGGTCCCACGAGGACCCCTGGGCCGGGACGAAGGCATTCGCGAACGCGACGGCCAGGAAGTCGAACGGCGTCGCCGAATACTCGAACAGTGCGTCCGGGCCTACGCCCTGGGCGCGCGACGACAGGGTCGTGATGAGGAACGTCGGGATGAGCTGGACCGCTCCGACCCCGACACCGACGAGCCCGAAGAGGACGATCCGCCCGAGGGCCCGGCGGTTCGGGGACTGGGCGAGAAGGATCACGACCGCCGCGATGCCGGTCAGGACCCAGTACGGCGGATGGCCGCCAAGCGCCTGGATCCCCCAAAAGACTCCCGCAAGCGCCACCAGCCCGGGGCCAGGCGAGGGTCGGCGCCACAGGAGCGGCAGGAGAACCCACGGCATCCAGCCGTAGACCGTGACGACCTGGGTCCACTCGAGCTTGCTGGCGATCCCGCCACAGAGGACCGCGACGATCGCCGTAGTGATAGCCCCCGCGCACGACCCCGTCAGGCGCAGCACGATGAGTCCCGCTCCCACGCCGGCCAGGACGAGGTGGAGGACCCGCGCGACGTCAAGGGCCACCAGCGGTGGCAGCTGGTAGATGAGCCAGTTCGGCGGATACAGCGCGCCGATCTGGCCCTCGGCGTAGAGCGGGAAGCCCATCCCGACACGGTCATTCCAGAAAGGCAACGACCCCTTGGCGAGGGCTTCGTGGAAGTACGACGCGAACGGGTAGTTGGCAAGCGACAGGTCGAAGTTCCACAGCCAGGGCCCACCGAACCCCTGGAATCGATCCACGACCAGCGCCGCGAGAAGGCTGATGAGCACGAGCGCCAGCACCGTCCGCCGGAGGCTCAGCCCCATGGAAGCGCGTGGCAGCGCCGACATCCGGGCCGGTCCGGGCAGCCGAACGGCGGGCCGTCTGCGCGGCGGCTGCTCGGCAGCCGCGACAGCACCGGAGCCGGGCAGCGGCGGCAGGCCATCCGGCGGGTGGCGCGTGACGACGAGGCCGGGGCGTGCGGCGGTCTGGCACGTCCGCACGTAAGCGATGCCCTCGACCTGGGCGAGGCAGTTCCCGCAGTCGCCTGCGAGGCACAGCGTCCCGCCGCGCCCCGGCACCTCGCCCGCGCGCAGGATCGCGAGGGCGACCGAATCCCCACGCTCGAACGGCATCCACCGCCCGTCGACGATGATCTGTCCGCCGACTGCGCCGGCGGGCCGCGCCGGAGGCTCGGTCATTGGCGCATCCGCAGACCGTGCGGGTCGAAGAGCGGCTCCAGCTGGAGATGGGCCGGCCGACGCCGGCCGATGATCTCGATCTCGAACCCGGTCCCGCCCGGGCCGTCCGGCGCCGCCAGCTCGGTCGGCACGTAGCCCAGCGCGATCGACTCGCGGACGTGGTGGCCGTAGCCGCCGGACGTGATCCAGCCGACGACCTTCTCGTCGTGCCAGACCGGCTCGTCGCCGATGACGTCGGCCGGATCGTCCGGGTCGGGCTCGACGACGAACGCGACCAGTCGGCGCTTGGGCCCGCCGGCGGCCATCTCCGCCTCGTGCGCCGCGCGGCCGATGAAGTCGTGATCGAGCCTGAGGTAGCGCGTGATCCCGCCCTCGGTCGGCGTGTAGATGGGCCGGTAATCGCGGAACCACGTCCCGTAGCTCTTCTCTAGCCGGAGCGACATCAGGGCGCGCATCCCGAAGAGCCGCAGACCGTGCGGTTCGCCCGCCGCCATGATCCGATCGAACAGGACGCGCTGGTACTCGGGCGCGACCCACAGCTCGTAGCCGAGGTCGCCGGCGTAGTTGATCCGGCCCAGGTGGACCGGGATCATCCCGAGGTCCACGGGCCGGAACGTCATGAACGGGAACGCCTCGGTTGAGAGGTCGAGGTCCGGCGCGATCGCCGCGAGCACGTCGCGCGAGCGCGGTCCGGCGACGGACAGGCCGGTCAGGCCCAGCCCCAGCACCTCGAAGCGAACGTCCCCGTCGGCCGGCAGGTGATGGCGGAACCAGCGCGAGTGGTGGACCTCGGCCGGCAACGAGCCGAAGAGGTACCACTCGTCCGCCTCGGTCGGGCGCGCGACCGTGAACTCCCCGACGATCCGGCCGGCGTCGTTGAGCATCGCCGTCAGCGTGATCCGCCCGGGGTTCGGCATGCGTGCCGTGAGCAGCGACGACAGCCACGCCTCCGAGCCCGGACCCGTGACCCGGTACTTGGCGTAGTTGGAGATCTCGGTCATGCCGACCCGTTCGCGGACCGCCGCGACTTCCTCGGCGACGCACTCCCAGGCGTTCGAACGCCGAAACGTGACCTCCTCCTTCGGCTCGAGGCCGGCGCGCTGGAACCACAGCGCGTGCTCCAGCCCGAACGTCGCGCCCCACACGGCGTTGGCGTCGATCAGACGGTCACGGATCGGCGTCGTCAGCAGCGGCCGCGCATCCGGCAGCTCCTCGTTCGGGAACGTGATCCGGAACCGGCGGCGATAGTTCTCCTGGACCTTGGCGTTCGTGTAGGCAAGCGTGGCGTAGTCGCCGTAGCGGGCGACGTCCATCGCCCAGATATCCATGCCGCTGTCGCCGTGGTCGCCGCTGGTCATCCAGGTCGCGAGCGCGAGCCCCACGCCGCCGCCCTGCGACAGGCCGGCCATGACGCCGCACGCGACCCAGTAGCCGCGCAGGCCACGGACCGGTCCCACGAGCGGGTTGCCGTCGGGCGAGAACGTGAACGGCCCGTTGACGACCTTGCGGATCCCGATCGTGCCCATCGCCGGGTAGTGCTTGAACGCAACCGACAGCTCCGGCGTGATCCGGTCCAGGTCGGGCTTGAGCAGCTGCGACCCGAAGTCCCACGGCGTCTCCCTGGGCGACCAGGGCACGCACGCCTGCTCGTACGTGCCCAGGAGCATCGCCCCGCCCTCCTGGCGGATGTAGATCTCGCCGGCGAAGTCGAGCGCCATCGGCATCTCGTGGCCGGTCCTGGCGACCTGCGCGGCGACCTCGGGCATGTCCTCGGTCAGCAGGTACATGTGCTCCATCGCCAGGACCGGCAGCTCCAAGCCGACCATCCGGCCGACCTCGCGCGCCCACAGGCCTCCGGCGTTGACGACGTGCTCGGCGTGGATCACGTCCCCGCTCTCGAGCCGGACGTCCCAGGTCCCGTCAGGACGCTGCGCCAGCGCCACGACCAGGGTGCGCTGGTGGACCTCCGCTCCGGCCAGCTGCGCGCACTTCACGTACGCGCGCGTAACGCCGGTCGGGTCCACGTGGCCCTCGACCGGGTCGTACAGCGCTCCGACGAAGTACTGCGGGTCGAGCAGCGGGAAGACGTCCCTGGCTTCGTTCGGCGTGATGAGCTCAAGGTCCATGCCGAGATACCGGCCGCGCGCCTGGGCCATCCGCAGGAAGTCCATCCGGACCTCGGTGTCGGCGAGCATCAGCCCGCCGGGCAGGTGGATGGAGCAGTCCTGGCCGGAGACCCGCTCCAGCTCCTCGTACAGCTGGATCGTGTACTGCTGGAGCCGGGCCACGTTCGGGTCGCCGTTGAGCGTATGCATGCCGCCGGCCGCGTGCCAGGTGGACCCGGCGGTCAGCTCGCGCCGCTCCAGGAGCATGACGTCGGTCCAGCCCGCCTTCGTCAGGTGATAGAGCACGCTGGCGCCGACCACCCCGCCACCGATGACGACGACCTGGGCGGATGTCTTCAAGGCACTCCCCTCATCGAGTGAACGGCCGTCAGTATTGGCCCGGCGGTCAATCGTCGGTTGGCGGTCAGTAGTCGGTCGGGACGCCGCCCTCGGCCACCCGGCGGGCGACGAAGGCCTCGAGCTCCTCGGCGATCGCCGGGTCCATCGGGGGCGGCTCATACGAGGCGAGCAGCTCCTTCCAGAGGCGATTGGCCTTGCTCGGCAGCTCCGGGGATCCCGCCTCCTCCCATGTCTCGTAGTTGCGCCAGTCGCTGAGCATCGGCTTGTGGAATGCGGCCTTGTAGCGCGACTGCGTGTGCTCGGCGCCGAAGAAATGGCCACCCGGGCCCACCCCCTGGATCGCCTCGAAGCCGAGCGTGTCCTCGTCGACCACGACCGGGTCCAGGAACGCCTCGACCATCCCGAGCAGCTCGGCGTCGAGGATCATCTTCTCGTAGCTCGCGTGGAGCCCGCCTTCCATCCAGCCGGCCCCGTGCATGAGCAGATTGACCCCGCCCATGATCGCGCCCCACAGCGAGAAGACCGACTCGTAGGCCGCCTGGGCATCGAGCGCGTTGGCGGCGTTCACGTTGGACGACCGATACGGCACGCCGTAGCGGCGCGCCAGCTGGCCGCCGATCATCGCGGTCCGCATGTATTCCGGGGTCCCGAAGGCCGGCGCCCCCGACTGCATGTCCACGTTCGAGGTGAACCCGCCGTAGATCACCGGCGCCCCGGGCCGCACGACCTGGGTCAGGACCATGCCGGCCAGGGCCTCGGCGTTCTGCTCGGACAGGGCTCCCGACAGCGTCACCGGCGCCATCGCGCCGGCCAGCGTGAACGGGGTGATGCAGACGATCTGGTTCCGCCGCGCGAACTCCATGATCCCCTGGAGCATCGGCGCGTCGAGGCGCAGCGGGGAACTCGAGTTGACGACCGTGAAGATCGACGGCTCGTGGTCGAGCGTCGCGTCGTCGACGCCGCGAGCGATCCGGACCATCTCGAGGCAATCGATATTCCGCTGCCGACCCAGGCTGTAGCAGTGGATCGCCTTGTCCATGAGCGTCAGGGCGTCGAGGGTCGCGTGGAGGTGGCGGACGCCGTGGTGGAGGTCGACGGGCTCTACCGGGTAACCGGAGAGGAAGTGAACCGAGTTGAGCAGCTGCCCGAGACGCAGGAGGTTCTGGTAGTCGACCCGGTTGCCGATCCGCCGGCCGCGGTCGAGGTCCGACACGTTCGGCGGGCTGCCGACCGTCCCGAAGGCCATCCAGTCGCCGCCGAGGTTCAGGTGGTGCTCCGGATTGCGCGCGTGGAGCTTGAAGGTGGATGGCGCGGTCTTGATCGTCTCGGTGACCATGTCGGGGTCGAACCGGACGCGCTGGGTGCCGGGCTCGACCTGCGCCCCGGCCGCCTGGAGCACGGCCCGGGCATCGGCGTCGAGGAAGTCCATGCCGATCTCGGACAGCACCCGCAGCGACGCGAGGTGGATCGCCTCGAGCTCGTCCTCGGAGACGACCTTGGTCGGGCCATAGCGCAGGCGTGGCTGGGCCCACGGCCGCTGCTGGGGCAGCAGGTGGCGCTCGTGGCCGGCTCGGCCACCCGTGCGCCGGCGCCTGAGCACGCCGCCACCCTCGCGCTGAGCCAGGAGCGCGTCCACGGCTGGGTCACCGGTCAGCTCGGTCGCGTCGTCGGTCGCGTCGTCGGTCACGTGGTCGCTCACTTCCCCGACAGGTCGAACCAGGTCGTCTTGAGCTGGGTGTAGCCCTCGAGTGCGGCCATCCCCTTGTCGCGCCCGAAGCCCGACTGTTTGAAGCCCCCGAACGGCACGGTGATGTCGGCCGAGTCGAAGGTGTTGACCCAGACGACGCCGGCCCGGATCGCGCGCGACAGCCGGTGGGCCCGGTTCAGATCGCGGGTCCAGATCCCCGCCGCGAGGCCGTACGGGGTGTCGTTGGCGATGGCCAGGGCGTCGGCCTCGTCGTCGAATTCGGTCACGGTCAGGACCGGCCCGAAGATCTCCTCGCGAGCCACGCGCCACCCGTTGTCGACGCCGTCGAGGATCGTCGGCGGGAGGTAGTAGCCACCCGTCTCCTCGCGCACACGCTCGCCCCCGGCGACGACGCGCGCTCCCTCGGCACGGCCCAGCTCGACGTAGCCGAGCACCTTCTCGAGCTGCCGTTCATCGACCATCGAGCCGAGCTTGGTGGCCGGGTCGAGAGGCTCGCCCGGCGCGAGCTCGCGTCCGAGGTCCGCGATCTGCCCGACCAGCTCCTCGCGCACGCTCCGGTGGACGATGAGTCGCGAACCGGCGTTACAGGTCTGGCCGCTGTTGTAGAAGATCCCCCACCCGATCATCGAAGCCGCAGCCTCGACGTCGCCGACGTCGGCGAGCACGATCTGCGGGCTCTTGCCGCCGAGCTCGAGCGAGATGGCCTTGACGTCCGACTCGCCGACGGCGCGGAGCAGCGACTTCCCGACGTCCGTGGAACCGGTGAAGGCGATCTTGTCGACGCCCGGGTGGCGCGCGAGCGCGTCGCCGATGACCGCGCCCGGGCCCGGGACAACGTTGAGGACGCCGTCCGGCAGACCGGCCTCCGCCGCGAGCTCGGCCAGGCGCAGCGCGCTGAGCGGCGACTGGGAGGCGGGCTTGAGCACGACCGCGTTGCCGGTCGCGAGGGCAGCGCCGAGCTTCCAGGCCGTGATGATCAGCGGGTAGTTCCATGGGACGATCGCGGCGACCACGCCGATCGGCTCGCGGGTGACGAGCGACAGCGCGTCGGGGCCCGTGGGACCCACCTCGCCGTAGACCTTGTCGATCGTCTCGGCGTACCACTGGATCGTCTTGGCCGCGGATGGCACGTCCACCGCGACCGTGTCACGGATCGGCTTGCCGACATCGAGCGACTCGAGCAGCGCCAGCTCGTCGCGGTTCGCTCGCATCAGGTCCGCGAGCTTGAGCAGCACGCGCTTGCGGTTCGCCGGCGACTGGTCGGCCCAGCGCCGGTCGTCAAAGGCCTTCCGAGCGGCCCCAACCGCGCGATCGACATCCTCGGCGCCGCCCTCGGCGACCTCCGCGATGGGGCGCCCGTCTCGGCCGGCGATGTCGCTGAAGGTGCGGCCGGACGCCGCGGGCACGAACTGCCCGTCGATGAAGGCCTCGGTGCGCGGAGCGACCGCCGCCGCGCGGGCGAGCCAGTCGGTCGCGCTCGGAGTCGATGGCCCGGTCACGCGGCGTACCTCTTGAGGGCCCGTTCGTCGAGCACGGCGCCGAGGCCCGGCCGGGCCGGGACGCGCAGGATGCCGTCCGGCCCGGGGCGGATCGGTTCGGCGAGCATGAAGTCACGGCGTTCCGCCGTCCAGCCGGGCGGGTCGTAGGGCACCTCGATGAAGGGCCCGCCGCCGACCCCCGCCGCCACGTGCAGGTTGGCGAGCAGGCCCAGACCGTTGGTCCAGGTGTGCGGCGTGAACCAGCGGTTGCGGGCCAGCGCCAGCTCCGCGACGGTACGGACGCGCAGCATGCCGGCCGCCAGCACCACGTCGGGCTGGTAGACATCGAACGCGTCCGCCTCGACCGCCGCGACCAGTTCCGTGAAGGTCCGGGTCATCTCCCCGCCGGCGATCCGGACTCCCGGCGTCGAGGCCCGCAGCGCCGCGAGGCCGCGCAGGTCCGTGCCGGCCAGCGGCTCCTCGAGCCACAGGACCCCGAGATCGGCCAGCCGGACGGCGATCTCGCGCGCGGCGACGGGATCGAGCGAGGTCGACGTGTCGCCGGCCATCCGCCAGCCCTGGTTCAAGTCGACCATGATCGCCATCGAGTCGCCGACCGCGTGGCGGGTCGCGGTGACCGCCGCGAGACCGTCGTCGAGCCGGCGCGGATCGATCCGGATCTTCAGGGCGCCGAATCCCTCCTCGCGGAGCCGGAGCGCCGATTCGGCCCGAGCGGCGGCCGGCAGCAGCGATCCGCACGAGGCGTAGGCGGGGATGCCGTCGGCGGCGCCGCCGAACAGCGTCGCGACCGGCAGGCCGGCGACCTGGCCGATGACGTCCCACAGGGCGGCCTCGAGCGGCCAGTACCGGCCGGCGTGGAAATCGATCGTCTCGAGCGCCCGAACGTGGCGCGCGATGGCCAGGGGATCCGTGCCGATGAAGAGCTCCTCGTAAGCCTCGAAGCCGTCCATCGTGTCGCCGGACCCGATGCCCACGACACCCTCGTCCGTTTCGACCCGCACGATCGTGGCCGCGAAGGAGCGGCGCGGCACGGGATCCCAGGCCGCCGGGAACGGCGGGTCGAGGGGCACGACGAGACGCTCGAGCCGGATGCCGGTGATGCGCACGACCGGAGTATCGCGCAGTCGCTCGATGGCGATTCGTTGACAGTCCGATGGGCCGCCAGTACCGTTCGGTCGCAGCCCGCGGTCCGACCAGAGGAAGTGGTGGCCGGACCGCGTTGTGATTTGCGAACGACGCTCTTTTGCTCGTCGCCGTCATGCGCTCGGTGGAGGAAGCAGAGCCATGGATTATTCCGAGTTGGACAAGGTCCGGCGATCAACGACACCGCTGCAACTCGACACCGTCGAGGCATTCGCCCGTGGCCGGCTGAGCCGCCGTGAGTTCATCAAGCGCGGCGCCATCGTGGGGCTCTCGATGTCGTCCGTTGCGGCCGTGATCGCGGCGTGCGGCGGCAACCCGGCGAGCGGCGCCCCCGCCAGCGCGGGCGCGGGCACCAGCGGAGCCCCGGCGTCCGCCGGCGAGTCGGCCGGCGCGTCCGCCGCGGGGAAGACCGGCGGCACGATCCGGGTCGCCATCCAGAAGCCCGTGAAGATCGATCCGGTCGCGATGCAGGACCTCGGCGGCTACGGGATCGTGTCGCAGTCATTCGAGTTCCTTTGCACGCTCACGCCGAAGAACCTGGTTGACATCGGCCCCGGGCTCGCCACGAAGTGGACCCCGAACGCGGACGGAACCGTCTGGACCTTCGACCTGCGCCAGGGCGTCAAGTGGCAGGACGGAACGCCGTTCACGTCCGCCGATGTCGTCGCCACGATGGAGCGCCTCGTCAAGGCCGGGAACTCGGGCCTCAAGGGCGTCCTCGGCCCAGGTGGCGCAGTCGCGACCGACCCCAATACGGTGACCTTCACCCTCCTTGGCGCGAACGGGAACTTCCCGTACCTCGTGTCCGTGTTCAACGCGCAGACGGTCATCACACCCGCCGCCTATGTGGCGGGGACGACGCTCGACAAGCAGCCGGCCGGGACCGGGGCGTGGAAGCTCACGAACTACAACCCGCAAACGGGCGCCACGTTCGCCCGCAATGACGACTGGTGGGGCGGCAAGACCCCGCTCGACGGGCTCGAGTTCACCTTCTTTGACGCCAGTGGTCCGATGGTGACGGCCTACCAGGGCGACTCGGTCGATGCGATCATCCAGTTCGACGTCCTGTCGGGCAAGACGCTCCTCGACGACCCGAACTTCAATCTGATCGCCCAACCGTCGTCGCTCCATCGGCAGATCTGGATGAAAACGGACCAGGGGCAGTTCGCGAAGAAAGAGGTCCGCCAGGCCCTCGCCTATACATTCGACCGGCCGGCGCTCATCCAGCAGCTGTTCCAGGGGAAGTCCGACCTGGGCAACGACCACGTGATCGCCCCCATCTATCCGTACTTCGATCCATCGGTACCGCAGCGAGTCCAGGACATCGAGAAGGCGAAGTCGCTCCTGTCGACGGCCGGTGTCAGCAACCTGACGGCCACCCTCCATGCCGGCCAGCTCCAGGAGATCCCGGACCTGGCCGTACTCCTCAAGAGCCAGGCCGCCCAGGCGGGGATCACCCTGAACGTGGCCGTGGAGAGCCTCGATACGTTCTACGGTGCGCAGTGGTGCCCGGTCGATGGGTGCGCCGGCGCCGCCGAACTCGGGATCGTCGACTACGGGCATCGGGGAACGCCAGACGTCTACCTCAATGCGGCCCTCAAGTCGAAGGGCATCTGGAATTCATCGCAATACAGCTCCGCGGCCTTCGACCAGGCCTTCACGGACTTCCAGACCGCGGTCGGCGTCGACGCGCAGAAGGCCGCGTGCAACAAGATCGAGACGATCCTCAACGAAGACGTCCCGATCGGCCTGCCGTACTTCTACAACTACCTCGCCGGCAGCTCGAAGAAGTTCAACGGGATGTACGCGAGCGGCCTTGGCCAAGCGTTCTTCTCGTCCACATCGCAGGTCTGACATCGCTTCGCGCGGGGCCGGCGAATGGTGTCGTCGGCCCGGCGCGCTCGCCATCTGAGGGTGAGGTAGCCGATGGCACGGTTCATCGGGCGCCGCTTGCTTCTGTCGCTCGTGACGTTGTGGCTGCTCGCGACGATCGTCTTCATCATCGCGAACGTCCTGCCGAATGACGTCGGACGGACGATCCTCGGTCCCTTTGCCCCCCAGGAGAGCGTCGACGCGCTCAACGAGAAGCTCGGCACCAACCGCCCGATCCTCGTTCGGTACGTGGATCAGATCCGGGGCGTGTTCACCTTCGACTACGGCGACTCGTTCGTGAACGGCCGGCCCGTCCTGCCACAACTGGCCGACGCCATCGGTCGGTCGGCCAAGCTGGCCGGGCTCGCCCTCATCATCACCATTCCCGTCGCGATCATGGCCGGCCTCTACGCGGCGCGCCGACGAGACCGACCCGTCGATCGGGCCATCGTGTTGCTCGGGGTGACGTCGTCCTCGATACCCGAATTCGTCACGGGCACGATCCTCGTCGTCGTCGTGGGCGTGCAACTCAAGCTGCTGCCCGTCCTCGCAACCCCCCCGCGGAACGCGGACATCCTGACCCAGTTCCGCTTCCTACTGCTGCCGGCTTTGTCGATGGCCATCGTGTATTTCGGGTACATCGCGCGCATGACGCGGGCCGGGACGATCGAGGTCCTCCAGGCTGACTACACCCGCACGGCCGCGATGAAAGGCCTCACGACCGCCCAGACGATGCGCCGCCATGTCCTCCGCAACGCGCTGATCCCGACGGTCGCAGTCATCGCGGTGCAGATCGGCTACCTGTTCGGCGGGATCATCGCGGTCGAGAAGATCTTCAACTACAACGGGATGGGTCAGACGATGCTGTCTGCGGCTCAGCGCAAGGACATCCCGATGCTCACGGCGGGCGTGATCATCATCGGCGTCGTCTACATGGTCGCGACATTGATCGCCGATCTGACCATTGCCTGGATGAACCCCCGGATCCGGCTCGACGCGGAACGCTGATGGACCTCCCCGCCACTCCCAGCCCGCTCGCCCGCGTCGCGCCGACCACGCCCGGTGCGACCTCGGAGCGAACGCAGGCACGCCGCGAGACCCTCAAGGTCCTGCTCCGCCGGCCGGCGTTCATCATCGGCTGCCTGGTCATGATCGGCTGGATCATCACCGCCATCCTCGGGCAGCGGATCACGCCGTACGACCCGTTCAACAGCTTCTCCGGCGGTCATCTGCCGCCAGGTTCGGGGCACCTCCTCGGGACCGATCGACTCGGCCGGGACGTCCTGTCGCGGGTCATGGTGGGATCGCGCGACGTCCTCGTCGTCGCGCCCCTCGCGGCGATCGTCGGGGTAGTGGCCGGCACGCTGCTCGGCCTGGTCATGGGCTTCTACCGTGGCCTGATCGATGACGTGCTCAGCCGGCTCGTCGAGGCCTTCCTCGCGCTGCCGGTCATCCTCGTCGCGTTGCTGACGCTCGTCGTGCTCGGATCCTCTCCGCTCGTCGTCGTGTGCGTGGTGGGGATCCTGTTCACCCCGATCGTCGCCCGGACCGTTCGCTCGGCGGTCCTGTCCGAGCGGCAGCTCGATTACGTGACGGCGGCCAAGCTGCGCGGGGAGTCAGGACCGTTCATCCTGACGCGCGAGATCTTCCCGAACGTGCTCGGCCCGACCGTGGTCGAGATGACGGTCCGCTTCGGCTATGCGATCTTCACCGTCGCCACACTGTCATTCCTCGGCGTCGGCATCCAGCCACCGTCGGCGGACTGGGGCCTGACGGTGAGCGAGGAATACACGAACATGATCTCCGGCGTCTGGTGGCCGACCCTCTTCCCGGCCCTCGCGATCGCGAGCACCGTGGTCGCCGTCAACCTGATCGCCGACTCGCTCCAGTCGGTACTGAACGAATGACGATCGAAACGACCCTCCCGCCGCCCGCGCCGGCCGCGCCCGTCAACTCCGCACTCAAGGTCGAGAATCTGTCGCTCGCCTATGTCGTGCGCGGGATCCCCCGCCCGGTGCTGCGCGGCGTCTCGTTCGAGGTCCGACCGGGTGAGTCGTATGGCCTCGTCGGCGAGTCCGGCTGCGGCAAGTCCACGACGGCCTACGCCGCGGTCCGCTACCTGCCACGTAACGCGCTCATCACCGGCGGCCGCATCCTCGTCGGCGGCGACGACGTCACGAAGATGAACGACGAGCAGGTCCGCCAGTTCCGGATGCACCACGCCTCCATGGTCTACCAGGACCCCGGCGCGGCCCTCAATCCGACGACGAAGATCGGGCCGCAGGTCGCGGAGGCCTTCACGGTCCTCGGCCAGAGCCGGCGGACGGCCGAGGAGAGTGCCCTCAAGGCCCTCAAGCGGGTCCAGATCGCCGACCCGGAGCGCGTCCTCCAGCGCTATCCGCACCAGCTTTCCGGCGGGATGCAGCAACGCATCGTCATCGCCATCGCGCTCGCGTCCGACCCGAAGCTGCTCGTGCTCGACGAGCCGACGACCGGACTCGACGCCACGGTCGAGGCGAGCGTGCTCGACCTCGTCCGCAAGCTGCAGGCGGAGACCAACGCCGCGGTCCTGCTCATCGCCCACAACCTCGGTGTCATTCGAACCCTGTGCGATCGGGTCGGGGTCATGTATGCCGGCAAGATCGTCGAAGAGGGTAATGCCGCGGCGGTCTTCGAGAGCCCGCAGCACCCGTACACCCTGGGCCTGCTGCGGTCGCTCCCGCGTCACGGGGTTCGGAAGTCCCAGCGAGAGCTCTCGACGATCCCCGGGAACCTGCCCCAGATCGGGACCAACCTGCCCACGTGCGTATTCGTGGACCGCTGCCAGATCGCGACGGACCTGTGCCGGACGGTCGAGCCGCCGATCGTCGACACCGGCCGGGGCGGCTGGACTCGTTGTCACTATCGCGAGCGGCTCGGCGAGCTCGTCGAGCCGGCGGCCCGCGTCGGGCAGGAGACGGTCAGCGGCGAGCAGACGCTGGCGCTCTCGGGGGTGTCGAAGACCTTCCACCAGAGCGGCCACGACGTCCCGGCGCTCGTCAAGGTCGATCTCAACCTGTACGACGGCGAGACGCTGGGGTTGGTCGGCGAGTCCGGCTCGGGCAAGTCGACCCTCGCAAAGACGATCCTCGGGATCGAGAGCCCCGACGCCGGCAGCAGCCTGGAGCTCGGCGACCATTCGCTCGCGGCGCAGTCGGCGAAACGACCGACATCGGACAAGCGCTCGATCCAGATGGTCTTCCAGAACCCGGATTCCGCCCTCAATCGGGGCTGGACGGCTCGCCATATCCTGGCCCGGTCGGTCCACAAGCTGACCGGTCTCAAGGGCAAGGCGATGAACGAGCGCGTCGACAAGCTGGCGTCCGACCTCCGGCTGACCCAGCGACACCTCGACCTGAAGCCGCGTCAGCTGTCGGGCGGCCTGAAGCAGCGGCTGGCCATCGCGCGCGCCTTCGCCGGCAATCCGCAGATCGTCGTCGCGGACGAGCCGACGAGCGCCCTCGACGTGTCGGTCCAGGCCGCGATCCTCAACCTGCTGTCCGACCTGCAGATCAAGAGCAAGACGAGCTACCTGCTGATCTCGCACGACCTCGGGGTCGTCCGCTATCTCGCCGACCGGATCGCGGTGATGTATCTCGGGCGGATCATGGAGATCGGGGCGTCGGAGACCGTCTTCCACGGGCCCAATCATCCCTACACGGAAGCGCTGCTGTCGGCGGTGCCGAACGTCGACGGCGAGGTCCGCCAGCGGATCCTGCTCGAGGGCGACATCCCGAGCCCCGCCAACCCGCCGTCCGGCTGCGTCTTCAACACGCGCTGCCATCGGGTGATCCGGGGTCTGTGCGAGGTGACGGAGCCGCCGCTCGTCGAGGTCGAGCCGGGTCACCTGATGAGCTGCCACATCCCGCTCGAGGAGCTGGGGCGGCTCCAGAAGCTCGCGGCCGAGCGACGTGAGACGCTCGTCACGCCCCCGAGCCCGGACACGACGACCGACGTCCCGGCGGCGGTCGCTTCCGAGGAGACGCCCGCGCCGCCCAGCCCGCCCGCCTAGGAGGCCGGCCTAGACGTCGGAGTCGGGGAAGGCCGCCTTGCGCTGATCCATCCAGGCCACGAGCTCTTCGTGGACGGCCTCGTCGAGCCGCGGCTCTTCGTACGCGGCCAGCCGGCGCTTCCACGCGGCATTCGCCCGTCGCGCGGCGTCGTGGCCGCCGTTGAGCTCCCATTGCTCGAAGCTGTTGTTGTCGGACAGCTCGGAGCGCCAGAAGGCGTTCTCGAAGTTGGCGAGCGTATGCGGCGAGCCCAGGAAGTGCTGGCCCGGCCCGCCGTCGAGCATCGCCTGGAGCGCGAGACCGTTCTCCGAGAGGTCGACGCCGGCGAGGTACGCACCCGCCATCGATGCCTGGTCCTCGTCGAGCATGAACTTCTCGTAGCCGATGGCGAGCCCGCCTTCGAGCCAGCCCGCGGTGTGCAGGTTGAAGTTGACGCCCGCCTGCATCGTGGCCATGAAGCTGATCGCGCTCTCATAGGCCGCCTGGTAGTCCGGCAGCTTGGAGGCCGTGAAGTTGCCGCCGCTTCGGAACGGGACGCCGAGACGTCGCGCCAGCGCGGCCAGCACGAACAGCACGAGCTGCGGCTCGGGCGTGCCGAACGTCGGAGCGCCGGTCTGCATCGACATCGACGATGCAAACGAGCCGAAGATGACCGGCGCGCCGGGCCGCACGATCTGGCAGAACGCCATGCCGGCAAGGGCCTCGGCGAGTGTCTGCGTCGCCGACGCCGCCGCCGTGACCGGGGCCATCGCGCCGCCGAGGATGAACGGCGTGATCAGCATGATCTGGTTGTTCTCGGCATAGACCTTGGCCGAGCCGAGCATGTTGAAGTCCCACGACATCGGTGAGTTCGCGTTCGCAAGCCCCATGATCACGTGATCGGTCTCGAGCGCCTCGGCGCCGAAGGCGATCTTCGCCATGTCGACCGAGTCCTGCGCCCGGCTCGGGTGCGTCACCGAGCCCATAAACGCCTTGTCGGTGTACCGGATGTGGCTGTAGACCATCTCGAGATGGCGCTTGTTGACCGGCAGGTCGACGGGCTCGCACAACGTGCCGCCACCGTGGTGGAGCGTCGTGCTCGTGTAGGTGAGCTTCACGAAGTTGCGGAAGTCCTCGATCGTGGCGTACCGCCGGCCTTCGTCGAGGTTGTGGATGAACGGCGAGCCGTAGGTCGGCACGAGGACCATGTGCGGGTCGCCGATGACCACGTTGCGCTCGGGGTTGCGGGCACGCTGCGTGAAGACTTTGGGCGCCGTGGCCTGGACCAGCGAGCGGCACATCCCGCGCTCGAAGCGGACGCGCGAGCCCCGGACGTCCGCACCGGCCGCCCGGAAGATCTCGACCCCCTCGGGGTAGTTGACGACTTCGATGCCGACCTCCTGGAGGAGGGTCTCGGCGTTCTCTTCGATCAGCGCGAGGCCCTCGGCGGAAACGACTTCGACCGGCGAGAGCTTGCGGGTCAGGTAGGGGAGATGCTCGGTCGCCCGGGCCAGGCGGGCCGCCTGGCGGGCGGTGCGGCCACGCCGGCCCGTGGTGGGCTCGGGCGCCTCGGTCGTCGTCATGAGGTCACCTTACATCGCGGTCCTGTGGCGGGGCTGCGTGGTCACAGCCGGAGGGCGAGCTCGCGGCCCTCGAGGAACGCGAGGCTGGCCTGCCGCGGAGCCACGCAGTCACCGATCTGGTGGAACGCGATGCCGAGGGCGGTCAGCTCCGACGCAAGGCCGGTCTCGGCGACGGGCGTCTCGGCGATGACGAGCGCGTCCGCTGCCAAGCGCTCGATGGCCCCGGTCAGCGTCGAGCGAACGGTCGCCCCGCCATCGTCCCAGCCGAGCACGACCGAATCGGGACGCATCGTCCCGCCGGCCGCCACGAACCGCCGGCGCAGCGGCACGTCCGCGGCGCTGTGGGACAGGCTACCACCGACGACCGCGGCCGAGGTGATGATCGTGACCTCGTGGCCGGCCTCGACGAGGAACAGGGCCGTGCCCAGCCCCCGCCAGTCGCCCAGGTCGTCGAGCACGACCGCGCGCTTGCCCAGGTCTGCGGTGCCCTCGAGCACATCGTGGATCGAGGCGACCTCGGCCCGCTCGGCGCCCGGCAGCCGATCGACCATAGGGAGTGCCCGCTGGAACCCGGCCCGCGGCGGCCGCGACCCCGTTGCGAGCACGACCTCGTCAGTACCCGCGGCCGCCCCTATTTCCGCGACGTCCTCGCCCGTGGCGGTCGTCCCGAGTTGGATCTCGACGCCCAGGTCCGCGAGGCGGCGCCCGTACCACGCCAGCAGGTCGCGGATCTGGTCCCGCGACGGTTGCCGGCCGGCGAGCCGGAACTGCCCGCCGAGCTCGTGACCGCGTTCCAGGAGCGTGACGCGGTGGCCGCGCTCGGCCGCGACGCGGGCCGCCTCCAGGCCGGCGGGCCCGCCACCCACCACCAGCACCGACCGTGCCGCCGGCGCCCCGGTGAACCGGTCGCCGCCCCACGCGAACTCGCGCCCGGCTGACGGGTTCACGAGGCACGAGATCCAGTAGTCCCTCGAGCGGCGACCCCAGCACAGCTGGTTGCACGAGATGCACGGGCGGACGTCCCCGGCACGGTCGGCCCGGGCCTTGGCGACGAGATGCGGATCGGCGATCTGGCCGCGAACGATGCTGACCAGGTCCGCCTGCCCTGCAGCGAGGACGGCCTCGGCAGCCTCGGGCGTTCGGATGTGGCTCTCGGCCTGGACGAGCGCGTGCGTGACCACCCGCTTGAGCTCGGCCGCGAATGGGACGCCGAGCTGCTGCTCGTACAGCGAGACCGGGATGATCGGGTAGAAGTCGAAATAGGAACCCGTGCCGCACGTCACGTAGTCCATCGCCCGTCGTTCGTCGTGCCACGCCACGACGTCGGCGAGCTCGGCCATCGACAGCGCCGGCGCGGACCGCTCGTCCATGCTCACCGCCAGCCCGATGATGAACTCGTCGCCACAGGCGACCCGGATCGAGAATCGCATCCGCCCCTCGAACGTGCCGCCCCAGTCGTCGGTCCGGCGGTTCGACCATGGCGTCCAGAACTGGTCGACGAGGGCGTGGTAGGCAGCGAAGATCTCGACGCCGTCGAAGCCCGCGTCCTGGGCACGCCGGGCGCTCGCCACGAACCCGGCGATGACCTCCTCGATCTCTGCCTCAGTCATCGCGTGGCTTCCGTCCGCGTCGTGGTACGAGGGCAGGCCCGACGGAGACCAGTTCGCAGCGAAGGAGTTGTCGGCATCTCCGTGCTGACCGACGTGGTACAGCTGCTGGATCATCACGATGTCGGGGTTCGCATCTCGACAGGCGTCGGTCAGGCGGCGGAAATGGGGGACGATCGCGTCGGAATCGTGGCGAAAATTGCCGCGCGTCAGCACCGCGGTCCGATGGACCGGGACGGGCTCCACGACGATCATCCCGGCACCGCCCAGCGCCCGTTCGCGGTAATACCCGATGTGACGTTCGCCGGGGAGGCCCCCTTCGGCCATGTTCGCGGTGTGGGCCCCGAAGGTGATCCGGCTGGTGAGGGTCCGGTGGCGCAGCGCGACGGGTTCGAACACGTGCGGGAAGGGCATCGCTCGTGCAGTATGGCCAGATGGCCGACGCCCCACCCCGACTCATGAGCCGTCCGTGACGGTCGTGCTCACCGGCCACGATCTCGATCGCGATGGGCTGGTCGGGGTTGCGCGCGGCGGTGAACGCGTGGAGCTCGACCCTTCGGCCAGGGCGCAGATGACCCGGGCCCGCGAGGTCGTCCGCGAGGCGCTCGCCCGGGGCGATCGCGTCTACGGATCGAACACGGCGGTCGGCGTTCTCAAGCGGATCGCCATCCACTCGGACGCGGCCGACGAATACGCAGGGTGGATGATCCAGCACCACGTCGTCGGCCAGGGCGCCGCGGCCGCCGATGATCTCGTCCGCGCCACGATGGTCCGCCTCGCCAATCACCTGGCCGAGGCGTCACCCGGCGTCCGGCCCGACCTCGCCGACCGGCTGGTGGCTGCGTTGAATGACGGCGAGACGCCCCGCGTCCGCACGATCGGGTCGATCGGGCAGGCCGATCTGGCTCCGCTCGCGGAGCTGGCGCAGGCCTTGTTTGGCGAGACGGCCCTGGAGCCCGGGGAAGGCACGGCACTCCTCGTCAACAACGCCTTCGCAACGGGATGGGCGGCTCTCGCCGTCAGCGACGTCGCGAACCTGCTCGACACGATGGACGTCGCCGGAGCGTTGAGCCTCGAAGGCCTGGCCGCGAACCCGACGATGCTCCATCCGGCGATCGGCGACGTCCGACCCTATCCCGGCCTCCGGCGGACCCTGGCGAGACTCGCCAGGCTCCTCGACGGCAGCGGCATCTGGGACCCGGGTATGGCCCGCGATCTCCAGGATCCGCTCACGTTCCGCAACCTGCCCCAGATCCAGGGCGCGTGCCGGGACGTTCTGGACCATATGGACGGCCAGCTCGCGATCGAGCTCAACGCGTCGCAGGGCAACCCGATCGTGGTGCCCGAGGAGGACCGGGTCATCTCCGTCGCGAACTTCGAGATCCTGCCGCTCGCCGTGGCGCTCGACTACCTGCGGATCGTGCTCGCGACCGCGCTCACGGCCTCGGCGGAGCGCACGGTCAAGCTCGTCGGCGCGCCGTGGTCGGGGCTCCCGACCGGCCTCGTGCCGGCGGCCGACACCGCGGAGGCCGGCCTGACCTACCTGAGCCTGGCGGCCCAGGGACTCGCCGTCGAGGCCCGCCTGCTCGCGCAACCGGTCTCGTTCGAGCTGACCTCGACGGCCCACGCCGAAGGGATCGAGGATCGCACGACGATGGCGCCGCTGGCCGCCCGTCGGGTCGGCGAGATGGCCGACCTCGGCGCCCGGATCGTGGCGATCGAGCTGGCGGTCGCCGCCCAGGCGGTCCAGCTGCGCGGCCTGCGCCAGGGAACCGGCACGCGACGAGCCCACGCGATCGTCCGGCGCGTAGTGCCGTATCTCGACCTGGGCGACCATGTCCCGGACGTGGAACCGTTGACCGCGCTGGTCCGTGCCGGCGAGCTGTGCTTGGGGGATCGCGATGTCGACCGCGCGTGACCGCCCGCCCACGGCGCGTGACCGCCCGCCCGAGGAGGCGGCCGAGGACACCTCCTTCGCGCGCGGCCTGCGCCTGCTCCTGACGATCGCGGACCGCGGGGAGATGCGCGCGGACGAGCTGAGCGCCCTCCTTGAGACGCCGCTCTCGACCGTCTACCGGTACCTGCGAACGCTGACCGAGTTCGGCTTCGTGGAGCGTCGCGACGCCGGGTACGTGCTGGGGCCACGCCTGCTCATCGGGACGACCGCGGCCGTCAGCGGTGAGGAGCTGATCCGCGCGGCCGACCCGACCCTGCGCCGGCTCGTCGAGGAGACCGGCGAGACGGCTGTCATCTCCCGGCGGGTCGGCCTCTCGGCCGTGTGCCTCCACCAGGTCCAGTCCCGCCACCCGCTGCGGGTCAGCCTCGAGTCCGGCGCAGCCACTCCGCTGTCCGCCGGTGCACTGTCGAAGGTGCTCCTCGCCTACGCCCCGCCCGACATCCTCGAGGAAGTGCTGAGCGCCGGGATACCCTCGACCGGCCTCGGCGCGCTGGATGAGGCAACGCTCCGCGCCGAGCTGGACGAGATCGTGACCACCGGCGTGGCCCGCGGCGAGGGCGACCCGATCTCCGGCAGCGTGACGATGGCGGTTCCCATTATCCGAGAAGATGGCATCGTGGCGGCGGTCGGGGTCGTCGGGCCGGCATCGCGTTGCACCCTCGCGTGGCGAGCCCGGGTGGCGCGCCTCCTGCCCGAGGCAGCGCACACGATCCTCGGCACGATCCACGACGGCCAGCGGCCCTGAGACCCGAATAGTACTTTCCTATACCGGGATTGCGCACTCTCGGTATTTGACAATCGCGTCGCATTGGCAGATTGTGGGTCCCGATGGACCCTCTGGCTGCGCTCAGGCCCGTCTCGGAGGCGTACGCGACGCTGCCCGTCGAGGACGCGTTCGACTGGTCGGATCCGGCCGCGCAGCTCCCGATCGGCGAGTGGTACATGGTCGCGTTCCGATCGATCCGCCGGGCCGGCGCGGACGAGGAGCGGCTCGCGCACTACGACGGGCTCGCCCACCGCGAGGCCGAGGGAGCCGCAGGCTTCGTCTCGTATTTCAAGGGACCTGTCGACGTCGACGGGACTTGCCTGTCGTTCTGTCTGTGGGATAGTCGCGCCGAGGCCCGGGCCGCCAGTGGCCGGCCCGACCACCTGGAGGCCGTGAGCCTGATCGGTGAGATGTACGAGGCCTATACGCTCGAATTCCTTCGCGTCTCGCGCCCCGCTGCCGGTGCGGCACTCGTGTTCGAGCCGTACGACCGTGTCCCCTCGCCCGCGGAGAGCTTCGCTCCGCCGGTTGCGATCGACTTCAACCACGGAGCACTCGCGACCTGATGTCCGTGCCGGTCGCTGACGGCCGGCGATCGAGCATCGCCATCCTGCCGGGCCTCGTTGCCGCCATCGCGGTCGCCATCGCCGCGCGCGCCTCCGGCCTGGTCCTCCCGGCGACGATCTCGGCCGTGACGATCGCGGTGCTCCTCGGGCTGCTCGCGGGGCAGATACCGGCGGTCCGTGCGGCCGGCCTCGAACCAGGCCTCGCGTTCACCGCGACGCGGGTCCTGCGCCTCGGCATCGTCCTCCTGGGCGCGCGCCTGAGCTTCGATCAGATCCTCGGCATCGGTTTGCCGGCTGCCCTGGTCGTCATCGTCACGATGACCGCGGCGCTGCTGCTGGTCCTGGGCCTGTCCCGTGTCGCGGCCGTTGAGCCCGCGCTGGCCGTCCTGCTCGCGGTCGGGGCCGCAGTCTGTGGCAATTCGGCGGTCGTCGCGACGGCGCCAGTCATCGGGGCGCGCTCGCGCGACGTCGCCTACGCCGTGGCGACTGTCACGCTGTTCGGGACCGCGGCCGTGTTCCTCTACCCGATCGTCGGGCACGCGATCCCGCTCGGGGACGTCGCCTTCGGCCTGTGGTCCGGCATCGCCATCAACGACACGAGCCAAGTCGTGGCCGCCAGTTCGGCGTTCTCCCCGGGTGCGCTCGAGGTCGCCACGGTCGTCAAGCTGATTCGCAACGCGCTCATGGCGCCGCTCCTGATCGGGATCGCGTGGACGTGGGCCCGCAGCGGCCGGACCGCGGGGGACACGAGCGCGGGGCTGCGCAAGGCGGTACCGCTCTTCGTGCTCGGGTTCGTGGCAATGGCCGCACTCCGGACCGCCGGCGTCATCAGCCCGGGTCTCGCCGCGATGCTCGACGTGGTGTCGGGCTGGCTCATCGTCACCGGCCTCGCCGCGGTGGGCCTCTCGATCCGCTTCGAGGACCTGCGCGCGATCGGCCCGCGGGCCCTGGCCGTCGGATTCGGAGCCGCCGTCGTCATCGGCGTCGTGACGCTCGGGGCGATCCTCGCGGCCGGGCCGGGGCTCCGCCTGGGGGGCTGAGCGGCCTAGGCGACGACCTCGCTCGCCGCGCGGCGCCTGCGGAGGACGAGGGCCACGACACCACCGATCGAGGTCACGGCGAGGATCAACGCGTGGACGAGGAGTGCGAGCGCGAAGCCCGACTCGCGCGGGACCCCGAACGTCGAGGCAATCCCGACGGCCGTCAGCTCGAACGTCCCGAGGTAGCCGGGGCCCGACGGTACGATCGTCGCGAGCGCCACACCCGAGGCGAGCAAGGCCCCCTGCGACAGCGACAGCTCCACCCCCACCGCCTGGCCGGCGGCGAGGAACGAGGTGATCGACGCCGCCCAGGCGATCGCGCTGAAGGCCAGCGCCGCGCCCATCGTGCGCGGCCGCGCGGCGACGGCCAGGCCGTCGCGCAACCGTCGCGCGAGCTCGACGATCTTCGGCCAGCGCGCGGCATAGGCGGCGACCCGGTCGGCGCCGGGCAATCGGTGGAGCGCCATCGCGACCGCCAGCCCGACGACGAGGAGGGCGACGAAGGCGGCGCCCAGGAGCACGGCGCTCGACAGCGCGCCACGGACGCTCAGGACGACGACGGCGAGCGCCGCGAGTCCGACGACGATTACGGTGTCGACGATCCGCTCGACCACGACGGTGCCGAGCACGGTCGTCCGGCTCAGGTTCTCGCCCTCTCCCAGGGCGTGGCTGCGGACCAGCTCGCCGAGGCGGGCGGGCAGGACGTTGTTTGCGAGGTAGCCGATGAAGGTGTAGCCGAGGACCCGCTGGAATGGCAACACGGCGATCGGCGCGAGAAGCGCCCGCCATCGTGCGCCCCGCGCCGCGACATCGAGGAACACCGTGGCGATCATCAGCACGATCCAGGCCGGGTTCGCTCGGCCGAGGACCGCGAGGGTCGCACCGACGTCGACCGAGCGGAGCAGGATCCAGGCGGCGACGACGCTAATCGCGATGCCGAGCGCGCCACGAAGCAGGGTCTGGCGGGAGCTCCCCACGGACCGGTCGATCAGTCCGGGTCGGCCGGGTTGCGGGCGGTCAACTTCGCGGACCGCCGGACCCGCAACCGGTGCAGCAGGTAGCGCGCGACGACCCGTAGCGTTGAGAGGCCATAGACGACGCTGCGCTGGAATCCGACGGAGCTCGCCTCGTCGAAGTAGCGGGTCGGCACGGCGATCTCACCGATC
The DNA here is from genome assembly GCA_038214255.1 of Candidatus Limnocylindrales bacterium. Lineage (GTDB taxonomy): Bacteria > Chloroflexota > Limnocylindria > Limnocylindrales > CSP1-4 > SPCO01. Next base: position 27,318 of record JBBQRZ010000012.1, read on the forward strand.
CGTGGACCCATCCCCGCGGCCACGACCTGGGCGATGAGCTCCTGGTCGAACACGAAGTCATCGCTGTTGGCGTGGTACGGGATCGTCTCGAGCAGGTGGCGGCTGTAGGCGCGCAGCCCGGTGTGGAACTCGGACAGGTTCAGCCCGAACGCGACATTCTCGACGGTGGTCAGCGACCGGTTGCTCACGAACTTCCAGATCGGCATGCCGCCGGCTCGCGGGTCGCCGAGGAACCGGCTGCCGAGCATGAGCTCGTGGGTGCCGGCGGCGATCGGCTCGATCAGCGCGGGGATCCGCGTCGCGTCGTACTGGTAATCCGGATGGAGCATGACGACGATGTCCGCGCCGGCCGCCAGCGCCGCGTCGTAGCACGTCTTCTGGTTCCCGCCGTAGCCGCGGTTCTGGTTGTGGATGATCACGTCGAGCCCGAGCTGGCGGGCGATGTCGACGGTCTCGTCATGGGACACGTCGTCGACGAGGATGATCCGGTCGACGATGTCGTGCGGGATGTCCGAATAGGTGCGCTCGAGGGTCAGGGCGGCGTTGTAGGCCGGCATCACGATGACGACGCGGGGTTGGGCGGGCGATGGGCTGGCAGGCGACTCCACGGCGGGAAGCGTACCCGAGACGCCGCGTCACGGGACGGTGGCGCCGGCTGTGCGACGATAGCGCCGACACGACTAACGCCTTCGAGGTCCCGCGTCCCATGTTCGAGCGCCTCTTTGGCGGCCAGACCGCCGACCCTGCTGTGGCCGAGCGCATCCCGCCCGGCCAGTACCGGACCGAGAAGTTCCCGGTCCTGCACTACGGTTCCGTGCCCAAGGTCGACCTCGCGACCTGGGACTTCCGCGTCTGGGGCGAGGTCGATGCGCCGTTCACCTTGTCGTGGGAGCAGTTCAAGGCGCTGCCGCGCAAGCAGGTCCACACGGATATCCATTGCGTCACGCGCTGGTCGAAGCTCGACACGACCTGGGAGGGTGTCCCGATCCAGGCGATCCTCGAGCTGGCCAAGGTCCGACCTAACGCCACGCACGTCGTCAGCCATGCCGAGCAGGGCTACACCGCGAACCTGCCGCTCTCGATCCTCGATGACGACGACGTCCTCCTGGCCGACACGTTCGACGGCCAGCCGCTCGAGCCCGAGCACGGCTACCCGCTGCGCGTGCTCGTCCCGAAGCGTTACTTCTGGAAGAGCTCCAAGTGGGTACGCGGCCTCGAGTTCCTCGACCACGACCAGCTGGGCTTCTGGGAGCGCTACGGCTACAACAACGACGCCGACCCATGGAAGGAAGAGCGCTTCTCCGACTGATCCGGGAGCCTGATCGGCGGGGTCTGGCCCGGGCGGGGCGCCCGGCCGCGGCGGGGTCTGGCCCGGGCGGGGCGCCCGGCCGCGGCGGTGTCCGGGCTGCCACCGTGGGGCGTCCGGCGCCAGCGGTGCCACCCGCCGCCTTACCGGGCCGGCATCGTCACGCTGGGACGCTGAACCAGAAGCGGGTACCGCCGCCGGGGCGCGGCTCGAAGCCGATCGTGCCGCGATGGGCGTGGATCGAGGCGGCGGCCGTCGCCAGACCGAGGCCGGCTCCGGGCAAGCGGGTCTCCGTCCCGCGCTGGAACGGCTCGAAGAGTCGTCCACCGAGTTCGTCAGGGATCCCGGTGCCGCGGTCGAGGACCTCGACGGTCAGCACCGGATCCGTCTCGGTGGGAGTGTCATCGACGCGGGCGTTGACGATCACCTCGGAGCCGGTTGGGCCATAGGCGATCGCGTTGACGACGAGGTTGGCAAGCGCCTGTTCGAGCCGGACGCGATCTACCCGGGCGATCCGCCTCGGCGCCTCGTGGGTGAGGCGCGTGTCGTGCTCCTGGGCGAGGGGAGCCACGCGGCGGAGCACCGATTCGACCAGCTCGGCGGCGGGCAGTGGCCGGAGCACGACGGCTCGGCCCCCCGGTTCGACCGTGGCAAGGTCGAGCAGGGCGGTCGCCAGCTCCCCGAGGCGAACCACGTCGGCGTGCGCCGCTCGGATCGAAGAGCGCAGCTCCTGCTCCGTGGTTCGCTGGTCCTCGGCGAGGTCCAGTTCGGCCTGGAGGGCGCTGATCGGCGTGCGCAGGTCGTGCGAGGCCGTCGCCACGAACGCCCGCTGGCGGCGAATCGACTCGGCCACGCGATCGAGCATGCCGTTCAGGGTCGTCGCGAGCGCCTGCAGCTCGTCCCGCCGCGCTGGCACCGGGACGCGCCGGCCCAGGTCATCGGCACCGATCCGGCTCGCTTCGGCGGTGATCAGGGCCACCGGCCGAAGCGCGCGGCCCGCGAGCCACCAGCCGCCGGCGAGCGAAGCCAGTGCCGCCATGCCGCCCACGAGCACCGTGGAACTGGTCACGCGGTCGAGGGTGTTGGCGACCGGAGCCAGGCTGCTCCCCGCGACCACGCGCACGCCGGAGTCTCCCGTCACTACGTGGATCGCGTAGGTCGTGGATCCGAGGACGACGTCCGTCGTCACGACCCCGGGCGGTGGGGGGACGAAACCGGCCGGTGTGTTCGGCGATGAGTCCACGACGTGCGCCTGCGCGTCTTCGATGACCAGGAACGTCGCACTGGAAGCGGCGGCGTCGCCCTCCTGCAGGCCGGCCTGATCGGCGTTCTCGAGCGACGTCAGGGCCGCCGTGGCCCTGGTCTCGAGTGCCTGATCGAGCGAGGCCCGCAGGGCTGCGCCGACCTGCCACCAGACAGCCGTAAGGACGAGCCCGACCATCACGAGGATCGCCGCGACGTAGGCGAGCGCCAGGCGTGCGCGGATCGTCACGCCACGGCCGAATCGGAGCGGGTCGTGCGCGCTCGCGGAGGACGGAGCACGTACCCGACGCCTCGGACCGTCTCGATCCTGGGCGTATCCGTCCCGCGGCCGATGTGCGCCCGCAGCGCCCGGACGTAGACGTCGATGATCCGGGGTGTTCCCTCGAACGCCCAGTCCCAGACCTCATCGATGATGCGCGACCGGGACAGGACCTCGTCCTGATGACGCAGGAAATAGTCGAGCAGGGCGAACTCACGACCCGCCAGTGGCACCGGTTCCCCGGCCACGGTGACCCGATGACCGGCCTGGTCGAGCTCGAGATTCCCCGCCGAGAGCACCGTTGGCCGCTCGGTGGATCCGCGCCGGGCGAGAGCTCGCAGACGCGCGAGCAACTCCGCGAACGCGAACGGCTTGACGAGGTAATCGTCGGCGCCCACGTCGAGGCCGCGGACCCGGTCGTCGATCGCGCCCCGTGCGGTCAGGAGCAGGACGGGCGTCCAATCGCCCTCGGCTCGAAGCGCGGCGCATAGGGAGAATCCGTCGCCGTCGGGGAGCATGACGTCGAAGACGAGCACGTCGTAGCCCGATTCCCTTGCGAACCAGAGGGCATCCTCGACGGTTCCGGCGGTATCGACGGCGTGACCATCGCGCCGAAGCCCACGCGCGATGACGCCGATCAATCGGGTGTCGTCTTCCAGGAGCAGGACCTTCATCGGCACCCACGATGGGCCCCGATCATGAATCTGGCGTGAATCGAGCGCGTTCCTCGATTTACCGTCGGTTCACGGCTCCCGTCGCAAGGTGCGGTCCAGATCGAGCAGATGCCCGGTCAGAATCGATAGGAGTGACGATGAAGATCGCACGACTCCGCCAGCCGGCCATCAGCGCCCTGGCGATCCTCACCATCAGCGGCGCCGGAGCCGTCATGGCCGCGAACAGCGGAACCCCGCCGGCTCCCGCGGCTCCGGCTGCTGCCGCTCCGGTGGTCCAGGCGGTCACACCGGTCCAGGCGCCGGTCGCAGCCGAGCCGGTCGAGCCGGCGGGCGCCGACACGGACACGCTCCAGCAGGGCGACCAGACGACGCCGGACGTCGCCACAGCAACGACGACCTCGGCGGTCAAGGCCTCGACGGCCAAGGGCGCCCTCAAGCCTGCGGCCGAGACCAAGGCGGCATCGGCCGCTGAGGCCCCCGGGACCGAGACCGAGACCGAGACGGCCGGTGAAGCGGCCGGTTCGGAGACCGACAAGTCGGACGGGCCCGGTGGTCATGCCGATGACCCCAACGACCCGAATGCCGACCACCAGTTCGAGGGCGTGGAGTAACTCCTGGCCCATTCGACGACTCCCCCGCAGCCATCGACCCGCCGGATCCCCCCCGGCGGGTCGATGCTGTCCGAGCCGGGTCGATGGTGTCCGAGGCGGATCGATGATGTCCGACGGATGGAGCGTCAGCTCCGGCGCGGGCCCCCGAGGATCCTCGGGTCGGGCGTGAAGAAGCGCAGCCGGCGGCTCAGCAGGGTGAGCTCGCGCTCGAGGAGTGCGATGAGGCCTTCCAGGCGATCGACCGTCGTCTCGGCCTCGAGCAGCGCCTGACGGCGCGGCAGCTCCACCTGCACGATCCCGGAGAGCAGATAGGACAGCACGGTCGGGTCGTCCGGGATGACCAGGTCGCTCCGGGTCGGGCGTTCCGTGCCACCGGCGAGCTCGATTTCCGGCTCCCCGGGGGCATCGTCGTCGTCGATGTTCGACTCGATGACGTCCGGCGACGCATCGATCTCGACGCGGATGTCGAGCCCTTCGGTCGACTCGCCGTCGCGGGCGCGCATGAGGTCGAGATACCGGACGAACGCGCGGATCGCGGCCGCCGCCAGGCGCTCGGCCCGGGGCTCGTCGCCGACCTCGTCATCGAGCCGTGTCACCTCGGCGAGCAGGTACGGCTCTTTCTGCGAATCGACCGACTCGATCGCGAAGCGCCCGGTCGCGGCCGCCAAGAGGTCATACCGGCCATCGGGATAGCGGCCCGCTTCGCGGATCTCAGCGAAGGCGCCCACCCCGGCCAGCGTCGCGACGCCCTTGCCGATCTCGCGCCCATCGCGGATCAGCACGACCCCGAATGGCTCGCCCGAGTCGAGGCAGCGCCGGGTCATCGCCCGGTAGCGATCCTCGAACACGTGGAGCGGCAGCACGATGCCCGGGCAGAGGACCGTGTGCAGCGGAAAGAGCGGGATCTCCACGATCCGCGGAGTCTAGTCCGGCCGCGCGGAATCGACGAAGGCGCCGGAGGTCCCGCCGCTTCAGGACTTGCGGATGGGTCGGGATCGGGTCAGTCGGCCGGAATCGAACGAAGCCGCCGGAGAGCCGGCGGCTTCAGGACTGGCGGACGGGGTGGGTCAGTGGGCGCAGGCGCGAGCCGAGCCCGCGTCGTCCGCGGTGCGGAAGCTGGAACCACAGCCGCAGGCCGCGACGGCGTTCGGGTTGTTGACGGTGAAGCCGGCACCCATGAGCGTGTCGACGTAGTCGATCTGCGAGCCCTGCAGGAGCGCGATGCTCTGGCCGTCGAGGTAGACCTTGACGCCGTTGACGTCGAGCCGATTGTCCTCGGGCGTGGGGGCGTCTTCGAGCATCATCCCGTAGCGGTAGCCCGAGCAGCCACCGGAATAGACGTACACGCGCAGCCCGATGTCGGGATTGGCCTCGTCCTTCGTCAGCTCCTGGAGCTTGGACGCCGCGGCATCCGTCAGGGACACGACCGGGGTCGGCTCGACGACCGTCGGCTGCTGTTCGATCATTCGGATCGTCTCCTTGAGAACGCGCCTAGCTCAGCTTGGGATCGACACGGCCCCGCGTCGTGTCGTCAATCGTACGCACGAGTACGGGTTTCGACAAGCGCCCTGCCGAAATCCGAGGCCGCAGCCCAAGCATGGGGCCCGGGCCTACACTCGGCAAGTGGTCCGAACGTTCCTTGCGGCGGTACTCTGCGTCGCCCTCCTCCCGCTCCTCGTGCTTGCCAACCTGTCCGTCTGGGCATCGGTCACGGTCCTGAGCGAACCCGCCTTCGCAGCGACGGTCAACCGGAGCCTGGAAGGCCCGGCCGTTGAGACGCTCCTTGCCGAGCAGACTGCAGGCGCCATCCTCGACGTCGCGAACGGGACCCCGGTCCTGCGCGACGCGCTCGTCACGCAGGTGCTCGGACTGGACGTGTCCGCGCCCGCCGATCAGGTGCGGACGGTGCTCGGCAACCGCGTCCGGGTCACGCTCAACCGGCCCACGGTGCGGGCCGCTCGGGACGATGCGGTTGCGGCCGTCCATGCGCTCCTCCTCGGCGGTCCGGCGGCGGCCCGGGCGCCGGTTGCGGTCCGTGGGACGACCGTCGTCCTGGATCTGGGCCCGCTCGTGACTCGAGTGGTCGCGGAGCTCGACCCACGCCTGACCCAAGCCGGGTTGCCGGGGGTCCCACCTGGGCTCGTGGTGGTCGAGCTCGGCGGTGTTCAAGAGCTGCGACAGGCCGGCGATGCCTCGGCGATCCTCGATCGGGGCCGGATCGTCGCTCCAATGCTCGTGCTTGGTCTGGGACTGCTCATCCTTGTCCTCGCCCATCGCCGGATGCGGGCGCTCGGCCTCATCGGCGGCGCGATCATGATCGGCGGCCTCATCAGCCTCGCCGCGCTGTGGTTCGGTGGCGGTCTCCTCAACACAACGTCCGAGTCGAGCGGCTCCATCGCGGACCGGGTTGCGGCCGACGCCTACGGCGCGTTCGCGCGCACCTTGGCGGACCAGTCCCTGTTGCTCGTGGCCGGTGGCGGGATCCTCGCGTTCGCGATGGCCCTGCTGCTGCTCGTCGCAGGCGGGCTCTCGCGCCTGAACGCCTGGCGGGACACACGAGCCTGACCGCGAAGGGCCAGGCTCACCCTCCGACCCGCTCGACGACCGTCGCGATCCCCTGGCCGACCCCGATGCACATCGTCGCCAGGCCGTAGCGCCCGCCCGTCCTCCGCAGCTCGTGGGTCAGCATCGTGATCAGCCGGCCGCCGCTCATCCCGAGCGGGTGCCCCAGCGCGATCGCCCCGCCGTTGACGTTGACCTTCGCGGGGTCGAGGCCCAGCTCGTCGATGCAGACGAGCGATTGCGAGGCGAACGCCTCGTTGAGCTCGATCAGGTCGAGATCGTCCACCCCGATGCCGGCTCGCTCGAGGGCCTTGCGGGTGGCCGGCACCGGGCCGACTCCCATCACGGCCGGGTCCACCCCGGCGACGGCCGTGGAGACGACCCGGGCCATCGGCTTGAGCCGGAGCTCGCGGGCGCGTCCCGCCTCGACGACCAGCACGGCCGACGCCCCGTCGTTGATCCCGGAGCTGTTGCCGGCCGTAACCGCGCCGCCGTCCCGCTTGAAGGCGGGCTTCAGACGCGCGAGGCTCTCGGCTGAGGAGTCGGGACGGGGATGCTCGTCGCGGCTCACGACGAGGGTCTCCCCGCCCTTGCCGGCGACCTCGACCGGCACGATCTGCTCCTCGAACCGGCCGCCCTCGATGGCGGCGATCGCGCGCTGGTGGCTCTCGAGGGCGAAGGCGTCCTGGCGCTCGCGGCTGACCCCCCACCGCTCGGCGACGTTCTCGGCGGTTTCCCCCATCGAATACGGGTAGTAGGCCGCCGCGAGCCTGGGGTTGACGAATCGCCAGCCGAGCGTCGTGTCGACCAGCTCCCGATCGCCGCGATCCCACGCAGCCTGGGGCTTGGCCATGACGTAGGGCGCCCGGGTCATCGACTCCACGCCGCCGCCGATGAACACATCCCCGTCGCCGACGGCGATGGCATGCACCGCCGAGTTGATCGCCTGCAGCCCCGAGCCGCACAGGCGATTGACGGTGAACCCGCCGACCTCGACCGGGAAACCGGCCAGGAGCACGGCCATCCGCGCGACGTTGCGGTTGTCCTCGCCGGCCTGGTTCGCGCAGCCGAGGATGACGTCCTCGAGGAGCCCGGGATCGAGGCCGGCGCGGTCGACCACCGCTCGAATCACGAGAGCGGCGAGGTCGTCCGGCCGGACGCCGGCGAGGGCCCCGCCGTAGCGGCCGATGGGCGTGCGCACGGCTTCGACGATCACGGCCTCGCGAACGGCCCTCGCGGCATCTCGTGGCATCGATCGATCGTATCCCAGCGACGAGCTCGCCGGGCGCGAGCCCTCAGGGCAGGGCGGCGATCATCTCGCCCGCCTGCGCCTCGCTGTCAGCGCTGACCCAGATCAGGGCGTCACCCGCGATGTAGGCGTACTGCAGGGCACTAGCGGATGAACCCGTCGCGACATACACGTTCTTGCCGCCGATCGACTTGACGGTATACGTGTCCCCGCTCTTGGCGGCTTCCGCCTGGAAGACCTGCTGCAACCGGCCCGAATCGGCGCCCTTTACGCGGAAGAGCCGGCGGCGCACTTTCCCGCGGCGGGAGCCGCGCCGATTGCCATGCTGACATCCGAGGGGGACTTCCCGAGGGCATCCAGCATCGCTTTGAGCTCGGCGTCGCCTGACGCGGCGAACGTGGCACCGGAGAAGCTCAGCTTGATGGCCGTCTGGCCGCAAATCTTGTCCGGGATCAGCGCCTCGAGCGCCTTGTCGCTGCTCGGGAAGGTGAAGCTCGGGATCGCGAAGGTCGCCTCGCTCGACGGGCCTTCGGACGCCGCCGTCGACGGCTCCGCCGATACCTGCGCGGCCGGGGAAGCAACGCTAGCGCCCGTCGAGGGCGCGAGCGATGCCGTAGTCCATGCGCCGCAGGCCGCCACGACGATCGCGGCGACGGCCAGCGTCAAACCGAGCATTCGGGACTTCATGGGTTCCTCCGGGTTGGCGAGTCGAGCCTTGGCGGCGCGATAGTCGGGTCGAGCCGAGGCGGGCAGCATACCGGCAGGATCGGCAGGTCGCCTTCACGCAGATCGCCCGACTCAGTCGGTCGCGGTCGCGGCTTCGAGCAGCGCGGCGGCCGGCTCGAAGCGGGGCCCGAGCGCCACCCAGCGACGTAACGCATCGACGACGGCTGCGGGACCGCCCAGGGCCGCGGCTCGCTCGAACGGTCCGATCGCGTGGCCCACGCCGAGGCGCATCGCCCGGTCGATGTCGTCGGCCATGGCAACCCCGTCGCCGAGCGCCGAGAACGCCTCGTTGACGATCGCGAAGGTCAGGCGCTCGACGACGTCGGCGCCCGCCGGGATCGCCTCAACCGCGACATCGGACCGGCGCCCGTTCGCGTCGTAGGCGTAGAAGCCCCGGCCGGTCTTGCGGCCCAGGCGCCCAGCTTCGACGAGCTCCTCTTGAATCGGCGAGGGGCGGAACCGCTCGGCGCGCGGATCGCCCGCGGCGGCCATGGCCAGTTGGATCGCCCGCGAGGCCGCGGTCGTGACGTCGAGCCCGGTGAGGTCCATGAGCTCGAACGGGCCGAGAGGAAAACCGGCCGCGCGCATCGCGGCATCGATGGCCTGGGTCGTCGCCTCGCCTTCGGCGAGGATCGCCAGCGCCTCGAGGGTGAACGGCCGGTTCACGCGGTTGACGATGAACCCGGGTGTGTCGGCACAACGGATCGCGGTCTTGCCCCAGGCCCGCATCGTCGCCGCGGCACGATCGATGACGTCCCGATCGGCGAGCGACGGGGCCACGAGCTCGACGAGCTCCATCCGCGGCACCGGATTGAAGAAATGCAGGCCGAGCACGCGGGACGGCGTCGTGGTCGCCTCGGCGATCGCGGCCACGGACAGCGCGCTCGTGTTCGTAGCGAGGATCGTGTCCGGACGGGCTTCGGCATCGAGCGTCCGGAACACGGCGCTCTTGAGGCCGAGGTCCTCGACCGCGGCCTCGATGACGAGGTCCGCCTCGCCGGCGATGCCGTCGAGCGTCTCGCTGTGGCGCAGTCGCACCAAGCGACCATCGACCCAGTCGTCGATCGAGTCGGCGTCGAGCTCGAGCCGGGCGGCGCGCCGCGCGAGCCCCTCGCGGACGCGCGATCGTGCGCGATCGAACGCCTCGGGGTCCACGTCGTGGACGACGACCTCGCATCCGGCCTCGAGGGCGACCTGCGCGATGCCGGCACCCATCACCCCCGCGCCGACGACCCCGACGATCGAGGCGGCGCCTCGCCTCGCCTCGTCGGTCACACCGACTTCAGCGCCTCGAACGGCTGGCGGCACGCCCGGCAGTAGTAGAGCGAGCGGCATTGGGTCGGGCCGAACGCGCTGTCCATCGCGACCTGGTCCGAGGCACACCACGGGCAGCGCACGTCGTGGGGCGCGGCAGGTGGCGCGATCCCGGCCGTGGCCAGGGCTCGCCGGCCGACCTCGCTGATCCGGTCGGAGGTCCAGGGGATCTCGAAGCTGGTCCGCACCTCAACGGGCCGGTCGAACGCGGCAAGGCGCGCTGCGATCGAGGCCTCGATCATTCCGATCGCCGGGCAGCCGATGAACGTCGGCAGGATCGCGACCCGGATCCCGCCCTCGTCGACGGCGACCCGGTGGATCATCCCGAGCTCGACGATCGAGACGACCGGCAGCTCCGGGTCGGGGATCTCCGCGAGGGCGTCGCGGACCGCACGCTCGGTCGGCGCGGGAATCGTGCCGGTCACCACGTCGCGCCCACGTCGCTGCCGCGGACCATCGTGAACTCGGACCAGAGCCAGTCGAACGCGGCGCCGTGGTCGGTCCGGCCCGAGTCCGGGTCGACGGTGGGCGGGATCGGCGGCAGGGCCAGTCGAGCGAAGGCGGGCGCGATCGCCGCCCGCCAGCGGTCCTCGAGCTCGCGCATCGGGGCGGCCAGGATTCCCGCGTCGATGAGCGCCTGTTCGTCGGGGAGCGGCGTGAAGACCGTGCCGGCATCCGGCCCGAGCTCGTCGAGCGCCGTGGTGAGGCGAGCGTACGTGTCATCCGAGCCGGTCGCGAGGCGATCGAGCCACGCCTCGACGTGCATGAGGTGGTAGCGCTCCTCGCGGACGATCTTCGCCACGAGGTCGGCGAGGGGCGACCATCGGCCGCCCGCGATGGCCTCAAGCCGGACCGCGTCGGCGGTCTCGTACAGATAGCGCCGGGCCATCGTCAGGGCCCAGTCGCCGCGCCCGTGGTCGAGCAGCCGCGCGTGGCGGTAGTCGGCCGGCTCCCGGTCGTAAGCCAGGGCGTCGGCGTCGCCCCCGGTCAGCTCGGCGAGGAGCCCGTACAGCGCGGTGGCGTGGCCGAGCTCGTCCTGCGACAGCGAGCTCATCGCGATGTCCTCTTCGAGGAGCGGCGCGATACCGGTCCACTCCGAGTCCGTGAAGCCGACGACGAATTCGTCATCGGCCATCGAGCGCAGGAGCGCGTCGAGGGCGACGGTCGGGAGGGCCAGGGTCGCCATCGGGGGGGGCGAGGTCATCGGCTCCGGGCCTTGGGCTTGGCCTGGCCGCTCGCCTGGCGCGCGGCGGCGAGCTTGTCGCGCATGACGTAGCCGCCGGGCTTCTTGAACGACCGGTCGAGCGGCGGCTGGAGCAGGTCCGGGTCGTCGAGATCGACGACGTCGCCCCGCCGGACGATCCACAGCCGAACGCTCTCCTGCCGTCGCCCGAACAGCTCCCGCGCGTAGTGGGCGGCAAGCTCCGCGTCCGGGGCCATGACGCTGCCGCCGTGGCGCATCGGGTCGCCGTCCTTCTCCTGGCGAAAGACCTCCCAGGCCTCGATCGCCGGGGCCGGTGCCCCGTCGCGGTCTCGGGTCATGCCGCCGCCGGGACGCCCAGGATCGCCTCACGGACCCAGCGCGTCTCCTCGCGGGCGATCCGCCGGAAGTCGAGGCGGGCCTGGGACATCGGGCCGTGGTTCGTGACGACGGTCCGCAACTCGTCCCAGTCGGGCTCGGTGTAGCGCCACTCCCCGGTCGCCTCGTCGAGCCGCAGCTCGGGATCCGGAATGACGAGCCCGAGCTCGCGGATCCGCGGCACGTAGATGGTCAGGAACTCCTGGCGCAGCTCCTCCGAGGTCTTCGCCTTGATCCGCCAGTGGAGGTCGCGGTCCTTCTCGCGGGCCGTCCGCGGGCCGTGCATCTGCATGAGCGGCGCCCACCACCGATCGAGCGCCTCCTGGATCGAGGCCCGCTGGGACGCCGTCCCGGTCACCATCGTCACCACGACATCGCGGCCGTGCATGATGTGGACGGATTCCTCCCAACAGATCTTGCGCATCGTCCGCGCGTAGGGCGCGTACGACGAGTCGCGCAGTGCCTGCTGCGCGACGATCGCCGCCGCATCGACGAGCCAGGCGATGATCCCGACGTCCGCCCACGACCGGGTCGGGTAGTGGAACACGTTGTGGAACTTCGTCTTGCCGGCGAGCAGGTCGTCGAACATCGCCTCGCGCGGCTTGCCGAGGTCCTCCGCGACCCGGTACAGCAGCTGGGCGTGTCCGACCTCGTCCTGGACCTTGGCCGTGAGGGCGAGCTTGCGACGCAGGGTCGGCGCCCGCATCAGCCACTCGCGTTCGGGCAGGACGCCCATCAGCTCGGAGTTTGCGTGCATCTCGACGAAGCGCAGGACGGCCGTTCGATACTCGTCGGGCATGTGGTCGGTCGCCTCGACCTTGCCGCCCGCCGCGACGTGCGCCTCGAACCCGGCGAACCACGCATCGTGGGAGGGATCGTCCGTCGGCGGAGCCGGTGGCAGTCGCTCGGCCAGGGGAAGGATCGGATCGAGCGCGAGGGGATCGGTCATCCCGGGACCTCGGCGCGCATGCCCGCGTCGAGCGCCTGGAGCGAGAGCTGGACGTAGGCGTCGGCCAGCGCGGCCGGGTCGAGGCGACGGTCGGGCCGGTACCAGGCCACGAGGCCGTTGAGGGCGGTCAGCAGGTAGGCGGCGGCCGCGACGGGATCGACCGGCGCGAACGAGGCGGCCCCGACACCGTCCGCGATGACCTCGCGGAATCGCTGCTCGTACGCATCGCGCCGGCCGGCGATCTCCGCCCGACGCTCGGTCGAGAGCGACCGCCATTCATGGATGAACACGCTCGCGCGCTCGATGTCGTCGGTCACGATGCCGACGTGCGCGCGGACGAGCGCCGCGAGGCGTTCGGCCGGGACCTCGGCCGCCTCGGGTTCGGCGTTGATCGTCGCCGCGTCGGCCGCGGCCTCGAATCGGGCGGCGGTGCCGTCCACGATCGACCACAGCAGGTCCTGCTTGGAGGCGACGTGGGCGTACAGGCTGGCGCCCTGGATGTCGAGCGCCCGGGCGATGTCGCGGACGCTCGTACCCGAGTAGCCATGCTCGTGGAACAGCGAGCTGGCGACGTCCTCGATCTCCTGGCGGCGCGTCGTCTCGACCACGCGGGCTCCCTCCCAACCTAACGATCGTTAGGCCGCAGCCTACGCCACCGGACCCGCGACCGGCAAGGGCGCGCCGATCACTCCCCGGTGAACCGAGGCGGCCGCTTCTCGCGGAAGGCGGCCAGGCCCTCGGCATGGTCGGCGGTCCCGCCCGCGAGGCCCTGGAGCTTCGCCTCGCCCTCGAGCGCCTCGTCGAGGTCGATCGCCCAGGCGCGATCGAGCGCCTGCTTCGTGAGCGCGGCCGCCAGCGGCGCGCCCGAGGCCAATCGATCGGCCAGTGCCCGGGCCTTGCTGATCAGCTCCCCGGCCGGCACCACGCGATGGACTAGCCCGATCCGCAACGCCTCGTCCGCCCCGACCGGCTCATCGACCAGGGCGATCTCCGCAGCGCGCGCCGCACCGACGAGGCGTGGCAGGAACCAGGTCGCTCCACTGTCCGGGACGAGGCCGATCCGCCCGAAGGCGAGCACGAAACGCGCATCCTCGGCGGCGATGCGCAGGTCACACGCGAATGCGAGCGACGCACCCGCCCCGGCCGCGACGCCGTTGACCGCGGCGATGACGGGCTGGCCCATCGTCCGCATCGCCCGGATGATCGGGTTGTAGCGCTCGCGCAGCTCGACATCGAGCGGCGGGGCGTCCGGCGCGTCGCGCTCGGCCAGGTCCTGGCCCGCACAGAACGCCCGGCCCGCGCCGGTCAGGATGACGGCCCGGATGGCCCGGTCGTCGGCGATGGCCTGGAGCGCCTCGAGCAACGCGACCTTGACCGGGATCGTCAGCGCGTTGAGAGCCTCGGGTCGATCGAGCATGAGCGTCGCAACCGCGCCGTCGACCTCGACGCGGAGGCCGTCAGTCATGCGCTCAGCCGGGCGAGGCCGCGTCGAACTCGACGAGTCGACCGTCGACGATCTCGAACACCCGGCGGTCGACCGGCTCGTCCGCCGCACCCGAGGTCTCGAGGATGAACTCGGCGAACATCGACGCGAACTCGATGTCGCCCGGTCGAAGGCAACCGGCGGCCAGGACGTGCCGCTCGGGGATCCCGACCAGGACCCGGCCGTTCCCGCCGAGCTCACTGGCCAGGCGCTCGACGACGTCCGGGAGCAGGATCCGCACGGCGTCCAGGCCGTCGCCGGTGTCGGAGCTGATGAGCCGTCGGTCCCCGGACACCTCGTCGGTCCACGGGGCATTCGCCGCCCAGGCCGCGAGGTTGCGCATGGCGGCGTCCTGGAGGTCGGCGGGCTCGACGCCCCACGACAGCAAATGGTCGCCGTTGACCACGATGTCGAAGCCGCCGGCCGGGATCGTGTAGACGACCGGCAGGCCGGCCGGGCCGGTGTCGATCAGCGGCTGGGCATGGCTCTGGTTGGCGTGCGCAAGGAGCGTCTCACGGTGGATCGACTCCATCGGGAGCCCCTTGGTCCCGACCGGGCGGAATGCCGGCCGGACGACGTTGCGGGCAAGCGACCAGTCGTGTTCGGGCGAGTTCGCGGCCGAGGTGGTCGACTCGGGCGGCGGCATGTGGCCGCTGACCGGCGAGGACTCGTCGATCGGGGCCAGCACGTCCGGGGCCGCGTCGCGATACAACGGCGGCGGCTCGTCGCCGAGGTCGCGCGTCGTGTCACGGCCGATGTCGCTCCCACTCTCGAATGGGTCTCGCTCCATGCTCGTCCCTCCTGCGGATCCCTCAGCGGCCCGTCCAGATCGGTGGTCGTTTCTCGCTGAATGCGCGCATCCCCTCGCGTTGATCCTGGGTCGCGAAAAGATCGAAGAAGGCCTGGCGCTCGCGTCGGAGGCCCTCGCCCAAGGGCAGTTCCGCGGCGGCCAGCACGGAACGTTTGGCCGCACGGACCGCCAGCGGGGGCATGCTCGCGATCGTGTCGCCCAGGGCGAGGGCCCGCTCGAGGGTCTCTGCGGCTGGGACGACCGTCGTCACGAGGCCGGTCCCCTTGGCTTCGGCGGCGTCCATCGTACGACCCGTGAGAATCAGCTCCATGGCGAGAGCGCTGCCGACGGCTCTCGTGAGCCGCTGCGTCCCGCCGGCGCCAGGCATCACGCCGATCTTGATCTCGGGCTGGCCGAACCGGGCATCGTCGCCGGCGACGATGAGATCGCACGTCATCGCGAGCTCGCACCCGCCACCGAGCGCGTAGCCGCGGACTGCGGCGATGAGCGGCAGGCCGACGGCGGCGATCCGGTCCCACGCCTCGAAGTGCCCGTCGCGCGCGAGGCGCTCGGGGGTCTGGTCGGCGAGTTCGAGGATGTCGGCGCCGGCCGCGAACGCTCGATCGCCGGAACCGGTGAGGACGATCGCGCGGCACGTGTCGTCGCGATCGAGGGTTTCGAGCGTTTCGGCGAGCTCCTCGAGGACCGCGAAGCTCAGGGCGTTGAGCGCCTCGGGTCGATCGATGGTGACGAGGGCCACGCCATCGTGGCCGGGGGCCGGGTGGTCGACGCGCGTCAGGCAGGTCATCTCTGGGGTCGGCATGCGTCCCTCACTCGCACAGTATCCACGAGCCGTGAACCCCGGGAGGGTGTGCTTGCCCGTCCGAGCGTCACTGGCTCCCGGTCAGGTCGGCCGCGTCCTGCAGGACAAGCAGCAGCGACAGGCCCGGCGCGATGACGCGCAGGTTCCTTCCGGCGGCGCGCATCGCGTCGGAGGTCAGCCCGGCGTCGAGCGATGCGCGGTCGTCGAATTCCATCGCGGTGATCAGGACGAGGTCCGTCTCGCCGCCGAGCGCCTCGTCGACCCGCTGGACCCGGGTCGAACGCAGCCCGGGCGTGGCGGCGACGAGTGGGAGATGTTCTCCGGCATATCGCCGTTCGAACTCGGCGAGAGCCTCCGAGCCGCCCTCGGGTCGACGGTAGAGCGCGAGCAACGTGGTCATGGCTATGCCTCCTTCGATGTCTCTGGCGATGTCTCCGGCGGTGCGGCCTCTCCGGCGCGGTGCTGGGCGATCGATGCCGTCGAGCGGTAGAAGTCCTCGAGCGCGACGTGCAGCAGTCCCGGCCGATCAACGAGCGCGTCGTGACCGACGCCGGGGAGCACCAGCAACCGACCGTCACGGACCTGCCGCGCGAGGGACCAGGCCGCGTCGACCGGGACGAACGGGTCACGGTCGCCCGCCACGATCAGCGTGGGTGGATCGATCGCTCGCAGCTCGGCGGGGCGCAGGAGCGGCTGGGCCTCGATGTCGGCGACGATCGCCGGGAGGAGTCGGCGCCAGGCACCGTCGCCCTGAGCGAGGTCGTGGCGGGCGGCCAGCTGGCGGGCCCACACCGGATCCTGGCGCTCGATCCGGTCGGGGTCCATGAGCACCCGCCCGACCGCCAGCCTCGGCTCGCGTTCCGCGGCGATGCTGATCGCCACGAACGTCCGCAGCCGCTCCGGGGCCCGCGCCGCGACGTGGAGCCCGGTCATCGCGCCCATCGAGTAACCGAGCGCGTGGAACGTCGCGAGGTCCAACGCGTCGGCGAAGGCCAGGACGTCATCGGCCATCTGCGTCGTGGAAAGACCGCTCCTGGCATCCCAGACCGTGGACGCGTGACCGCGCGCATCGGGCACGTAGAGCCGGAACGCCTCGGCGAGGACGGGCACCTGCGACGCGAAATGGTCGCGTCCGCTGCCCGTCGCCCCATGGAGCAGGATCAGGGGCGGTCCGGCGCCGGACACCTCGTACCCGATGGTCAGGCCGTTGGCCTCGATCGTGGGCATCGCGCCCATGCTACCGCCCCAGCCGCCTGGCAGGGCCGGCTGGCCGGCGGCGCCCTCGGCCGACGGCGCCCTCGGCCGGGCGGCTGCTACGATCGAGCCGTGAGTCCCGACACGCGGATCGAGCGCGACTCGATGGGCGAGGTGGCCGTCCCGGCGGACGCACTGTACGGCGCCTCGACGCAGCGTGCGGTGCTCAACTTCCCGATCTCCGGCCAGCGCTTTCCGCGTCGGTTCCTGCGAGCCCTGGCCCTGATCAAGCAGGCCGCGGCGGCGACGAACGCGCGGCTCGGGCTGCTGGACGACGACGTCGCCGCGGCGATCGCGTCCGCGGCCGCGGAGGTCGCCGAGGGCGCCCACGACGACCAGTTCCCGATCGACATCTACCAGACCGGCTCGGGCACCTCCACGAATACGAACATGAACGAGGTCGTCGCGCACCTCGCCTCCGAGCGGCTCGGCGGCGACCGGCGGGTCCATCCCAACGACGCCGTGAATCGATGCCAGAGCTCGAACGACACGATCCCCACCGCGCTCCAGCTGTGCGCCGCGATGGCGATCGAGGAGGTCCTGATCCCGGCGCTCCAGCGCCTGCTGCTCGCGCTCGAGGCCAAGTCCGCCGAGTTCTGGCCGATCGTGAAGACCGGACGGACCCACCTCCAGGATGCGACGCCGATCCGCCTCGGCCAGGAGTTCCGCGGCTATGCCGGCCAGGTCGAGGAAGCGATCCGGCGGGCACGGGCCGCGCAGGCGGAGCTGCTGGTCGTGCCGCTCGGCGGGACCGCGGTCGGGACCGGTATCAATGCCCACCCGGACTACGCGGCCGGGGCCGTCGCCACCCTCTCGGAGCTGACCGGTCTCCGGGTCCGCGAGGCCCGCAACCACTTCCACGCCCAGGCCACGCTCGACGTCGCGATCGCGGGGCACGGCGGCCTGCGGACGATCGCCCTGGGGTTGTGGAAGATCGGGTCGGACATCCGGCTGATGGGCATGGGACCGCGCGCGGGCCTCGCCGAGCTGGCCATACCGGAGACGCAGCCTGGCTCGAGCATCATGCCCGGCAAGGTCAACCCCGTGATCGTCGAGTCGCTGACGATGGTCGTCGCGCGGGTGATCGGCAACGACGCGACGATCGTGTTCGGACAGACGGGCTCACTGCTCGAGCTCAACGTGATGTTGCCGGTCACTGCGGTCGCGCTGCTCGAATCGATCGAGCTGCTGGGCGCCGCGGCCGCCAACCTGAGCGCCCGGGCGATCGAGGGCCTGACCGCCACCGAGCGCGGTCCCGAGCTCGTCGAGCAGGGACTGATGCTCGCGACCGCGCTCGCTCCGGTGATCGGCTACGACGAGGCGGCCAGGATCGCCAAGGAGGCCCTCAAGAGCGGCCGGACGATCCGTGAGCTCGCGCTGGAACGCGGCATGGACCCGGCCAAGGTCGATCAGCTGCTGGATCCGGGCAACATGACCGAGCCGGGCCTCGGTGGTGGTGCGGCCGGCGGTTGACCCGCCGTCCTTGGTAGGCTTCCCGACGATGACGAGCAGTCGACTCTGGGATCGCGCCGCGTCCGCGCTGGTCGTCGCCGATGGCGAGTGCCGGCTGCCCGAGGTCGTGGCGCTGCCGGCCGGCCTCCCGACCGTCGATCAGCTGTTCGACTTCATGCGCGATGCGGAGCTCCGGTTCGCGACCCTGCGGATGCGGATCACCGAGCGCGCGATCACGACCCGCGGCGAGGAGGCGACCGAGTTCGACCTGACCCTGCGCCATCCGGGTGACGCCAAGGTGATGACGAACCGCCCGGGGGAGGTCATCGGCGGCAACTACGAGGCCTGGATCTCCGACGGCGACGTCGTGCGCACCTATGTCGGCGCGCACAAGCTCGGCACCGAGCGGCCGGTCCGCAACCGTCCGCGCGGCCTCGACGACCCGGACCTGCCCGGAACGGCCAAGGTCTACGAGCCGGTCACGGCGTTGCCGATGGAGACGCTCCCCGACACGTTCGTCCATCCGGCCGGCTACTGCCAGAACGTGCTCGCGACGGGCGCCCTCTCGATCGAGGGCGCCGGCATCGCCGCCGACCGCGCGGCCATCCGGCTGCGCTGCGACCATCCGCGCACGACCGAGGTGGTCGGCGACCGGCCTGACTTCACGATCCGGATCTGGGTCGATCGCGAGACCGGCGTCATCCTGCGCCTGGTCGAATCGATCGCCGGCGAGGTCACGCGCGATGCGGTCGTGACCGACCTCCAGCCCGACGCGCCGCTTCCGCCCTCGGCGTTCGAGTTCACGTTCCCGACCGGGACGACGCTCATCTACTGAGCGGGACCCTTCCGAGCGCTGGACCCGACGCGTATAGTCCGCGCATCGCTCGGGGCCGGCGGGCACGCGACGCCTGGCGCCCCGGTCCGCGGGTTGCAGCCAGCGCCGAGGCCGACCTCTGGAGGGAGGGCCGGCCAGCGAAGACCGCCGGTCGATCGAACGGGTGGCTCCGTCGAATGAGGGAGGGTCCGATGACTCAGGCAGGTTCTCGGGAAGACCGGATCAAGCAGGACGTCGCCGACCTGCACCGGCTGGGCTACGCGCAGGAACTCTTCCGCTCGATGGGCGGGTTCAGCAACTTCGCCATCAGCTTCAGCATCATCTCGATCCTGACCGGCGCGGTCATCCTGTACGACTACGGCCTGGCCTGGGCCGGCACGGCCGCGGTCATGATCGGTTGGCCGTTGGTCACGATCTTCGTGTTGGCGATCGCGGCGTCCATGGCGGAGCTTGCCTCGGCGTACCCCACGGCGGGCGGGCTTTACTACTGGGCCTCGAAGATGAGGAACAAGAACTGGGGCTGGTGGACGGCCTGGCTGAATCTCATCGGTCAGTTCGCGATCGTGGCGGGCATCGACTACGCGGCCGCCGGCTTCATCAACGCGACGATCGTCGACCGAGTGACCGGGGGTGTATTCAACACGACCCAGATCATCCCCGGCATCGTGAGTGGGCAGCTCGTGACGATGGGCGTGATCCTGGGCATCCAGCTCGCCCTCAACATCGCCGGCATCAACCTCGTGGCCCTCCTCAACCAAGTCAGCGTGTGGTGGCACATCGTCATCGTCGCGGTCGTGGTGGTGTTCATCTTCCTGACGGGCAAGCCGGATCAGTCGGGGCTGAGCCTCTTCCAGATCCAGCCGGTCGACACCGGCGGGAGCTGGAACAACAACCTGGGCTTCGTCAACTTGCAATACGGGGCGGCGTCGACGTATCCGCTGATCCTGGCCTTCGCGTTCTCGCTACTGCTTGCGAACTGGACCTACACGGGCTACGACGCGTCCGCGCACGTCGCCGAAGAGACGGTCGGGGCGAGGACGGCCAGCGCGTGGGGCGTTTTCCTGTCCGTCGCGGTGAGCGCGGTCGTCGGCTACATCTTCCTCGTCGCCCTGACGACGCACCTGCCCAACCTCTCGACGTTGTTCCCGAATCCGCTGCCGACCGACCTGAGCGGGGCCAGCCAGTACTACTTCGGTGGCGGTGTCGCCGTCATCTCGATCCTCGAATACAACTTGGGGCAACTCGGCGACCTGCTGGCGGCGGGGATCGCGATCGCGATGTGGTTCTGCGGACTCTCGTCGCTCGCCGCCGCCGGTCGGATGCTCTTTGCGTTCAGCCGAGACGATGGGATCCCCGGTTCGGGATGGCTCAAGCGGGTTAGCCACACCTATCGAACGCCGGCGAATTCGCTCGCCGCAGTGGCCGTCGTGGCGTGGCTGTTCACGGTCGCGGCGTTCATCGTCGGGACCGGCACGGCGATCGTGATCATCACGGCCATCAGCACGATCTTCCTGTACGCAGCGTACGGCCTCGTGATCTACCTGGGCGCGACCACGGACGAGTGGAAGCAGCACCGCGTCTGGAGCCTCGGGCGTTGGTCCCGGCCGATCGCCTATGCGGCGGTCTTCTGGGTCATCGTCCTGATGATCCTGTTCTCGTTCCCGACGTCAGGCAACATCTCGTGGCCGTTCATGGCCGGGACGGTCGTCCTGTTGCTGATCTACTACTTCGGCTGGGCGCGCTCCCACTTCCAGGGCCCCAAGGTCATGGGTGCCGATGCCCAGCTCACCGAGCTCGAGCGTGAGTTCGAGCACGAGGCCGAGCGGCTCGGAGGCGCATCTCCGGCCTGAGGCCTGATCGCCGTCACATTCTCGAGGGCCGGCCCCGTTCGCCGGCCGGCCCTCCGACCTCCCATCCCACCACAACGTTTCGAACCGGAGACCCACCATGAGCGAGCGCGACCACGCGTCCAAACACCCGCGTCTCGAGGAGCTCGAGTCGAGGGTCAGGGACGGCAGCATCGACACGATCGTGGTTGCCTTCACCGACATGCAGGGCCGGCTCATGGGCAAGCGCGTCCAGGGCCAGGCCTTCCTGGACGGCGTGATCTCCCACGGTGCGCATTTCTGTACGTACCTGCTCGGCACCGACATGGAGATGAACACGCCCGAGGGCTACAAGCTCATGAACTGGGAGACCGGCTATGGCGACTGGATCGCCGAGCCGATCTGGGACCAGCTCCGCTACCTGCCGTGGCTGCCCGGTACGGCGATGGTCCTCGCCGACACGATCGACGAGGAGACCGGCAAGGAGATCCCGGTCTCGCCTCGGACGATCCTCAAGCGCCAGGTCGCGCGGGCGGCCGATGCCGGGATCGTCGTCAAGGCCGGCTCGGAGTTCGAGTTCTACGTCCTCCGGGACTCGTGGGAGCAGATGGGCGAGAACGGCTGGGTGGTTCCGCGCACGTTCGGCCAGTACAACGAGGATTACCACCTCCTGCAGGCGACGAAGGCCGAGCCGCTCCATCGGCTGCTGCGCAATCAGATGACGGAGGCCAATGTCCCGATCGAGTTCAGCAAGGGCGAGGCGGCCAACGGCCAGCACGAGGTCAACATCCGTTACGACCAGGTCCTCGAGTCGGCCGATCGGAGTGTCGTGTTCAAGCACGGCGCCAAGGAGATCGCTTACCTCAACGGCTGGGGCATCACGTTCATGGCCAAGCCCGACCACCGCTGGACCGGCTCGTCGGGGCACCTGCACATGAGCATCTGGGATCCCGAGGAGGACACGCCGCTCATGCACGCGACCGGACGTGAGAAGGAGGGCCCGTACGGGCTCTCCAAGATCGGTCAGCAGTTCATGGCCGGGATGATGACGCTGTCCCGGGAGCTGGCCGTGTTCGTCGCTCCGTTCATCAACTCCTACAAGCGGTACGCCTCCCTGTCCTGGGCGCCGGTCAACGTCGTGTGGGGGCGCGACAACCGCACGACCGGCTTCCGGCTCGTTGGGCGCGGACCGGCGCTCCATGTCGAGAACCGGTTCCCCGGCGGCGACATGAACGCCTACCTCACGTACGCCGCGATGGTCGGGGCCGGCCTCTACGGCATCAAGCACAGCCTCAAGCTGGAGCCCGAGTTCAAGGGCAACGGGTATCTCGCCAAGGGCCATCCGCGGATGCCGCGCGCGCTGTACGAGGCGATCGCGGAGCTCGAACGGTCGAAGGCCGCGCGCGAGATCTTCGGCGACGACGTCGTGGACCACTACCTCAACGCGGCCCGCGTCGAGCAGGAAACGTACGACTCGATCGTCCACCCCTGGGAGCGCGAGCGCTACCTCGAGCGCGGCTGACGATCGGCCCGCGCGACGCGGACGCGCTGCTATCCTCGGACCTTCGAGCGCGCCGCGTCCCGTGAACGGTGCGCCGTCGAGGGGTGCCCTTGGCTCGCCGACCTCGCGCTGATCTTCCGACGCCACCCGAACGGCCCGCAGCTGACGTTGCGGAGACGCTGCGCGCGCGCATCCGCCAGTTGGAAGCGCTCGAAGGGGAGCACGAGCGGACCGAGAAGATCCAGGAGGCGCTGTACCGGATCGCGGACGCGGCCAGCGCGGCGGAGGATCTCCACGCGTTCTACGCGACGATCCACGGCATCGTCGCCGAGCTGATGTACGCGGACAACGCCTACATCGCGTTGTACGACGACCAGCGTGACGCGATCAACTTCCCGTACTACGTCGATTCGGTCGATACCGACATCCCCGATCCGAACGTCTGGGAGCCGATGGGCGCCCGTGGCGCCCGCGGGACGACGGGGTACGTGCTGCGAACCGGTAAACCAGTCCTGATCGACGAAACACTGCACAAGGAGCTGGTAGCGCGCGGCGAGATCGTGGTCCTCGGGGTCGTCGGCGATGGCGATTGGCTCGGAGCTCCATTGATCGCCGAGGGTCGGACGCTCGGCGTCATCGCCGTCCAGACCTACACGAACGAACAGCTCCACACCGAGGCCGACAGGGAACTCCTGGCGTTCGTGGGCCAGCACATCGGGTCCGCCCTCAGCCGCGCCCGGGCGATCGAGGAGACCAAGGAACGCAACGCGGAACTCGCGTTGATCAACGAGATCGGCGAGGCGCTCGCAAAGCAGCTCGACTTCGGCGCGATCATCGAGCTTGTCGGGGAGCGCGTCCGATCGATCTTCGACGTCCACTCGCTATTCATCGCCCTCTACGACTCGGCCAGCAACGAGATCACCTGGCCGTACGACATCGACGAAGGTGAGCGCTTTCATCGCGATCCGCGACCCCTGGGACCTGGCCTGACGTCGGCCGTCATCACGACGCAACGTCCCGTCCGCCTCGGGTCGTTGGCTGAGCAGGAGGCCGCCGGGGCGATCCAGATGGGCGGCACCCCGACCCTCTCGTGGGTGGGGGTACCGATCGTCGGCGCCAACCGGGTCGTCGGCGTCGTGGGCCTCGAGAGCATCCACGCCAATGCCTTCAGCGAGGCCGACGAGCGCTTGCTGACCACCCTCGCCACGAGCATGGGCGTGGCGCTCGAGAACGCACGCCTGTTCGACGAAACGAAACGCCTCCTCGCCGAGGCGGACCAGCGGGCGGCGGAGCTCGCGGTCATCAACGAGATCGGGGCCGCACTTGCGAAACAGCTCGACTTCGCGGCGATCGTGGAGCTCGTCGGGGAGCGCATCTCGGCGCTGTTCGCCGCAAATTCGATGTACGTCGCGCTGTTCGATCCCGTCAAGCGCCGGATCGCATTCCCGTACGAGCGCCACCAGGGTCGGCCGGTCCAATCCGAACCGATCGAGCTCGGCACGGGCTTGACCTCGATCGTCATCGAATCTGGGCAGCCGCTGCTGATCGGGACGATGGAAGAATCGTCGGCACTGGGCGCGATCAAGGACGACTTCGACTCGGCGTCGTGGCTGGGTGTCCCGATCCTGGCCGGTGATCGCGTCCTCGGGGTGATCGCCCTCGAGAGCCTCGAGCCCCAAGCCTACAGCGATGCCGATGCCCGGCTGCTCGGCACGGTCGCGTCGAGCATGGGCGTCGCCCTCGAAAACGCCCGGCTGTTCGACGAGACCAAGCGCCTGCTGGCCGAGTCGGACCAGCGGGCGGCCGAGCTCGCGGTCATCAACGAGATCGGGGCAGCGCTGGCGAAGCAACTCGATTTCGACTCGATCGTCGAGCTGGTCGGTCAGCGCGTCGGCTCGATCTTCGACACCCGCTCGATGCACATCTCGTTCTATGACAAGGCGTCCGGCCGGATCGAGTTCCCATATCTCATCGAGGAGGGCCAGCGCTATGAGAGCGGTCCGATCACGTTCGGCGAGGGCCTGACAAGCCACGTGATCCGGACAGCAGCGCCTCTCAACCTCGGGTCATCCGAAGAAGCCGCGGCCCTCGGAGCGATCACCCAGGGTCTGACGACCCAGTCTTGGCTCGGCGTCCCGATCCTTGCCGGCGACCGCGTGCTCGGCACCATCGCCCTCGAGAGCCTCGCGCCGCATGCCTACGACGATGCCGACGTGCGCCTCCTTTCGACGCTTGCGTCCAGCATGGGCCAGGCACTCGAAAACGCGCGCCTCTTCGACGAGACCAAGCGCCTCCTCGCCGAGACCGACGAGCGAGCCGCGGAGCTCGCGATCATCAACGGCGTCCAGCAGGGACTCGCCGCCCAGCTCGACATGCAGACGATGTACGACCTGGTCGGCGACAAGGTCCAGGAGATCTTCGACGCCCAGGTCGTGGACATCGGGATCATCAATGCGGATGACGGCCTGATCCATTTTCCCTACACCATCGAGCGAGGCGTTCGCTTCGTCGATGAGCCGATGGCGCTCATCGGAATCCGCAAGCAGGTGGTCGAGTCGCGAGAGCCGGTGCTCGTCAACGAGCGCATGCGCGAGCGGGCCATCGCGATCGGGCAACCCGTGGTCCTCCAGGGCGAGGAGCCGAAGTCGGCGCTATTCGCGCCGCTGATCGTCGGTGACGAGACGCGCGGCGTGATCTCCCTGCAGAACCTCGACCGCGAAATGGCGTTCAGCGAGCGGGACGTGCGCCTCCTGACGACCCTCGCCGCGAGCCTCAGCGTGGCCCTCGAGAATGCACGGCTCATCGATGAGACCCGCCAGCGCGTCGCCGAGCTCGACACGGTCAACCGGGTCGGCCAGGCGATCTCCTCGCAGCTCGACCTTTCGGCGCTGCTCGAGCTCGTCGGCGAGCAGATGCGCGAGACGTTCGCGGCGGACATCGTCTACGTCGCGCTCCACGATCCGGACGCCGACGTCATCAATTTTCCGTACTACTTCGAGGATGGCCAGCACGAGGCGCAGCAGCCCATGGCGATGGGCACGGGGTTGACATCACGGATCCTCAGCACGCGCGAGCCCCTGCTTCTGAACCGCTCCGCCCAGTTCGACGAGATCGGGACGAGGGGCGTCGGGACGTTGGCGCGATCCTGGCTCGGCGTGCCGATCATCGCCGGCGACGCCGCGATCGGGGTGATCAGCGTTCAGAGCGTCAAGGATGAGGGCCGCTTCGGCGAGTCCGACGTGCGGCTGCTCTCGACGATCGCCGCCAACGTCGGCGCAGCGATCCAGAATGCCCAGCTCTATCGCGAGACCCACCGCCGAGCGGGCGAGATGGCCGCGCTCGCCGACGTCGGCCGCGAGATCTCGGCCACCCTCGATCTGACCGCGGTGCTGCAACGGATCGCCGAGCGGGCACTGGCATTGCTCGCTGCAAGCTCCAGCGCCCTCTACCTCGCCCAACCCGACGGTCGCAGCTTCAAGGCGATCACCGCCGTTGGCGCGGTCACCGAGGAGATCCTCGCGGACACGATCCTCGAGGGTGAGGGGATCATCGGGGACATCGTCGCGCGCCGTTCACCTGAGGTGGTCAACGACGTCCTGAGTGATCCGCGCGGCATGACCATCCCCGGCACGGATCCGGAAATGAACGAGCGGCTCATGGCCGCGCCGCTGCTCGCCCACGGCGGGGTGACCGGGGTCATGGCCGTCTGGCGATCGGTTCCGGGCGAGCGGTTCACGCCGAGTGACCTCGATCTCCTCGTGGGCCTGTCCCAGCAGGCGGCGATCGCCATCGAGAACGCCCGGTTGTTCAGCGAGGCCGAGGCGGCCCGGGACGAGGCCGAGGATGCGGATCGTGCCAAGAGCACGTTCCTTGCCGCGATGAGCCACGAGATCCGTACCCCGATGAACGCAATCATCGGGATGAGCGGGCTCATGCTCGACACGCCGCTGACGGACGAGCAGCGCGACTTCGCCGAGACGATCCGGACGTCCGGTGATGCGTTGCTCACGATCATCAACGACATCCTCGATTTCTCGAAGATCGAAGCCGGCAAGGTCGAGCTGGAGCATCAGCCATTCGCGTTCGCGAGTTGCGTCGAGCGTGCGCTCGACGTCCTGGCTCCGGCGGCCGCGGCCAAGCACATCGAGCTGGCGTATGCGATCGAGGAAGGGCTCCCGCGAACCATCGTGGGCGACGAGGGTCGGCTGCGCCAGATCGTCCTCAATCTCCTGAGCAACGCCGTCAAATTCACCGAGCAGGGCGAGGTCGTGCTCACTGTGTCGGGAACGCCGGTCGACCAGGGCCGCTGGCGGCTCCTGATCGACGTCCGCGATACCGGGATCGGCATCCCCGCCGAGCGGATGGGTCTCCTGTTCCAGTCGTTCAGCCAGGCGGATGCCTCGATCTCGCGGCGGTATGGGGGCACCGGCCTGGGGCTTGCGATCAGCCGTCGCCTTGCCGAGCTCATGGACGGATCCCTCGTCGCCGAGAGCGCCGGCGTGTCGGGCCAGGGCAGCACATTCCACCTCGCCATCGAGGCCGAGGCCGCATCCCTGGTGTCGGCGGCGGAGCCCATCGTCGGCGTCGACCTGGCCGGGCGCTCTGCCCTTGTCGTCGACGACAACGCGACCAACCGGCGCATCGTCGTGACCCTTCTCGAACGATGGGGCATGCGGGCGACCGCGACCGGCTCGCCGCGCGAGGCACTCGGCTGGGTCGCCGCCGGTCGCGGCTTCGACCTCGCCATCCTCGATATGCACATGCCCGAGCTCGACGGGCTGGGCCTCGCCATGGCCCTGCGAGCGGCGGAAGCCGGGGCCTCCACGCCGGTGGTGATCCTGTCGTCCCTGGGCGTGCACGAGCGCACGAGCGATGCCGTCGCTGCGTTCCTCATCAAGCCGGTCAAGCCGTCCTCCCTCCACGATACGCTCGCGACGGTCCTCGCCGGACGATCGACGTCGGTTCCCGTCCGCGCGGCCGGGACCGGCATCGACCGCGACCTCGGGGCGCGCCACCCGCTGCGCATCCTGTTGGCCGAGGACAACCCGGTGAACCAGAAGCTCGCGATGCGGCTCCTCGAGCGGATGGGCTATCGCGCGGACATCGCGAACAACGGCGAGGAGGCCATCCGCGCGATCGAGGGGTCGCGCTACGACATCGTGCTCATGGACGTCCAGATGCCCGAGCTCGATGGGCTGGAGGCCACGCGCCGCATCCGTCGACGCTGGCCCGGCGACGCCGGACCGCGGATCGTGGCGATGACCGCGAACGCCATGGAGGGCGACCGCGAGGCCTGCCTGGCGGCCGGGATGGACGACTACATCTCCAAGCCCATCCGGCCCGAGGTGCTCAACGCGGCGCTCGCCGCCACGGCGCGACGGGACGGCACGGGGTCGGGCGATGGCGCGGCGGCGGGTGATGGTTCGGCAGGGAGTGATGGTGCGGCGGCGAGTGATGGTGCGGCGGCGAGTGACGGCGCGGCGGCGACCGAGGTCAACGCGTGAGCGGGACCGGCCGGGTCCTCGTCGTCGACGACACGCTCTTCAACCGTCGCCTGCTCGTCCGGCTCCTCGCCTCGATCGGCCACGAGGCCGTGGAGGCGGGCAACGGTCGCGAGGCCCTGGCCCTCCTGCGCGATCCCGACGCTCCCCCGGTCGACGTCGTTCTGCTCGACATCGTCATGCCGGAGATGGAAGGCTACGAGACCCTCGCCAGGCTCAAGGCGGACGAGCGCCTGCGCGACCTGCCGGTCATCGTCATCTCCGGGGTCGACGAGCTCGCCAGCGTCGTGCGTTGCATCCGGATGGGCGCCGCCGATTACCTGCCCAAGACCGTCGACCCGGAGATCCTGCGCGCCCGCATCGAGGCGTCACTCGCCCAGAAGCGGCTGCGCGACCTGGAGCTCGAGACCCAGGAACAGCAGATGGCGCACAACGAGGTGCTCCGGATCATGAGCGGCTCCGCGTTCGAGCTCGGGGTGGTGCTCGATGCGGTGGCTGCGGCGGCGGCCCGCCTGTGCGACGCCGACTACGGCATCGCCTACCTCGCGAACGACGGCGCCTTCCACCGCGCCGCGTCGGCCGGTGGCACCCCCGAATTGGACGCCTACGAGCGAGCCCACCCGATCCCGGCCGGCCGGGACACGCTCGTCGGCCGCGTCGCGCTGACCGCCGAACCGGCGCAGATCGAGGACGTCCTCGCCGATCCCGAGTACGGCGCCACCGCCGGACGCAACGTCGGCGGGTACCGGACGCTGCTCGGGATCCCAATCCGGCGCAACGGCGACATCGCGGGCGTGCTCGCCCTCACCCGCAACGAGGTCCGGCCGTTCGACCAGAGCGCCATCCACTTGGCGACGGGATTCGCGGACCAGGCGGCGATCGGCATCCACAATGCCGGCCTCCTCGCGACGATCGAGCGCCAGCGCTCCCAGCTCTCGCGGTTCCTCTCGCCCCAGGTCGCCGCCCTCGTGTCCAGCCCGGACGGCGAGGCGATGCTGGCGGGCCACCGGCGCGAGATCACGGCGATGTTCTGCGACCTGCGCAACTTCACCGCCTTCTCGGAGACGGCCGAGCCCGAGGAGGTGCTCGGCTTCCTGCGCGCCTACCACGCGGCGATGGGACAGCTCATCGTCGAGCACGAGGGGACGCTCGAGCATTTCGCCGGGGACGGCTTCATGACGTTCTTCAACGATCCGCTCCTCCAGCCGGACCACGCGGCCCGGGCGGCGCGGCTGGCCGTCGCGATGCGCTCCCGGTTCGCCGAGCTGTCGGCCGATTGGCGCAAGCGCGGCTACGTGCTCGAGATCGGCATCGGGATCGCGACCGGCTACGCGACCCTCGGGCGGATCGGGTTCGAGGGGCGCTACGACTACGGGGCGATCGGCAACGCGATCATCCTCGCCTCGCGCCTGAGCGGCGAGGCCGGCCCGGGCGAGATCCTCATCGCGCAACGGACCTACGCGGCGGCCGAGGACGCGATCGAGGCGGAGTTCGCCGGCGATCGCACGCTCAAGGGCTTCAGCCGGCCGGTTCAGGCGTACGCCGTCACCGGTTCGCTCGACGGGGGTCCGGCGGTCACCGCCAACTCGACGACCTCGGCGGGGTCGGAGGTCTCCACGGCATCGGAGTCCGCCGAATCGCCCTCGGGCGGGACCCGCAAGTGAGCGGCGAACCGACGCTCGACCCGGCAGCGCTCGAACGACTGCTCGAGATCACCGGCGGCGAGGTCGCGTTCGTCGACGAGCTGGTCGACACGTACCTCGACGATGCGGTCGTCCAGCTCGACGCCATGCGCGAGGCCGCCGCGGCCGGCGATGCGGCTGCGCTCGTGCGGCCGGCCCATTCGCTCAAGTCGAACAGCGACAACGTCGGCGCCATGGCACTCACCGTCCTCTGCCGCGCGCTCGAGGCGGACGCGCGGGCCGGCGCTGTGCCCGAACCCGAGGAGCGGGTCGCCGCCGTGCAGCGCGAGTTCGAGGCGGTGCGGGCGGCGCTGCTCGAGGCGCGAGCCGGGCGGTAGCGGCCGGTCAATCGCCGCCGCCGCCGTTCGTTCGCGGTATTGCGTTATTCGCTGGGCGATTCGCTGGGCGCCCGGGCCTCGACCTCGCGCAGGCGGGCCGCCACATCGTGATGCCCGGCCGCTTCGGCGAGATCCGCCGGTGTCATCCCCCGGTCGTCGGTCGCCGCGGGATCGGCCTCGGCCGACAGGAAGAGCTCGACCATCTCCACGTCGCCGTGCTCGGCGGCCTCGTGCAGCGGCGTGTAGCCGCCGTGCTGCCGCGCGTTGACGTCGGCGCCGGCGGCCAGCAGCACCCGGCACGCCTCCAGATGGCGGCCGGCCGCGGCGGCATGGAGCGGCTGGTTCGCCAAGTCGTTGCGGGTGAATCGGTCCGGCGCAGCTCCGGCCTCGAGCAGGACGCGCGCCGCCTCGGCCTTCCCGAAGAAGGCCGCAAAATGTAGGGCCGTGAACCCGTCCGTCGAGAAGGCCGAGACCGCGGCCGGATCCTCCTCCAGCCGCTCGCGCAGCCGGTCCACGTAGCCGAGTGTCGCCGCCTCGAACACGTCGAGATCCGGGTCGACCGCGAGGAGGGCGTCGCTGACCTCGCGATCGAACCGGTAGCGGGCCAGCATCAACGCCGAGACCCCGTCTGCATCGCGCGCGTCGGCGATGGACGGATCCCGAGCGAGCGACGCCGACACTGCCGCGGCGTCGCCGGCCCGCACGGCCTCGATCAGGGCATCGCGATCGGTTCCCATCGCCGCTCATCATGCCGCGCCGCTCGGGCCCGCGTGTGACCCGGCGTGATGCGTCGGGATCCCACCGTGCTCCCCGCCACCGTCCGGGTTCGCTAGGCTTGGCGGCCCGGCCCCCGGGGCCTTAGGCGGATGTGAGGGAGTGCGATGCGGCTCGCCGACAAGGTCACGATCATCACCGGCGCGGGGGGCGGGATGGGCCGGGTAGCGGCCCGGATGTTTGCCAAGGAGGGAGCGCGGGTCGTCGTCGCCGAGTTCGGCGAGGCGGCCGGGCGCGAGACTGTCGATCTCGTCAAGGCCGACGGAGGCGAGGCGACCTTCGTCAAGGTCGACGTCTCGAACGAAGCCTCGGCCAAGGCGATGGTCGATCACGCGGTCGCGACCTACGGCCGGGTCGACGTCCTGTACAACAACGCCGGCGTCATGCCAGAGGCCGACCACTCGGTGATCGACACCGATGTCGCGACTTGGGACCAGGTCATGGCGGTCAACGTCCGCGGCGTCTTCCTGGGCTGCAAGTACGCGATCCCGGCGATGGAGGCGGCCGGCGGCGGCTCGATCATCAACATCGCGAGCTTCGTCGCCCTGGTCGGCTGCTCGGTGCCGCAGGACGCTTACACCGCGTCCAAGGGCGCGCTCCTGTCGCTGACCCGCAGCCTGGCCGTCCAGTTCGCCCCGAAGGGGATTCGCACCAACGCCATCTGCCCGGGCCCGGTCGAGACGCCCCTGCTCATGGACTGGCTGGTCAAGGACGAGGAGGCGAAACGGATCCGCCTCGCCCGCAACCCGACTGGCCGGTTCGGCAAGCCCGAGGAGATCGTCCACATGGCGGTCTACCTCGCGTCCGACGAGTCGCGCTGGACGAACGGCGCCCAACTCGTCGTCGACGGCGGCATCACGGTGAACTACTTCTGACCGATGGGCCGTCCGGGCGGCAACCCGGGCGATACCATACGCGGACCCAGCTCGAACAGGGAGGGAGAGCGAACGTGGCGTCGCGCACGGCGATCGGCGTCGATGTGGGGGGAAGCGGCATCAAGGCGGCCGTCGTCGACGTCGACACCGGCCAGCTGGTCTCGGAGCGCCTGCGGGTCCCGACGCCGGTGCCGTCCACCCCGGAGCTCGTCGCCGCCTCGATCAGCCGGCTCGTCCGTCGGCTCGTCAAGGAGAGCGGCCTGGAAGCGGATCGTCGAATCGGCGTCGGCCTGCCCGGCGTCGCCATGGACGGTCGACTGCTGACCGCCGCCAACATCGATCCCGCCTGGATCGACTACCCGATCGCGGACAAGCTCGCCCAGGCGCTCAAGCGCGAGGTCCGGATCATCAACGATGCCGACGCCGCGGGCATCGCGGAGATGCGCTTCGGCGGGGGCCGGGACCAGGCGGGGGTCGTCATCTTCCTCACCCTGGGCACGGGCGTCGGGTCGGGCGTCTTCGTCGACGGCAAGCTGGTCCCGAATACGGAGTTCGGGCAGTTGGAGATCCGCGGCCGGCCGGCCGAGCGCCGCTCGGCGGCGGCCGCCCGGGTCCGCCGGGGGCTTTCCTGGAAGGCCTGGGCCGCCGACCTCGACGAGCATCTCGGGCGGATCGAGGACCTCATGTGGCCGCGCCTGATGATCCTTGGCGGGGGAGTCAGCAAGAACGCCGACAAGTTCATCCCTCGCCTCCAGCGGCGGGCACCAGTCGTGGCCGCGCAGTTGCGCAACGACGCCGGCATCATCGGCGCGGCCATCGTGGCCGCGCTGGGGCCGGATGCCGACGACACGTCGGAGAAGCCTTCGACGGGCTGAAGCCGGCCGCCAATGCCCGATCTGTCCGCGCTGCCCCAGTTCGAGCTCACCGAGCAACTCCATTTCATCCTCGATCTCGGGTTGGCCGTGGCGGTAGCGCTACTGGGCGGTGCGATCGCGGTCCGCCTTCGCCAGCCGGCGATCGTCGGCTACCTCCTGGCCGGGATCCTCATCGGCCCGGGCACGCCGGGCTTCGTGGGCGACATCGAGCGGATCTCGGTCCTCGCCGACATCGGCGTGGTCCTGCTCCTCTTCGCGCTGGGCGTCGAGTTCTCGGTGGCCGGCCTGCGCGACGTTCGGCGCCTCGCGCTGCCCGGCGGGGTCGCCCAGATCGTGCTGACCGTGGCCGCCGTCGCGGCTGTGATGGTCGGCCTGGGCATGGAGCTCCGCCCGGCACTCGTCGTCGGGGCATGCCTGTCGATCTCTTCGACCCTGGTCATCCTCAAGACGCTGCTCGACCGGGGCGAGCTCGACAGCCTGCACGGGCAGGCGGCGATCGGTTGGTCGATCGTCCAGGACATCGCCACGATCGTGTTCATCGTCGTGCTCCCGCCACTGGCCGGGGGCGACCTGGTCGTGCCGCTGGCCGTCGCCCTCGGCAAGGCCGCGGTCTTCCTCGCGCTGGCGTACGTCGTAGGGACGCGTCTGCTGCCGTGGGTGTTCGGGACGGTCGCCCGCCTCGGCTCAAACGAGCTGTTCCTGCTCGCGGTCGTGGGGACGGCGCTGCTCACGGCGTTCATCTCGAGCGCGGTGTTCGGGCTGTCGCTCGCCCTCGGCGCGTTCGTCGCCGGCCTGATCGTGTCCGAGTCGGAGCTGTCCCACCAGGCCGCCGCGGAGGTCACGCCGTTTCGCGACCTGTTCGCGGTCCTCTTCTTCGTCTCGGTCGGGATGCTCGTCAATCCCGCGGCGCTCGTCGCGGACCTGGGCCTCGTGGCGCTGCTCGTCGTCCTCGCCGTGGTCGGGAAGGGCGTGCTCGCCACGATCCTGGGCTGGCGCCTCGGCCTGCCCGCACGATCCGCGATCCTGCTCGGCGCGACCGTGGCCCAGGTGGGCGAGTTCAGCTTCATCCTGGCGCAGAACGGCCTTCGCCTGTCCCTGCTCGACGGCCGCACCTACAACATCATCCTCGGCACGGCCGTCGTCAGCATCCTCGTCGGTTCCCTGGCGACGAAGGCCGCCGACGCGCTCATCCCGTGGCTGGAGCGCCGATCGGACGTCCGATCCGAGAGCGTCGCGGTCGCGGTCCGGGCGCTGGCCGGCCCAGGCGCGGCGTCCCTGTCCCGGACCGAGCAGGCCATGGACCCCGCCGATGAGCCACATCGCCACGCCGTCGTGGTGCTCGGCGGCGGTCGGGTCGGCCGGGTGGTGGTCAAGGCCGTCCGGCGTCGCGGCTTTCGGTGCATCGTCGTCGACCGCGACGCCCGCCGGCTCGAGGACCTCGCCGCGCTCGGGGCAACAACGCTCTTCGGCGACGCGGCGAACCCGGACATCCTCAAACGCCTGGGCCTCGACCGGGCCCAGGTCCTCGTCGTCACGATGGGCGACCCGCTGACGGCACGACTGGCGACGGAGCGGGCGTTGCGATTGAACCCCCGCCTGTCGATCGCCGCGCGGTCGCGCGGCTTGGGCGAGATCGAGGCCCTGCGGCGCCTCGGCGTGGCGCGCCTCAGTGATCCGGAGGCCGAGGCGGCGTTCGAGCTGGCTCGGCACGCGCTCCAGCGCATGGGCGTGTCCGGGGCCGAGCTGACCGGCATCGTGACCGGCCTGCGCCGGGACGTGTACGGCCGCTGAGCGACAGGTCAGGGCCGGGTCCCGCGAGGGGCGCGCAGGGCGCCGGGCGTATCATCGGGCTCCTTTCTCGACGCCATTTCACCAGCCGTGAGGTCCCACGACGATGACGATCCAGCAGCAGTCCAAGGCGGGCGCGACCGAGGCACCGACCACGGCGCGGAT
Source organism: Candidatus Limnocylindrales bacterium (assembly GCA_038214255.1). Classification (GTDB taxonomy): domain Bacteria; phylum Chloroflexota; class Limnocylindria; order Limnocylindrales; family CSP1-4; genus SPCO01. The sequence goes on from JBBQRZ010000012.1 coordinate 61,772, forward strand.
GATGATCGGAGGCGACAGCGTGGACGCGGCCGACGGCCGGACGTTCGACGTCGTGAACCCCGCCACTGGCCGAGTGATCGCTACCGCCCCGCTGGGCGGGCGCGAGGACATCGATCGGGCCGTCGAGGCGGCACGGGCGGCCTTCGATGACCGCAAGGGCTGGCCGACCTGGGCCGCCGGCAAGCGCGGCCGGTCGCTCGCCAAGCTCGCCGAGCTCATCAAGCGGAACAGCGACGAGCTCGCCTGGCTCGAGAGCCGCAACGTCGGCAAGCCGATCAGCGGCGCCCGCGGCGAGGTCGTCGGCGCGAGCCTCGTATTCGACTACTACGCCGGGGCGGCCAACAAGGTCTTCGGCCAGACGATCCCCGTCTCGAAGCCCGGGATCGACCTGACCCTGCGCGAACCGATCGGCGTCGTCGGGCTCATCGTGCCCTGGAACTTCCCGATCCTCATGGCCTCGTGGAAGATCGCGCCGGCCCTCGCCGCCGGGAATACGGCCGTGTTCAAGCCCGCGTCCTACACGCCACTGACCGCGATCCGGCTCAGCGAGCTCGCCCTGGAGGCCGGCATCCCGGCCGGGGTCCTCAACGTCGTCACCGGACCCGGTGACACGGCCGGTGCCGCGATCGCGGCGCACCCGGGGATCGGCAAGGTCGCGTTCACCGGCGAGACGGTCACCGGCCAGGAAATCATGCGGCTGGCCGCGGGCAACGTGAAGAAGATCTCGCTCGAGCTCGGCGGCAAGAGCCCGAACATCGTCTTCGCCGACGCCGACCTCGAGAAGTTCGCTCGCGAGTCGCCGTACTCGGTGTTCGACAACGCGGGCCAGGACTGCTGCGCCCGGAGCCGGATCCTCGTGGAGCGCTCGGCGCAGGAGCGAGTCGTCGAGCTGTTCGCGGCGGCGACCAAGGCCGTCAAGGTCGGCGATCCGGCCGACGAGGCCACCGAGGTCGGCTCGCTGGTTAGCACGAAGCAGCGCGATCGGGTCAAGGACTACATCGAGATCGGCCTCGGCGAGGGCGCGACGATCGTGGTGGGCGGCACGGCACCCGACGATCCGGCCCTGGCCGATGGCGCGTATCTCATGCCGACCGTGTTCGACGGCGTCGACAACGAGATGCGCATCGCCCGCGAGGAGATCTTCGGACCGGTGGTCTCGATCATCCCGTTCGACTCGGAGGACGAGGCGCTCCGCCTCGCCAACGCGACCCCGTACGGGCTGTCGGGCTCGATCTGGAGTCGCGACATCGGGAAGGCGCTCCGGGCGGCGAAGGCGCTCCAGGCCGGCGTCATCAGCATCAACTCCAACAGCTCGGTCCATACCGAGGCGCCGTTCGGTGGCTACAAGCTGTCGGGCATCGGGCGCGAGCTCGGGATGGGCGCGCTCGATCTCTACCTGGAGACCAAGAACGTCTTCATCGACATCACCTGACCGGCGCCAGGGGAGCGACGCATCCGATCGACTTCCGGCCGGCGGTGAGGCGCGCTTCAGCGGACCGGTCGAGTCGCCGGGCCGTCGTCGTCGGACTGGGACCGTGGTCCTGGTCGGGGCGTCGATCCTCGTGGTCGTCGTGGGTGCGGCGTTGATCGGGGGCCATCGGCCTGGCGATGCGGTGGTGAGCGTCGCGCAGGCGTCGGCAGTTGCGCCCGTCGCGGTTAATTCGAGCCGGGCGGACGCGCTCATCGTCGAGCCGGCTGCCAGCGCGTCGCCATCCGTAATCGTGCTCGAGACGCCCCTGAACCCGCTGCCGGTGGTGACGACCCGCGATCTGATCGTGCGCGGTCACCTCACCAGCGGCACCGGGCCGGTGCTGGTGGCGTTGGAGACCAGTCGCGGCGAATCGATCACGGGCAAGACCGTTGGGCCGATGACCCTGCCGCGCCCGGGGTTCGACCCATCGCCGCCCTTCGAGGTGCGCCTCACGCTGCCGAATCCGCGACCCGTCGGGACGGCCGTCCTCGAGATCATCGCCTACGACATCCATGGCATCACGCAGGACACTCGCCGCTGGCGCGTCTGGATCGTCCCGATCGGGCCGGAGGCATCGCCCGCTCCCTGACGCGGCGGATCCAGGGGCCTGGCAGGCCGGGTTGTTTTCCCCACAGTCACGGTTTCATCACGAGCCTGCGTGGCTCGACCACAGCTGTGTGCGGGATCACAACTGTCAGTTGGTCCTGGGTCCGGGTCCGAGTCCGGGATCGGCCTGCGACCGGGCTCAGCGTCCTCCGACCGGTTCCGGCCAGCCGAGATCGGGACGACGGTGATCGATCCAGTCGCGCAGGGCCCATGTCGTGGTCTTGAAGGCGATGCCGCGCCAGGGCAGGTCCTCGGGCGCGAAGGTCCGGATCTCGAGCGCCTCCGGCGTTGGCGCCGCGGTGCCTCCGACGATCCGGGCCTCGAATGCGATCGTCACAACGGCCGCCTCGAGGCGCGTATACAGGCCGACGATCTCGCCGGGCTCGACAAGGAGACCGGTTTCCTCCCAGGTCTCGCGGATGGCGGCCTGGTTGACGGTCTCGTCCACCTCGAGGAAGCCGCCGGGTTGTGCCCAGGCGCCGCGACCGGGCTCGATGCCGCGCCGGAGGAGCACGATCTCACCGGCATCGGTGATCGGCAGGGTCGTCACGACGAGTCGCGGGTTGACGTAGGCGATGTGGCCGCACTCGGCGCACGAGAGCCGGTGCCGGTCCTCGCCCGACACCGCTCCGAAGCGCAGCGAGGCCCCGCAGCTCGAGCAGAAGTTGAGCTTCGTGGCCAACCAGGGTGGCACGCCGCGGCCGGAGGGGAGATCGGTCGATCGACCGTCGGGCCCGCGCTCGAAGTCGTCCATCGGTTGGCTCAGGCCGTCAGGACGACGATCGCCGCGACGACGAGGGCGCCGAGGCCGATGGCGCTGACCCCGACCCAGGCGAGGCGGAACCAGCCCTTGCCGGGGTCGACCGGCATCCAGGCCCAGGCCGAACGCCAGATGCGGACGAGCGCGTCCGCCGTCGTGACGACGAGCAGCGGTGCCCCGATGAGAAAGCACAACTTGATGAGCGGGCTGCCGAGCGGCGTCCCGAGCTCGAGCGCCGTGATCGCGATCGCGCCGCAGATCAGCACCACCACCGAGAGATTGATGTAGTGGCGCTGGAGGGGGGTCGGGGCGACCTCGGGCACGGAGCGCGGGGGCAGGCCCGCGAGGCTCGGCGGCAGCGGGGACGCCGTCCCTCGCGTCAGGGTAGGGGCCATTGGCGGGGCGCTGGCCGTCTCCCGGGCCGCGGCCTGGCTCGTCGCCGGAACCGTTGCCGGGCGCGCCGCCTGGCGATCGAGCACCGGCATGCCGGGCTCCCAGCGCTCGTCGTCCATCGTCACAGCTTCCGCATCTCGGGCGCATCGGCGTCGTCGACGATCCCCTCGCAGGTCGGGCAGAACCAGCGAGCCTGGAGCGGCGTGCCGCACAGCGCGTGGCGAAGCGGCTCGGCGTCCGCGGACCGGCGGCTGCCCCAATCGGCCAGCAGCCGCAGGGCCGAGGCGAGATCGCGCCCGTCGGCGGTCAGGTCGTAGGCCAGCCGGGTGGGGCGCTCCTGATAGGGCGTCGAATGCACGATCCCCGCGCGCTCGAGCCGGCGGAGCCGATCGGTAAGGATGTTCGCGGCGATACCCGGCAGGTCGTCGCCGAGCTCCCCGAACCGGCGTGGGCCATCGAGCATCGCCTCGACGATAAGCAGGCTCCAGCGGTCGCCGACGCGATCGAGCGCGGCCTCGAGGGCCAGGACGGGGCGGGCCGGGGGCGGACTGGGCTCGGTGGCCATCGGGCTCGATGGTAGCGGTGTCGACGGGTGTTGCCATCCAGGGCGGTCGGTAGTAACTTGCAACTTACTAGTCACTTCACCCACCCTACCACCACGTCACGGGAGCGTCCTTCGAGCATGAGCACCATCGATGACATCGGAGCGGCCGTCGCGGCCGTGGCCAAGTCCGCCGGATCATCCGTCGTCAGTATCGGGCGCAACGCCCGCGGCTCCGGCGTCGTCGCCGCCGACGGCCAGGTCCTGACCAATGCCCACAACCTGCGTGGGTCCGAAGTGACGGTCACGTTCGCTGATGGGCGATCGACCGTGGGCGCCGTGACGGGCGTCGATGCCGACGGCGATCTGGCGGTCGTCAAGGTCGACACCGCCGGCGCGACCGCCCTCGCCTGGGGCGACGGCGACGGCCTGGCGATCGGCACGCCCGTGTTCGGGGCGGCGGCCACCGTCGGCGGCGGCGCGCGGGTGACGTTCGGCCTCGTCTCGGCGGTTTCGCGCGCGTTCCGCGGCCCGGGTGGCCGCCGGATCGCGGGTTCCGTGGAGCACACGGCGCCGATGGCTCCCGGGTCCTCGGGCAGCGCCCTCCTGGACGGGAAGGGGAAGCTCGTCGGCCTCAACACGAATCGGATCGGTGAGGGCTTCTATCTCGCGCTCCCGGCCGACGCTTCGCTCAAGGAGCGGGTGGAGGCGCTCGGTCGGGGCGAGACGCCCGAGCGGGCTCGTCTCGGCGTCGCGATCGCGCCCAACCACGTGGCCCGCCGGCTGCGCCGCTCGGTCGGCCTGCCCGAGCGGGACGGCGTGCTCGTCCGTGGGGTCGAGGAGGGTAGCCTCGCCGACGCCGCCGGCCTCGAGGCCGGTGACCTGATCGTCTCGGCCGGCGGCAAGCCCGTCGCCGATGGGGACGACCTGTTCGATGCGCTCGGCTCGCTCAAGCCGCCATTCGAGCTCGGCCTGGTACGCGGCTCGGAGGAGCGCACCGTGACCGTAGGTGCCCCCAAGGGACGAACACCCGGCAACGCGTAGAGCCGGGTCACGCAGGGTGGCGGCCCTATCGGGTGCCGCCCGACACGCCCAAGGTCACCTGCCGTGGCGACGATGGGCACGCTAGCATCGGCGGCGTGCAGCGCCTGATCGACTGGTACCGCATCGCGTCCTCGACCTGGGCGGTCGTCGCCCTCGTCATCGCGAACGCGATCCCGCTCGGCGGCATCCTGTTCCTCGGCTGGAGCGTCTGGACGATCCTGATCCTGTACTGGCTCGAGAACGGGGTCATCGGGCTGTTCAACGTGTTGAAGATGGTCCGGGCCGAGGGACCCTCGATCGAGGGCTCGGCCCGATGGCGCGTCAATGGGCGCCCGGCCGACCAGCTCACCCGGGCGCAGATGATCCCGTTCTTCACCCTCCATTACGGGCTCTTCTGGCTCGTGCACGGCGTGTTCGTGCTGACGCTGCCGGCGACGGCCGGCATCGCCGGAGGTGTCGACATGGCCCGCGGCGTCAACCCGTTGACGATCCTCGTCGCGGTCGTCGCCCTGTCGATCAGTCACGCGGTGTCGTACCGCCTCAACTTCATCGGCCAGGAGGAATACCGTCGCGTCTCGCCGGCCGCCCAGATGTTCAAGCCGTACGGACGGCTGCTCATCCTTCACATCACGGTCATTTTCGGCGCCCTTGCGATCGGCCTGACGGGTGCACCGGCGGCCGCGGTCGCGATCCTCGTCGGGCCCAAGACGGCATTGGACCTCGTAATCCACCTCGCTGCACACGGCCGAGCGGGCGGGTCGGGGGTTCGCGCGGCGATCGGCTGAGCCCTTCGCCGCTGGCCTCAGCCGCCGGCGTTCGAGGGGTCGTCGAGCACGCCCTGCGTCTGCGCGGCCCGCCACGCGGCCAGTCGCTCGGCCAGCGCTGGGTCGCCGAGCGCGAGGATGGCCGCGGCGAGGAGGCCGGCATTCGTGGCGTTGCCGATCGCCACGGTCGCGACCGGGATGCCGCGCGGCATCTGGACGATGCTCAGCAGCGAGTCGAGCCCGCCCAGGTGGGCCGTCGGGATCGGCACGCCGATGACCGGCAGCGTCGTCTTGGCCGCGAGCATCCCAGGCAGATGCGCGGCCCCGCCGGCTCCGGCCACGATGACGCGGATGCCACGTCCCGCCGCTGACTCCGCGTAGCGGAACAGGTGATCGGGGGTCCGATGCGCGGAGACGACCTTGAGCTCGGCCGCCACACCGAGGTCGCGCAGGACGGAGACGGCGTCCTCGAGGACCGGGAAATCCGACCGGCTTCCTCCGACCACGCCGACGAGCGGCTCGTTGCCCTCGTCGCTCACGCGTCGCCCTCCCAGCGCAGGCCCGATGCGGCCTGTCGGGCCCGCTCGAGGGCCACGTCGGTCGTCGTCCCGGTCGCTGTCACGTGGCCCATCTTGCGGCGTTCGAAGACCAACCGCTTGTCGTAGAGGTGGAGATGGACGGCCGGGTCGGCGAGCACGTGGCCGACGACGTCGGTCCTGAGGCGCGCCTCGCGACGCGGGCCGCGGCCGAGGAGGTTGACCATCGCCGTCGGCGCGAGGGCGTCGGTCGCCCCCAAGCCCAGGCCGCAGATCGCGCGGATGTGCTGCTCGAATTGCGACGTGGCGGCGCCCTCGATCGTCCAGTGGCCGCTATTGTGGACCCGCGGCGCGAGCTCGTTGACGACGAGACGGCCGCCCGGCATGAGGAACAGCTCGGCCGTCAGCGTCCCGACCATGCCCATCGCCACCGCGAGCCGCTCCCCGAGGACGGCGGCACGCTCGGCGATGTCGGGATCGACGGTCGCCGGCGCCGTGCTCTCGGCGAGGATCCCCTCGTCGTGCCGATTGCGGGCGATCGGATAGCGGGCGGTTCGCCCGTCCTCGGCCCGAGTAACGATGATCGATACCTCCGCTTCGAAGGCCTGCTCGCACTCGACGAGCAGTGGCTCGCGGACCGGCCGGCCGAGCCGCTTGATCGCCGACGCGACGTCCGCCGTCGTCCCCAGGCGGATCTGCCCGCGCCCGTCGTAGCCGCCCGTCGCCACCTTGAGTCGAAGCGGCGGCCCGCCGAGGTCGTCGACGGCGGCTCGCAGCTCGGCCGTCGTGCGGACCTCGCGCCAGGCCGCCACCTCGGCGCCCGCCGATTCGAGGAACCGCCGCTCGCTGATCCGGTCCTGGGTCACGACGAGCGGCATCCGACCCGGATGAACGGGCAGAAGCGGATCGAGCGCGTCGATCACTGCCGACGCCACGTGCTCGAGCTCATACGTCACGACCTGGCTCCGCTCCGCCAACCGCAGGGCGGCCCCGACGTCGTCGTACCCCCCGACGATCACGTGATCGGCGAGAGCGGCCGCGGGACAGTCGGGATCCGGGTCGAGCACGGCGACGCGGTAGCCCATCGCCCGCGCCGCGAGCCCGAGCATCCGGCCTAGCTGGCCGCCGCCGAGGATCCCGATCGTCGCAGGAGGCGCGATCGGGGGCTTCTCGACACCGAGGCGGCGATGGACCTCCGCGATCCAGGCCTGCTTCTGGTACGTGTACTGGTGACCGTCGAGCAGGCCGCCGCGGACGATCCCCTCCTTCAGGGCTGCGTACGAGCGGACGAGCTCGGGATCCGCGCGCAGCGCGTCGCGAAAGGCGACCTGGCGCCGCAGCTCGAGTGGCTCGGGCATTACATGGACGTGGATGCGGAACGTGACGCCGCCACGGTCCAACGAGCCGACGAGCATCGGTCGCGTCGGTGGCCACGGGTCGGGCCCGGGCTGCGGGCCGAAACCCAGGTCGCGGAGGAGCGAGGCGATGCGCGGCACGTCCGGCGGGTCGGTGGCGATCCCGAGGTCCACGACGCCCTTGCCCGCGAGTCCCGGAACCGCCGTGCTGCCGATGTGCTCGACCGCCAGATCCGGGCGCCGGGCGATGACGAGATCGCTGATATGGGCGGCCACCTCGGCCGTTCGTGGATCCCACGGGACGACCTCTGCAGACAGCAACGCATAGGGACCGACGGGTCGCTTGCTCACGTTCCGAGTGTAGACTCGGACCATGCGTGAGGTGATCGGCCGACAGGTCCTCGAGGTGGACGTCGGCTAACTCGACCAACAGATCGCCCGATTCGATCGGGTGACGATCGACGTCGGCACGGGTGACGGTCGAGCCGTGCTGGCGCGGGCTGCGGCCGAGCCGTCCACGCTCGCCCTCGGTATCGATGCGTCCGCCGCCGGCATGGCGGTGTCATCGCGTCGAGCCCACCGCCGGGGTCCGCACAACGCCCGATTCTTCGTGGCAGCGGCCGAGGTGCTGCCTGGGCCCCTGGCGGGCGCCTGTTCGCTCGTGACGGTATCGTTCCCCTGGGGTTCGCTGCTGCGCGGTGTGCTGGGCCTGGATCCCGCAGTGCTGTGCGGCGTTGCCGGCCTGCTGGCACCCGGCGGCTCGCTCGAGATCCTGATGTCCGTCACTGAGCGTGATCGCGTCGCGGGCGTCGCGCCTCTGGACGTTCACGAATGGGATCGCCTGGCCGTCGCGTGGGCAGCCGCCGGCCTGGAGCTCGTGACCCTGCGGCCTGCCTCCAGTGGCGAGGTCGCCGCCTCGCGATCCTCCTGGGCCCGACGCCTGGGCGAGCGTCCCGTCTGGCGCCTCACCCTGCGGCGGCCGGGATGAGTCGGTAGCATCCGGGCGTGACCGAGCGGCAGCGCCTCATCCTCGATGTCGACACCGGGATCGATGACAGCCTCGCCCTGCTGTATGCGGTGGCCTCGCCGGAGGTCGACCTCGTCGCCGTCACGTGCGTGTCGGGCAACATCGATGCACACCAGGTCGGCATCAACACCCGGGCCGTGCTCGAGCTCGCCGGCCGAGCCGACGTCGAAGTCTCCATGGGGCGCAAGACGCCCCTGCTGCGGCCCCTCGAGACGACGCCCGAGACGCATGGACCGCAGGGCCTCGGCCATGCCGAGCTACCGCCGCCGAGCCGGCCGCTGAGCGACCGCCACGCGGTCGACCTCATCCTCGAGGAGGCCGCCCGCCACCCCGGGGAGCTGCTGCTCGTGACGCTCGGGCCGCTCACAAACCTGGCGTTGGCAGTCCTGCGTGAGCCCCGACTCCCCGGTCTGCTCAAGGGCTACGCACTGATGGGCGGCGCGTTCGGCGTGTCCGGGAACACCACCCCGACCACCGAGTGGAACATCCACTGCGATCCCGATGCGGCGAAGATCGTCTTCCGGGCATGGTCCGAGGCGATGGCCACGGATCCGCAGATCCCGCGACCGCTGGCGCTCGGCCTGGACGTCACCGAGCAGGCGCGCATCCTGCCCGAGCACGTCGTCCGCCTGGCGAAACGAGCGGGCAGCACGCCGGACGACTCCATCGCCCTGGAGCGCGGCGACGATCCGATGAACCCGACGCGCTCGGTGGCCTCCAAGCCGATCGTCCGCTACGTCGCCGACGCCCTGCGCTTCTATATGGAATTCCATGCCCGGTTTGACGGCTTCTACGGCGCCTTCATCCACGATCCCCTGGCCGTCGCCGCGGCCCTCGACCGAAGCCTGGTCACGACGACACCGCAGTACGTCGACGTGGAGACGCGGGGCGAGATCACAACCGGGATGACGGTCGCCGACCGCCGCGGGCACACCGGCCTGCAACCGAACCTCGATGTGGCGCTCCGCGCGGACGTGCCGGCATTCCTCGATCGGCTCGTGGAGCGGGTCGGAGGGCTGGCAGCAGACCACCCGGACGTGGCACGCTAGAGGGGAGAGGGAGGGGCCGGCGTCCGCCGGCCGGACCGACAGGAGGCGTCCGATGAGTTGGGGCCGGTTCGACACCCGGACGATCGTGCTGATCCCGATCGCCATCGCCATCAACATCGTGCTCGGCCAGACCGTGTCGGCGGCCCTGAAGATCCCGATCTACCTCGATTCGATCGGGACGATCCTGGTGGGTGTGCTGGCCGGACCGATCCCGGGGCTCGTCACGGGGTTGCTTGCCAACCTCATCTGGACCTATGTCTTGCCGGCGCCGTTCCATTCCGATTACGCCGCGCCGTTCGCCATCGTCGCCGCCGAGATCGGCTTCGTGTCCGGCGTTCTCGGGCAGGTCGGCTGGTTCCGAAGCCGCCCGAACGCCGACACCGCGCGCCTGGTGCTCGGTGCGGCCGTCGTCGTGATCGTGCTCGGCCTGATCGGCTACTACGGGTTCCTGCCGTTCTACACGAACGGCACGTTCACGTTCTTCGGCGACACCTCGAAGACAGAACCCTTCTTCGTCATCGTCGGCTACCTGATCGGCATCGGGGTCGTCGCGGCGATCCTCGGCCTGATCGCCCTGCTCTTCGTCCGACGCGACCTGGGCGTCGCCTACGTCGCGATCGGCGGCCTCTTCTGCGGCATCGTGTCGGCGCTGATCTCGGCGCCGATCTCGGCGGTCGTCTTCGGCGGCGTCACCGGCTCCGGGGCGGATCTCCTTGTCGGCGCGTTCCAGAAGGCGGGTTCGGATCTCCAGACGGCGGTCCTGCAGCAGGGCCTGCTGTCGGACCCGATCGACAAGACCATCGAGTTCTTCATCGGATTCGTCATCCTCCAGACGCTGTCGCGCCGGTTCGTATCGCGCTTCCCGCAGGGTGAGAAGGCCGTCGGCCTGGAGCAGGCGTAGCGGTATCGACGTCGGCCGGGGTGATCCTGGCCGACGACCTCGACCCGGATGACGTCGAACGAATCCGGCGGCTGGTCCCCCCGACCCCCAGCGCGTATCACCGCCTCAATCCGCTGACCAAGGCCGTCATCGCGACGGTCGGCTCGATCGGCGCGTTCGCCGCCGGCGGCTACGTCGGCCCGATCGCCGTCGACCTGGTCATGCTCTTCCTGGCGTTCCGAGCCGGAGTGCTGGGCCAGCTCGGTCGCGTGTCGCTCCTGCTCACGCTGCCCATCGCCATCTCGGTCGTGCTGGTCAGCGTCTTCACGCGGGCCGGGACGACGATCCTGTTCACGATTGGGCCGTTCGACGCCACGGCCGAGGGCGTCGACTTCGCGGCCCAGACGCTCGTCCGGCTCTTCGCCATCTCGCTCTCGATCGGGCTGTTCGTGATGACGACCGATCCCCGGGCGTTCGTGTTCGACCTCGAACGGCGCGGCGTGTCGCCGCGGGTGGCCTTCGTGGCCGTGGCGACGATCGAGGCCGTGCCGACCCTCGTGGAACGAGCCGCGGTCATCGGGGAGAGCCAGCGAGCGCGCGGCCTGGACACCGAGGGCAGCATCCGGGCGCGGCTGCGCGGCGTGCTGCCGCTGGTCGGGCCGGTCATCATCGGGGCCCTGACCGACGTCGAGGAGCGCAGCCTCGCACTCGAATCTCGGGCGTTCAGCCGACCCGGCCGGCGGCACCTGCTGTGGGCCATGCCCGACCGGCGGTGGGAGCGCTGGGTGCGTTGGGCCCTCCTGGCCCTTCTCGTCGCCACCGCCGTCGCGCGGCTCACCGGCCGGATCTGAGCGACCATGCTCGAACTGCACGGGGTCGGGTACCGCTACGCTGGCTACGCGAACGCGGTCCTCCACGACATCGATCTCACCTTGGCCGATGGCGAGATCGTCGGGGTCGTCGGGGCGAACGAGGCGGGCAAATCGACCCTCTGCCTCGTCGCCTGCGGCCTCGCGCCCGGATCGATCGGCGGGGCGCTGACGGGCGGTGGCCTCTCGATCGATGGCGAGCCGATGGCCGGCAAGCCGCTCCATGCGTTCGCGACACGCGTCGGGATCGGGTTCCAGAACCCGTCGACCCAGCTCTCCGGGGTGACCGGCTCGGTCTTCGAGGAGGTCGCGCTCGGACCGATGAACCTCGGGCTGAACCCGCGCGAAACGGTAGAGCGAACGAATGCCGCGCTGGCGACCCTCGGCATCGACGACCTCGCGGAGCGCGAGCCCCGTCGCCTGTCCGGCGGCCAGGGCCAGCTCGTCGTCATCGCCTCGCTCCTGGCCATGCGCCCGCCTCATCTCGTCCTCGACGAGCCGACGGCCCAGCTCGACCCCGAGGGAACGCGGCTGGTCGGCGAGGCGCTCCGTGAGCTGGCCGCGACTGGCACGGCGCTGCTCGTCGCCGAGCACAAGACCGACCTGCTCGACGGGCTGTGCGACCGGGTCGTCGTCATCGACGGCGGCCGGATCGTCGCGGCCGACGCGGCGTCGATCTTGCTCGAGGATCCGCACCTGACGGAATGGGGCGTCGAGCCGCCGTCCCGGGTGCGGCTGGCCCAGGCTGCCAGGGCCCGCGGGCTCGATCCCGCGCTCCTCGTCGGCGCGACATGACCGAGCTCGCGACATGACCGAGCTCGCGATCGAGGGCGTCGGCTTCGTCTATCCCGACGGCACGCGTGCGCTTGAGGGCGTCGACCTGCACGTCGCGACCGGCGAGCGGGTCGCGATCATCGGCCAGAACGGAAGCGGCAAGTCGACCCTCGTCCGCCACCTCGACGGCCTCCTCCGGCCCTCGGAGGGGCGCGTCCTCCACGACGGCACCGACATCGCGAGGGCCCGCGTCGCGGCGCTCGCGGCACGGGTCGGGATCGTGTTCCAGAACCCCGATCGCCAGATCTTCGCCGGGCGCGTCCGCGCCGAGGTCGAGTTCGGCCCGCGGATCCTGGGTCGTTCTCCCGCCGAGGCTGCCGAGGCCACCGCGGCGGCCCTCACCGCGGTCGGTCTCGCCGACATGGCCGAGGCCAACCCGTACGACCTGGGCTACTCGCGGCGCAAGCTGCTGACCGTCGCCTCGATCCTCGCCATGCAGACGCCGGTGCTCGTCCTCGACGAACCGTCGACCGGCCAGGACGCTCGTGGCGTCGCGCGGGTCCAGGGCATCGTCCGCGACGTGGCGGCCGAGGGCCGCACGGTCATTGCGATCAGCCACGACATGCGCTTCGTCGCCGAGACGTTCGAGCGCGTCGTCGTCATGGGCGCCGGGCGCATCCTGCTCGACGGCACCGCCGCCGACGTCTTTGCCGAGGCGAGCTGGCCCGTCCTCGCATCAACCTACGTCGAGCCGCCGCTCGCGGCGCGCGCGGGTGCGCGCCTGGGTCTCGGGGCCACCCCGACCGAGACCGCGCTGATCGACTCGCTCAGCGCTCGCGGTTGACCCAGACGCCGCCGGGGCCGGTGTAGCTGATTCCCTCGCCCCATGTCGCGATCGTCTTGCCCTTGTTCGTGATCGCCATCTCCCCGTAGTCACCGTAGACCTCGGCGTACCCGGCCGCGGTCTTGTACGGCGCCCCGGAGATCGCGTCCGAGATGCGGACCGGCGCCGACCACGTGACGCCGCCGTCGGTCGATCGCCGGAACCACGTGTTCCAGGCGTCGACGTTGCCGCCCCGGGAGGTCTCCGCCCACGCGATCCTGACGTCACCGCCGGCGCCCGACTCGATCATCGGGGTGGTGGCCTCCTCGCCGGCCGTCGAGACGGGCACGGGCGTCGTCCAGGTCGCTCCGCGGTTCGTGGATCGCGAGGCATAGATCGATTGCAGGCCACCCGCGACGGTCGCCCCGTCGTACAGGAACACGAGGTTGCCGGCCGCGTCGGCCGCGACCGACGCGTGGCCCTGGTAGAAGTCGGTCGTGCAGCCAACGGCCACGCACGTGATGCCCGGCTGCGTCTGGCCGACGACGTGCGTCGCCCAGGTCGCGCCGTGGTCGCGCGAGACGAACGCGAGCTCCTCGACACCCCCGATGAGCGCCGAGTGCTTGCCGGCACTGCTGTACTGGAGGCTCGACTCGCTGAAGTAGACCGTGCCATCGGACGCGACGTCGCCATCGAACGCGTAGATGTAGCGGCGCGAGTCGACGAGCTTGACCTGCGTCCAGGTCGCGCCGGCATCGTGCGACTGCGCGACCCACGGATCGCCGCCGGTTGGACCGTTGAACGAGGCGTAGACGTCGCGGCCGTCGTCGCTCAGCGCGATGACCGGCTTGTCGTTCCACGCAACGTTCCCGTAGATCGGAGTCGCCGGCGACCAGGTCTGGCCGTGATCGGTCGACTTGGTGAACCAGATGTTGAAGCCGATCATGAACAGCGAGTAGACGTCGCCCGTGTTCGGGACGACCTCGATGATCGGGTCGAACTGGCCCTTGCCCGGACACGCACAGAGCGGCCGGCTCGGGCCCCATGTAGCACCGCCGTCCTTGCTGACAACGAGCGCGATGAACGGCGAGGGGCAGTTCCCCGGGCAGGGCTTGGCCGTGCCGTACCGTGTCGTCAGGAGATAGACATACGACGAATGCGGGTCGGCCGCGATGGCCGGCTCCCAGTCGTCGACCATCGTGTCGATCGGCACTTCGCCGACCCAGCCGGTCGCGGTCGGGGCCGCGGCGCCCGCAAGATACGCGCGCTTGCCGGCCTGACCGGCGCGGCCCTGCCGGAGGGCCTCCTCCCACGCGGCCACCCGTCGTTGGACGGCCGCGGCCTGTTCGTCGCGCTCCTCGTTGGCGTCGAGGGCGGAGACCGTGTCTGCCTGTGAGGGCGGCAGCCCGGCACGAGCGAACGGGCTGGGCCCGACGTCCGGTCGGGCGAGCCGGATGCCGAGCAGGCCGACGACCAGGACGGCGATCAGGGCGCCGGTCAGGAACCCGAATCGCTCACGGGCAGTAGTCATCGCGGGCCTCCACGCTCCGACAGCGGCCGCTCCCCGCGGCCGGACGGGCGCAGTGTACGTCGGCGTCGGTGACGCCGGCACATGGTCCCGACGGGCGGTGCAGCGTTGTGGTGTCCGCGCGCACCGCCAACCTCCGCCCGATCGGCCTGTCCCGCGGGTCCCGTATCCTCCGTCCTGATGTCGGGGACCCATCGCCGGCGCGGCCGCGCGCCCGTCCTGCTCGCGCTGCTGCTCGTTTTCGGCTGCGCGCCAACCCCACTGCCCCCGGACGTCCCGGCGACATCGGGCGGGATCGTCGCGTCGAGCCCGGCACCCGGCCCCTCGAGCGCGAGCTCGCCGGCGCCGCTGCCCGAGCCGACGGTCGCGTCGGCTCACTGGACCGATTGCGGCAAGCGCTTCCAGTGCGCATCGATCCCTGTGCCACGCGACTACCGCGACCCAAGCCGGGGCAGCCTCACGGTCGAGCTGATCCGCTTGCCGGCGGCCAACCGGGCCAAGCGGATCGGCGCGCTCGTCATGAACCCGGGCGGTCCCGGCGGCTCGGGCATCGAGTTCATCCGTGAGGGCGCCGAACAATTCCCGCGTGAGCTGCGCCTGCGGTTCGATCTGGTCGGCTTCGACCCGCGCGGTGTGAACTCGAGCAGCCCGGTCCGCTGCATCGAAAACCTCGACGGACGCGCGGCGCTCGACCCATCACCGGACGATGCGCAGGAGCTGGCGGCGCTCGTCGCCGACGCGAAGGCCTACGCGGCGGCCTGCGAGAAGCGCAACGGCGTGAACCTGCCCTACCTCTCGACGGACGCCGTCGCGCGCGACCTCGACCGGATCCGGGCGACCCTGGGTGACTCGAAGCTGACGTACCTCGGGTTCTCGTACGGGACGCTCATCGGCTCGACCTATGCCGAGCTCTTCCCGACGAGGATCCGGGCGATGGCGCTCGATGGGGCGATCGATCCGTCCCTCGACCTCGAGGCGTTCCGCGCCGGCCAGGCCGCGGCCTTCGAGGCCTCGTTGCGCGCCTTCCTCGCCGGCTGTGCCAAGCGCGCGTCGTGCGCGTTCCACGAGGAAGGGCGCAGCGCCCGGGCGTTCGATACGCTGATGGCGAGCATCGACCGGACGTCGCTGCCCACGCCCCACGCCGGGGGTCGCCGCCGGGTGGGTCCGGGGCTGACCTCGAGCGCCGTGCTCGGCGCCATGTACTCGGTCGGGTCCTGGCCTACCCTCGCCGCCGCACTCGAGCTCGCCAAGGCCGGGGACGGCTCGTTGATGCTGCTGATCTCCGACCCGTTCCGCGGGCGCAAGGAGAACGGCGCGTATTCGAACCAGCAGGACGCCTACACGGCGAACACCTGCCTCGACTTCCCGGCTCCGACCGCGGTCGCGACGTACTCGGCGTGGGCGGCGAGGCTTCGGAAGGTCGCACCGCACTTCGCCAAGCAGGTCGCGTACAACGACCTCTCGTGCGCTTACTGGGCCGTGCCGGCCGAGCGGACGCCCGCCCGAGTTCGGGCCATCGGGGCGCCGCCGATCGTCGTCGTCGGTTCCACCGGCGATACGGCCACGCCGTATCCGTGGGCCGTGGCCCTGTCGAAGCAGCTCTCGTCGGGCGTGCTCATCACCCGGACGGGGTACGGCCACACGGGCTACCAGGCCAGTAGCTGCGTTCGCGAGGCCCTGGACGCCTACCTGCTCGACCTCAAGGTCCCGCGCAACGGGCTGGCCTGCTCCAGCTGACGAAGGCGGACCCGCCGCGGCCGCGAAGGCTCGATCAGGTGCGCCCGACGACGAGGAGCAGGAACGAGGTCTCGACGACATCCACCCCGGCGACGACTGCGGCCACGATCAGCGGCAGCGGATGCTCGAGCGCCCAGCCCGCGGCGGCCGCCCCGGCCGCGACGGCCCGAAACCCGAGGCGCACGCCCCGGATCAGCCCGCGGACGTCGTCCGTGCCGCCCGCGAGGCGAGCGACCGACCGGCTCAGCAGCACGATCGCGAGCGCGACCGATCCCCCGACGAGGGCAGCCCGGACGAGGGCTGGCGGTCGGACGATCGCCTCGAGGATGCCCTCCGACGAGCCGGCGATCGTCGCGCCGATGACGGCCAGCAGCCCGAGCCCGATCGCCGCAGCCGCCGCGGTGCGCGGGCTCACGCCCCGAGCTCCACCTCGTGGCTCACGCCGTCGACGATGCGCCACGCCCGAACCGATTCGTCGGTGAGCGACACGAGCACGTAGAGCGCGTCCGGATAGAACGCGAGCCCGAGGTCCGTCGGTGATGGCACGGCCGGTGAGCGCACATGCGAATGGACGATGCCCCAGAAGACTTCGTCGGCGTCGTCCGTCGCGATGGTCAGGCGGTAGAGATCGTCGGGATCGATCTCGTAGCGGTACGGCGAGGCCGCCCGGTTGTGGGTGGCCTCGAAGCGCACCGCGTGGCCCTCGGCGGTCGCGGGCCGGTCGCCGATGATCAGCCCGCACGCCTCGTTTGGGTACTCAGCGTGGGCGTGGGCGACGATCGCGTCGCGGATCGCGGCCGGCAGCACGGCCGTGGGCGGGCCGGGGTGCGGGGTCGTCACCACCAGTTGACGCCGCCCTCGAGCGCGTCGGTCATCTCGTCGAAGTCGGTCGTGAACGTCCCCGCCGAGAGGTACTTCCAGCCCCCGTCCGGGAGCAGCGCGACGATCGTCCCGCGCTCCATGGCCATCGCCTCGCGCGCGGCAGCCACCAGGACCGCGCCGCACGAGGGCCCGCCGAAGATCCCCTCGCGGAATACGAGGTCGCGAAGCGCGCCGATCGCCTCGCGGTTCGAGACGAGGTACTTCGCGTCGATGCGATCGGGCTCGAAGATCTCCGGGACGAAGCCTTCATCGAGCGATCGCAGGCCCTGGACGTTCTCCCCGGGGAGCGGCTCCGCCGCGACCATTCGCACGCTGCCGGGCTTGTGCTCGCTGAGGTAGCGCGAGACGCCCATGAGCGTGCCCGACGTGCCCAGCCCGGCGACGAAGACATCGATCTCGGGGCAGTCGGCCAGGATCTCGGGCCCGGTCGTCTCGTAGTGGGCCAGGCTGTTCGCCGGATTGCCGTACTGGTAGGGCATGACGAACCGCTCGTCACGCTGCACGAGGTGCTTGGCGAGGGCGATCGCGCCGTTGGACCCCTGGGCGCCCGGTGAATCGATGACCTCCGCGCCGAACAGGGCCGCCATCTGGCGCCGCTCGTTCGTGACGTTGTCGGGCATGACGAGCGCGACCCGGTAGCCCTTGCGCCGGCCGAGCATCGCGAGCGCGATGCCGGTGTTGCCGGATGTCGGCTCGAGGATGATCGAATCGGCGTGGAGCAGGCCCCGCCGCTCGAGATCCTCGATGAGGTACTTCGCGACGCGATCCTTGACCGAGCCGGTCGGGTTGAGCATCTCGAGCTTCGCGAAGATCCGCACGTCCGGGTTGGGGCTCATCCGTGGGATCTCGACGAGCGGCGTGTGCCCGATGGCGCCGAGGATGTCGTCGTACCGCCCGCCATGGGGCACGTTCGACGCGTGGGCGTGGAGGTGGTCGTGGTCGGCGTCGTCGCGCCACCACGGCAGGGCCATCGTCAGCCTCCGGCCATCGCCGGCAGGAGGCGGACCTCGTCGGTCGGCGCGACCGGCGTATCGAGACCCGAGAGGTAGCGGACGTCCTGCCCGTTGACGTAGACGTTGACGAACCGGTTGAGGTCGCCCTCCTCGGTCAGCAGCTGCCCGCCGAGCGCCGGATGGCGCTCGACGAGGGCGTCCACGACCGTGCGGATCGAATCGCCCGGGACCTCGAGCGATTTGACCCCGCCGACGTTCGTGCGCAGGACGGCCGGGATGAAGACCGTGCTCATGCGCGGGCGTCCGGCGAGACGGTGCCGGCGAGACCGGTCGTGGTCAGCAGGAACGGCGCGTCCTGCCCGACGTTCGCGAGGTTGAGCGGACGCCCGGCCTTGCGCGCCTCGGTGGCCCCCTCGCCGCAGACCGGGCAGTTCGGGTCGCGGCGGAGCTGGAGCTCGGTGAACTCGGTTTCGAGCGCATCGAACAGGACCAGCCGACCGGCGAGGGTGTGCCCGATCCCGAGCAGAACCTTGAGCGCCTCGTTCGTCTGTAGCAGGCCGAGGATGCCCGGTACGACCCCGAGGACGCCGGCGACGGAGCAACCGGGGGCGAGCTCCGGGGGCGGCGGGGTCGGGTACAGGCAGCGGTAGCACGGTCCCTCGTAGGGGATGAAGGTCGTCAGCTGGCCCTCGAACCGGAAGACGCTCGCGTGGACGACCGGGATGCCGGCCGCGACCGCTGCATCGTTGAGGATGTATCGCGTCTCGAAGGTGTCGGTGCCGTCGAGGATGACGTCGTAGCCGGCGATGAGCCGCTCGACGTTGTCGGCGACGAGCATCTCCTCGTGCTCGACGACCTTGATGTCGGGGTTGAGGGCGTTGATCGCGATCCGCGCGGATTCGACCTTGCGCTCCCCCACTCGAGCGGTCGTGTGGATGATCTGGCGCTGGAGGTTGGAGAGATCGACGATGTCGAAGTCGACGAGCCCGATCGTCCCGACGCCCGCCGCGGCGAGGTACAGCGCGGCCGGCGAGCCGAGGCCTCCGGCGCCGATGAGCAGGGCCTTGCTGTCGAGGAGCCTGGCCTGGCCGGCCGAGCCGACCTCGGGGATGAGGAGGTGGCGGCTGTAGCGCTGCTTCTGCTCGCTCGAGAGGACGACCGGAGTCTCGAACTCCAGTCCGGCGCTCTTCCAGCCCTGGAACCCGCTGCTCATCGAGGCGACGTTCGTGTAGCCCATCTGCTCGAGGGTCTGGGCCGCGAAGAGCGAGCGGACGCCACCGGCGCAGTACAGGATCACCGGCGCATCACGATCGGGCGCGACGCCTTCGATCTGCTGCTCGATGAAGGACTTGGACACGTGGCTGGCGCCCGGCAGGTGGCCCTGCTCCCACTCGGCCGCCTCGCGGACGTCACAGATGGTGGCGCTGGCCGGCGGCAAGTCGTCGACCTCCTGGGGGCTGACTTCTCGGATCTGCGCGCGGGCCTCGCGAAGGAGG
>JBBQRZ010000013.1:0-77812 GCA_038214255.1 Candidatus Limnocylindrales bacterium
CTCCTGGACGCGGTTCTCGCCGAGCGTCGTGAGGCCCGCCGCGACCGCCGCCCGCAGGCGATCGACGGGCACGGTCTTCGAGACCGCGACGAGACTGACCTCCGAAGGGTCGCGACCGGCCCGGGAGGCCGCGGCGTCGATCCGATCGAGGACCCGCCGTCGGGCTGAGCGGAACGCGTCGACTTCCGGGTTCGCCGGGTTCGTCATGCGAGGAGCGCCGGCACGCGGCCGGCGGCGATCACTTGCGGCGGAGGAAGCTCGGGATCTCGAGGTCGTCCGCGTCGTACGTTGTCGGGCGGCGTACCGGTGCCGGCTCGCCGACCGTGCGCTCGACGCGTGGCGCGGTCACGATCGCGGCGGCGTCATCCTCGTGGCCGGGCAGCGGGTGGCCGCGCTCGACGGCCTCGTCGCGCTGGCGCTGCAGCTCTTCGAGGAAGTCGCGCTCGCGCGGGGCACGGCCTGAAACGGAGGCATCCATGACCCCGGTCGCCTCGCGATGGGCGCTCTGGCGGCGCTTGCCGCCGTCGAAGCCGGTCGCGATGACGGTGATCATCACCTCTTCGCCGAGGCGCTCGTTGAAGCTCGTGCCGAAGATGATGTTGGCCTCGGGGTCGGCCGCTTCCTTGATCGCCTCGGCGGCCTCCTGGACCTCGAACAGGGACAGGTTCGAGGAGCCCGTGATGTTCCAGAGGATGCCCTGGGCGCCGTGGATGTCGAGCTCGAGCAGCGGGCTGTCGACGGCCTGGTGAGCGGCCTCGGTCGCGCGGTTCTCGCCGCTTGCCCGGCCGATGCCCATAAGCGCGGAGCCCGCGTCCTTCATGATCGCGCGGACATCCGCGAAGTCCTGGTTGATGAGGCCCGGCACCGTGATGATGTCGCTGATCCCCTGGACGCCCTGGCGCAGGACGTCATCGACGATGCGGAACGCGTCGAGGATGCTCGTGTTCTTCTGGACGACGTCGCGGAGCCGATCGTTCGGGATCGTGATCAGCGCGTCGACCTGCGTCTTGAGCTCGTCGGCGGCCTTCTCGGCGACGAGCTTGCGCTTGTTGCCCTCGAAGCTGAACGGCTTGGTGACGACACCGATCGTGAGGGCACCGGACTCCTTGGCGATCTGAGCCACGACCGGGGCCGCGCCCGACCCGGTGCCGCCGCCGAGCCCCGCAGTGATGAAGACCATGTCCGAGTCGGCGAGCGCCGAGGCGACCTTCTCCGAGTCCTCCTCGGCCGAGCGCTGCCCGATGGCCGCGTCCCCGCCGGCGCCCAGGCCGCGCGTCACCTTGTCGCCGATCCGGATCTTGTGCGGTGCGTCCGACTGCAGGAGCGCCTGGGCGTCCGTGTTGCAGGCGATGAACTCCACGCCCATCATCTCGGCCCGGATCATCCGGTTGACGGCGTTGCTGCCGCCGCCGCCGACACCGATCACCCGGATCAGCGCGAAGTTCTCGGAATCGGAACGCAAGGACATCGGGCTTTCCTCCGGCGACCTTCGGTGGTCTTGGCTGTCGGTCTGGGGTCGGGTGCGTGGCGGGGTGGGTATCAGGGTGCGTGGCGGACCCCGGAAGGCGCTCGTTCTGCTCGGGTCCGCGCCGGGTTCACGGGAGTATAGCGCTCGACCGCCAGGGGTGGACATCGGCCCGCTGAGAGGCCGGAGGTCGGCCGGTGCGTCCTGGCACCGGACGGTCGTACCGCGCTCAGCCCGCCGGGATGAAGCTGAGGCGCACGGTGCGGACCGGGTTGTCCGGGTTCGGATCGAGCAGGCAGATCGATTGCCACGTCCCGAGGGCCAGACGCCCGGCGATGACCGGCACGGTCAGCGCCGGCGGCGCCAGGAGGGGCAAGACGTGGTCGGCGCCGTGGCCGGTCGAGCCGTGTCGATGGGCGTACATCGTCTCGTTGCGCGGCAGCAGCCGATCGAGCGCGGCCAGCAGGTCGTCGTCCGAGCCGGCGCCGATCTCGACGACCACCAGCCCGGCGGTCGCGTGGGGCACAAACACCGAGAGCAGCCCGTCCGCGGCCTGGTCCTCGGCGACGAAGGCGGCGCACGCCCCGGTCAGGTCGAACAGGCCACGCCCAGCGCCGGTCCGGATGCTGAGCTCGCGCGTCCTTACGGGAAGATGCTCCGCAGGGCGTCGCGCAGGCGGGCGAGGGCGCCCATCGCCGGCGCGGACTCGTAGCGCATCGGCTCGCCCTCGGACAGCGTCGTCGCACCCCACGAGAGCAGCCCGACCGCTGTGCTGTAGCTCGGGTTGAGGAGCGTGTCGACGAGGCCGCCGATCCCGGCCGGTGCCGCGACGCGGACCGGCATCTCGAGGACCTCGCGACCGAGCTCCGCCACGCCGGCCAGCTGCGAGCCGCCGCCGGTGAGGATGATGCCCGCCGGCAGCATGCCCACGCCGGCGGCTCGGATCTCGTTACGCAGCAGCTCGAAGGTCTCGCGCATGCGCGCCTCGATGATCTGGCAGACCTCGAGCCGGCTGACCGTCCGCCCCGCATCGTCGCCGAGCACGCTGACGCTGATCTCCTCGTCCTCGGCGACGCTGTTGAGGTCGGCCGATCCATGGCGGATCTTGAGCTCCTCGGCCACCTGGAGCGAGGTCTTGAGGCCGATCGCGACGTCGTTGGTCACGTTGTTGCCACCGACCGGCAGCACCCGCGTGTGCGACGGCGAGCCCTCCTGGAAGACGGCCAGGTCGATCGTCCCGGCACCGATGTCGGCGACCGCGACGCCGAGGTCCTTCTCGGTCTCGTTGACCACGGCTTCGGCCGAGGCGAGCGAGTTGACGACGAGCTCATCGATCTTGACGTTAGCCGCCATGACGCACTTCGTGAGGTTCTGGACGGCGGTCGCCGACGCGGTGACGATGTGGGTCTCGACTTCGAGCCGCAGGGCACTCATCCCGAGCGGGTCCTTGACCCCCTCCTGGCCGTCGACGCTGAAGTCGCGGCGCTCGACGTGGAGGACCTCGCGGTTCGAGGGGATGGGCACCGCCCGCGCGACCTCGATCGCCCGGTTGATGTCCTCGCGGCTGACCTCGCGATGATGCCCGGTGACCGCGACCTGGCCCGGTGAGTTGAGGCTCTCGACGTGCTGGCCGCCGACGCCGACGAACGCGCGGTCGATCTTCCAGCCCGACAGGCGCTCGGCCTTCTCGACCGCGTCCGCGATCGAGCGCACCGTCTGGTCGATGTTAATGACGACGCCCTTCTTGAGCCCCGAGGCCGGCACCGTCCCGTGGCCCATGATCGTCAGGCGTCCATCCCGGCTCACCTCGCCGATGAGGGCGCAGACTTTGCTGGTGCCGACGTCGATGCCGACGAGGACCGCTTCTCGTTCCACCGTCTCTTGTTTATCTCCGTGCCGTCGCCGGCCTACAGGAAGTGGCGCCGGATGAGTGCCACGTTGTTGAAGATGCGCAGCCCGAAGGTGATGAGCGCTACCAGGTAGAGGTCCAGACCGAGTCGATCACCCACGAAGGTCAGGAGGACCGCGATGATCGCGTTGACGAGGAACCCGCTGATGAAGATCCGATTGTCGTAGACCCCGTCGAGTTCCGCCCGCACCGCTCCGAGGACCGAGTCCAGCGCCGCGAGGATGGCCACGGCCGAATAGCGGCTGAGCTCGAAGCTGACGTTGACGTTGAGGACGAGTCCCGCAAGGACACCGACGAGGAGCCCGAGCAGGGGTAACAGCACGCGGTCGTTGTCCTCGCTCCGGTGGTTTGGGCAAGGCTACTCGACCGCGCCTCGAGGCGGCAACTCGCGGCGCCTGCCGGGAGCGGGGCGTCGCGGTCGCGGGTGCCGGTCACGGTCGCGCGCTCGGGACGGGCGTCGGCTTGGGCACGTACGTGCCGTCGGTGTCCGAGGCGAGGATGATCCGTTCGACGAGAGGCTCCCGCCCGATCAGGAGGCTGCGCAGCAGGCGGACCTGGCCCGGGATGAGCTCGGGCGTTCGCAGGCTGGCCGTGTAGAAGCCGAACACGGCGTCCCAGCCGGCCGGCTTGGCGTGGACGAGGAACCCGCCGGCATCGGTGACACTCACCCCGAGCGACTGCGCCTCGCTGCCGACATCGGCCGGAACGAGCGAGCCGAGCCGTGTCGCGGCGTCGAGGTCGACGGGATCGAGGCGCCCGCCGACGGCCAGGCCGGTCGACGCGGTGCGCCGGTCGTCGATGACCGGCAGGGCTTTCGCCTCGGCCGACGATCCATCGCCGAGCTCGCCGAAGAGCTGTCCCTCGGCGTCGGCCAGGAAGCGTCGCTGGTCGACGCGCCAGATGAGGATCGGCGTACGTTCAGTGAGCTGGACCACGAGCGTATCGGGCAGCCGGACCGAGACGTTCGCCCGGGCCACGGTCGTGAGGGCCCGGAGCCGCTCCTCCAACGGTCCGGTCCGCAGCTGGAACAGGTTCTCGCCGAGCGCGGTCGCGAGCGCGCCGTCGACGGCCGAGGCCGGCGTGATGACCGCGCCTTCGACCTGGAGGCGCTCGTAGCGGAACGCCGCGGAGTTGGCCGTGCCATACAGCGCGGCCGTCGATACGAGCAGGACGAGCGCGGCGCCGGCGCGAACCGGGCCGAGCCCGGCCGATGCGCGGCGGATCGAGCGCGTGCGGCGGAGGTGGGCGCTGGCGGCGGAGCGTCGACCGGTCGCCCGCGGCGTGACCGGGCGACGAGCGGCCGGCCGGTTCGTCATCGCGGGAGGTCGGCCGGGGTCAGGTGGACGTTCGGTCGGGCCGCGTGACGTTCGAGCGCGAGGTCGATGATCCGCTTGCAGACATCGACGAAGCCGAGGCCGGCCTCGGCCGGCATCGTCGGGAAGAGGCTGATCGGGGTGAACCCCGGGATCGTGTTGATCTCCGACAGGACGATCCGCTCGCCGGCGACGAGGAAATCGACCCGGGCGAAGCCCTCGGCCGCGATCGCGCGGTAGGCGTCGCGGGCGAGCTTGCGCAGGATCGCGCGGTCGCGCTCGGGGACCTCTGCCCGGGTCGAGGTCTCGGACAGGCCCGGCGTGTACTTGGCCTCGTAGTCGTAGAACTCGTGGCCGCTGACGATCTCGCCCGGGCCGTAGACCTCGATCGCGGCCGGGTCGTTGCCGATGATCGAGACCTCGAGATCGCGCGCCTCGGGGAGGTACGTCTCCACGAGGGCGAGTGTGTCGTAGCGAAACGCGAGGTCGAGCGCCGGGCCGAGCTCGTCGGGGGCGTGGACGAGCGTCATCCCGACCGAGCTGCCGAGGCGCGCCGGCTTGACCATGAGGCGCGCATCCGCGCCGCCCGCCGCGAAGGCGGCGATCTCGCCGGCCACCCCGTCCGGGGCGGTGGCCCACCGATCGGCCCGCACCTCGCGCCAGTCCATGACCGGCAGGCCCAGCCCGCGGCACATCCGCTTGAACAGGGCCTTGTCCATCCCGAGGGCCGAGGCGGCCACCCCGGAGCCGGTGTAGGCGAGGCCGGCCGCCTCGAGGATCGCCTGGATGGTGCCGTCCTCGCCGAACGGGCCGTGCAGGGCGATGAACACGACCGGCGCGGGATCGCGGGCCGCCAGCGCACCGACCGCCTCTAACAGGGTCGCCGGGCCGATCGCGCCGAGCCCGGCCGGGTCGTCGTAGGCCGCTGCAGGGCGGCCCTCCCGGCGGTGGTCGGCCGGGAGGCGCCACCACCGCCCATCGAGGTCGACGTGGGCCGGCTCGACGGCATACCCGGCGTCGGCCAGCGCGGCGTGGATGGCCGTCCCCGACACGACCGAGACGCCGTGCTCGGCCGACGGCCCGCCGAACACGACGACGATCGGGGCATCGCGCCGGATCGTCATGCTTCGGCCTCCGCGGGCCACGGCCAGCCGGCCCAGTCGCCGAGGAACTCGATCTCGAAGACCAGCTCGACGCCGTGGCGCTCGGCGACGACGCCGCGGACGTGGTCGGCCAGGCGGCGCACGTCGGCCGCACTCCCCTTCTGGTCGTTGACGATGAAGTTGGCGTGCTTCTCGGAAACGACCGCGCCACCGATCCGCAGGCCCTTGAGGCCCGCCTCCTCGATCAGACGGCCGGCCGAGACGCCGTCCGGGTTGCGGAAGACACTGCCCGCCGAAGGTAGCCCGAGTGGCTGATGGGCCTGGCGCCAGTGGCGGATGTCGTCGAGGCGGGCCTTGATGGCGTCGGTGTCGGCCAGCGCGAGCCGGAAGGTCGCCTCGAGGATCAGCTCGGCCGAGCCGGTCTCGGTGGATTGCTTGAATCGCGAGGTCCGATAGGCGAGGCCCAGCTCGTCGGCGGGCACGACCCGCTCGGTGCCGTCGGCTGCGAGCACGCGCGCCGACTCGAGGACCGCCGCCATGTCCGAATCGTGGGCCCCGGCGTTCGCCCAGACCGCGCCGCCGACGCTCCCGGGGATCGCCAGCCCGAACTCGAGGCCGGTCAGGCCCGCCCGCTGCGTCTCGGTGGCCGCTCGCGCCATCGGCACGCCGGCCTCCGCGGTGTAGTGCTCGCCCTCGACCCGCGAGCCCTCGGCGCGGTCCTGGATCACGAGCCCACGCACCCCCCGGTCGCTGATGACGACGTCGCTGCCTCGCCCGAGGACGAGATGCGGAGTCGCGCGCGCGCGCGCGAGGCGGACCAGCGCACGCAGCTCGAACGCGTTGTGCACCGACGCGAACAGGTCGGCCGGACCGCCGACACGCATCGTCGTGAAGCGGGCGAGCGGCTCGTCCCGAGACGTCTTGACCCCGATCCGGCGCTGGATCTCGGTGCCGGCCGCCAGCGCATCGAACGGGGTCGGCGGCACGGAGGCGGAGGCGGTCATCCCGGCAGCCCGCGGGACCGCCGCTCGACGACGGCCGGGTCCGGGAGGGGCCGGCGCTCGGCCATGGCGAGGACCAGGTCGGCGACCGCGGCCGCGGCACCGGGCCGGCCGAGTTCCCGTGCGGCGGCGGACATCGCCAGGTGGGCCGCGGGATCGTCGAGGAGCCGGGCCGCCTCGAGCAGGGCGCCCGCATCGAAGTCCGCGTCCTCCACGAGCCGAGCGGCCCCGACATCCACGAGCTGCCGCGCATTCGCCCGCTGGTGGCCGGCGGCGTGCGGGTACGGGACGACGATCATCGGCAGGCCGAGCGCCGTCACCTCGGCGAGCGTGGACGACCCCGCTCGGCCCACGACGAGGTCCGCGGCGGCCAGGGCGTCGAGCATCTCCTCGCGCAGGAACGGATAGGGCCGGTAGCGCTCGCGCAGCTCGGCCGGGAGGGCCTCGCGACAGGCCAGCGCCGAGGCGTACCCCTCGTCCCCGGTCACGTGGAGGACGACGACCCGCTCGACGAGGCGCGGCAGGGCCTCGGACACAGCGGCGTTGAAGCGGCGGACGGCCTGCGATCCGCCGAAGATCAGCAGGACTCGTAGGCCGTCGGGCAGGCGGAGGCGCGTCCGGGCGGCCTCGCGGTCGATCATGCGGGTATCGCGGATCGGCGTGCCGGTCACGTAGCACGGCCGGGAGCCGGCCCCGCCCCCGAGCGCGGCGCACGTTGGCGCGAACGAGACCGCGAGCGCACCCGCGAGGCGGGCGGTCGCCCGCACCGCGCGCCCGGGGATGACGTTGCCCTCCCACAGCACGACCGGGATCCCGAGTGGAGCGGCGGCCATCAGCACGGGGACCGCCACGTATCCGCCGGTCGTGAAGATCGCCGCCGGCCGCTCCGCCGCAAGGATCGCGGCGGCCTGCGGGACCGAGGCTGCAAGGCGCACGGGATCGAGGACGGCATGCACGTTCGCCTCGACCGAGCGCAGCGACCGCAGGGCGAGGCGACGCAGCGGGATCCCGGCGGCCGGGACCAGCGTCGACTCGAGGCCGCGATGGCCGCCGAGCCAGCGCAGCTCAGCGGCGTCCGGTCGAGCGAGCAGCGAGCGGGCGACGGCCAGAGCCGGGTAGATGTGGCCGCCCGTCCCCCCGCCGGCGATCAGCAATCGCATCGTCGTTCCAGGTCCCCTTTTCGATGGTCTCGCGCGAGATCGAGAGGAGGATCCCGATCGCGGCAAAGCTGATGATGAGCGATGAGCCGCCGGCGCTGATGAAGGGCAACGTGATCCCGGTGATCGGCACGAGCGCCACGACGACCGCGATGTTGATGAAGGCCTGGATGCACAGCCAGCCGGTGATCCCCGCGGCGAGCAGGGCCCCGAACGTGTCAGGCGCGGCCAGCGCGATGCGGACGCCCGAATAAGCGAGCGTCACGAACAGGAACACGACGATCGCCGCCCCGAGCAGGCCGAATTCCTCGCCGATGATCGCGAAGATGAAGTCGTTGAAGGCGTTGGGCACGAAGAGC
The DNA here is from genome assembly GCA_038214255.1 of Candidatus Limnocylindrales bacterium. GTDB lineage: Bacteria > Chloroflexota > Limnocylindria > Limnocylindrales > CSP1-4 > SPCO01. The sequence continues at coordinate 8,308 of JBBQRZ010000013.1, forward strand.
CCGCCCGCCATCCGGCTCTCGCCCAGTCCTGCGCCGAAGGCGCCGCCGAGGCCGAGCGCCAGCAGGCCCTGGACCGTGTGGTAGCCGATGGTGTCCTGGTACAGCCACGGGTCGAGCCAGGCCCGGATCCGGTCCATCTGGTAGCCGGCCAGCCCGACGAGGATCGCCCCGATCCCGCCGAGCCCCGCCATCGCCCCGACGTGGAGCGTATTGGCGCCGGCCACGAAGAAGAGCATGAACGCCGTCAGGGAGATGACGATCGTCGTGCCGAGGTCGGGCTCGCGGAACACCAGGGCGATGACCGGCGCGATGATGACGAGGAACGGCAGCGTTCCGGTCCAGAGCCCGCCGACCCGCGTGCCGCGCTTCGCGAACCAATGGGCGAGGTAGATGACGAGGGCGAGCTTGGCCATCTCGGCCGGGTGGATTGCCGGCAGCAGCGGGAGCTTGAGCCAGCGTGCCGAGCCGCCGATGACGACGTTGAACTCGGGCACGAATACGAGCACGAGCAGGGCCACCGCCACGATGTAGACCGGCACCGACACGAGGCGCAGATAGCGATAGTCCACCCGCATCATGACGATCATCGCGGCGATCCCGAGGATGGCCCATTGGATCTGCGGTCCGACGGTCGCGAACGTGTCGGACTGGGCCGAGAGATAGCCGCGCATCGCCGACGACGAGTAGACCATGAGGATCCCGACGGCGGTCAGCGCAACGATAACGACGAGGACCATGTAGTCGGGCTGATGGCGCTCGCGCTGGAGGATCTTGGCGGGTGACTTCGCGGGCGACCGATTGGCCGCGCGCCGCTCGTCGGTGACCCGGCCCTTCGCCGGCGCGTCGCCGCCCTGCCGGCCGAACCGCGGGATCGGCGGTGCGAGATTCATTCGGCCCTCCCCTCGCGCGTGGCGGCGAGCCGCGCGACGGCCGCCTTGAACGCCCGCCCGCGAGCGGCGTAGTCGACGAACATGTCGAAGCTGGCGGCGGCCGGACTGAGGAGCACGGTCGCCGGTTCTCCCCCGGGCGCTCGACTCGTCAGGGCCTCCCGAGCGAGCGCATCCGCTCGCTCGACCGCCGCCTCCAGCGTTGCGGCCCGCTCGATCCGCACGAGTCCGGCGGCGCGGAAGCGTCCCTCGAGGTCCGGCCCGCTCTCTCCGATGACGACCGCCGCGACCGCCCGTTCGGCCACGACCGGGCCGAGCGTCGAGAGGTCGACGCCCTTGTCACGCCCGCCAGCGATGAGGACGACCGGGGCCTCGAAGGCGAGGAGCGCGGCGATGACCGCATCGGGCTGCGTGCCCTGGGAGTCGTTCACGAAACGAACGCCGTCGATGAGCGCGACGGTTTCGAGGCGGTGCTCGACGCCGACGAAGGCCGCGGCTGCCTCGCGGATCGCGTCGGGAGCCACGCCGAACAGCAGCCCGACCGCGATCGCTGCCAGGGCGTTGGCGACATTGTGGGCGCCCGGGATCGCGAGCTCGCCGACCGGCATGATCCGGCCGCCGGGCCCCGTCGCTGCCGCTCCGCCCCCCGCGAGCGCCAGGCGCTCGACCTCCGCCGCGACGATCCAGCCGTCGACGACGCCGAGCTCCCCCGGCATCGGCCGCATCCGCCGGTAGCGGACGGTCTCGACCGTGGCGCCGTCGCCATAGGCCAGGACCACTGGGTCCTCCCCGTTGAGCACGACGGCGCCGGTCGGGTCGACGAGGTCGGCGAGGCGTCGCTTGACCCGTCGATACGCCTCGAGTGAGCCGTGGCGGTCGAGGTGATCGGCGGTCACGTTCGTGTAGACGGCGACGGTCGTGCCGCGCGACAGCGTCGGCAGCTGCAGTTCCGAGAGCTCGATCACGACCCGGTGCTGCGCGGTCAGGTCGGGGAGGCGCTCGATGAGTGGGATCCCGATGTTCCCGCCCAGCACGACCGGGTGGGACGGGTCGGCGGCAAGCACGGCCGCGACGAGCGACGAGGTCGTCGTCTTGCCTTTCGTCCCGGTCACGCCGATCGTCGGCGCGGGGCACAGGCGCAGGAACAGGTCCGCCTCCGAGATCAGCGCAGGGGCGGTCGGGTCGCCGCTCCGGCGCGCCGCGACGAGGCCGGTGAGGGCCGCCCGCAGGCGCGGCTCGGTCGTCGGGTAGTCGGGATTGATCGACGGAGAGGTGGTGACGAGCGCGGCATCCGCCCAGGCGCTGGCGGGATGCAGGTCCGGTCCGAGCCAGAGGCGCACGGGCCGGCCCTCCAGCGCGACGATCGCCTCGGCCAGATCCTCGGCCGGGCGTCCGTCGTAGATCGTGACGCGGGCACCCGCGTCGGCAAGGAACCGGGCGAGCGCGATCCCGCTCCGGGCGAGACCGAGGACCGTCACCGGACGATCGCGCAACGCCCCGTCGCGGACCGCGTCCATCGTCAGGGCCTCAGGGTCGATCAGGCGCTCGGGGGTCGTAGCCATCGGCGTCACCGCAGCCGGTCCAAGGACGCGAGGAACAGCGTCACGCCAAGCAGGGCCGCCAGGACCCCGACGATCCAGAACCGGATCGTGATCTTCTCCTCATCCCAGCCACCCAGCTCGAAGTGGTGGTGGATCGGGCTCATCCGGAACAGGCGCCGCCCGCCCGAGACCCGGAACCAGGCGACCTGGAGGATGACCGAGCCGGTCTCGACGACGAAGATGATCCCGATCAATGGCAGGACGAGGATCTGGCCGGTGATGAGCGCCGTGACGGCCAGCGTCGCCCCGAGCGCAAGTGCCCCGGAGTCGCCGATGAAGATCTGCGCCGGGTGGACGTTGAACCAGAGAAACCCGAGCAGCGCGCCGATGATCAGCGCGCACAACAGCGCAAGGTTGGCCTGGGTCGGATCGTTGAGCAGGGCGATGAGCATGTAGGCGACGAAGGCGATCGCGACGGTCCCGCCCGACAACCCGTCGAGACCGTCGGTCAGGTTCACCCCGTTGGCCGCGGCGATGATCGCGAACGCTCCGAACAGCACGTACAACGCCGGATCGATCGTGACCGGGCCGACGAACGGCACGGCGATGGCGGTGATCGCGTACGTCTGCTGGATCTGCCAGGCCGCGACGAACGCGACGACCGTGAGCCAGGCGAGCTTCTGGCGCGCCCGGATCCCCTCCCCCGTCCGCGCGTTCAGGTAGTCGTCGAAGGCACCGAGGGCGCCGACGCCCGCCAGGGCCGCCAATGGAGCGAACGTAGCCGCGTCCGGCGAACGGAGGAAGAAGTAGATCGCCAGGACGACGAGCACGATGAGCAGGCCACCCATCGTCGGCGTGCCTTCCTTGACGTAGTGGCTCTCCGGGCCCTCCTGACGGATCCGCTTGCCGAAGCCGAGCGTCTGGAGCAGCCGGATGTAGGGCGGCATGAGGATGACGACTAGGGCAAACGCAAGCAGCAATCCCTGGATGAGCTCGACGGTCATCCCGCGACCTCGCCGAGCTCGAGTCGCAGCTGGTCGACGAGCCGATCGAGATGGATCCCGTTGGAGGCCTTGACGAGGATGATGTCGCCCTCACGCATCCGCGGCCGGAGCACCTCGAGCGCGTCCTCGGCCTCGGCGACGTGATGGATCTTCGTGAGATCGAGGCCGCCCTCCAGGGCGCCCTCCACGATGCCGCGCGCCTCGGGGCCGACGACGATGAGGAGGTCGACGACGAGGGCGGCGGCCTCGCCCACGGAGCGATGACCGGGCTCGTGCTCCTCGCCGAGCTCGAGCATCTCCCCGAGGACCGCAACGGACCGACCGGGCAGGCCGGCGAGGACGTTGAGCGCGGCGCGGACCGAGGCCGGCGAGGCGTTGTAGGAATCGTCGATGATCGTCGCCCCCCGTAGACGGACGAGCTCGATCCGGTGCGGCGCCGCCCAGCCGGCCGAGAGGCCCCGGACGATGTCGTCGAGCGGCACCTGGGCCGTGACCCCGACGGCGGCCCCGGCGAGCGCGTTGTGGACCGACAGCGGTCCGAGCGCGGGGATCGTGACCTCGCGCTCGCCGACCGGGGTCCGGAGCCGGAACCGCATGCCCTTGGTACCGAGCGAGACGACCTGGTCCGCCCGCACGTCGGCCGTCGGCGAGAACCCGTAGCGCAGCACGCGGGCGCTCGTTCGCTGGTCCATCCGGGCGACGATCGGGTCGTCCTCGTTGAGGATCGCCGTGCCATCGAGCGGCAGCGCCTCGAGCAGCTCGCCCTTGGCGTGCTCCACCGCCTCGAGGCTGCCGATCCGTTCGAGGTGGACGGGCTGGACGGCGGTCACGACCCCGATCGACGGCCGGGCGATCCGCGCCAGCTCCGCGATCTCCCCGCCGACGTACATGCCCATCTCGAACACGGCGGCCTCGTGCTCCGGGCCGAGGCGCATGAGCGTGAGCGGCAGGCCGATCTCGTTGTTCCGGTTGCCCTCTGTCTTGAGCGTGGGATAAACGCTCCCGAGGACGGTTGCGATCGCCTCCTTGGTCGAGGTCTTGGCGATACTGCCGGTGACCCCGACCACGAGCGGGTCGAACCGGCGACGCCAGCCGGCAGCGACCGCGGCAAGCGCGGCCGGTCCATCGGTGACCCGCACGATCGTCACGTCCCCGATCTCCGCGGACTCGCCGACCGGCCGCGTGACGAGCAGGGCGGCCGCACCGCGCTCGACTGCCCCATGGACGTGCTCGTGGCCGTCGGTGCGCTCCCCGGGGAGGGCGACGAACAGTTGGCCGGGCGCGACGAGGCGCGAATCGACCGCGGCACCACGGATGGGTCGATCGGAGCGGGCCAGGAGCCGGCCACCGGTGAGGCGGACCAGGTCGTCGGCGGTCAGGGCCGGCGCCGCTGGGCCCACCGGCGGCGGGCTCGACGGGTCGACGTCGGTCACGAGACCCAGTGTGTCATAGGCGCCGTTCACCGGTTCGCGGCGCTCTCGGCGAGCGTAGCCGGCCGATCGGTCAGGAGATCGGGGGTCCCGATCGCGTCGGTCGCGATCCGCCGGAAGAGCTGGAAGCTCATGACCGGCATCTCGAGCTGGCCGACGCGGGCGATCGTCGGGCGCCCCTCCTGGATCCGCACCGCGACGACGAGGTCCGGCCGGTCCTTGTCCCGGGCGATGTAGCCGACGAAGGAATAGTTGAAGAGGTTGACCTTCCAGGCACCGCGGCCGTGGTTCGCCTTCGGATCCCAGATCTGCGCGGTGCCGGTCTTGCCGCCGACCGAGTAACCTGGGACGAGCGTGCGGCTGTGGTACGTCGGGACCTCCGTCACGACGTACTCCATCATCCGGACGAGGGTCTTCGAAAGGCCGCGCTCGATGACCCGCCCGCCGGCCGGGACCTGGACATCGGCCGGACCGATCGCCTTGACGACATGCGGCTGGATCGTCGTCCCGCCGTTCATGAGCGCGGCGTAGGCGGTCGCGAGCTGGATCGGGGTCACGGCCACGCCCTGGCCGAACGAGCCGTTGGCGAGGTCGATCTCGCCCCAGGGCTTGATCGCCGGGTCGCGCACGAGGCCGGACACCTCGCCAGCGAGGTCGATGCCCGTCGGCTTGCCGTAGCCGAGCTTGCGCCACGTGTCGTAGAGGATCGCCGACGACTTGGCCGTGCTTTTGCCGAGGGCGAGCGCGACCTTCGCCGCCACGACGTTGCGCGAATATGCGACGCCGTCGAGGAACGTCATCCAGCCTCGGCCCTTGCGATCGGCGTCGTCGATCTTCGTCGTGCCGTGGTCGAGGCGCAGCGTCCCGGAGTCCTTGATCATCGTGCTCGTCGTCACCGTGCGCGCCCCGAGCGCGGCCGCCGCCGTCATCATCTTGAACACCGAGCCGGGCTCGTAGACGCCCGAGACGATCGGGTCGACGAAGCGGCTGGGATCGTCCGCGGCGATCGTCCGGTAGGCGTTCGCGTCGTACGACGGATAGGTCGCCTCGGCATAGACTTCGCCGGTGTAGGGATCCATGACGACCGCCGAGACGCTCTCGGCCTTGTCGGCGATCCAGGCCGCCAGCAGCTCCTGCTCGACGGCGAGCTGCAGGCCGGCATCGATCGTCAGCCGGATGTCCTGGCCCACGACCCCTGGCTGTTCCACGACCGCGGTCTCTGGCATCGGCCGGCCGTTGACGTCCCGCTGTGAGACGACGATCCGGGGCGACCCGCCAAGCGTGTCCTGGTAGCGCTGCTCCACGCCGTATTGGCCCTTGCTCTCGCGATTGACGAACCCGAGGAGCTGCGCCCCGAGCGTCGAATCGGGACCGCCGCCTTCCTGCGGATAGACACGCAGCGGCTCGGACTCGAGCGAGATCGAGAAGAGCCGGCCATCGCTCACCGCCTGCCGGATCTGGTCGGCGAGGGCCGCGTCGATGTTCCTCCCGACGATGACATATGGCTTCCCGCTCGCGAGCTTGTCGCGGAGCGCCACCGCGCCGGCCGGATCGAGCTGGAGCAGGCTTACGAGAGTGTCGGCGGTCTGGCGGCGCTGCTCGGGCGCTTTGGCGAGCTGGTCGGCTGCGGCGACGAGCCGGTCGCGCTCGACGGTGGTGGCGAGGAGGACGGTACCGGTCCGGTCGTAGATGTCGCCGCGGCGGCTCGGGACCTCGACCCGCGTCGTGGTCTGCGCGGCGGCCTTGGCGGTCAGCTCGCTGCCGCGCAGCACCTGCCAGTACGCGGATCGGGTGACGAGCGCCAGCGACCCGATGACGAACACCGCCAGGAGCACGAGGAGGCGCGGGCGGGAATCCGTGCGACCCAGCATCCCTTTAGTCGACTCGATCGATCAGCGGGCGGGCAGGACGACCGGCTCGGCCAGCTGGCCGAGTCCCGCATCGAGGCCGAGCTTGCGGACCGCCGGCTCACGCCCTAGCCGGCTGAGGTCGGAGCGCAGGTCCTGACGCCGCGCGTCGAGCTGCTCACGCTCGACTTGCAGGCGCCCGATGTCGTAACTCGTGGCCGAGACCCGGACCTGCTGGGCCAGCGAGAAGAACGCGAGCAGAAAGGCGACGACGATGCCACCGAGGGCAAGCGACAGGGAGCTCGCGCCACGGCGCGCCCGGACGGCGGTCCGCGCTCGGCGGCGCGGCAGGGCCGGGCCTTCGGCGATCCGCGGAAGGCGGGGCGCTCGCGGCAGTGAGATGGTCCGTGGGCGTGCGCCTTCGTAGACGGCCATCGATCAGTCCCCCATCCCGAAGCGGAGTCGCGGCGCCCGCGGGTCCATGAAGGCGAACGGGTCGGCCGGCGCACCGGCGCCCCACTGCTCGAGCTCGAGATCGGTGGCCTCGTGATGGTGCTCGCGCTCGTGGCGCTCACGCACCTCGTGCTGGCGGCGCCCGTACGACTTGCGGCGACTGGACTGGTGGCGCTTGCTCATGAGGCCTCCTTCCTTGGCTGCTCGACGACTCAGGCGGCGAGCCGCTCGGCGGCCCGCAGTCGGGCGCTTCGGGCTCGGGGGTTGGCGGCGATCTCGGCGGCGCTCGGGGTGAGCGACGGCCGCGTCATGAGTCGCAATCGGGGGTTGCGGCCGCAGACGCACACGGGCAGCTCGGGTGGGCAGACGCAGCCGCGTCGCTCGCCCGCGATGAAGCGCTTGACGATCCGGTCCTCGAGCGAGTGATAGCTGACGACGACGAGCCGACCACCGGGCCGCAACAGGTCCAGCGCCGCCGCGAGACCGATGGTCAGGGCGTCGAGCTCCTCGTTGACGGCGATCCGCAGCGCCTGGAAGACGCGCGTGGCCGGATGCGTCCGGCGCGGCTGGCGCGGGTTCGGTGGCAGGACCCGCTCGACGAGCGCGGCCAGTTCCTCGGCCGTCGCGACCGGTGCCGTGCGGCGCGCCTCGACGACGGCCCGCGCGATCCGCCCGGCCTTTGGCTCCTCACCGTACCGGCGGAAGAGCGCGGCGAGCTCGTTCGCGTCGAGCGTGGCGAGCAGCTCCGACGCGGGCACGCCGCGCCCGGTGTCGAACCGCATGTCGAGCGGACCGCCGGTTCGAAAGCCGAATCCCCGCTCGGCGTCGGCGAGCTGGTAGCTGGAGAGTCCGAGGTCGAAGAGCGCGCCGTCGACCCGGTCGAAGCCGGCCGCGGGTGCGACCTGGGCGAGTTCGCGGAAGTTCGCCTTGCGCAGGACCAGGCGATCCCCGAACCGGGGGCGGAGGCGACCGTCCACTCTGGCGATGGCCGCCCCGTCGGCATCAACGCCGAGGAGGCGACCATCAGGGTCGGTCGCCTCCAGGATCCGCTCGGTGTGCCCACCGCCGCCGAGGGTGGCATCGATCTGGAGGCTTCCCGGAGCAGGCACGAGCATCGACATGACCTCCTCTGCCAGGACCGGGATGTGTCCTGCCTCCATCTGTCCTCCACCGTTCGACGATCGGATCCCGAGCGGACCCTGGAAGCGCATGTGGTTGAGCTAGATCCCGAGGCCGTCGAAGGCCCGGGCCAGCTTTTGCGGGTCGTCGAGGGCCTTGCGGTACTCGTCCCAGGCCTTCGGCGCCCAGATCTCGGCGTGATCGCGCGAGCCGACGACGACGGACTCCGAACCGAGGCCGATCGATTCGCGCAGGTAGGCCGGCACGAGCACTCGCCCCTGCCGATCGAGTTCCACCTCGGTCGCGCCGGCGAAGACGAAGCGCTGGAAGCGGCGAGAGGCCTCGTCAGTGATCGGTAGCGCCGCGACCTTGCTCGCGAGCTCCTCCCAGCCGGCCCGGGTATGGACCGCGAGGCAGGCATCCAGCCAGCGTGACACGACCGCCCCGGCATCGAGCTGGGCGCGGAATCTGGCGGGGACGGCGATCCGTCCCTTGTCGTCCACCGTGTGCCGGTACTCGCCGGTGAACACCGTCGGGGTTCTCCGATCTGCCAAGTCGATGCGGGTCCTTCGTCGGTGGCTGGGGCGGTGCGCGGTTCCCCACTTCCTACCACTTTGGACCACTTCGGTTCATCCTAGCACGCGGAAACCCCACGTCAACGTCGAAATCGCCCACTGGCTCGGCTCGGGCGCGCTGGCAGGCGGAAGCCTGTTTGGGAGGGAGAACGATCGGGCGGCGGCGCAGGGTCGGCCGGCGACGGATCAGCCGACTGGTCTCCGACCAGCGGGTCGCCGCGGAACCCCCGGGACTAACGGGTCGGCGGCGGCAGGGTCAGTTCACGGCCGGCGCGCAGGGCCTGCGTCCGGGTCCAGGGGTTGAGCCGGCGGACCGTCTCGATCGGCACCCCGAAGTAGTGGGCGATGCTGAACAGGTTGTCCCCGCTCCGGATCCGATAGATGTAGCAGTTGGGCTTGTTGGGACAGGCTGTCAGCAGCGCGAAGCGGTTCGACGTCGGGCGCGGTGTCGCCGTGGCCGCAGCGGTGGGAGTCGGCGAGGGTGCCACGCTCGCGCTGGCGATCGGCGAGGAGGAGGGCGACACCGCCGGACTGGCCGAGATGGCCGGCGCGGCCGTCGGCGATGGCAGCGGGGCCGGGGTGGGCGACGGGCTGACGAGCGCGATCGCCGGCGCCGAGGGGGCGCCCGACGCGACCGCCGCGGCCTGCAGGGTCAGGCCGCCCTTGGCGAGCACGAACGCGACCGAGGCGCTGAAGGCCAGTACGAGCGCGACCAGCGCCGAGAGCGTCGCCGGGGTCGGGCCCGAGCTCGGCCGGGCGGCGGCCGCCGACGGCGACGGCTCGCCGATGACGAGGGCCCCACGGAGATAGCGTGGGCAATTGATATGGCCGCTCGTGAGACACACGAGCTGCTGCTGTCGAAGCGATTGCGGCGCGGCCTGGCGAAGAGCGGCGCACCGGTTCGCCGGATGGGGCGATCCGATCGGCGGGCCGAGCTTGCTGTCGGCCACGACCGCCCGGAAGAACGGGCAGACTTCCGGGTTGGGCGACCGATCCTCCAGGAGCGGCAGCCACGCCTCGAGGGCCGGGATGACCGGAGCCGGATCTTCATCGACCGGGGTGAGCTCCACCGGCTCGACGTCCTCCTCGTCATCGGCGCGGTCGTCGGGTCCGACGAGTGGCAGCCGTGGCTCGAAGGGTGGCGGGGGCGGGGTCGGGACGTAGCGGTTCTCGTCGATCGGGGCGGCGAACGTGGGCGTGCCCGCTGGCTCCTCGCGGCCGGACGCGCTGAGTGCGTCCTCGATCGGCCACGCCTGGGTCGGCCACGCCTGGGTCGTCTCGGGCGCCACCTCGGGCGTCGCGCGCGCCTCGTCTGCCGACGCCTCCTCGGGCGGCACGGTCGCCTCCTCGGCGGGCGATTCCTGGGACGTCGCCGGGGCCGCCTCGGACTGGTCGCGGCGCGGACGACGCTGAGCGCGTCGGCGCGGCCGTGGCGAGTCGGCGGTCGGTTTGTCGGGCACGCGCGCTCCTGTGACGGTTCGGACGGGCCGTAGGGTAGTACCTTTCGCGCCTTGCCGTGGTCGCTTCGCCGGTGCTAGTCTCGGCCGCCTGAGTCACGCGGACTCACCGTTCGAACTCCAGCATCGAGGCTCAACGCCCGCGCCATGGCTCTGCCGCTCCCCGTCATCCCGCCCCAACCCGACGCCTATCACCTGGCGCCGCACCGGATCAAGCGCTGCACGTTCCGCCGCTTGATCGACGTCGAAGCCGGGGCCGAACGCATCTATGACGTGGAGTGCCTGTTCCCCGACCGCAAGGTGCCGATTCCCCTCGGGGACCTCGAGGCCGCGACGCCGATCTGCAACGCGTGCGTCGCGCCGCACATCTTCCGGCCCGACGAGGATTAGGGCCGTCAAGTACTAACCCCGATCGCCGCGGGCGCGCGGGGCAACGTCAGCGAGGCGGTCTGTAAGCCGAGTTCTGTCCCCCGCCGCGCCGAAGCGCGTCGAGGGGATGGCCATCCATCTCGTCCGTCGGTTGCCCGACGGCTCGTGCGGCCGACCCGAGGGCTGGGCAGCGCACCTCTCCCCCGCTCCGGTTGCCCGGAACGGGTTACGCCCTCCTATTTGGCCTTGCTCCGGGTGGAGTTTGCCGCGTTTCACTCCGCATGCCCGACCCGAAGGCCGGGCGGCGGCATCGTCACTGTGGCACTGGTCCTCGTCTCACGACGGACGGGTATTACCCGCCACCCTGCGCTGCGGAGCTCGGACTTTCCTCACGCCGCGAGCGGGTCACCCCGGTCACGGCGCGCGACCATCCGACCGCCTCGCTGACGCACCAGTCTATCCCGGGCGACGGACGACCGACATTGGGCCACCGGCATTGGTCCGATCGATCGCTTCGTTGGCGAGCGCATCGGCCACGCTGTTCTGGGCGCGCGGCACGTGGGCGGCGGACCAGCGATCGAAGCCGCCGAGTGCCTGGCGCGCGTGGGCCCAGAGCGGGATCAGCTTGGCGTCCTTGACCCGCCAACGGCCGGCCAGCTGCTCGACGATGAGCTTCGAGTCGAGCAGCAGGTGGACCTCGCGAGCGCCCAGCTCGCGCGCCAGCTCGAGCGCGCGCAGGGTGCCCGTGTATTCGGCCACGTTGTTGGTCTGGACGCCGAGGTACTCCGAGATCGAGGCGTCGGGCTGCGCCCGCGGGTCGCGCGCATCGGGCCGGTCCAGGTCGTAAAGCGCGGCACCAAGCGAGGCGGGTCCTGGGTTCCCGCGAGCGGCGCCATCGGTCCGGATCACGAAGCCGCGGCGCGGCATGGCGGCCTGGCCGGCGTCCTCGGAAACCACATCGGGTCCCGGGAACATCGGGTCCGTCATTCCGGGGCCTGGTCGGGCGTGCCCTCGTGTCCCTGGAGCACCGGCAGCTCGACTCGCGAGCCACCCTCCTCGCCGCCACCGCGAAGCTTCCGCCAGGCCCACTGCAGCGGGTCGTAGTAGGCGTCCGCGACGCGCTCCTTAAGCGGGATGATCGCGTTATCGGTGATCTTGATGTGCTCGGGGCAGACCTCGGTGCAGCATTTCGTGATGTTGCAGTAACCGATCCCGCCGCTGTCCTTGAGGTACCCGCGCCGGTCCGCCTGGTCGATCGGATGGAGTTCCAGGCCGGCCGCCCGGACGAGGTAGCGCGGTCCCATGAACGGATCCTTGGTCTCGTGATTGCGGAGGACGTGGCAGACGTCCTGGCACAGGAAGCATTCGATGCACTTCCGGTACTCCTGGACGCGGTTGATGTCCTCCTGCTGCCAGCGCCACTCCTCCTGGGGCACATCGTCGGGCGGGGTGAACGGCTGGATCGTCTTGTTCACCTCGTAGTTCCAGGACACGTCGGTGACGAGGTCCTTGATGAGCGGGAATGCGCGCATCGGCTCGACCGTGATCGGCTCGTCGAGATCGAAGTCGGAGAGGCGGGTCTTGCAGGTCAGGCTCGGCCGGCCGTCGACCTCGGCACTGCATGATCCGCATTTCGCGGCCTTGCAGTTCCAGCGCACGGCGAGGTCGGGAGCCTCGTGGCCCTGGATCCATTGCAGGGCGTCGAGGACGACCATCCCCTCCTCGACCGGGACGTCGAATTCGTCGAAATGCCCGTCCGTGCCAGGGCTTCCGCGGAAGACTCGAAGATGTGCGTCGGGCATCGTGCCTCCGTTCTATCGGTCGCCGGCGAGCAGGCCGTGCAGGTCGTCAGGCATCGGCGGGAGCCTGGTCGTGAACACGTGCATCGCGCCGTCGGGTCCCTTCGCGACGACGCTGTTGCGACCGCTCCAGCGCTTGTCGTCCGTGTCGGGAAAGTCGATCCGGCTGTGCGCCCCGCGGCTCTCGGTGCGCTGCCGGGCACTGGCGGCGATCGCCTCCGAGACGGTGAGGAGATTGCCGAGCTCGAATACCAGGTCCCAGCCCGGATTGAAGGCCCGTCCGCCGACGACCTTCACCGCCGCCCACCGTTTACGCAGCTCTGCCAGCGCTCGTAACGCCTCGGTCAGATCCTCCTTTGTCCGGAAGATGCCGACCAGTCGCTGCATCATCGCCTGCAGGTCACGCTGGATCGCGTAGGGATCCTCCCCGCGGTCGCGCTCGAGCGGCGCGGCCAGATCGCGGGCGGCCTCCTGGACCTGGACCGGATCGAGGTGCGGCTCCGCCTCCTGGCCGGCGGCGTGGGCCGCCGCGCCGGCACCGGTCCTGGCCCCGAACACGAGGAGATCGGACAGGGAGTTCCCGCCGAGGCGGTTGGCGCCGTGCATGCCGCCGGACACCTCGCCCGCCGCGAACAGGCCTGGCACCGTGGTCGCGCCCAATTCCGCCTCGACCCTGATCCCGCCCATGACGTAATGGGTCGTCGGTCCGACCTCCATCGGGCCGCGCGTGATGTCGACGTCGGCCAGCTCCTTGAACTGCTCGTACATCGAGGGCAGCTTGCGACGGACGTGCTCGGCCGGCAGGTAGCTGATGTCGAGGTAGACCCCGCCGTGTGGCGTCCCGCGACCCTCCGTGACCTCGGTGTAGATCGCCCGGGAGACGTTGTCGCGGGTCGAAAGCTCGGGCGGGCGTCGGGCGTCGGTCTCCTTGCCCTGGGACTGCGCCTCCACCCAGCGGGCCGCTTCGTCGTCCGTCGCGGCGTACTCGCCACGGCGCTCCTCGGGCAGGTACTTCCACATGAACCGCTCACCATGGGCATTGCGCAGGATCCCGCCCTCACCGCGAACGGCCTCGGTAACAAGCAGCCCGCGGACGCCGGGCGGCCAGACCATCCCGGTCGGATGGAACTGGACGAACTCCATGTCGATCAGCTCGGCGCCGGCCGCATAGGCGAGCGCCTGGCCATCGCCGCTGTATTCCCACGAGTTCGACGTCACCGCGTACGCCTTGCCGATGCCGCCGGTCGCGAGTACGACGGCCTTGGCCGGGAAGGCGATCGGACGGCCGGTCGTCCGCCAGTAACCGAAGGCTCCGGTCACGCCCGCGGGCCCCGTGATCAGCCGGGTGATCGTGCACTCCATGTAGACCTCGATCCCGGCCGCGACCGCCCGGTCCTGCAGCGTCCGGATCATCTCGAGGCCGGTCCGGTCGCCGACGTGGGCGAGGCGGGCGTGGGAGTGCCCGCCGAACGGCCGCTGGAGGATCCGACCGTCGTCCGTCCGGTCGAAGACGGCGCCCCATCGTTCGAGCTCGCGGACCCGGTCCGGCGACTCGAGCGCGTGGAGCTGAGCCATCCGCGGATTGTTGAGGTACTTGCCACCGATCATCGTGTCGCGGAAGTGGACCTGCCACGAATCCGCCGGGGCCACGTGCGCGAGTGCCGCGGCCACCCCGCCCTCGGCCATCACCGTGTGGGCCTTGCCGAGCAGCGACTTGCAGACGAGCCCGACATTCGCGCCCGCGGCCTTCGCCTCGATCGCGGCCCGGAGGCCGGCCCCGCCGGCGCCGATCACGAGGACGTCATGTGGGCGTATCTGGGGGCGCGTCGGATCCGCCATCGGTGGGTCTCGTCGCCTAGAGGATGTGGATGGCCGGGTCGGCGATCACGCCCGTCGCGACCAATCGAACGTAGACGTCGGCAAGCGTCACCGAGATGAGGCTCGTCCAGGCCCAGGCCATGTGGTGGAGGTTCAGCGAGGTCAGCTGCTGCCATAGGGTGTGACGGACCTTGGCCCGCCGCGTGCAGGAGAAGCAGTCGAGCCGACCACCCACGATGTGGCGGAGCGAGTGACACGAGAACGAATACCCGGTCAGCAGGAACGCGTTGACGAACAGGATCGCGACGCCGAGACCGATCGTGATCCCGCCGCCGTGGACGACCGCAAGGGCCGCGTCAACCCAGAGGAAGAAGAGCGGGATGAACGCGAGGTACAGGAAGTAACGATGGATGTTCTGGAGGACGAACGGAAAGCGCGTCTCCATCGCATACCGCCGGTGGACCGCCGGCTCCCCGACCGCGCAGCCCGGCGGGTCGGCGAAATAGAAGCGGTAGTACGCCTTGCGGTAGTAGTAGCAGGTGGCCCGGAAGCCGAGCGGCACCCACAGGATGAAGAGCCCCGGGCTGAGCCAGGTCGGCAGCCAATCGGGCCGGAAGAGCGGCGAGAACAGCGGTGAGAGCAGGCCACCGCTCGTCTCGTAGGGCGTTCCGAACAGCGGCGTGAACAGGATGCCGCTGACGAAGAGGTACGTCGCGCAGATCGTGAACAGCGTCCCCTGGACGCCGGGCGCGACCCACCATCGATCGCGCCGAGTCGTCGCACCCAACTCGCCCCGCGCGGTTCCGACCGGCTTGCGCGGGAGGCGCAGGCTGGCCGGCAGGCCCGTCATCGAGGCGCGCTCACGCCGGCCAGTCGCTCCACGATCGCATCGGCGAAGGCCGTCGTGCCGGCAGGCCCGCCCAGGTCGTAGGTCGTGGCCTTGCCCTCGGCGATGACCTCGCGCAGCGCGGTCTCGACCCGCTCGGCGGCATCCGGATGGCCGAGGTGGCGAAGCATGAGCGCGCCCGACAGGATCAGGGCGGTCGGATTGGCCTTGTCGAGCCCCGCGTACTTGGGCGCCGACCCATGGACCGCCTCGAACACCGCGGCCTCGGTGCCGATGTTCGCCCCGGGAGCGACCCCGAGCCCGCCCACCAGACCCGCCGCGAGGTCGCTGACGATGTCGCCGTACAGGTTCGGCAGGACGAGCACGTCGTAGAACTCGGGCTTCTGGACGAGCTGCATGCACATGTTGTCGACGATCCGGTCCTCGAACTCGATCCGGCCGTCGTAGTCCCCCGCGACGGTCCGGCAGCTCTCGAGGAACAGCCCATCGGACAGCTTCATGATGTTCGCCTTGTGGACGGCCGTGACCTTGTGCCGGCCGTTGGCGACGGCGTACTCGAAGGCGAACCGGGCGATCCGTTCGGACGCTTCGCGGGTGATGATCTTGATGCTCTCGGCGGCATCGCGACCGACCCGGTGCTCGATCCCGGCGTAGAGGTCCTCGGTGTTCTCCCGGACGATGACGAGGTCGACGTCCTCGTAGCGCGTCTTGAGGCCCTTCATGCTCCGGGCCGGACGGAGGTTGGCGTACAGGCCGAGGGATTGGCGAAGGGCGACGTTGACGCTTCGGAAGCCCTCGCCGACCGGCGTCGTGATGGGGCCCTTGAGGGCGACCTTGTTCCGCTTGATCGACTCGAGAACGTGCTCCGGGAGCGGGGTGCCGTACTGCGCCAACACGGCCTCGCCGGCGTCCTGCACCTCCCAGTCGAACTCGATGCCGGACACGTCGAGGACGCGTCGAGAGGCCTCCGCCAGCTCCGGACCGATGCCGTCGCCGGGGATCAGGGTGACTCGGTGGGCCATAGGCCCCGATTGTAGCCGCGCCGTGACCGGTGGGCCGGCCAGCCCAGGACCGACCGATCGGACCCGGACGAGGGGTCGCCGGGGCGAAGGCTCGGGCCGGGTCGACGCGGTACCATCGATGTCCCCACCCGCCCGCCCGCCGCTACCGGAGTTCGCAGCGCGTGAAGATCCAGGAAGCCGACGCCAAGTCGCTCCTCGTCCAGCAGGGCTTGCCGGTGCCGGACTGGGCGGTCGCCCACACAGTGCCCGAGGCCCGCGCGGCGGCGGAACGGTTCTTCGAAGGCGGCGCGAGCCAGGTGGTGGTCAAGGCCCAGGTGCTCGTCGGCGGTCGGGGCAAGGCGGGCGGGGTCAAGCTAGCCGGGAACGCCGAGGAGACGGAGCGCGTCGCGGGCCAGATCCTCGGGATGGACATCAAGGGGATGACGGTCCGCAAGGTCCTCGTCGGCGCGGCCGCGGACATCGCCAAGGAGTTCTACCTGTCCGCGGTCGTGGATCGGGCCGAGCGCGGGATCCTGCTCATGGGCTCCGCCGAGGGGGGCGTCGAGATCGAGCAAGTCGCCGAGGAGCACCCCGAGGCGATCATCCGCCGCCATGCCGACCCACTCCTGGGGCTGCTCGACTTCCAGGCCCGCGACCTCGCCTTCGCCATGGGTTTGGGTCGCCACCTTAAGACGGCGGTTGGGATCGCCAAGGGGCTCGTCGCGACGATGAAGGCCTACGACGCGGACCTCGTGGAGATCAACCCGCTCGCCATCGTCCGCGAGACCGGGCCGGACGGTGCGCCCGTCGAGCGCCTCGTCTGTCTCGACGCCAAGGTCACGCTCGACGACTCGGCCCTCGCCCGCCATCCTGGTCTCCAGGACCTGCGCGACCCAGACAAGGAGGCGCCCGAGGATCGGGAGGCGCGGGAGGCAGGCCTGACCTTCATCAAGCTCGACGGCACCATCGGCTGCATGGTCAACGGCGCCGGCCTCGCCATGACGACGATGGACCTCGTCAAGCGGGCCGGCGGCGAGCCCGCCAACTTCCTCGACATCGGCGGCGGCGCGCGCGCGGACAAGGTCGCCACGGCCATGCGGATCATCCTCGACGACCCGAAGGTCAACGCGATCCTCGTCAACATCTTCGGCGGGATCACCCGGGGCGACGAGGTCGCCCGCGGCCTGATCGAGGCACGCGCCCAGCAGACGCGCGAGGTCCCGATGGTCGTGCGGATCGTCGGGACGAACGCCGCGGAAGCCGCGGTCCTGCTGGATCAGGCCCGGTTCCAGACGGCCGCCTCCCTCGACGAGGCGGCCGCCAAGGCCGTCGAGGCGTCGCGCGCGGGCGCGACCGCATGAGCATCCTCGTCGGGCCGGACACGCGCCTCGTCGTCCAGGGAATCACCGGTCGGGAGGGCGACTTCCACGCCCGAGCCATGCACGCCTACGGCACCCCGATCGTCGCCGGCGTCACCCCGGGCAAGGGCGGCCTGACGGCGCTCGACGGTGCCGTGCCCGTCTACGATACGGTCGCCGAGGCGGTTCGTCAGACGGGCGCCAACACCTCCTGCATCTTCGTGCCGGCCACGGGCGCCCCCGACGCGGTCTTGGAAGCCGCCGCGGCCGGGATCGCGACGATCTTCTGCATCACGGAGGGCATCCCCGCCCTCGACATGATCCCGGTCGTGGAGGTCGTGCGGGCCCACGGGGCCCGGCTCATCGGCCCGAACTGTCCGGGAGCCACGTCCCCAGGGCAGGCCAAGGTCGGGATCATCCCGGGTTCGGTCCACCGCGAGGGGCGCGTCGGGGTCGTCTCGCGCTCGGGCACGCTCACCTACGAGGCGGTCCAGGCCATGACGGACGCTGGGCTCGGCCAATCGACCTGCGTCGGCATCGGCGGCGACCCGATCGTCGGGACGACGTTCCTCGACGTCCTCCAGCTCTTCGCCGCCGACGAGGCGACCGACGCGCTCGTGCTGATCGGTGAGATCGGCGGATCGGCCGAGGAGACCGCGGCCGCCTGGGCCGGGGAGCACCTCCGGGACGTCCCCAAGGCGGCGTTCATCGCGGGGCGGACCGCCCCCGAGGGGAAACGGATGGGCCATGCCGGAGCGATCATCTCCGGGAGCGCCGGCACCGCCGCGTCCAAGGTCGAAGCACTGGAGTCGGCGGGCTTCCTCGTGGCCGGGTCCCCGACCGAATTGCCGGGACTCCTCCGCGACGCCGGCTACCGGGGATAGGGGCGCGAGATGCAGGTCGACGACACCCGATTCCTGTTCGCCTACGATCGCTGGGCGACCCGCCGGATCCTGGCGGCGTCCGTCGGGCTCGGCGGGACGTCCTGGGAGGCCCCGAACGCGATCGGCGAGCGTGGGCTGGCCGGCATCCTCATCCACCAGTTGGGCGCGCACCAGCGCTGGCGCCACGGCCTGTCCGACTCGCCCGAGACACCGCGCCCCGAGAAGGGTCCGCTGCCCTCGATCGAAGCCCTCTCCGAGAGCTGGGAACAGGAGTGGCGCGACCTCGACGCCTGGCTGGACGGGATGGACGACGCGTTCGTGGCACGAACCGACGATGGCGTCCCGATCTGGCAGATGCTCGCCCATGTCGTGAACCACGGCACGCAGCATCGAGCGGAGGCGGCCGCCCTGCTCACCGATGCCGGCCACTCCCCGGGCGATCTCGACATGATCGATTTCGCCGAGGAGCTGGCGCGCGGGACCTCGCGCGAGACCGGTTGATGGGCGCGCGGATGGAGCTGATCGCCGGCCATGCCCAGGATGTCCTCGTCGTCGTCGGGACGGGCGAGGAGGGAGCGTTCCGCGATCGGGACCGGTTCGGCGCGTACCTCTCGCTGAGCGGCGGGCTCGATCCCACCTGGCTCGACTTCTTCGCCGAGGCGGCCCGCGCGGCGACCGAGCAGGACAGCCCGGCGGACTTCATCGATGCCCGGGTCGAGCTGAGCGGGTCGGACGAGCCGTCCGGGTCGCTGACCATCGAGCGGGTGGACCCCGGCTGGGTCTCGGCCGTCGCGCGGATCTCGGATGGAGCGCTCGGCGCGATCGCCGGCCGCTGGATCGACCGGCTCGAGGAGGAGCTGGGGCCGCTGCCGCGCGAGGAGAAACCCTGGATCCGCGAGCTCGTCGGCCAGGTGATCGCGTTCTGCCGCGCCGCCGACCGCGCACCCGACGTCATCTTCGTCTGGTCGCTCTGACCCGAGGCCACCCCGAGCTCGGGCGGCTCGCGAGCAACGCTGGGGCCCATCGCGGACCGCACCCCAAGCGCGGTACGTCGCCTTGACCACCGTTCCGGTCGGTGGAAGCGTCGGTGGTCCCTATAGCGCGCTTCAGGTGCGCATCGTTCGTGACCACGCCCCCAGACACGGAATCCCGGCCCCCCGCGGAGCACGCCGTCAGCTCGCGGGGCCGAACCCCAGCGATCGCCACGCCGGCCCGCCCGGTGCCTCGATGAGCTCGACGAGCACACCATGGCACGAGCGCGGGTGGATGAACGCGACCGGGCCCTCGGCGCCCCGGCGCGGAGCGGTGTCGATCAGCTCAAGGCCATCGATCTCGAGGCGCAACAGCGTCTCGGTCAGGTTCGGCACCTCGAAGCAGACGTGATGGAAGCCCTCGCCCTTGGCCTCGAGGAACCGGGCGACGCCGGTGCTGTCGTCGGTCGGTTCGACGAGCTCCACCTTCGACTCCCCCACCCCGAAAAAGGCGATCCGCACCTTGTCGTGCGGGATCTCGAGGACCGTCTCGAGCGCGAGGCCGAGCGTGTCCCGCCAGAAGCCGAGCGCGTCCTCGACGGAGCGGACGATGAGCGCGACGTGGTGCACCTTGCCGAGGCTGCGGATCTCGGCCGGGACGTCGCTTGCTCGATTGGGCATCGTCGACCTCTTCTCAGACCGTGATGAGTTCGCGGTGCTCGCCCCAGGTGACCCGGAGGCGATCGCTGATCTCGCCGACCGTGGCGTCGGCGCGGACGGCCGCCAGGATCGCCGGCATGAGATTGCCCTCGCCGCGAGCGATTCGCTCGAGCTCCTCCAGGGCCGCCGACCACCGCTCGGCCGAGCGCTCGGCCCGGACCTGGCGGACACGCTCGACCTGGCGCCGCTCCCCGTCCGGATCGATCTTGTGGGTCGGCGGAGTCGTGAGCTCGTCGTCGCGGAAGCGATTGACGCCGACCACGACCTGTTCGCCGGCGTCGATCGCGAGCTGGACGCGATAGGCCGCCTCCTGGATCTCGCGCTGCTGGAATCCGCGCTCGATCGCGGTCAGGGTGCCACCCATCGACTCGATCTCGTCGAGGTAGCCCCAGGCCGCCGCCTCGAGTTCGTTGCTGAGGCTCTCGACGTAGTAGGAGCCCGCCAATGGGTCGGGCGTCTCGGTCACACCGGCCTCGTAGGCGAGGATCTGTTGGGTCCGCAGGGCGAGGCGGGCCGCCTCCTCGGTCGGCAGGGCAAGGGCCTCGTCCCGGGAGTTCGTATGCAGGCTCTGGGCGCCGCCGAGGACCGCGGCGAGCGCCTGGATCGTCGTTCGAACGACGTTGTTGTCGATCGCCTGGGCGGTCAAGCTGGAGCCGGCGGTCTGGACGTGGAACCGGCACAGGAGGGAACGAGGGTCCGTGGCCCCGAAGCGCTCGCGCATGATCGTCGCCCACATCCGGCGGGCGACCCGGAACTTGGCCACCTCCTCGAACAGCTCGGACCAGGCGGCGAAGAAGAACGAGAGGCGCCCTCCGAACGCGTCGACGTCCAGGCCCCGCTCGACCGCGGCCTCGACGTAGGCGATGCCGTCGGCCAGGGTGAACGCGAGCTCCTGGGCGGCCGTCGCCCCCGCCTCGCGCATGTGGTAGCCGCTGATCGAGATCGTGTTCCAGCGCGGCAGCTCTCGGGCGCAGAACTCGAAGACGTCGGTGACGAGGCGCATCGACGGGCGGGGCGGGAAGATGTACGTCCCGCGAGCGATGTACTCCTTCAGGATGTCGTTCTGGGTCGTGCCGCTGATCCGGTCCCGGGGCACGCCCTGGGCCTCGGCCGCGGCCACGTAGAGGGCCAGGAGGATCGGGGCGGTCGCATTGATCGTCATCGAGGTGCTCACCTCGCCGAGCGGCAGCCCGTCGAGGAGCACGGCCATGTCGACGAGGCTCGAGATCGGGACCCCGACGCGGCCGACCTCCCCGTCGGCCTCGGGGGCGTCCGAGTCGTAGCCCATCTGGGTCGGCAGGTCGAACGCGACCGAGAGACCGGTCTGCCCCTGGTCGAGGAGGTAGCGGAACCGGCGATTGGTCTCCTCGGCCGTGGCGAAGCCGGCGTACTGGCGCATCGTCCAGAAGCGGCTGCGATACATCGTCGGCTGGACGCCCCGGGTGAACGGGAACTCGCCCGGACGTCCCAGGTCGCGGGCCTCGTCCAGGCCGGCGGTGTCGGCCGGCGTGTAGAGGTCTCGGATGACGATGCCCGAGGAGGTCTCGAAGGGGCTGCGCCGTTCCGGCGCGCCGGCCAGCGCCTTGGACCGCAGGGTCTCGCGCCAGCGGTCGCGGCCCGGGTCCTTCCCCTCCCCGACCGGGCGATCCGGGCAGTTCACCCGAGCACGACGAGCACGTCGCCGACCTCGACCGTGGAGCCGGCACCGACCAGGACGCGCGCGACCGTACCCGCCCTCGGCGCGCGGAGCTCGTTCTGCATCTTCATCGCCTCCACCACGAGGAGCGCGTCGCCGGCCGCGACGCTGTCCTCCGGGCCGACGGCAACCGCGATGACCCTCCCCGGGATGATGGCACGGATCTCCAGGGGTCCACCTCCCGGAATCTCGTCTCCGCGGGTGCTCGTCGCCCGCTCCCGCAGGGCGGCTCGGGCCGCGTCCTCGGCGAGCAGCTCGAACCGCCAGCCATCGACCACGACCTCGATGAAGCGCCGGCCGGCCGAATCCGGTGCGCCCACGGCACCGATCACCGCCCCGGCCGGGATGCCGTCGGGCGTCACGTCGACGATCGCGTCTCCCGGGCGGCCGCCACCCGAGGCCTCGGCGAGCCGAACCGGCCGCCGGGCAGCGGGCGAGGTCAACGGAGCCTCCGGGTCATCCCCACCACCTCACCGCGGCCACCGGTCGATCATGTCCTCGCGCGCCGCGCGGGCCCAGCCGGTCGAGCCGGTCTGGCCGTCTTTGTGCAAAGACGCTTCGGACGCGCCACCGACCGACGGCGAATTCCCGGCCGTCGTGAACGCCTGGGCGGCCGCGCCCTGCGCCCGGCTGAGGGCGACCGACCGAGACGCCGTCGGATCCCAGCGCTCCGCGACGTAGTCGGTCGACAGATCGGCCTCCAGGAATGCTGGGTCTCGGACGACCGCGCGGTCGAATGGGAGCGTCGTCTGGATCCCGGTGATGACGATCTCATCGAGGGCACGTCGCATCCGGTCGATCGCCCCCGGGCGATCCGGGCCGACGGTCATCACCTTCGCGATCAAGGGATCGTAGTGGGGCGCGATTCGCTCCCCCGCCGCGACCGCGGTATCGACGCGGACGCCGGGTCCCGCGGGCATCACCCAGACGCCGATGCGCCCGGGCGCCGGCGCGAACTCCCGTGACGGATCCTCGGCCGACAGGCGGATCTCGAGCGCATGGCGCGACGGTTCCGCGGCCATCGTGGCCGCCCGCCGCACCTCGTCCGAGAGCGGTTCGCCGGCCGCGATCCAGAGCTGCTCCGCGACGAGGTCGAGATCGGTGACGAGCTCCGTGACGCCGTGTTCCACCTGCAGTCGCGCGTTGACTTCCAGAAACCAGAACCGCCGCTCCGCATCGAACAGGAATTCCGCGGTCGCGGCGTTGAACAGCCGCGCGGCTCGCGCGGCCTTGACCGCGAGCGCATGCAGGGTCTCGCGCTCGCCGCGGGTCAAGCTGGGCGCCGGCGATTCCTCGACGAGCTTCTGGTGACGTCGCTGGATCGAACAGTCCCGCTCGCCGAGCGCGACGATCTCACCGGCGGCATCGCCGAGGAGCTGCACCTCGATATGGCGGGCCGGCCGAAGCTCGCGTTCCAGGTAGACTGCGCCGTCGCCGAACGCTGCGGCCGCCTCGGCGGCTCCCGCCGCCAGCGCCGCCGGCAGCTCGTCGACCTTTGACACTCGACGCATGCCGCGGCCACCGCCGCCCGCCGCCGCCTTGACTAGGAGCGGGAACCCGACGCCTTCCGCATCCGCGACGACCGCATCGAGGGCATCGGGGCGGTCGACTGATGCCGCCTCGAACGTCCCCGGCACGACCGGCACACCGGCATCTCGCGCCGTCCGGCGAGCGGCCAGCTTGTCACCGAGCGCTTCGACCGCCTCCGCGCTCGGCCCGATGAAGACCAGACCCGCGTCGGTCGTCGCGCGCGCGAACGCCCCACGTTCGGACAGGAAGCCGTATCCGGGATGTATTGCCGCCGCTCCGGTCTCGAGGGCTGCGGCCACGATCGCGTCGGCGCGCAGGTAACTCGCGGCGGCCGGCGCGGGTCCGATCCGGACGGCGGCATCGGCGGCGTGGACGTGGGCCGCGTCGACGTCGGCGTCGGAATAGACCGCGACGGTCTCGATGCCGAGGTCGCGACAGGTGCGCATGATCCGGACGGCGATCTCGCCGCGGTTCGCGACCAGCAGCCGGCGGATCGGAGGCCCGCCGCTGTCCTTGCGCAAAGACGCGCTCTCCCCTGCCGACCGCGACGGGGCGGTCACAGCGGGATGTTGCCGTGCTTCTTGCGCGGATTCGTGTCGCGCTTGTCAGCGAGCATCTCCAGCGCGCCGATGAGCCGCGATCGCGTCTCGGACGGCCGGATGACGTCGTCGACATAGCCGCGCGCGGCTGCGATGTACGGGTTGGCGAATCGCTCCTCGTAGTCCTCGACGAGTCGCGTTCGCTCCCCCTCCGGATCGTCGGACGCGGCGATCTCGTCGCGATGGAGGATCCCGACTGCGCCCTCGGCGCCCATCACCGCGATCTCGGCCGTCGGCCACGCCAGGTTGATATCGCCGCGGACGTGCTTGCTCGACATGACGTCGTACGCGCCGCCGTACGCCTTGCGCGTGATGACCGTCAGCTTGGGCACCGTGGCCTCGCAGTACGCGAACAGGAGCTTGGCGCCGTGACGAATGATGCCGCCGTGCTCCTGCGCCACGCCGGGCAGGAATCCGGGCACGTCAACGAACGTCACGAGCGGGACGTTGAAGCAGTCGCAGGTCCGCACGAATCGTGCCGCCTTCGTCGACGCATCGATATCGAGTGCCCCGGCAAGCACCGCCGGTTGCTGCGCGACGACCCCGACGCTGCGTCCACCCAAATGCGCGAACCCCGTGATGATGTTCGGCGCCCAGCCGGGCTGGATCTCGAGGAACGCGCCATCGTCGACGACGCCTTCGATGACGCCGTGCATGTCGTAGGGCTTGGATGGGTCATCGGGCACGATCGCATCGAGGGCGGCGTCGGCGCGGTCCGACGGATCGGTCGTCGGGCGGTGCGGGGCCTCGCCCAGGTTGTTCTGCGGCAACTGCCCGAGGATCCGGCGAACCGCCTCGAGCGCGGATGCCTCGTCGGGCGCGGCCAGATGCGCGACCCCGCTTCGCGTCGTATGGGTCGTCGCCCCGCCGAGACGCTCGGCGTCGACCTCTTCATGGGTGACGGCCTTCACGACGTTCGGTCCGGTCACGAACATGTAGCTCGTGCCCTCGACCATCACCGTGAAGTCGGTGATCGCCGGCGAATACACGGCACCACCGGCACATGGCCCCATGACGACCGAGAGCTGCGGCACGACGCCGGACGCCAGCGTGTTGCGCAGGAAGATGTCGGCGTAGCCGCCGAGCGATACGACCCCCTCTTGGATTCTCGCCCCGCCCGAATCGTTGAGGCCGATGATCGGCGCGCCGACCTTCATCGCCAGGTCCAAGACCTTGCAGATCTTCTCGGCGTAGGCCTCGGACAACGAGCCACCGAAGACCGTGAAGTCCTGGCTGAAGACGAAGACGAGCCGACCGTCGATCTTGCCGTGGCCGGTGACGACGCCGTCGCCGAGGTACGCGGTCTCGACCTCGGGGTTGCGATTCGTCACGAAGGCATCCAGCTCGACGAACGAGTCGGCGTCGAGGAGGAGCTCCAATCGCTCGCGCGCGGTCAGCTTCCCCCGCGCGTGTTGCTGGTCGATGCGATCCTGGCCGCCGCCGAGACGAGCCTCCGCGCGCATCGCGTCGAGCCGCGCCAATCGGTCCTCGTTGGTTGGCAAGGCGCCTTCCCTTCCTGCCCGAATCGCGTCGAGCCGTCTTTGCGCACAGACACTGGAGCTGATCCGGAGCTGATGATACGAGCCCAGTTATCCACCGAAATGGTGAACAACTCGCGTTTCGTGTGGATAACCCTATCGTTCGGATGCCATTCGGCTGGAGTAGGATGGGCCCTCACTCGCCGACATGTCGTGTCCGGCCTTTCCGCAGCAATCATCGATTCGAGGTGATGCCCCCGTGACCAGTGTGATCGCGATCGCCAACCAGAAAGGCGGCGTCGGCACGACGACGACGGCGATCAACCTCGCGGGAGCTCTCGCCGAGAGCGGCCATCGCGTCCTGTGCATCGACATGGATCCGCAGGCCAACCTCACCGCCGGTCTCGGGATCAATCTCAACACCGTCGAGCTTTCCATGGCCGACGTCCTGGCCGACGGTCGCGCGACGCTCGCCGAAGTCACACTCCCGACGGAGAGCGCCGGCATCGACGTCGCTCCCGCGCACATCGATCTCGCGTCGACCGAGGGTGAGCTGTTCACGGCCCTGGGACGAGAGCAGATCCTGCGGGACGCGATCGAGAACTACATCGGGTCGTATGACTTCGTGTTGATCGATTGCCCGCCGAACCTCGGCCTCCTGACGGTCAACGGACTGGTCGCGGCCAATGGCGTGATCATCCCCGTCCAGACCCAGTACTACGCGTTGAAGGGGCTGACCAATCTCGTGAAGGTCATCAACGCCATCCGGCTCAAGCTCAACCGGGACCTGCGCATCCTCGGCTTGCTCCCGACGTTCTACGACGGACGCACGAACCTCGCCCGGGACATGCTCGACGAGCTGCGGGTCGTCGGGGACCACCACGTCTTCAGCAGTATCGTCCGCAATGCGGTCAAGCTCGGTGAGGCTCCGCTCGTCGGTCGACCGATCACCTCGTATGCCGGTGGAAGCGAGGCTGCCCGGACGTATCGCGAGCTCGCGCGGGAGGTGGTTGGTCTTGGCACGCACTGATTTCCGGGCCGCGGCGGCGCGCCGCCTGTCCGAAGAGCGCGAGCTCTCCCCCGCCATCGTCAGCCTCCTGTCGCACGATTCGCCGACGCGCAGCGTCGGCGTGCGGATCGTCCCGCTCGACCGGATCACCCCGAACCCCGAACAGCCACGACTCGTCCTCGACGAGAAGACGCTGAACGAGCTGTCCGCGTCGATCCGCGAGCATGGCGTCCTGCAACCGGTCCTCGTCCGACCCATCGGGCCGAATACGTATCAACTGATCGCCGGGGAGCGGCGCTGGCGTGCCTCGCGGATCGCGGGCCTCGACTCGATTCCCGCCCTCATCGAAGAGATCGACGACGACACCGCGCTCGAGATCGCGCTCATCGAGAACCTCCAGCGCGAGGACCTCTCCCCGCTCGACGAAGCCGCGATGTATGACCGGATGGTTCGCGAACACGGCTACAGCATCCGCAAGCTCGCCGACAAGCTCGGCAAGGACAAGGGCTATCTCGAAAACCGGCTGCGAATGGCCGACGCGCCGCCCGAGATCCGCGAGCTCGTGTCCTTGCGCAAAGACACGCTCTCACACGCCTACGAGCTCATGAAGGTCGAGGACCCCAAGAAGCGGCGCCGGCTGGCCGAGCAGGTGGCCCGCGGTGAGTTGACGCTCATCAAGCTGCGCGACAAGATCGAGGGGCGCCGGTCGCGGCCGACCCGGATCCCGGTCGACATCGACGATATCGGCGACGTCGACGAGGGCCCCGGCGAGCCGATCGACATCGGCGCGGGCGAGGCGTCCGACAACGGGGGCGGGCCCGCCTGGGCCACAGCCGGGCGTGGCGCCTCGGCGCCGCTGACCGAGGACTCGCTCGTCAACGCGAAGCACTCCCTGGCGGATGCCATCGAGGGGCTGGTGGACGTGCTCCGAAGCCCGGACGCCGTTCGCTCGATCGGCGAGGTCGATCGCGCCAATCTCGCGAAGTACCTGGTGATCGCCAAGCTCAAGCTCGAGAACGCGATCGCGATCGTCCGGACGGGGGATCTGAACGACTGACGTCCTGACGGAGGCCAGACAGCGAGAAGCCGGCGCCTTGGCGGCGGCTTCTCGATTACCTGGGGGCGGTACTGCGGGGTTAGTGGCTGCTGTGGCCCTTCGACTTCTGGGCGGCCTTGGCCTTGCCGGCAGCGGACTTGGCGGCGCCGGTCGTCACGGGAGCGGTCACCGCTCCCGGCTTCCCGAGGTCACCCTTCGCGATCGACGAGACGTAGGCACCGTGGTTGTCGAAGCCAGCCGGGGTCGGGGCCTGGGCCGCCTGGGAAACGAACCAGCCATGGTTCTCCTTGCGCGCGGTCCCCGAGGTCGTGTCGGGGCCGGCCTGCTCGGCGTCGGCATCGGGCTGCTCGACCTCGCTCGGCTCGGCGCCCTGGTCGCTGTCCTCGTCCGGCTCGGTGACGGCCGGGTTATCGCCATTGGCGGGAACGGTCTTGCCGGCGGCCTCGGACGCACGCGAGAGGCCGCCGGCAGCGGCCGCGGGCGGGGCGGACGGCAGCGTTTTGGCGGCGAGGACGGCCGTGGCCGTGAGGGCGAGCGCCGCGATGGCGACCAGCAGGCCGCGGAGGTGGCGGGTCAGACGGTGCACGATGGACACTCCTGGGTCGGTGTTTCCCCGGCGGCGATGGGTTCGAGGGGCTCGCAGGGAGGAACGAACCGGGTCCGCCAGCCGTTAGGGGGTACCTTCGTTCCGCCGCGGGGAAGCCGGGGCCGCGCCGTCACCGAGCGACGGATGCCAGCCACCCGACCGCAACGGCCGCCGTTCCAACCGCCTCGAGCTGCCAGGCCCGCTCGCGGCGCCCGGCGTCGCCCGCCCGGCTGAGCCGGAGCCCCCACCCGATCGCTGCGAGACCACCCGCGACGAGCGCCGACATCGGAACGGTCGTACCCGTCGCGACGAGCCATCCGATCGCGATGACGGCGGCGACGCCGAGCAGGCACGCGTGCACGAGCCAGGACGCGTCCGGGCCGAGTCGAACGGCGACGGAACCATCGCCGGCCTCTCGATCTCGCTCCAGGTCGGCTCGGGCGTTGGCGATCGCCAGCCCGGCACCGGCCAACACCGCCATCGGGACGAGGACGACGAACCAGACCGGGAGCGACCCGGTGGCCCCGTACCAGCCGAACACTGGCACCAGCGGGATGCCGAGCGCAAACGGTAGCCATGACCACTCGGTGCCCTTCGCCTTGAGGTCGTAGCTCGTCCCGATCCCCAACCCGATGAGCGCGAGTCCCGCGAGCAGGAACCGGCCGACCGTCGGCTGCGCCGGGCCTGCCAGAACGGAGAGCGCCAGGCCCACAGCCCCAGCCCCGACGATGACGATCCGCGTGAGCCCCCGCGACACCAGTCCGGCCGGGATGGGCTTGCCCGGCTTGCGCCCGGCGTCGTGCGGCGCATCGACGAGGTCGTTCAGCGCCCCGATCGCCGCTTGGAGCGCCGTCATCGCGATACCCAGTAGCGCCGCCGTCTCGACCCGAGCACCCGCCACGAGGGCGACCGCGGCGACGACCGCACCGTCGAGCAGCGACGGGAACGGGTGGACCAGGCGAACGAGGCCCCCGGCGCGAGCAGCGAGGCCGGAAACCGGGACGGGCGCGCGGGGCGCCTCAGACGTAGACGAGCTCCTCGAAGTTCGCCACGAGATACGCGATCAACCGAGCCCGGCCGTCGCGCCGGATGGCCCGGATCCCGGGGACCAGGGCGAAGAGCGCGACCGACGGGATCAGCAGCCGCCCTTGGCGATCGCGCCCCGCGATGGCCGGAGGGCCCCCACCAGAAGCGAACGCACGTTCGATATCCCTGTCGGTCAACCGAGCCGCCTGGCGAAGGTCGGCCAAGACCCGGAGCGGGCCCCGGCGCTTCGCGATGTCACGCATCAGCTCCGACGCCCACGTATCGATCTGCTGGTCGCTCTGCTCGGCCAGGCGGCGAGCGTACTGCTTGGGGTCGGACGACAAGCCGGTCCCGGCCACGGTCCCTCCTGCGCTGCGGGCGTCGGTCCGAGTATGCCAGACCGCCCCGCTCAGCCGCCCGACGCCAGGTCGCGCGCGGACTCGCGCGAGCCCTCCGGCCATTCGTTGAAGCGCTCCGTGAGCCAGCGGCCCAGCCGCCCGGGCGGATCGATCTCCGGCGCATCGGCGATGAGGCCTTCGAGCGCGTCGCGGAGCCGCGTCGTGAGGGCCGCAACGGACTCGCGGGTAGGCCGACCCTCGGCAGCGATCGGTGACCCGATGCGAACCCGGGCGCGGCCGCCGAAATGGAGCCAGCTGGTCCCGTTGATGGCGATCGGCACGATGGGCACGTTGGAGCGGAGGGCGAAATACGCGGCGCCCTCGCTGATCGGCAACAGGGACGACTCGATCGCCCCGATCCGCCCCTCGCCCGCGATCGCCACGACGGCCCCGCTGTGGATGACGGCTCCTACCCGACGGGTCGCGTCGAGCAGGTCGTTCTTGCCGGGCTTGTACGGGATCGCCGTCCCGGTCCAGTGCATGAGCCGGTTCCGGCCGCCGACCCCCATGTCCTCCTCCTTCGGACCGAAGAAGAACAGGCGCGGCCGCATCGGCAGCGCCGCCATCAGGATGAAGGGATCCGCCCAGGACAGGTGATTGAAGCAATAGATCGCCGGCACGGCGGGCAGGTGCTCCCGTCCTTCCGTTCGCACCCGCAGCCAGGCGCGCACGAGGGTCGCGGCGATCAGGCGCGAAGACCAATAGCGGATCGTCCGTCGGACCGGGTGGATGGCGGGGCCCGGCAACGGTGTCGCCCTCACGCGAATGCCCCGGGATCGAGATCGGCGAGCCGAGGCAACACGAGATCCGCGAGCTCGGCGGCGCCGGGGGCCGGGGGGACGCTGAGGTTCGGGACGAGGACGACCGTCATCCCCGCCGCCCGGGCGGCCTTCACGCCGTTGAGCGAATCCTCCACGACCAGGCAGGACGACGGCGGGCGGTCGAGCCGCCGGGCGGTCTCGAGGTAGACATCGGGCGCCGGCTTGCCGTGGTCGACCTCGTCGGAGGAAACGACGACCTCGAAGACGTCAATGAGCCCGGTCGTCTCGAGGGCGACATCGATGACCGCCTTGTGGGCTGACGACGCGACGGCGATCGGGCGCGTCGCGGCGATGCGCCGCACGGCCTCGACCGCCCCATCGATCGTCGGCGCAGCGGTCGCCCGATAGCGCGCGACGACCCCATCGACGATCGCGCGCTCGATCTCGGCCGGCGCCATCGCGAGGTCCAGGCGGTCGCGCATGATCCGCGACCAGGCATGAGAGTTCGCGCCCATGACGGCGGCGCGATCGGCCTCATCCCAGGTCCGACCCTGCTTCGCGGCGAAGGCCGTTCGCACCTCATCCCACCAGATCTCGGAGTCGACGAGCACGCCGTCGAGATCGAAGATCACGGCCTGGCTCAGCGGGACGGTCCCTCCGGGCCGGGTAGGCGCAGCACCGAGGCACGCCCGGCGGCGGTGGTCGGCGACGAAGCCTTGATCCGGGTTCCAGCCACGGACCGGGTCCCGAGCGGGCGACCGTCCATGCCCGCGAAGACGTCGAGGGCGAATGCGGCGATCTCGTCGGCCTCCGCGTCCGACCCGCGGAGGATCAGGCCTTCGATCTGGAAGCTCAGCAGGTGGTGTCCGCCACCGATCTCCATCGCCAACTCGCCGGTCTGGACGCGGTTCCAGCGGATCAGCTTGGAGGATGACCGGGGGCCTTCCTGGGGCACATTGACTCGCACGGCGACGAGAACGAGCCCGGCCTCAGACAGCGCGAGGACGGTGTACCGGATGGCGGGGTCGTCACCCCAGACGATCCAGCATTCCGGATCGGGATCGCCGCCGAGGGCGGCGATCGAGGGCTCGATCACGGCCCGAACCTTCGGCCCGAGCGAGTCCTTGTGTGGCGCCCGCTGGCGCCATCCTTCGAGTCGCATGCCGATCCTCCTGGAGCGTTGCGATCCCTGTCCCACCCTCGGATTCGAGGCTAGCACACGCCCGTCGGGCGGCAGTAAGGTGGTGGTGCATATATGCGCATCGATCGGAACCTGCTCGGCTGGGGCGTGTTCTTCCTCGTCGCAGGATCGATCCCGCTGACCGTCCGCGCCGGCCTGGTGTCGTCCGCCGTCGTCGAGCGCTGGTGGTCGTTCTGGCCGCTCATCCTGATCGGGGTCGGCCTGGGTCTGATCCTGTCAAGAACCGCACTCGAGGCGATCGGCGGGCTGATCGTTTCCGCAACGATTGGGCTGATGGTGGGCGGGGCCTTTGCGGCCGGGTTCCTCGGGTTCGGCAACCTGACCGACGGGGTTTGCGGCGGTGGCTCGGACGGCGGGATCCCATTCGCGCCGCAGACCGGCCAGTTCGGACCGCAGGCCAACGCCCACCTGGAGCTCGACTGCGGGGATCTCGCCGTGACGACGGGGAGTGACGGCTGGCTCGTCAAGGGGACCGACGATGACGGGTCCGGTCCGCAGGTGGAGGCGACCCCGGACCACCTCGATGTCCAGCCGCGCGCCGATGGCGGTGGTCCATCTCTGCACCATCGCGAGCACGTCGAGGTCGAGCTACCGACGTCGTCGATTCTGGACCTCGCGTTCGACCTCAACGCCGGCTCGCTTGCCGTCGATCTCAGTGGCGCGAGCGTGGGGACCTTCGCGCTCCAGGTGAACGCCGGCGATGCCCGCGTCCACCTGGACACGGTCGAAGCGCTTTCGAACATCCAGGTCGGCGTCAACGCCGGCAACATCCGGCTGTTCCTGCCGTCGGTGGCGACGCACGGATCGGTGCATGCCAACGCCGGCAACGTCGACCTGTTCGCGCCGGCGGGAGTCGCCCTTCGGCTGCATACCGGCCAGAGCGTCATCTCGGCCTATGACGTTGCCGGCGCCGGGCTGGAGCAGCACGGCTCGACCTGGGAGAGCCCCGGTTACGACACCGCCGCCGTCCGGATCGAACTCGATACCCAGGCGAACGTCGGCTCGTTCGGGTTGAACCGGGAGGCCTGTCGATCGTGAG
Organism: Candidatus Limnocylindrales bacterium; assembly: GCA_038214255.1. Classification (GTDB taxonomy): domain Bacteria; phylum Chloroflexota; class Limnocylindria; order Limnocylindrales; family CSP1-4; genus SPCO01. The sequence continues at coordinate 40,768 of JBBQRZ010000013.1, forward strand.
CGGTCGTCGCGGCCCGCTGATCGCCGGGGTGGCACTCATCGTCATCGGCGGGCTGTTGCTTGCGGGCCAGCTGATCCCCGCGTTCGACGCGGACGTGCTCCTGCCGATCGCCTCGGTCGTCCTGGGAGCGGCGCTGATCGTCCTGTCGATCCGACCGTCACGCTCCAAGGTCTGACCACCGTTCGGGCGCCCCCGGCCCTGTCGGCGGGGTTCCGCCGCCCGTACGATGCGTGCCATGGGCCCCGCCATCGTCCTGCCGCAGCTCCTCGCCCTGGCCGTGGCTGGGGTGCTGGGCGGCCTGTGGCTCCTGGCGCGAGGCCTCGGCAGCTATCGCCTGGCGGCTCGGATCGGCGACACGGGGACATCCAGGATCGCCTCGATGGCCGCGGGCGAGGTCCGGGTCAGCGGCACGATCGAACCCGCGGAGCTGCTCCTGATCTCACCGCTCCAGAGCGCCTCGTGCGTCTACTACCGGAGCTCGATGCGCCGGCAGGGCGAGGCATCGGAGCGGGAGGCGGGGTTCCGGGAGGAACGGGCGGTCGGGTTCCGCGTCCGCGACGGGAGCGGCGAGATCCGCGTCTTCCCCCGTGGAGCACGCTGGGATGCGCCGGTTCGCTTCGACGAGGAGGATGGGATCCTCGGCGACGCCCCGGCCGGCCTCGCGATCCGCACGGGCAGCGCGCTCGCGCCGGGACCCGAGGACCGGGACGCCCAGGTCGCCCGACTGCTGGCGGTCCGGCCGGCCGTCGGCGGCTCGCCGCTCGATCGGCTGGCCGGCGGATCGAGCGCGATGCGCTACACGGAGGCGCGCCTCGCCCCGGGCGACACGGTGACGATCGTCGGACGAGCCCTCCCCTTCTGCGACCTGACCGATCCGACGGAGGCCGACCTGGCGATCGATGGCGATGTGGGCGCTGACGATCCCGAGGTCGCGGCCGACCTCGCCGAGGCACGGGCCGACGGGAGCCTCGCCGACACCCCCGAGGCCGCGTGGGGCAACGCGGCGATCGTGGGATTCGGGATCGGCCGGCCTGTCCGAAGGCCCGAGCTCGACCCGGCCGCCCATGCCATGCCGCTCGCTGCGGCCGCGGACGCGGCGCGGGCCGAGCGGACGTTCTCGATCGCCCCGGAAACGCTCGTGCTGGCCTCGACCGTCGATGGGCCGCTCCTCATCGTCGAGGGCGTGCCCAGCATCGCGGTCGAGCGGAGCGAGGGTCGATTCGTGCTCGGGCTGCTCGGCGCAATCCTCGCCATCGGCTCGGCGATGGCCGCGGCGATCATGCTGTCCGGCGGGGCTGGGTCGTGACCCCGGCCGGCTTCGCGGCGCTGTTCGCGCTCGGGCTCGTGCTGCTGGTCGTCCTGTTCGTCGTGTTAACAAGCTACAACGCTGTCATGTCACTCCGCCAACGGATCGACAAGGCGTGGTCGAACATCGACGTGGTCCTCAAGCAACGCCACGACCAGCTGCCGGCGCTCGTGAGCGCGGTCCGGGGCGTCATGACTTTCGAGCAGGACGTCCTGACCGACGTGGCCCGGGCCCGGGCCGCGTACTCCCCCACCGAGCCGATCCCGGCGCAGGCCGCCACGTCCGAGACGACCAGCTCGGCGGTCCGCTCCTTGTTCGCGGTCGTCGAGCGCTATCCCGACCTCAAGTCGCAAGCGAACGTCCTCGACCTCCAGGACGAGATCGAACGCCTCGAATCGATGATCGCCGACCGACGGGAGCTGTACAACGACCAGGTCTACCGGTACAACACCCACATCGCGACGTTCCCGGCGCTCCCACTCGCCGTGCTGCTCGGGTGGCGCCCGCGTGAGTTCTTCGCCGCGCGACCCGAGGAAGCTGTCCGGCCGGCGACCGAGCTGGGCCCCGGTGGTCCGGCATGACCACGGAGGCAGCACACCGACCGGAGGTGTGGCTCGCGCGCCACGGCGAGACCGAGTGGTCGAGGGACGGACGCCACACCGGTCGCACGGACATCCCGCTGACGGACACGGGTCGCGACCAGGCCCGGATGCTCACGCCGCGCCTGGCCGGGCATCGATTCGCCCTGGTGCTCACGAGCCCGCGATCGCGCGCTGCGGAGACCGCGCGGATCGCCGGGCTCATGGACGTCCTCGTCGACGACGACCTGAGCGAATGGGACTACGGGACGTATGAGGGTCGGACGACCGCCGAGATCCACACCGAAGACCCCGACTGGTCGATCTGGACCGGTCCCTGGCCGGGTGGCGAGACGGCCGACCAGGTCGGAGCCCGGGCCGACCGCGTCATCGCGCGCTGCCTGGACCCGGCCCTCAACGGGGACGTGCTGCTCTTCGCGCATGGCCACTTCCTGCGCGTCGTGGGTGCCCGGTGGGTCGACCTGCCCGCGGTGGGCGGCGCGAAGTTCGCGCTCGCGACGGCAACGCTCAGCGTGCTGGGCTGGGAGCGCGCGAACCGCGTCATCGAGACCTGGAACGAACCTCACCGCCCTACGTGAAACGACACAAGTAATCCTCGTCGACGTGCGGTACGCTCCACCGGTTCGCCAAGACGAATGGCCCGTGAACGGGTCCGAGGAGGAGTCATGACCCGAGACCGATTCGTGCGTGGATTCTCGCTCGCGATGGTCCTCGCTCTCGTCGCCGCGTGCAGCGGTCCGTCCGGCGGGAGTTCAGGCGGGTCGACCGCCCCATCCGCCGCCCCATCCGCGGGTGCCGCGAGTGCGCCGGCTTCCTCGGGTGGCGGCACCGGGGGCACGATCAAGATCGGCGGCGCCTTTGCGCTGACCGGAGGCGAGGCGGCCCTCGATGTGCCGGCGGCGAACGGCGCGAAGCTTGCGGTCAAGGAGATCAATGCCGCGGGCGGCATCAACGGCAGCCAGATCGACTTCATCGTGCACGACAGCCAGTACAAGCCGGACGTCGCAGCCCAGATCGCGAAGCAATTCGTCGAGCAGGACAAGGTCCCGTTGATGGTCGGGTATACCGACACCGACTCCGTCATCGCGACCGGCCCGACCATCCAGGCGGCTAAAGTCCCGTTCATCACGGTCGGCGCGACCTCGCCGAAGATCCCGACCCAGGTCGGCGACATGATGTTCCTCGCCTGCTTCGGCGATAACGTCCAGGCCGCGGTTGGCGCCGAATATGCCTACGACAAGTTCGGGCACAACGCGTACTTCCTGTGGGACAAGGGCGTGGAGTACACGCGCCTCCTGGGCGGGTACTTCAAGAGCCGTTTCACCGAGCTTGGTGGGACGATCGCGCTCGAGGAATCGTACGAAGACAACGCCACCGACTTCTCCTCGCAGATCACGAAGTTCAAGGCGATCAATCCGAAGCCGGACTTCCTCTACGTGGCCGCGATGCCGAACAACGTCGGCACGGTCGTCAAGCAGTTCCGTGACGCCGGGGTTGACGCGCCGATCGTCGGCGGCGACGGCTACGACACGCCCGACCTCGTCAAGATCGCGGGCCCGGGCACGAGCAAGGTGTTCTTCACGACCCATGCCCTGATGGACGCCACCATCGGCACAGACGGGATCAAGAAGTTCATCGCGGCCTACAAGGCCGAGTACGGCAATGACCCCGAGAATGCCTTCGCGGCCCTTGGCTACGACACGATCTATCTCATGGCCGACGCCGTGAAGCGCGCGGGCAGCACCGACTCGGCGGCGGTCAAGACCGCCCTCGAATCGACCAAGGACTTCAAGGGGATCACCGGTGCCATCACGTTCGCGCCAGGCAGCCACGTCCCGCAGAAGGGCGTGACCGTCATCGACATCGAGGCCGGCAAGCTGACGCTGGCCGGCGAAGTCGTCCCGCAGAAGGTGCCCGCTCCGTAACGACCACGGCGTTCGATCCGACCGCCGGTCCGGCTGGGCCGGCGGTCGGCACGTTCCCCTCCCCCGATCGAGGCCCGCGATGACACTCGACGACATCCTGACCCTGGCCGATGAGAGCGGCCTCCAGCTCGTCCGATTCCTCTACTGCGACAACGGCGGGGTCATCCGCGGCAAGAGCACCCACGTCGGACAGCTCGCCCGACGGATGCAGAGCGGTATCGGCCTCGTCAAGGGCATGCAGTCGTTCACGAGCCTGGACTCCCTTGCGCCCGACGGCACGTACGGCCCGGTCGGCGAGATCCGCCTGATCCCCGACCCGGACACGTTCGTCGTGCTGCCGTACGCGCCGCGAAGCGGCCAGATGGTCGCCAACATGGTCGAGCTCGACCACACCCCGTGGGCGCTCGACCCGCGGGCCTTCCTCCAGCGGATGATCGCTCGGGCCGGCGAGGCGAACCTTGCATTCGACGCCGCGTTCGAGAACGAGTTCTATCTCGCCGAACGAACCGATTCGGGCTACGAGCCGGTCGACCAGAGCCTGTGCTTCAGCGCGATCGGGATGGACTCGACCGAGGACGTCATCCAGGACATCATCGAGGCGCTGACCGACCAGGGGCTCACGGTCGAGCTCTCGCACCCCGAGCTCGGGCATGGCCAGCAGGAGCTCTCGATCCGCCACGGCCCGGCCCTGCGCGCCGCCGACGACCAGATCACCTATCGCCAGACCGTGCGTGGCGTGGCCGCGACCTATGGACTGATCGCCTCGCTCGCTCCCAAGCCGTTCGCCGACCAGGCCGGCAGCGGCGCCCACCTGCACTGGAGCATCTGGGATCGCGACCACGCGACGAACCGGCTCGCCGATGCCGCCGCCGCCGATGGCCTGAGCCCGCTTGCCCGCCACGCCATCGCCGGGGTGCTGACCCATCTCCCCGGACTCCTCGCGCTCACGACGCCAAGCGTCAACTCGTTCCGTCGCCTCCAGCCCCACTACTGGAGCTCGGCCTATACCGCCTGGGGGTTCGAGAATCGCGAGGCGGCCGTCCGCGTCCCGAGCCGCTACTGGGACGACGAGGCCGGGTCCACGAACCTCGAACTGAAGGCGAGCGATGCGAGTGCCAACCCCTACATCTCGCTCGGCGGCGTGATCGCCGCCGCACTCGATGGGATCGAACGCAAGCTGGACCCGGGCGATCCGGTCAACGAGGATCCGGGCAACCTGACCGACGCGGAGCGCGAGCGCCGCGGCATCCGCCGCTTTCCTGGATCCTCGAAGGAAGCCCTGGACGAGCTGGAGCGGGACGAGGTCCTGGTCGCGGCGCTCGGGGCGCCGCTGGCGGTCGAATACCTCAAGGTCCGGCGAGCCGAGGCGGCCGTCTACGCCGAGAAGGACGACGCCTTCGAGCTCGAGCAGCACTTCTTCAAGTACTGAGCGGGTCCCGACCGGTGGCCCTCGACCTCGCCTCGATCCCGATCGTCGACCACCACTGCCACTCGCTGCTCCGGCAGCAACCCCAGGACGACGGCGCCTTCCGCAATCACCTGACGGAGACCTACTTCCCGGAGATCGCCCGGGATCACGTCCAGCATTCGCTCGTCTATCACTGGGCGATCCGGGAGCTGGCGTCCTTCTTCGGCTGTGAGCCGGACCCGGGCGCGGTCCATGCGGCGCGGCGCGAGCGCGGCGTGGAGCGAATCGCCCGCGACGTCGTCGAGCGCGGGAATTTCCGCACCTGGCTCATCGACACCGGGTACGGCACCGACACGACTTTCAGCCTCGACGAGCTGCGCGCGCTCGTGCCGTGCGAGATCCGCGAGATCCTGCGCCTTGAGCCGTTGATCGAGCGGCTCATCGTCGCGGCCGAGAGCTTCGATGGGTTCATCGACGCCTACGTGGGGGCCTTGTCCGATCTGCGCGGCTCCGGGTACGTCGGGATGAAGTCGGTCATCGCCTACCGCACCGGGCTCCAGATCGAGCCGGTAGATCGGGCGGAGGCGGCGGCAGCGTTCCGCTCGGTCCACGACACGGCCCGTCGCGAGAGCAGCCTCCGGATCGAGTCGAAGCCCCTGCTCGACTACCTCATCGTCGCGGCGGTCGATGCGGCCGCCCGCCAGGAGGTCCCGATCCAGTTCCACACCGGGCTCGGCGATCCCGACCTCGATCTCATTAAGGTCGACCCGGCCGCCCTCCGGCTGCTCTTCTCGGATGCCTACCGCGCGGCACCGATCGTGCTGCTCCACTCCGGTTACCCATACGCCCGGTCGATGGCCTACCTCGCGGCGATGTTTCCGAACGTCTACGCGGACTTCGGCGAGGTCCAGCTGTTCGTCGCCGGCCGGGACCTCAAGGCCGTCGCGCGCGAGCTCGTCGGGCTTGCGCCCGCGAGCAAGATCCTCTTCAGCACCGACGCGTCCCTCGTCCCCGAGCTGTACTGGCTCGGGGCCCAGGCCGGACGGCGGGTGCTGGGCGAGGTCTTCGAAGAACACATCGCCGACGGCCTGATCGACGAGCGAACCGCCCTCGAGATGGCCGAGATGATCCTGTGGCGCAACGCGGAACGCGTCTATCGGCTCTGAGGCGCTCCGGCTCCCGGCGCGGCATCGCCGCCACGCGTCCGGCGCGAGCGCCACCAAACCCGATCGAACAGGCGGTCAAGGGGCACCTCGCGCTGGCCGAGCAGGCCTTCGCGCCGGACCGTGATGACGACGATGAATATGACCGCGAGGACGATCTGGCTCAGGCCGTACCACAGGGTCAGGTCCTCGATCCGCCGCAGCCCCTCGGCGAGTGCGACGATGAGCACCGCGCCGAGCACCGACCCGCTGACCGAGCCCATCCCGCCGATGACGAGCATCGTGATCACCCGGAACGTCAGGTCGAAGTAGAAGGCCGTCGGCGAGAACGAGGTGATGAAGTGGGCGTACAGCGAGCCGGCCACCCCCGAGAACGCCGCCCCGACGACAAACGCGAGCAGGCGAGGCTCCATGACCCGGATGCCGATCGCCTGCGCCGCGACCCGGTCCTCGCGCTGGGCGAACATGTCGCGGCCGTACGGTGAGCGCTTGATCCGCCACACGATGTAGACGACGAGCAGGGCCCATGCCGCCGTCCACCACAGGTTCGTGTAGGGCGTGACGTTCGAGAAGGTCCGCGAGCCGCGGGTGAACGCGTCGGCGTTGACGAGGACGACCCGGATGATGACGAGGAACCCGAGCGTGGCCACGGCCACGAAGTGGCCGGACAGGCGCATGAGCACCCGCCCGACGAGCCAGGCGACGGCAGCGGCAAGGACCGCAGCGATGAGCGTCGCACCAAGGAACCCGACCGGGACCGGACCCACGGACTGGTCGAGATGGACACCGGCCAGCCAGGCCGGCAGGTCGGGCAGGTAGGCCGCCTTCTCCTGGAGCGGCAGGGTCAGGATCGCCGAGCTGTAGGCCCCGAGCGCCATGAACCCGATCTGACCCAGCGAGAACACGCCGGTGAAGCCGCTCGTGAGGTTCAGGCTGACGGTCAGGACGATGAAGATGCCGAGGTTGATCACGAGGCCCTGCCAGAAGGCCTGCCCGCTCGCGTCGAGCACGGCCAGCAGGGCGGACGAGAGCCCGATGAAGACGAGCGGCCCGGCGACCGCTCGACCGCCGGTCACAGGACGTCCTCGCGGTCGCGTTTCCCAAGGATGCCCTGCGGGCGGACGAGCAGGACGAGGATGAGGACGACGAACACGACGGCGTCGCGGTAGCTCGCGAGGCCGCTCGGGAGCCACTGCTGCAGGAAGGCACGGACCTCGGGCGACACCGATCCCGGCGGGAGCAGATCGGCGATGCCGGCGAGCGACGTCACGAGGACCTCGAGGAACCCGAGGACGTAGCCGCCCACCGCGGCACCGGCGATGCTGCCGAAACCGCCGATCACCGCGGCAATGAACGCCTTGAGCACGGGCGTGAAGCCCATGTACGGGTTGATCTGCCCGGCCTGGATCGAGTAGAGGATCCCGGCGACCGCCGCCAGGGCGGCCCCGATCGCGAAGGCGCTCGCGACGACGCGGTTGACCTTGATCCCCATGAGCTGGGCGGCGTTGAGGTCCTCGGCCGCAGCCCGCATCGAGAGGCCGAGCGTGGTCCGCGTCACGAACAGGGTGAGCAACCCGAGGAGGACGATCCCGGCAACAAAGCTCACGACGTTGACCTTGGACACGATGATCCCCCCGAACGGGATGACCCCGCTGAGGGCCTCCGGGCTCGGGAACGCGATCAGGATCGGTGCCCCGGCGAGCCGGGTGGTCAGCAGGGTCCCGTTCTGGAGGATCTGCCCGACGGCGAACGAGGTCAGCAGCATCGCGACGTCGGGGGCGCCGCGGATCGGGCGGTAGGCGATGCGCTCCATGAGCAGCCCGACGGCGACCGTGCCGAGGACCATGAGCGGCACCGCCGCTGCGAGCGGCACGCCGGCGGCAAGCAGGAACACCGCGACGTAGGCCGAGATCATCATGAGATCGCCGTGCGCGAAGTTGATGAGTCGCAGGATTCCGAAGACCATCGCCAGGCCGACCGCCATGAGCGCGTAGAGGCTGCCCGCGCTGAGCGCGTTGACGATCTGCTGGACGACGTATTCGCTCACGTCGCGACACCGCCGACGCCGAGGTACGACTGCTCGACCTTGGGGTCGCGGCGCAGGACATCAGCCGGTCCCTCGAGCGTGATCCGCCCCGTCTCCATGACATAGGCCCGGTCGGCGATGTCGAGCGCGTGGTGGACGTTCTGTTCGACCAGGAGGATCGTGCGGCCCTGCCGCTTGAGCTCGGCGATCGTCGCGAAGATGCGCTCGACGAGGAGCGGGGCGAGCCCGAGCGACGGCTCGTCGAGCAGCAGCAGGCGCGGCCGACTCATCAGGGCGCGCCCGATCGCCAGCATCTGCTGCTCGCCGCCCGACAGCGTCCCGCCGGCCTGGCCGATCCGTTCCTTGAGGAGCGGAAAGAGGCCGACGACCATCTCGAGGTCCTCGGCGACCGCCGCTCGATCGGAGCGCGAGACCGCCCCAAGGCGGAGATTCTCGGCCACCGTCAGGCGCCCGAAGATCCGTCGCCCCTCGGGGCAATGCGAGATGCCGAGGGCGACGATCCGATCCGTCGCCGCCCGCGAGATCTCGGCGCCTTCGAACGTGATCGTGCCTTCGGTCGGCCGCAGGAGCCCAGAGATCGTGCGCAGGGTCGTGCTCTTGCCGGCCCCATTGGACCCGATGAGCGCCACGAGCTCGCCCTGTACGACGTGCAGCGACACCCCCTGGAGGGCGCGGATGTTGCCGTAGCGGACCTGGACGTCAGTCAGCTCAAGCATGGCGAGCCTGCCCGAGGTACGCGGCGATGACATCGGGATTCGAACGCACGGCGGCGGGCGGCCCCTGGGCGATGAGCTTGCCGTAGTTGAGGACCTGGATCCGATCGCACAGGTTCATGACGAGCGGGATGTCGTGGGCGACGAGCACGATCGTGATGCCCGAGTCGTCGCGCAGGCGGCGGATGAGTCCCAGGAGGTCCTGGGTCTCGATCGGGTTCATGCCGGCGTTCGGCTCATCGAGGAGCAGCAGCTTCGGGCGGGTGCCGACCGCTCGCGCGATCTCGAGCCGACGCTGGTCGCCGTACGGCAGGTTGCGCGCGAGCCGGTTGCGGTGCTGCTCCAGACCGGACAGCCGGAGCAGGTCGAGCGCCTGGACCTCGAGCTCGCGCTCGACGGCGCGGAAGGATCGACTCGAGAGGAGTGCGCCAAGGAGCGACGGCCGGGCGCGGCGTTGGAGCGCGACCTTGACGTTATCGACGACGGACAGGTCGCCGAACAGCCGGATGTTCTGAAAGGTCCGCCCGATGCCCATCCGGGCGACCGCGTAGGCCGGCGAGCCGGTGATGTCGCGGCCGTCGAAGGCGATCCGGCCGGCGGACGGGCGCAGGAACCCGGACAGCAGGTGGAAGAGCGTCGTCTTGCCCGCGCCGTTGGGCCCGATCACGCCATGGATTGAGCCCGCGTGAAGGTCCAGCTCGTAGTCGCTCAGCGCGCGCAGGCCACGGAACGACTTCGACAGGGCATGGACCTCGAGGAGCGCTCGCGCATCCTCCCGGGGCGCCGGTCGTTCTGCCTCCACCTCGCGGAGGATACGTCCTCGTCGGGCCTGGGATCGCGAGGGTGCAACCCGCGGTTCGACCGGCGATTTTGCTCGCTCGTGCTAGCTCGCGGCGAGCTCCGAACGAGGCCGACCCGGCCCCTGGCCGGTCAATCGCTCGCGCGACGCCTGGCGCAGCTGCGTGCTCATCTCGATGAAGAGCTTGCCGCGGGCGGCTGCCAGCGCCCCCTCGGCCCCCGCATAGGTGCTCGTCACAGGGTCCGGGCCGGTCAGGCTGCTGATCACGACGTCGACTCGCGCGACGGCATCGGCCGGCGAGTCCGCCACGGGACCGATCCCTAACGCCACGGCGCGCTCACGGGTTCGGTCCCATGGGACGAGCTCGAAGCCGGCACCGGACAGCCTGGCCGCGATCGCGGCCCCCATCTTCCTGGTGCCAAGTACGGCGATCCGGCGTGAAGCCGGCACCGCGCGTTCGCTGGAGCCGTCGTAAAAGGTCGGCTGCTGGTCATGCATCGCGCCTACCTCCTCGGCATCGCTTCAGGCGCTGGGCCGCCGACAGCGACCTCCTGGCGCAGAATCAACTCGATCTGGGCGAGGTCCTCGCTGGTGAGCCGGAGATCCGCGCCTGGGGCGGTCTGGCGAATCTGCTTCGGGCTGCGAGCCCCGACGATCGCGACGTCCACGGCCGGGTTCGCCAGCGTCCAGGCGATCGCCACCTGGGCGACCGTCGCGTTGCGGCGAGTCGCGAATTCGGTCAAGTCGCGCACGACGGCGAGGTTCCTCCGGAACGTCTCACCCACGAACAGGTCGCTCGTCGAGCGCCAGTCGTCGTTCGCGAACATGGTGTCGTCGGTCATCCGGCCACTGAGCAGTCCGTGAGCCAGCGGCCCGTAGACGAGCACGCCGATACCGTGCTCTCGTGCGAACGGAAGGATGCTGTCCTCGACGTCGCGTCGGAACAGATGATACGGCGGCTGGAGACTATCGATCGGACGGACCTGCTGGAACGCGGCCATCTGCCGCGCGTCGAAGTTCGACACGCCCACGTGGCGCACGAGGCCCTCGCGGACGAACGCGTCGAGTGTCTCCGCGGTCGTGGCGATGGGTGTGGCGGGATCCGGCCAGTGGACCTGGTAGAGGTCGACGTAGTCGGTGCCTAGCGAGGTGAGACTGGCCTCGAGGTCACGGCGCAGGGCGCCGGGGCTGCTGTCGCGGACCGTCTGTCCGTCGCTCTTGCGGAGCCCGCCCTTCGTCGCGATGACGATCGACGCTCGGCCGTGCTGGATCTCCGGTCGAAGGGCCTCGCCCAGGACTTGCTCCGCCGCCCCGAACCCATAGGCGCGCGCGGTGTCGAACAGGTTGACCCCGAGATCCAGGGCCTCCCGCGTCGCGGCGATGGCCGCGTCACGGTCGACGCGACCCCAGTCACCGCCGGCCGACCAGTTGCCGAACCCGATCCGTGATACGCGCGGGTCACGCTCTCCGAGCTGTGGGTACTGGACGAGATCGATCGGATCGTCGAGGAGTGGAGCCGGCGACGGCCGGACCTTGACGTGTCCCCGACTCATACCCTTCAGCGCATCACCCGACTGTCGCTGCTCCAGGGCGTGAGCTTTGCCCGGGTCTTCGATCGCTACGGGATCTCGTTTGGCGAATACCTCGTCCTCGCCGCCCTGCGCCGTGCGGGGCCGCCGTACCGCATGAACCCGACCAAGCTGTTCAGCTCGGTCATCCTCTCGTCAGGCGCCATGACGAATCGCGTCGATCGGCTCGAGGAGATGGGCCTCGTCACGCGGCTGCCGGATCCGACGGATCGCCGCGGCCGCCTCGTTGCCCTGACGGACCGCGGCCGCGAACTCGTCGACGCGGCCGTCGTCGATCACCTCGCCAACGAGGAGCGGCTGCTCAAAGCCCTCGATGACGGGGAACGCGAGCAGCTCGCCAACCTGCTCCGCAAGCTGCTCCTGTCGCCACCCTTCCGGGACCTCGACCCAGCCTCGACCGAGCGCCGCGTTCGACCCGCAGTCCGCCGTCGGCGATCGCGCGGAGCGACGGACGACGTCTCGCTTCCAGCCGCCGAATCGTCGAGCTAGATCGGTTGAGCGGAACTAGCTGGCTCCGGCGGTAGGATTCGAACCTACGACCAAGCGGTTAACAGCCGCCCGCTCTACCACTGAGCTACGCCGGAGCGACGCGGGTCGAGCCCGCGTGGGCCGCGTCGCGCGGCCGGTCGGAAGGATACCTCAGACCAGCAGCCGGGACAGCGAAACGAGGAGGCTCACGGCGAAGGCCGCCAGCACGTATCCGACGCCGATGGGACGCCAGGTGTCCCGAAGGACGACGCTCCTCGGAGCCGAGCCAAGCGCCGACCGAGCCGCCTCGAGCGGCGCATACCAATCCCGATCGCCCGTCATGAATCGATCGCGCGACTGGGCAAGCGCCATGCTGGTCTCCCCCATCCGGCGGTCCTCCGAGCCCTCGGGAAGCGCGGCCACCGCACGCTCGAGCCCGGTCAGATCGAGCGAACCGGTCTCCAGCCAGCCGATGTACTGGCCGAGCGACGCGCGCTCGACGGCGCTTTCTGCGCCTGCGGCGTCGGCCGCCTCCATCTCCTGGCGCGCCTCCGCGTACCGGCCCACGAAGGCCAGCATCTCGGTCCGAGGCAACACGAACGGGCCCGTCGGCGGAGATCTCTCGAGCCATGCCTCCCGGTCGGCGGGGCGGATCGGAACCCGACCGCCCGTGCGCGCCTGGAATCGATCGACCTCGGTCCGTCCCAGCCAGGAGTACGCGCCGAACGCTCGCGCCAATCGACGTGGGAAGGCGACGATGGCGCCGACCGTCCCGATGAACGCGGCCACGATGGCGATGACCGGTGGCCCGAGGATCAGCGTCGATGGGCCGGCGACGAGGAGCGACAGGACGACCGCGGCGGCCGCGGTCACGAGGCCTCCGATGATGATTGACCGACGAAGGGCCGACTCGAATCCTCGATAGGTCGCGGTCGATCGTTCGGGAACGCTGTCGACGATCGACTGCCGAGTCACGTCAGGGCGCCTCGATGGGGCTGTCGGAACGGTTCCCCCACTCTTCCCAGGAACCGGCGTAGCTCTTGACGCCTTCGTATCCCGCGAGCTCGTGGAGCACGAACCAGGCGAGCGCGGCACGGACGCCGCCCTGGCAGTACGTGGCGCGGATCTCGCTCGGGTCGGCGCCACTGGCCCGCACGAGCGCGACCATCTCGTCGACCGGGCGGAACGTCCCCTCGTCGGTGAGCAGGTCGGAGAACAGTCGCTGCCGGGCGCCCGGGATGTGGCCGCCGCGACGAGCCCGCAGGTCCGTGCCGACGTACTCGCCGGCGGTGCGAACGTCGAGGAGCCGGGTCGGGGCCTCGTCGCCGGCGCTCGCCTCGCGGCTCCATTCGAGGACTTCGTCGTAGGTCGCCATCAGCGAATCGTCGCGCTTGCCGAGCTCGACCGGTGGTTGGAGCTCGCGGGCGGGTCGGGGTCCCGGGATCTCGGTGGTCGTCTCCTGGCCGGCCCGGCGCCAGGCCTTGATGCCGCCGTCGAGGATGTGCAGGCGTTCGAGCGGAAATCGGTAGAGGCGCAGCAACCAGTAGCCGCGGATGGCCTGGCGATTCAGGCCGATGTCGTCGTAGAGAACGATCCGATCGCCCTTGGCGACGCCCCAGCGGCGGAGCACCTGCTCGGCCTGCTTGCGCGAGGGAACCAGCCACTCGCGCTCGGCGTCGCCGGTCTCCGGGGCGGTGCCCTTGAGCGCGAGCTCCTTGTGCAGGTCGCTGTAGATGGCCCCCGGGACGTGGTGCTTGTTGTAGACGCGGCGATCCGGCGAGACGTGGACGACCCGGACGTCGGGGTCCTCAAGATGCTCAGCGAGCCAGACGACGGCGACGACCCGACCAGGGTCTTTCGGGGGCCTCGTCGTGGCGGGTCGGGGCTTGGGAGGCACCTTCCGATGCTAGCAGACAGTACCCTCGCGGAATGACCCAGACGTGGCGGACGCTCGTGCTGCTGTACCCGGTCCTTGACGCTCGCTATGGCTCGGGTCTCAAGCGCCCGAGGGCGCGTCGCGTCATGACCCGGGACGAGCGCGCCGCGATCGAAGCGGTCCTCGAGCGCGTCCCCGGGGCAGTGCGCTCGTGGAGCGATGGACGCGCCGCGCTCGAGCCAGTCGATCTCATCGAGGTGCGCCGACCGCTCAAGTCGCTCTCCTCGAGCGGCGGCGGTCGATGGTGGGTCGGGCCGCGCGAGGTCCGGCCGGAGCTCGAGAACGTTGCGGCCGCAGGCGGGGTCTACGACTCGCTGTTCGCGCTGTGGCCGTGCGAACCGGAGGTCCCGCAATGCGGGTTCGGGTGCACGGTCGGGCCTTCCGAGGCGACGTTCGGGGCGGGGTTCTCATCGATCTCGACCGACCACTGGCGGTCGTTGGCGTCCAACCCCGACCCGGAACAGGGATACGTCCACGAGTGGCTGCACCAGGTGGAAAGCGTGTATCGAGCGCTGGGTCTGTCCGAGGCCGAGCTGCCGCCGCTGCACGACGCAGCGGCATTCACGTCCACCCGCCCGACCGACGAGCCGCCGTTCGGACGAACGTACGCGGAGTACCACGACGGCATGCCCGACGGCCGTCGAGGGGCCCAGACCTGGTCCCCGTGGTATCGCGACTGGATGACCGGGCGCCTGCGCCCGGCCGGAACCGATCCGGACGATCGGCTCGACTCCCCGATCGGGCTAATCAGCGAGCGCTGGGCTCTGCGCGGCTAACGTGGCGATCGAGCGTCGAGGGCGCCGTCGGGTACCCCGCGGTTGACTGCCCGGTAGCTGGCGATTGAGAGCCCGGTGAGCGCCGGGCGGCCGACCGTGGGCCGGCGGTCGAGCGCCGGACGGCAGCCGAAGGACGGTGGCCATTGAGCCTCGGGTAACGAGCCGTTTAGAACTAGGCAACGCCAACCCCGTTGGTGATCGGAACGCGTTTACCGTCGTCGAACGCACAAGTTTCCAACCCGGCTGGCGAGCCCAGCGATCGAGTGGCGGCCGGGTCGCGTTCACCAATGGAGTTGGAATGACGCAGGTGGCGGGCATGACCGCCCTCCGGACGAGACTCCCGGCTACGACTGTCGATTTCCAGGGGCGCCGTTCGTCGTTGAGATGACGGCGGCTACAAGGCCCCGACCCAGGAGGCATCAAGCCATGGCGAATCAAGTCATCCACGTGGAAGTCCTCGGGCGCGACGGCGCGGCCCTCCAGCGGTTCTTTGGCGACGTCTTCGGCTGGAACATCGACACCAACAACCCGGGCGGCTACGGGATGACGTCCCACGAGGAGACCGGGCTCGTGGTCGGGGTCGGCCCGACCCAGGATGGCGGCCCGGGCCACGTGACGTTCTACGTGCGGGTCCCGGACATCGATGCCACGCTCGAGACGGCGACCAAGGCCGGTGGCCGCGTGATCGCCCCGAAGTTCAACCCGAGCCCCGACGCGACGCTCGCGCTCGTCGCCGACCCCGAAGGCCACATCATCGGCCTCTCGGAATAGCCCGTCGCAAACACGGAAGCGCCCCGGCCGAGGAGGCCGGGGCGCTTTCTATTCCGGTGTTCCGCTGGTGGGGGACGCAACTCGAACGGCCTTGAGTCTTACTCCAGGTAGTCCTTGAGCTTGCGCGACCGGGAGGGGTGGCGCAGCTTACGCAGCGCCTTGGCCTCGATCTGGCGGATCCGTTCGCGGGTGACGTTGAACTCCTTGCCGACCTCCTCGAGGGTCCGGGCGCGGCCGTCCTCCAGCCCGAACCGGAGCTGCAGGACGCGCCGCTCGCGGCCGGTCAGCGAGTCCAGCACCGCCTCAACCTGCTCCTTGAGCAGCTGGTGCGACGCGGCCTCGGCCGGCGCCAGCGCCCCGCGGTCCTCGATGAAGTCGCCGAGGTGGGAGTCCTCCTCCTCGCCGATCGGTGTCTCGAGCGAGACCGGCTCCTGCGAGACCTTGATGATCTCGCGGACCTTCTCGGGCGTGACCTGGACCTCCTGGCCCTTGGACATCGCCTCGGCGATCTCCTCGACCGTCGGCTCGCGGCCCAACTCCTGGAGCAGCCCACGCGAGACGCGGATCAGCCGATTGATCGTCTCGACCATGTGGACCGGGATGCGGATCGTCCGCGCCTGGTCCGCGATGGCCCGGGTGATGGCCTGCCGGATCCACCACGTCGCATAGGTCGAGAACTTGAAGCCCTTCTCGTAGTCGAACTTCTCGACCGCCCGGATCAGGCCGATGTTCCCTTCCTGGATCAGGTCCAGGAACGACATGCCCCGACCGATGTATTTCTTGGCGATCGACACGACGAGGCGCAGGTTGGCCGAAGTCAGTTGCTCGCGCGCGTCGCGCCCGATCGCAACCACCTCGCCCTTGCGGTCGCGCAGCTTCGTGTTCGCCGGGACTTCCGGGTCGTAGCCCATCCGCTTGAGCAAATCGGCCTCGTTGCTCGAGGTGATATAGCGCTCCAGGGCCGGGAACGCGACCTCGTCGCGCGTCCAGTCGTAGATCGCCCGCAGCCCGATGTTGTCGCGCGAGTCGAGGTCGCCGTTGTGGACGGCGTGATCGGCCCAATCGAGCAGCGCCAGGAAGTTGTCCGGCGTGGTCGCCTCGTTATAGGTGTGGACGAGCTTCTTGGCTTCCCTGAGCAGGTTCTTCGTGCCATCGGACTGCGCATCGCGGCCGGCCTTCACGAGGTGGAAGTCGGGCGTCGGCACGAGCAGGTCCTTGGCCGCCTTTGCGGAGATCGCCGAGCGCACGAGCGCGTGCGCCTCCTCGGCGAACGGCAGCCGGTGCTGCGGCTTCTGGGTGCGGGTCTTGCGCTCGGTATCGTGGAGGGTCCACTCGTGTAGGGACACGAGACCCCGCCACGGCGCGTCGACGAGCTGCTCCCCGAGCTCGATCGCCTTGGCCAGGACGACCTCTTCCTCGGCGGTCAGCAGGGCGACCTTGCCGATCTCCTTGAGGTACATCCGGACCGGGTCGTCGATGCCGATCATGTCGGCGCTGATGGCCTCGAGATCCTCGGCCGAGGGCTCTTCGAGCTCCGCGGCATCGAGCTTCGCCGGGGCATCGACCGGCAATCGGGCGACCTGATCCTGGACGCCGTCCTCCGTCACCTCGACGACGACCTCGGCATCGGGGTCGGCGTCGGCCGCGACCTCGGGCCCGAGATCGATGTCATCGTCGTCGTCATCGTCGTCGTCGTCGGCAACGGCCGCGGTGGCACCACGCTGCGGGCGCATGCTGGCGAGCTTGGCCTCCTCGAGATCGGCCTTGGCGCGGCGAGGCCGCGAGAGGACGGCGTCAACGAGTTGCTTGTCGAGGGGATCGACGGGCATGTGGTTCTCCTTCCCGGACTGGGTCAGCTTCGCGCGGCCACGACGGGTCGGGCGAGTAATCGGGTGTCGTCACGGCGTCGATCGAGCGATCGACGCGCTTCGTTGATCTGGCGGCGCTCGAGCAGCAGGCGATCGATCGATTCGACATCGCCGGCCCGCTCCGCCTCCGCCTGGGCGGCTTCGTTGTAGTCGCTGCGCTCACGCAGCTGGTCATCTTCGAGCTCGAGCAGGAGGCGCGTCACCTCGTAGGCGAGATGCCGCTCCCCGAGCGTGCGTGGATCCGGTCCCACCTTCGCGTACAACGCGCGAGCGAGCAGTGCCGTTTCCTCGTCAAGCGCGAGGAGCAGCGCCGCGCTGTCGAACGGCGGGTGGACCCCGTGGTCGTCGGGTGCCCGCTGGAGGACGATCGTGCGAAACAGCTCGCGCGCGAGCGTGGATGGCAGCTGGTCCGGTCCGAGCTCGTCGACGACACGGAGCTGCTGATCCGGCAGGAGCAACAGGAGCCGCAGGAGCTCCGCCTCGACCGGGGTAACGGCCCGAAGGATGTCGCCGACCGGAAGCACGTCCGGCGATGCGAGTACGGCATCGGCCGTGATCCGGGTCGCGGATTCACTCCCCCGCCCCGTTCCGCCGGCCGCGGCGATCCGCCGATCGAGGACCTGGCGCAGGACCCGCTCCTCGACGCCCGAGACATGTCGGACCTCCTGGAGGGCCTCGTCCCGCCGGAGCGGGTCAGCGATGTCGCGCAGCGCCGGCATGACCGCCTCGACGAAGCCGATCCGACCCGTCGAGGTCTTAAGATCGAACCGGTCGGCGTGGTGGCCGATCAGGTATTCCACGAGCGGCTTGGCTCGCGCGATGGCGGCCTCCCACTCGGCGGGCGCCGCGCGGACGACCTCGTCGGGATCCTTGCCGTCCGGCAGGCGGACGACCCGGACATCCTCGAGCTTGACGCCCGAGTCCCCGCTCTGCAGCTGGCCCACGAGGCCGGTCAAGGCGGTTACCCCGAGCGTGCCGGCCTTCTCGCCGGCCGCGTCGACGTCGTAGGCCAGGGCGATCCGGTTGGCATAGCGGGTCAGCAGGCCGATCTGATTCGGCGTCAGTGCCGTGCCCAGGCTCGCGACGACGTTCTCGAATCCGGCCTGATGGGCCATGAGCGCGTCCGTGTAGCCCTCGACGATGACGGCCTGACCCGTCCGTCGGATGGGTCCCTTGGCGCGATCGATGAGGTAGAGCGTTCGACTCTTGTCAAAGAGCGACGTCGCCGGGGAGTTGAGGTACTTGGGCCCCTCCCCCTCGAGCAGCCGGCCGCCGAGACCGACCGCACGGCCGTTCTGGTCACGGATCGGGAAGATGACCCGGGCGCGGAACTTGTCGATGACGCCGCGGCCACGCTGGCTGGGGCTCGCGCACCCGACCTCGACGAGCTCCTCGCCGCGCACGTCGCGCTTGGTCTCGAGCTTGCGGGCCATGACGTCCCAGCCGGCTGGGGCCCAACCGAGCTGGTGCGCCTCGATCGTCTCGTCCGTGAAGCCTCGACCGTGGAGATAGTCGAGGGCAGCGGCTCCGGTCTTCGTGCCGGTCAGGACCGCGTGGTAGAACCCGATCGCGTGATCGAGCACCTGGCGCAGGCGCGCCCGGTGGGCGTCCTCGCGCTTCGAGCGCTCGTCGATCTCGACGCCGGCGCGTGCGGCCAGCGTGCGGAGTGCCTCGGGGAAGGTCGAACCGTCCCGTTGCATGACGAAGCTGAAGATGTCGCCACTCAGCCCGCACCCGAAGCAATGCCAGTTCTCGCGAGCTGGGGTAACCACGAACGACGGGGTCTTCTCACCGTGGAACGGGCAGAGACCCTTGTAGGTGGTACCTGCCTTCTTCAGCGTCACGGTCTCGCCGACGATGTCGACGACCGACAGCTTGCTCTTCACTTCGGCGGTAACGCCGACCGACAAACTCGCTCCTTCGCGCCGCGCCGACCAGGTGCGGCACAGATCTCGTGTCAGTCCCGGGACCGCCCGAACGGTTCCGAACATGACTGTGGGCCTGTCAAGACTTGACAAGCCCGGCTGAGTAGCACCATGCGCCGAATCCCCCGATTTGTCAACCCCTTTGTCAATACCCCCGGGGTGTATCCAGGAGCGTCCGACGCCTCGATCGGGACGAGTATCGTTGCGGAACCACAGCGCGAGGAGCCCGATGTCGCTGCCATCGACCGAACGCCCACCGTACGTCGCCGCGCCGGACCGCTACGACTCGATGCCGTATCGCCGCGTCGGCCGGAGCGGGCTCCACCTTCCCACGATCTCGCTCGGTCTGTGGCACAACTTCGGCGACGACCGCCCGCTCGATACCCAACGGGCGATCGTCCGGCGCGCGTTCGACCTCGGGATCACGCATTTCGATCTCGCCAACAACTATGGGCCGCCGTACGGGTCGGCCGAGGCGAACTTCGGCCGGATCTTCCGCGCAGACCTTCGGCCGTACCGCGACGAGCTGGTCATCTCGTCGAAGGCCGGCTACGACATGTGGTCCGGGCCGTACGGCGACCACGGTTCGCGCAAGTACCTGCTCTCGAGCCTCGATCAGAGCCTGACCCGGATGGGTCTCGAGTACGTCGACATCTTCTACTCACACCGGTTCGACCCCGACACGCCGCTCGAGGAGACGATGGGCGCCCTCGACTCGGCCGTCCGCCAGGGCAAGGCCCTGTACGTCGGCATCTCCTCGTACTCCGCCGCCCGAACCACCCAGGCACATGAGATCCTGCGCGGCCTCGGGACGCCGCTGCTGATCCACCAGCCGTCGTACTCGATGCTCAACCGATGGGTCGAGGGCGAGCTGCTCGACGTCCTCGGGCGCGAAGGCATCGGGATGATCGCGTTCTCGCCACTCGCCCAGGGACTCCTGACCGACCGATATCTCAAAGGTGTTCCGGCAGGCTCGAGGGCCACCGAGGGCAAGTCCTTCGAGATGGACATGCTCAGCGAGGAGAACCGCGCGAAGGTCCGGGCGCTCAATGCGATCGCGAAGCGGCGCGGACAGACGCTCGCCGAGATGGCCCTCGCCTGGATCGTGCGCGATCCGCGGGTCACGTCGGCGCTCGTCGGCGCGAGCTCCGTCGCGCAGCTCGAGGACAATCTCAAGGCCCTCAACAAGCTTGCATTCGACGCCGCCGAGCTGGCCGAGATCGATCGGCACGCGACCGAGAGCGGCATCAACCTGTGGGCCCCATCGAGTACGGCCTGACGGTGATCGCGGCCCGTCGCCAGGAAGGCACGACGGCCCAACGAGAAGGACGGCTGGCCAATGGCCGGCACGATCGTGCCGATCGCCTACATCGCGTGGTCGGTCTGGCTCATCACGCTCGGGGTGTTCCTCCTCGTCTGATCGGTCGCCAGCTGACGGCGACCAGGGCGAACAGGAAGATCCCGATCAGGCCGAGCGGGCTCGTCCCGGACCTGGGAACGTCGGTTGTGGTTGCGACCGTATCGGTCGCCGGTGGTGTCGGTCCGGTCGTCGTCGACCCGCCGGTCGTCGACGCGGCAACCCGGTTGTTGACGATCCTCGCCGAGCAGATGACCAGGGAGCCGCCGCCGTTGGCCGAGCCGTTGCACTGGTTGATCCGCACACCGTTCGAAGACGGCTTCGTCCCGCTGGCCGTGCATTTCAGCTGAACCAGGGTCCCGCCATTCGCGGAGCCGTTGCACTGGGTGATCGTCGCGTTGGTTGTGTGGGCTGGGAAGGGATCGCAGTCGTTCGCGATGCCGCCGCCCGAGCGGACGCACTGGTTGATCGTGGCGGCCGTCTTGCCGGTGGCGAGGTTCACGAAATTGTTCGTGACACTGACGCTGCAGCGCAGCGTGCCGCCGCCGCCGTTGAGCACGCTGTTGCATTGGGTGACCCTGGTGACGGGCTGAGTCAGGGTCCGAACCGTCGTCTTGCAGGCCGCCGTCGGGGCGCCCGCAGCGCCATGACACTCGCGGACCCTGACCGTCGCCGACCCGCCGCTGCCGGTGATCCGGTTGACGATCCAGACGCGGCAGATCAAGCCCAGGCCGGCGGTGTCCGGGGAGCCATTGCTGCAGCTGGTGGTCGAGCCGATCGTCGCTGCGCTCGCGCCGGTCGCGAACGCGAGCGAACCGAGGAGCAGGAGCCCACTGGTGATTAGGATGACGAGGGAACGACGCATGGCAATCACCTACCCGGATGGACGAGCTGGAGCGGTCTCCTTAGACAACAAGCGAATGGCGCCGTGCCATCCGCGTTGCGAGTGTGCTGAATGAGCGCCGCGCCGTCATTACGGCTCGTCATGTGCCTGGCGAGGCGGCGCGCGCACCCACCGCAAACTATCTCGGGTCGATCAACCAGCCTTCCGCGAGTCGTAACGGTGGCCGATCCTGCGCGATTCGATCGTTGAACAGCCGGTGGTATGCGTTGCGGAAGCCGGTTAGCTCGGCGTTGACGCGAAACCAGTCGGGGCTGCCCTCGGGGAGCTCATTGAGCTCTCGCTCCGCCGCACGCCAGGTCGTCAGAACGTCGCGAATCGCGACCATCGGCGCGGGTCGGTCGTCCACGGGCTGGACCGGGAGCACGAGCGTCAGGTGGCGACGCCCGAGCGACTCCGTCGCCAGGTGGTCGCGCACCTCGCCCAATGGGCTGGCGATGGCAGGGTCGTCCTGCGGCCGGACTTCGGCCAGGTGCTGGATCAGCCACCCTCCGACGCGGGACCCTGAACGGGTCGCGACTACCCCGGGGCCAGCCGCATCAGACAGTGCCATGTCGACGCTCCCTCTCCCCATGGATGCCGTCCCGACCTCCCCGGCGCCGCTCAGCGCGGACGCAGGGCATCGACAGCGAAGAATGGGCAAGCCGCCCTCAGACGGGACCCACCCTGCAGGATGGCGCGACCGACGAGTTGGACGGGCGACGGCCGCTCAATCGCGAGTTTGGTGGCCGAGGGCCACGTCGTCATGACGGTCCGTCATCCTGAGGGCCGAGGTCTGCCGCACGCAGCCGGCGGGATCCATCAGATGACGATCTCCACCAAGTTTTCGTCCCGATCGAGCGCCTGGCCGAAGGCGCGTCTCGAGATGAGCATGCCGCCCGGCCGGTAAGGATTGTCCGTGTATCTGTCCCCCGGCAACCGCCGCCCGTTGATGCGGACCTCTCGAGGTGAGAAGCCGTCGCCGACGACTTGGTAGAGGTAGCGGAGCGGGCGGCCCTCGTACTCGAAATCGAACGTCAGTCCATCGGCACGCCTCGGCAGAACTGGGTCGAGGACCACGTCGTCGAAGGACGTTCGCACCCCGAGCACATTCGAGATCAACTGGTTGACATAGATGCCGGGCCCACTCGAGTAGACCCGCCAGCCACCCTTGACGCCCACCCGCCCGGTCTTGATCCGACCGAACTGACGGCTCGCTTGCCTGCGGTCCATGAACGCGGCATCCGAACTGCTGAAGAAGGCATTGCTCTGGCGCGGCAGGGCCGAGGGAACGTCGAGATCAAGCCGGATCGGGCAGACCGCCAGCAGCCCTCTGAATGCCTCCACAGGCCGACCCATCCTGGCCATCGCCTCGATGTACCGGATGTGGGCGTGGACGTACTGGAGCCCGACCTCCCGCCCGAAGTTGGCCGCGGTCTCGGCTCGCTGGAAGTAGCGCGATGTCCCGCCGTGATATTCCATTGGGCGGTTCATCAGCCTCACGCCGTCGGGAAAGGTGAGGTGGCGCTCGATCAGCGCGACGTGCCGACGCGCCTGTTCGACGCTGAACATCCCGCTGATGATGCCCCGCGTCATCGGCAGCAGCCGGTAGTCAACGCCGGTCTTGCGATCGCGCGGGTGGAGGAAGTACTCGACGCCGTTGGGCCCGAAATGGGCCAGCCCGGCAACCACGCCGTCGGGTAGCAGGTAGCGATTGAAGTCGGACCGCATCCGGGCACACAGGGCCGCCAGCCGATCCGCCATGGCGCCCCGTCCCGCCCGATCGCAGGCCGTCCGGTAGCGGTCGAGCGTCTGGTAGGCGAGTTCGACCGTCCAGGCGCTGACCAGTCGACGGGCCATCGCCGGGTCGACCGGCTGGAGGGTGTCCTCCCAGTCGCCGCCGGCGAATACTGGGAGCGCCGTATCCGGGATGAAATCGCGCTCGATCCTCGCGACCTGCCGCTCGGTGTGCGCGAAAATGCTCTCGGTCTCGGTCGTGACCGCCATGGTCCGGTCGTCGGTGTAGGCCACCTGATCGTCGAGGATCGAGACGTCACCGCTCGCCTCGATGAAGTCGCACAATGCCTTGATCGGCCAATGGATGACGTCGGCGTGGCTCTCGGGGGCCTGCACCTCGCGGTATCGGTCGAACATGAACCATTGCGGCCAGTCGCCGGTCCGCCTGTACTGGTGCTCGTAGACGATCCGGAGCACGTCTCGCAGCGGGCCAAGGTTGGCCGTGGCGACGAGGAGCTCGACGGGACCCTGGCAGACGTCGCGCAAGCCCCAGGCAGCGCCACTGGACTGCTCGAGTCCGTGCGGCGTCGTGTAGTGGATCATCGCGTCGTGGACGTACCATCGGAGCAGGTCATTCAGCCGGGTCAGATCGTCCGCACAACGCCCGGTGGCGCCTCCCAGGGTCGTCCGCGGGGCGAGTCCCGACCACGAGTCGGCTGTCGCTCGCTCGAGGTGCGCATCGGGATCCGGCCCGCGGGGATCCGGGACGCGGCTCGACACGGTCGCCAGCTCCCCAGCCCGTCGGGCACTCAGAACGTTGCCGGTCAGCACGAGCGAGAACCGCTTGACCGGCTTGGTCCTCACGACGACGTACGCCCCGCCCCGGTCCACGCCGTCGGCGTAGAGCAGCCCGTCGCCGCCGATCGCGTCGATCTGCCCGGAGTCGGGCGAAACCAGGAAGAACGTCGCCTCCGGATAACGTAAGTTCACCGACTGCTCAGGGGCGGGGCCCAGCTCGACGCGGGCGTTGGCGGCGTCCACGGTGACTCGTCCCAGCGGGTCGTACTCGTTCTCGCCGAGGACGACGTTGTGGGTGATGAGGAGCTCGAGCGGACCGCCCCGCTCGACATCGACGGTCAGGCGACAGACCGGTGCGTCGAGCGACGTCGCGACCAGGATCGTCACGGTGATCCGATCGTCGTGGTAGATCCAGCGCGCGCTGTTCGGGCCCATCTCGAAGGCGGACGGCAGGCCCAACAGCTCGAAACCCCGGTCGGTCCAGAGGAAGATCCGCTGCCCGCTGGCCTTGAGCACGTTGAGCGAATTGCGGCAGACGCTGAGAAGCTTGTTGAACGATGTATTGCCGATCACCAGCTGGGAGCCGAAGACCCCGAACATCCACGCGGTGAGCGACAGGATATCGTCGCTCGGGAGCAGATCGCACCCCGAGCGCAGGATGTGCCCGGTTGGTCGCTCCATGACGAGCTCCTTCGCCTTCATCACGACGTGCTGCTGGCGCCCGTGGAAGAACGACTGGAGCGTGCCGTCCCGCCGCTCGACGTGACGCCGCTCGGCGCCGACAAGGCGATCGAGGTCCGCCGATCCGAGGTCGTGGCTCTCGAACAGGACCGGCGCATCGAACAGGCCGGCCGGGCGGTGGCGTGACGGGCCGTCGATCGCGGCCGGACGAAGGCGCCGAAATGTCGTTCTGGAGGCCCTCGCCCAGCGCGTGTCCGCGGCGCCCGAGGCCGCCGGGTGATGGGCCGCGAAGGCGGCAAAGAACGTGATCTCGCCCGTCGCTCCCGGCGCGAGCGACAGCCGACGCGACTGGAGCGTCGGCAGCGCGAACTCATACTGGTAGTTCCGATTCGACAGCGTCCTTCGACCGAGCGCGGCCGGGACGTTCGATGCCTTGTAACCCAGGCCGTAGAACTGGAACCCATCCGTCAGGAAGCCGACGGCGCCCTCGAGACAGCCGTGCATGATCCAGGGAAACGCCGTGCCCTGGGGCAGATTCTGTCGCGAGCAGATCAGGAAGCCGAGATCCTCGTCCTCGAGGATCGTGTGGTCGATGTACTGGCTCGTGTACAGCTCGCTGCTCCGGACGGCCGCCTCGTGGGCGATCCCCAGGTCCTGGGCGAGCACGGCATCGACGCTGAGCCGGCGGTCGGTGGCGTTGGCGAGCCTGATCGTCCAGAACCAGGTCGGCTGCGTCGGGGCCAGGCGGAGCGTGCACGAGTAGTCGAGCCCTTCGACCGATCCCGCCCATGCGGCGCCATCGTCCGAGGCCCGAAAACGGCTCGGGGCCGCGGGCCCAAGCAGGGGGAAGGACGTTACGCCCGCTCGGGTCCGACGTCTAACATAGAGATTGCCGATCGCCCCTTCGACCGGACTTCCGAGCACCTGGTTGACCAGGACGTCGCCGTGGCGGATCGCGAAGAGCGAACCGTTCTCGAGGAGCTCGATCGCCAGACCGGACGGGTTTCGCAGCTCGGTCGCGATCAGCGGCGGCTGGTCACGAATGGCCGACACGCTCCTTCGCGCGTCCGCTCGGTGCTAGCTCGACGAGCGATATCGCCGGCATGGGCAGCTGGAACTCCAGTTCGAAGCGGCCGTGCTCGGCGCGAACCTGCCGTGGCGGCTCGAGCGCCTCGAGGCGATCGGCAGCGTGCAGACGCGTCCACTCGGCGTCATCGGGCCAGTCAGGCCGACCGAGACGGTCCCAGGCCTGCAGGATGTTCGAGTGGTGAACGTCGACCCGGTGGTGCAGAAGCTCGTAGCTCGCGCTTCCCAACCCCGTGACGGTGACGTTCACGGACCGATCGAGCGCGGCGTCCCCGGCCGCCTTCGACTGGTCGAGCGTTCCGTTCCACAGGGCGATCGCGACGCGGCCGTCGGGATCGCTGGACGCCCATGCCTCGACCAGCGAGCCGGCACCGTCGCCATCGATCTCGCACGCGAGCTCGTCGTCCCCGAGCCGTTCCAGGATGGCGATCGCCCAGAACCGCGGCTTGCGCAGATTCCCGATCGTGAGCAGCCCGAACCCGCCGTGGAAGAGGGTCGGCGCTTCGCCGAGCTCGACGAAGTGGTCCGATGCGACCCAGTACGCCAGCGCATCGAGGCGGGCGGCGGCCGAGCGCATGCCGCGCGCGACGAGCGGCGCCGCCCACACGCCATCGTTGATCAGCGCGCCGTGGCGCGAGCTGACGCCCCATTCCGTCCACCATAGCGGCAGGTCCGCGCGATCGAAACGGGCCGTGATCGGACGCAGGTCAAGCGGCGGCATGCCGTACGTGTGCGTCGAGACGAAGTCGAGCGGCAGGTTGTGGGCCCGGCAGTAGTCGAGCAGGTCGTCGATCCATCCAGCGGCGGCCGTCGCCGGGCCGCCGACCCGGAAGGTCGGATCGACCGACTTGACCGCCACGGCGCTTGCCTCGTACAGACGGAGATAGTCGGACTCAGCGGCCGACCAGAAGAGGCCCAGGTTCGGCTCGTTCCAGACTTCGAACGCCCAGTGGCGCACCTCATCGCGACCGTACCGGTCCGCAAAATGAGCGACGAGGTCTCGGACGAGAGCCGCCCAACGGTCGAAGTCGCGCGGCGGGGAGATGATCGCCCCGTACCCGAACACGGTCGCATCGGGCTCGCTCGCCAGCTCGCGCGGCATGAACGAGAGCTCGACGATCGGCCGAAGGCCGGTGTCGAGCAGCCGGTCCATGACCTCGTCCACCCTCGAGAAGTCGTGGGTCGGGCCATCGGCCGTCTCGCGGTAGACGGCGAGCGTGTCGTCGAGGATCGCATGCGCCCGAACGGCCTCGACGCCGAGTTCGCGCCGAACGATGCGAAAGGCCTCGGCCAGCTCCGCGCCGACATTTCGGCCGCCCGGCCCCGGACCGCGGAGCAGAAGCGCGAGGTGTTCGGAACCGATGATCGGGCGCCAGGGTCGGGCGACGCGACCGAGGACGTGGGCTGCATCGACCTGGATGCTGACGGCCCCGTCTGTCGCGCCCGCGATCGAGGCAACCGGTAACGAGAGCACGGCTCCGTCCGCCTCGATCGTCGACACGCTCGAGATGGCGTACCAAGCCTCCGCTTGAGACGGGCCCGTCGTGTCCAGGTATGGGCCGTGCGGGACGGCGAGAAGGTCACCGCTTTCCTGGTCGATCGGCTCCAACGGACCGTCGGCAGTCTCGCTGCGGTGGACGAGGTAGCCGGCCGCCCCCGCGACAGACGACCAATCGATCGTGACCTGGCCCCGCCCTCGCTGGGCCCGAACATCCGACGGGGGCGGAAGCGAGATCGGTGCCGCCGCGCGGTCGCGTTCGACCTGGGCGCCGAGCGTCGCGAACCACGCGATCCGCGCGGAGCTCGCAGAATGTTGCCTGGTCTCCAAAGCGGCATTACCCCCGGGCACGCGGGGCGCCGAGCTGCCCGGGCAGGGGCTGGGGCTGCCCGGGCGGCGCGGTCAAGCCTCGGAACCGAACACGGGAAGGGCTCCGCATCGGCATCGGGCTCTAGGGCTGATCGACATGGATGGCGCGGTCGCGTGGACCGGCGTTGAACTGCTCCATCGAGATCACCGGCTGCAGGGCCTGCCGGAACTGCTGGGTCGCGAACGCGTTGCGCAGCATGTCACCGCCGAGCGCATTCCCGATCGAAGCCATGACGATGCCCTGGTCGAGCGACAGGTATGAATCCGAGACGGTGCCGGTCTGGACGTTCACGGAATCACGGAATCCCCACTTGCCGTAGATCGCGAAGTCGTGTTCGAGCTTGACTAGGTTGGCGAGCGTGGTGTTCGGCGCCCAGTGCAGTGCGAGGAACGACGCGTGCGGGGTGATGACGCCGTTCGTGTACGCCGATGGTGGCGGGTCGGGCACGGGGTCACGGCCGGGGCAGCCAGGAGCGCCGTGATCGACCAGCGTGTTGTCCTCGTTCGACGGGTAGCCGCCCGGGTTCATGCCGATCGCGTCCACGCCGTAGGCGTTGTAGCCCCCTTCAGGGATGTTCGAGGGGGACACGCCCCAATAGCCGTACCCGGCTTCGACTAGCCCGTGGTGGATCTGGGCAGCCACGGTCAGGGGGTGGTTGACCGCCCAGCTCTTGGGCCCCCAGGTGTCCTCCGGCACGAAGAGGGCAGGCATGAGGGCTTCGAACATGCTGCCGCCCCAGCCGGGGACGATCCGCATGCCGTCATACGCGTAGGCACCCTCGAAGACGTCGATGCCGAGATAGGTGCGATGGAATCCACTGGGCCTGGTCTCTTGCCAGCTCCAATCGCAAGTCTCCGGGAACGTCCGCCAGGCCCCGAAATACTCCTTGGTCGGGAGCTTGCCAGTGGCGATTCCGATGTAGCTCGCGATCCGGCTCTCGCTCACGATCGTGTCGTAGCAGCACGGCGATTCACCGGTGGAGGGCACGACGTGGAAGGCGATCCGGTTGACGGCCGGCCGGTAGTAGAAGCCGAAGTCCATGCTGTCGAACAGCGCCTTGGCTTTGGTAGAGACCTCGGGCACGCTTGTGGCGACGACATGCAAACCGGTTGCGAGCCAGCCGTTGTCGACGGACGACAGGATCGGCGTGAGCGGCTCACCGGTGGGCGGCCAGGCGGTGAGCTTCGCCCCCGTCGTATGGTCGTACCAGTTGAAGAACTGACCGCTTGGCTGGTGACGTTCCATGCCCGCCAGCGTGGTCAGTGTCCGGTCGAGCCGAGTTACCGCTTCCTTGTGCTTGATGATGCCCAGCCGATCGGCGACAAGGGTGCTCCACAGGTAGGCGCCGATATTCGTGGTCGACGTCTGGACGCTGGCGGTCCCATCGGCCTTGAGACTGTCGGCAGGCAGGCCGCTCTTCTTGTCGGTCATCGCAACCATGGACGCCCACGTATCGCGGGCGTAGCGGAGGAGCCCTTGTGCTTGCCCGGGATCCAGGGCCGCGAGGCGGATGCCAGCTGCGTCAGCAGACGGATTCGAGGGTCTCTCGACGGCCAGCGCGATCGTCGGCAGCGTTAGCGCCGCAGCGAGCACTCCAATGAGGAAAGCGATGGGTCGGTGAACGCGCCGCCGAGTGATCATTCGAGTTCTCCCGTGGTATGTCCCGAGCGCGCTCACGCTCGTCGAACGGCTCAGCCCTTGAGGCCGGTTGTGGCGATCCCCTCGGTGATCCAGCGCTGGAACAGGATGAAAACGATCAGCACGGGCACGACGAGGATCACCGAGCCCGCCATGAGCATCCCGTGGTCCGCCTGGTACTGGCCCGTCGCAAACGTGGCCAGGGCGACCGGCAGCGTGTACATCTGGGGTTCCGTGGCCATGACCAGCGGGTAGATGAAGCTGTTCCAGTTCCCCAGGAACGTGAGGATGCCGAGCGTCGCCAGGACGGGGGTGGCGATCGGCATGACCACGGACAGGAAGATCCGGAACTCGTTGGCGCCATCCATCCGCGCCGCCTCGAGCAGCTCGTCCGGGACACCCAACATGAACTGGCGCATCAGGAACACGCCGAAGGGCCCGGCGAGGAACGGCAGGATCAGGCCTGGGTACGTGTTCACCAACCCGAGATTGCTCATCAGGATGAAGTTCGGGATGAGCGTGATCCCGGCGGGCACCATGAGGGTGGCCAGGACCAGTCCCATGATCACGCGCTTGCCACGCCAAGGCAGCTTGGCCAGCGCGTAGCCGAGCATCGGGCAGAACACGAGGTTGCCGACGGTCACGGCCAGAGCGATGACCGACGAGTTGAAGAAGAACCGCGGGAAGTCAAGCTGATCGAACAGCCGACCATAGTTGGCCGTCGTGGGCGCCGACGGCAGGAGCGTCGGCTGGGCCTGAAGGAAGTCGACCTCCGGCTTGATCGAGCCCAGCACCATCCACAGGAACGGCCCGACCATGAGCACGAGGCCACCGACCAGGAAGACGTAACTCCACGTGCTCGACGCGGTCCGGCCGCCGCCTGGACCGGCGCGCGACGATGCCGCCGCGGGAACGGGGGCCGGAGCGGGCACGGCCGTCATCGCTGCACGCCGCTCACGTGTCCGACCGGAGGAACTTGAACTGGAGGAACGCGACGATCGCGACGATGACGAAGAGGACGTAGGCGATCGCCGAGGCGAAGCCCTGGTGGAAGAAGGTAAATCCCTGCTGGTACATGTACATCGTCACCGACAGCGTCTTGTCGAGCGGCCCACCGCCGGTCATGACGAACGGCTCCTCGAACAGCTGCAGGTAGCCGATCGTGGTGATGACGGTCATGAACAGGATCGTCGGCCGGAGCATGGGAATGGTCACGAACCGAAACGCCTGCCAGCGACCGGCACCGTCGATGGCGGCCGCCTCGTAGAGCGTGGCCGGGATCGCCTGCATACCGGCCAGGAAAACGACCATGGCGAAGCCGAGGTTGCGCCAGACCGCCATCGCGATGATCGAAGGCATCGCCAGGACCGGGTCGGCCAGCCACGCCGGGCCCTTGATCCCGAGCCCACTCAGGAGCATGTTGATCAGGCCAACGTCGGGGTTGAGGAGGAACCGCCAGACGACAGCGATCGCGACGATGCTCGTGATGACCGGCAGGTAGTAGCCAACCCGGAACGCCGTCCGGAACCTCGTCACACCCCGGTTGAGCGCATTGGCGATGAGCAGGCCGATCGCCAGCGTGAGTGGCACGCCGACAACCACGAAATAGACGGTATTGAACAGCGCCGTCCAGAACTTCGCATCGCTGAACAGGTCCAGGTAGTTCTTCAGTCCGACGAACGTCGTGCCGATCGGGCTCGCGAGATCCCGCAGCCCGAAGCTGGTGAAGCTCAGCAGAAACGAGGCGAGGATCGGGAGGGCCAGAAAGAGGCCGAACAGGATCACGAAGGGGGCGGCGAACGCCCAGCCCGTGAGATCCTCTCGCCAGCGACGGACAGAGGCGACCGAGGTCGCCTCTGTCGTTCTGCGCCGCTGGGCGAGGGCAGGAACGGTCACGTCAGCCGCCCGTCCCGATCTTTTCGGCCTCCTTTTGCATCTCGTCGGCGGCCGCCTGCGGTTCCATGCTGCCGGTCGTCATCTTCTCGAGCGTCGAGTTCAACGCGTCCGCGACCTCGCTCCAGGTTGAGATCGCCGGTGGAGCCGCGGTCGTCTTGAGCTGCTCGCCGAACATCGCCACGTTCTTGTCGCTCTTGAGCGAGGGATCGTCCCATGCTGCGTTGACGGCCGGCAGGTCGGTCACGTCCGCGTACCAGGCGACCTGCGTCTTGGGATCGCTGAGGTACTGGACGAATTTCCAGGCGAGATCCTTGTTCTTGCTGTCCTTGTAGACGACCATGTTGCCGCCACCCACGAACGACGTCGCGGTCACCTTCTTCGGCATCGGCGCGATCGCCCATTTACCGTCGAAGCCGGCGCCGCCCGCCTTCCTGATCAGACCGAGGTGCCACGGGCCGGAGAAGAACATCGGGTGCGTGCCGGCCACGAAGGCAGGCGTGATGTCGAATCCCTCAGGCACCGACTTCGGCGAGAGGCCCGCCTTGAAGAAGGATTCGTATTCGGTCAGAGCCTCGACCGCCTGCGGGCTGTTCAGCTGGAACTTGCCCTGGGCGTCCATGACGGCGCCGCCGTTCGACCACAGGAACGGCATGTACTCCTGCCCGTTCTTCGTGCCCAACGAGATACCCCATTTGGCGCCGCCCTTCGATTGCATCGCCTTGGCCATCGCGGTGAGGTCGTCCCACGTGGCGGGCGGTGCGGTGATGCCGGCCTTCTTCGCGATGTCGGTTCGGTAGTACAGGAGCCTCGTTTCCACGTACCAGGGCACCCCGTACACCGTCCCGTTGACGATGTTGGTGTTCCAGGCGCTCTCGAAGAACGTGCTCGGCTGGAAGTTCGCGGGAACCGGCTCGAGCGCCTGGGTCGCGGCGAACTGACCCATCATGTCGGTGCCCATCTGGCTCACGTCGGGGGTCTGGTGTCCCGCGATCGCCGTCTGGAGCTTGGCGACGGCCTGGCCCCAATCGACCGGCGTCACGTTGACCGTGGTGCCCGGGTTGTCCTTCATGAACGTCGCAGCCAGGTCCTTGAGCTTCACGCCCTCGTTGCCCATGGCCCACACGGTCAGCGTTCCGCCGACCGAGGCAGCCGGGCTGACCGCCGGCGCCTGCGCGGCCGATCCGCCGGGGGCGGTGCTGCCCGAGTTCGTGCCGCAGCCAGCGACCAGGAAGCCGACGCCGGCGAGGATGGCGGCGATCCGGAGCGGCCGTCCCCGTGGCCGACTGCTCCGCCGCGGGATCGATGCGTGTTGTGCCATGTCCGTTCTCCTACGCAGTTGCCGTCGCTCCCCTGTTCAGGCGCGCGACTGGATCGATGCACCGCCGCGGGGCCCAGCCCTGGGCGTGACGATCGCCGCGCCACGGGCGGTCGGCGGGGAGTGACCATCCAGGCCACACCCACGGACGCGCTGACGGGCGCTGGCGAGCTCGAGGATCAGTTTCGTCCTGGAGTCCGACCGCCGTAGCGAATGCCCACTCGGCGTCGCCTTTCGTCCGGATGACAACAACGAGTTCGGCCATCTGTGGAACTCGCCGTTTCAGCGCCCGCGCGATTCCGCAGACGTACCGGAGATATGCGCCAATGTGTGGTTTCGGCGGCACCCTGTCATGACGAGACGTCATGAGGTTTATGCCTTCGGCGCCCGGGGTGCCGCCGCCTCGTGACGGCCCGTCATCTCGCCGGCCACGACCCCGCGACGTCGTAGCTCGCCTGACCCTCAGTGGAGCGGGTCTTCGCCCTGGTCCTGCCCGGCGTCCCATCCCTTGTTGGAGAAGGTCGGGATGAATCGATAGCCTACGCCGGAGACGGTGGCGATGAAGCGCGGATGCCGATAGTCGTTCTGCAGCTTGATGCGCAGACTTCGGACATGGCGATCAACGATGTTGCTTTCAGCGACGAAGTCGGTACCCCAGATGGCGTCCAGGATCTCTTCCCTGGTAACGACGCGCCCGGCACGGCTGGCGAGGAGGTACAGCAGGCTCTGTTCGATGCCGCTCAGGTGCACGACCGATTGACCGGCCCGCACCTGGCGATTGACGATGTCGATCTCGATCTCGCCGAGCGTGATCGTCGGAATGATCGGCCGATCGGTTCCCGAGGCCCGTCGGGTGACGACGATGGATCGCGCGAGCAACTCCTCTGGCGAGAAGGGCATCGTCAGGATGTCGTCGACCCCGAGATCGAACGCCCTGAGCTTCGTCTTCAGGTCGCCGCGTCGAGTCAGACCCAGCACCGGCGTCACACTTCTCGTCAGGTTGTTCGAGGCCCCGAGCCGCTGGAGCAGGGCGGTGCTGTCGTCGTGGTCCATGTCGACCACGGTCATGTGCGGGCGCCAATCGGCCAGGATCGCTTCCGCCTCTGCCAGGCTGCCCGCACCCCGAACGACGAACAGGCCGTGATTCAGCGTCAGCTGGATGAGGTCCACGACCAGCGGGCGATCGTGGAGCACGAGCGCGCGGCGTGCTTCGTCTGGTCGAGCTTCCAGGTGACTGTCCGTCATCGCTTATCCCGGATGTGCGGTTCGTTTCGAGGCGCCTGATGCCTCCGGGCCTCGGTGCATAGGGTAGTCGATGTTTTCTCAGAAGGGAATGAGTGCATCCCAGGACCATCGAGCTATTCGTCCGCTCGTCGGCGTGCGCTGAACCAGACGTCCGAAGGGGCGACCCGGCGGGCCGCCCCTTCGCAGTGGTCCTGGCTGCCGAGGCTCAGTGGTGGGTGAGGCGGACCACCCGTCCCTCGGGCACGAACGCCGTCCCGTCCGAGACGTAGACGGAGCCGTTGCGCCCCACGGCCACGCCGGCCGTCCAGGACAGCGTGCCGCCGGTCAGCGAGATGTGCCGGTCCGGATGGCCCCACGGGATCTTCACGACGTCACCGTGCTGGTCCTGGAACGCTGGCGCAGCGCGCGTCACCATCTGTGACGCGTAGAACGCGCCGTTCTTGCCGAAGGTGCAGCCGTTGATCGGCCACAGGCCGGTCGCCCAGTCGGTCATCGGCGTGGCGGTCGGGTCGGCCAGGTTGGCCTGACGCGGATCCACCCGATACACCTTCGCGACGGGCATGCCGAGGAAGACGCCCTCCACGAAGCCCAGGGTGCCGATGTACAGGGCGCCGTCCGGACGCGGGCGACGCACGTCGGGATCGCATCGCGGATCGGCGAATTGGGGAAGTAGGCGAGGACCTTGATCGTCCCGTCAGCCTTGACCTCGTTCAGCGTGTTCGCGCCGGCGTCGGTCACGTAGACGTGGCCTGGCACGGCCAGGACGCCATACGGGTTCGAATCGGGGAACTCATTCCAGAGGGCCTTGTGGTCATTGGTCCACTGGTACATGAACTCGCCGACGTTCGCGACCGTCGATCGTCGCCCGCTGAGGCGGACCTTGAGTAGCGCGCCCGAGGCCGGGTTGCCGGTGGCCTGCGGCGAGTTGCCCATCTGGGCGTAGATCCTCGTGTTCACGCCCCGGCCGATGACCGAGATGCCGTCGATGCTCTCGAACTCCTGCCCGCTGCCCAGGGAGACGAAGCCGCTGGCGATCGTCCGCTTCGTCGGGTGGAGCGAGGAGGCGTTACGGACCTGGAGGATCGAGCCAGAGTGGGTCGCGTCGCCGGACTGGGCGATGTACAGGATGTCGCCAGGGCCCATCGACAGGCCGCGGGCTGTGGAGGTGCTTCGCGACCACGACCCACGGATGGGATCCGGCCGCGGCCGCTGCCGGCGCGAGCATGCTCGCGATCAGGACGATCGCGACCGCGACGACGCGCAGGGGAAGACGCGTGAGAGCCATGCAGGACTCCTCCTCCCCCGGAGTCGCGGGTCAGGCTCGCCGTCGGTCAGTGCGGCCGTGGCGGTCGGGGGACGGGGTTGTCCCGAATGCCTCCCGCTGCGGGGGTCAATGTGGTCCAGCTGGCGCTGACTTGTCCATGCACGCGGTGCCGGCAGGCACCACTTCTGGCGTTCCATGCCGCATCCCGGACCCGCTTGGCGGGCCGGGCATGAACGAACGCCTCGCCGATGTGGCGAGGCGTTCGAACGGGATCGCTGGTGGGGCCGCGGAGGCCCGATGGGTGGCGGTCGGGGCTACTTCTTCGAACCGCCGCGCGACTTGGGGACCTTCCCCTTGCCATGGTTGGCCGTGGCGTGGGTCGAGCTGTGGTGGGTGATCGCCTTGGCCTGATGGGTCGTGGCCTTGGCCTGATGGGAGGTGGCCTTCGCGGCCTGGCGCTCGGCCTTGGCGGCGGCAACCTTGGGCTTCGGGCCCTGGCGGTTCGCGGAGGCGTAGAAGCTCACGCACTGGCCCTGGTTCTTGTACACCGGGTCGTGGAAGTCCTGCCATCCGCCATCCTTGCAGCCGTCCTTGGTCTGGTCGAGGTTCTCGAAGTCGTACGTCGTCGTCCCATCGTTGCTGGTGAGACTCAGGCCGTCGACGGCGCCCACGAAGCTCGCTGGACCGCGCCCGACGTTGAGGCCGACCGCGAGGATCGTCGCGTCCGGGGCGTTGGCCAGGATGGTGGCGAAGTCGGCATAGCAAGCCTGCGGGCACAGCGTGCCGACCTGGCGGGTGACCCACCATCCACCGGCGAACCCGGTCTGGGTCGGGGCGAAGGTGTCCCAGTTCTGCCACTCGCCGTCATGGATCGCGTCGTCGCCGAACGCGTACAGCGGCTCGAACACGAGCGTGGCGAAGCCGGTGCCGGGACCGTCGGCGTTCGTGAAGATCGCAATATTGATCGAGGGTGCCACGTAGCTCGGCGAGGTCGAGCTCGCGTCTCGGTAAGTCCAGTAGTCGAGGCCCGTGATGTCGCTCAACGGGCGACTGCTCCACAGGTCGGTGAACAGGGTCGACTTCCCGTCGACGGTAGACGTGGTCATCTCGAAGCTGCCGGTCCCGTATGGCGGGGTCGAAGGCCCGGTCACGAAGTTGCCGGTCCCGTCGGCGAGGGTCTGAAGGGACCAATGGCCCCCGAGATCGGTCTGGTTGACCTTGACGATCGTTCCGCCGGCCGCGACGACCGTGCTCGGCAGCAGGGCAGCGGCCAGCGCGACCGCGACGAACGCGGCGAAACGGCTAGTCCGATGGGGCATACGGGATCTCCTCCCAATCGACGGGCGAACAAGACGCCCGTGAGGTGGCGGCCGGGATCCCGACAGGTGGGAGCGGCGGCCTTGCCCGCACCGATGGAGGTGCGGGACGCGTCATCGAGACCCCCGCAATGGACGCGACACGCCCAGCATCCCCCTCCGATGCCGGAATCACGAGTCCCCTGATGGGGCTAGGTGCCGCAGGACATCCGGGATAGCACCGCTCGGGACCTACGGCCCCGGCTCTGCGTCAGAGCGGCCCGGAGATCCCTCCGTCCTTGCGGATCCGCCAGAAGTGGACCGCCAGGAAGATGGCCGCGACCAAGGGCAGGAACATGATGTGGAGCACGTAGAAGCGCAGCAGCGTGTTCTGGCCGACCTCGACGCCGCCGAGGAGGAGGCGCAACGTGGGAGTGTTGACGATCGGGAAGTACGAGCCGAAGTTCGTCCCGATCGTGATCGCCCAATAGGAGATCTGGTCCCACGGCAGGAGATATCCCGAGAAGCTCAGCATGATCGTCAGGAACAGCAGGACGACCCCGACGACCCAGTTGAACTCGCGTGGCGGCTTGTACGCCCCGTGGTAGAAGACCCGCATCATGTGCAGGAACACGAAGAACACCATCAGGTGCGCCGCCCAGCGGTGGATGTTGCGGGTCAGCAGGCCGAAC
>JBBQRZ010000014.1:0-74044 GCA_038214255.1 Candidatus Limnocylindrales bacterium
GGAGCCGTGGCCGCCCGAGAAGAGCACGCGTTGCGCTGGCTTCGTGTGGAAGGACTGTGCCACCCAGACCTGGTTCTGGCCGACATCCGTCGTGACGACCGCGCAGTCCGGCACCAAGCCGCTCAGCGCTTCGACGACCCGGTTCGGTACCATGACATCGACGCGCTCCAGCTTCTCCTTGTAGAAGCGGCACTGCCGGAGCCACCGCTCCGGGACGGACAGCCCGCCCCAAAAGGACTCCGCTTCGAGGTGGGGGAGCAGCAGCTGCAGGTCGGCGTACGCGGTGCGGGCCGAGCGGAGTCGATCGATCGCCTCGGACATCGTCGCCAGTGTCGCATGCGAGGCGTAGGATGGCGCCACTGATCGACGCCTTCGGGCGGCCGCCGCGCGTGCGACGTGCACGGCCCCCGCGGGCCGGACCCGCCTGCAGCGGAGATGCATCATGACCGAGACGTTGTCCCGTGGGGCCGCCAACCAGGCGGGCGCCCACGTCGATGCCGACGCCTACGCGAAGGCCGGCGATTTCCTCCCCCTCGACGGAATCGACCACGTGGAGTTCTGGGTCGGCAACGCCCGACAGGCCGCGGCCTATTACCGCGCGCTGTGGGGCTTCACGCCGGTCGCGTTCAGTGGCCTCGAGACCAAGGTCCGCGACCGGGCGAGCTACGTGATGGTCCAGAACGACATCCGGTTCGTGTTCACCGCGCCCCTAACCCCGGACGGCGAGATCGCCGAGCACGTCCGCGAGCACGGCGACGGCGTGCACGACATCGCGTTCGCGGTCGCGGACGTGGAGTCCGCCTGGAACGAGACGACGTCACGCGGCGCCAAGTCAGCGATGCAGCCGACCGAGCTCGATGGAGGCGAGGACGGGACGCTCCGCCGGGCCGCGATCCACACGTATGGCGAGACGCTCCATTCGTTCGTCGACCGGCGTGACTATCACGGGGCGTTCGCCCCTGGCTTCCGCAAGGTGACGTCGCCCGCACGGGCGGCCGGCGGGCTCAGCCTGCTCGAAGTCGATCACTGCGTCGGCAACGTGGGTCTCGGTGAGATGGACCAGTTCGTCGACTTCTATCGCGACGTCCTCGGCTTCGCCCAGCTCATCCACTACGACGACAAGGTCATCCACACCGACTACAGCGCGTTGATGTCGAAGGTCATGACCAACGGCAACGGCCGCATCAAGTTCCCGATCAACGAGCCCGCCACGGGCAAGAAGAAGAGCCAGATCCAGGAATACCTCGACTGGTATCGGTCGTCGGGCTGCCAGCACATCGCACTGCGAACGGAGGACATCGTCGGCACGGTCCGCCGATTGCGCGACAACGGCGTTGAGTTCCTGGGGCTGCCGCACGAGTACTACGCGACGCTGGCCGATCGAGTCGGCGACGTCGGTGTGCCGATGGACACGCTGGAAGAGCTCGGCATCGAGGCCGACCGCGACGAGGAGGGCTACCTCCTCCAGATCTTCACCCGCCCCGTCCAGGACCGTCCGACATTCTTCTTCGAGATCATCGAGCGCCACGGCTCGCGCGGCTTCGGGGTCGGGAACTTCAAGGCGCTGTTCGAGGCGATCGAGCGCGAACAGGAGAAGCGCGGGAACCTGTGACCCGCGTCGACGGTGTGCCTCGGGCGACCGGCTGAGGCGGTCACTTCAGCGGCGCGCGGCGCCGCCCGCCAGCGTGGCGTGGCGGCGTTCGGTCACGACGGTGACCGGGACCCCGACGGCGTCCCGCAGTCGGCTCGGGACGTCCTGGCCGAGCCAGCGCGAGAGTCCCGCCGGCAGGGTCGACAGGACGACCTCGTCGGCGGCGATCCGGCGGATGGCGTCTCGCACCGCCTGGACGGGGTCTCGGTCCCCGACCTCGCCGTCCGCATCGGCTCCGAGGCTGAGCAGCCATTGGATCCCGGAATCCAACCGATCGCGAGCCGCCGCGGCCGCGGTCTCCTCATCCCACGTGAATCGCCCGAGGATCGGTGTCGCGGGCACGATTACATGGAACCGGGCCGGCCCGACCTCGAGTCGTCTGACCACCTCGGACCGCAGCGTGTCGCCCAGCAGAGTCTGGTTGGCCACGATCAGATGCGTGCGCATGGCGGCCATCTTCCTCTCGGTCGTTGGCCGGTCGCGATTGGCGGCGGTCGGCCCCTGCACACAGCCTCGGGTTCGAGGCTGATAACGTCATGAGAGGATGAGTCAGGCTCCTCCGACGAACCATCGGATCGGGACCCCGTGCGGATCGGACGCCGCCCTGAACATGGCGGGGCAAGGACCTGAGATGCGGGTCTGCTGTCTGATGTGGGAAGTGATGACGATGTCCGCGCCCTAGACTCCCCGAGCGACAGGAGGGAGGTCGAACCCGTGGACATCTATCCGTGGCTTGTCTTCGCGCACATCGCCGACGCATTGATCTTCGTGCTGTCGCACGGCGTCTCGGCGTGGGCGAGTCTGCAGATCGCCAAGGAGCACAAGCCCAGCCGGATCCGTGCCCTGCTAGAGCTGATGAGCACGAGCCTCACGGGCACCTACGTCGGGCTGACGCTTCTGCTCGTCGCCGGGATCTGGGCCGGCATCGCGGGCGGACATTTGGGCGGGGCTGGATCTGGGTGGCGCTCGCGCTCCTGATCGTCATCTCGGTCGCGATGTACTTGATGGCGACCCGTTACTACGGCACCCTGCGTGAGGCGGTTGGCATGCGCACGCAGCAGACCAAGAAGGACGCGCCCGATCCGGTGCCGGTCGGCCAGGCCGAACTGGACGCGATCCTGGCTCGCTCGCCGAGCGGCATGCTCACGCTGATCGGGTACGGCGGCCTGGGACTCATCCTCTTCCTGATGGTCCTCAAGCCCTTCTGAGTGGCACGTCCGGCGCGCGTCATCGTCATGGCCGTCGTGGCCGCCCTCGTTGCCGCGGGTTGCTTTTCGGAGGGCGACCCCCCGAACGGCGGCACCTCGAACGGCGGCCTCGTCGGGGCCGAGTGGCAGGTCACCTCGATCGGCGGGGCCGCCACGATCGCCGGGGCTCCGCCGACGATGGTCTTCGGTCAGGATGGCAACGTGCACGGGACGACGGGCTGCAACACCTACAGCGCCTCATTCCTCACCGACCGTGAGCGCATCCATATCGTTGTGACCGCCATGACGGCGATGGGCTGCGACCCGGCTCGGACCGCGCAGGAGGTGGCCTTCGATGCGGCGCTGTCCGCGGCGACGCTGTGGCGTCGGGCCGAGGACGCCTCGCTGCACATGACCGGCGCGGCTGAGCTGGTGGCGATGCCGGCGGCGTCGAACGGCTCAGTCGCTCCGTTCGCATCCGCGGCCTTGGCGCCCGCGGCGTCGGGGCCGGCGGGGTCGCCGCCCGTGATCACCGACCTCGGTGGCACGACCTGGTCGCTCGTGGAGCTCGGTGGCACCCCGGACCTTGCGCTCATCGTGCCGGACATCGGCTTCGGGGAAGACGGGACCGTGTCGGGATTCGCGGGGTGCAACACGTTCACGGGCACGTATACCGTCGACGGCTCCGCCCTCCACCTCGGACCGCTGGCGACGACGAGGATCGCCTGTCCCCGCCCGGCGAGTGGCGTCGAGGCGAACGTCCTGGCGGCCCTCGCGGGCGTCCGGACCTGGTCGATCGGCGCGGACGGCCGGCTCGTGCTCGACGGCACCATGCGCCTGACCTACCGGCCCGGCTGATCCGGCTAGATCGACGATGCGACTGGCCCATGTCCGCGAACGCCACGCCCCGGCCGGAGCATCCTGGCGCCTGGCCGCCGCGCTCGACGAGGCCGCCCGGCGGTGGGTCGACCTCGAGGTCGCCCGGCGGCGCGCGGTCGCCGCTCATCCCGAGAAGGTGCACCACGCCGTCCTGTTCCGCCAACCCGTCACGACGCTCGACGACCACCTTGCGCGAGGGCTGCGGATCGAGGCCCTGGGGGACCTGGCGGAGGCATTCGTCCCGCGCGGGGAGCCCGACGATGACGACGCGATCCTCGAATCGGGCGATCTCCGGTTCGGCCCGCCGATCCTGCGGCCACCGTCGTTCCGCGACTTCTATGCCTTCGAGGGCCACGTGCGCACGATGTGGGAGCGCCGCGGCGGCGAGGTGCCGGAGGCCTGGTACCGCCTGTCGATCTTCTATTTCTCGAACACGTCGGAGATCCGCGGCTCGGACGATCCGATCTGGGCGCCGCGCGGGAGCGAGGAGCTCGACTACGAGCTGGAAGTCGGCGCGCTCATCGACACGCCCGTTCACGACCTGCCGGCCGAGCGTGGCGAGGAGGCGATCGGCGGCTACCTGATCGTGAATGACTGGTCCGCCCGCGACCTGCAGCGCGAGGAGACGACGGTCCGCCTGGGGCCGGCGAAGGGCAAGGACTTCGCGACATCGATCGGGCCGTGGCTGGTCACACCCGATGAGCTGGCCGACGCGCGCTCGGACACCGGCTACGACCTCGCGATGTCCGCGACGGTCAACGGCACGGAAACCAGCCGCGGCATCTGGTCGACCGCCCAGTTCTCGTTCGGCGCGATGGTCGAGCGTGCCTCGGCCGACGTGCGCCTGCGACCGGGTGACCTGCTCGGCAGTGGCACAGTCGGCACTGGCTGCCTGCTCGAGGTTCGCGACGCGACGCTCGGCCGCTATCTGGAGCCCGGCGACGAGGTCGGCCTTGCCATCGATCGGCTGGGGGAGCTCCGTAACCCGGTCGCGGCGCGACCGCAGTGACAGGATCGCCCGCGTGACGTCCGTGGAACCGATGGAGCCGGCTGACTGGCCCGAAGTCCGCCGGATCTACGCCGAGGGGATCGCGACCGGCGCCGCTACCCTGGAACGCGACGCGCCCGACTGGGATCACTTCGACCGCTCGCATCGCGCCGACTGCCGCTTCGTCGCACGCGAGATCAGTGCCGGCCCGGTCCTCGGCTGGGTGGCATTGACGGCGTACTCGGCGCGTCGCGTCTACCGGGGCGTGGCCTGGGAGAGCGTCTACGTCGCCGCCGACGCGCGAGGTCGCGGCATCGGGCGAGCCCTGCTCGAGGCGGTCATCACGGCCTCGGAGGCAGTGGGTCTATGGACGCTGTTGGCCGGCGTCATGGCCGAGAACGCGGTCAGCCTCGCCCTCCACGAGCGCGTCGGATTCCGCCGGGTTGGCGTGCAACGGTCGATCGGTCGCGATGCCACGGGTCGGTGGCGCGATGTCGTGCTGCTGGAGCACCGGAGCGAAGCGATCGGCGCCGACTGAGGAGGGTTCGGCGCTCGCCGTTCGGAGCACGCCGACCTCGATCGACTCCTGCCGGGCGCAGCCGACCTGAACGTTCTCACCGATCGACGCCGTCATAGTGGGTAGTCCGCCCCGCCAAGGGCGCGGCGATCGGAGGTCGAGGTGGATCGAGACCTCGTCGAGCAGGCCCGCACGGGCGATCGAGAGGCCTTCGCCGTCCTGGTGCACCAGGTCAGCGACGGACTCTACGCCATCGCCCAACGCACCCTGCGCGACCCCGGTCTCGCCGAGGACGCGCTGCAGAACGCCCTCGTGCTGGCCTGGCGACAGCTCCCGCGCCTGCGAGAGCCAGATCGCTTCGAGGCCTGGATCCACCGGATCCTCGTCCATGCCTGCTACGACGAGTCGAAGCGGGCTCGTACCTGGAACGCGAACGTCCGGATCCTGCCGATGGATGGTCCCTCGACCCCGGACGGCAGCGCCGCCATTGCCGATCGCGATGAACTGGAGGGCGCCTTCCGGCGGCTCCCGATCGACCAGCGGTCGGTCTTCGTCCTGCACCACTACCTCGGGCTGCCGCTCGTGGAGATCGCCGCGATGCTGGAGATCCCCGCGGGCACGGCCCGATCGCGATTGCACTACGCGATGCTCGGTCTGCGCGATGCCCTTACGGCCGAGCCGCAAGCCCCGGTCCGCGGAGGACGACTCGCATGATCGACGACCGTTCGCTCGAACGCTCGGCTCGATCGTGGATCGAGGAAGGTCTCACCGCGGCGCCGCCGCACGCGGTCGAGGCCGCGCTGCTGCGCATCGAAACCACACCCCAGGAACGGGACTGGCATGTCCCGTGGAGGTTCCGAACGATGACACTGCCCGCACGCCTGGTGGCGGCGGCCGTGATCGGCGCGCTCGTCATCGCCGGCGCGGTCGCGCTTGGCGGCCTCGGCGCCGGCCGTTCTGCGCCCACGCCCACGCCGACCACGGCTCCAAGTTCCGCAGTGGTCTCGCCATCGACGGGGACGATCGTCGCCCCGCCACTCGCGGAAACCTTCGCCTCGAGTCGCTACGGCTACTCGGTGAAGTACCCGACCGGATGGGCGGTCGTGCCATCCAACACCCTGTGGACGACCATCGGCTCGAACTTGTGGAGCTCCGGGATCAATGACGAGATCCATGGAACCGCCGCCCGGTTCTCGGGCGCGTCGATGCAGCTCAGCGATGGACAGACGGCCGACCAATGGATCACGGCCTACGCATCGCCGGCCGATCGCGCCAAATGGTCGAGGATCGACATCGGTGGCCAGTCGGGATACCTGACGGCCGACGGGGCTCCCGCGGCCGCGGGCGCGATCGCTCCCTCTTCGGTGTACTTCGACGCCGTGGTCGTCGTCGAGGGCCGGGTCTACAACTTCGATCTGGATGGACACGTCGATCGTGCGTAGTTCCAGGCCATGCTGACCACGGTCAAGTTCTATGCAGCCTCGGCGCTGGCCCCGAGCTTCCA
Organism: Candidatus Limnocylindrales bacterium; assembly: GCA_038214255.1. Taxonomy (GTDB): domain Bacteria; phylum Chloroflexota; class Limnocylindria; order Limnocylindrales; family CSP1-4; genus SPCO01. Next base: position 6,727 of record JBBQRZ010000014.1, read on the forward strand.
GGAAAAGGGCGTGGCCTCGGCCCGGTGATCCGGGCTTGGCTGTCGACGGGTAACCGCCGCCGTAGACTTGCCTCCTCGCTGTCGGGGAGGCAAGTCTCTCGATGTTCTACGTTGCACGCGGCAACATCCCGCCCAAGCGCCACACGCAGCATCGCGCCCCCGATGGCTCGCTCTATGCCGAGGAGCTGTTCGGCGTCGAGGGATTCACCGGTCGTAGCTCCCTGCTGTACCACACCGTGCCGCCGACGCAGACGCACAAGATCGAGCGCGTGGCCGACGTGGTCGTCGAGGAGGCCGACGACGGGTATCACCACCATCGGCTGATCGACGCCGCCGGCGTTCCGCCGGCCGGAGACGCGGTGTCGGGTCGGATCCCGCTGTTCTTCAACAGCGACCTCGTCATGGGCGTCGTCCGGCCGGCCCAGGCGATGGGGGACAACGTCTTCTATCGCAACGGCGAGGCCGACGAGATGCTCTTCGTCCACGAGGGGAGCGGCCTGCTCGACACCGTATTCGGGCCGCTTCCGTACGGCCCGGGCGACTACCTCGTCCTGCCGATCGGGACGACCTGGCGACTGGTCCCAGACGAGGGCAGTGAGCAGCGCATGCTGTACCTCGAGTCGTTCTCCGAACTCGAGGCGCCGAAGCGCTATCGGAACGACTACGGCCAGCTGCTCGAGCACGCACCCTTCAGCCAGCGCGACATCCGAGTGCCCGACTTCGTCGAGGCCCGGCCGGACGAGGGCGAGTTCCGGGTCCACGTCAAGATGCGAAATCGGCTAACGGCCTACCACTACCGGCATCACCCGTTCGACGTCGTGGGGTGGGACGGCTACCTTTGGCCATTCGCGTTCTCGATCTCCGACTTCGAGCCGATCACGGGCCGCGTCCACCAGCCGCCACCGGTCCATCAGACATTCGCCGGGCGCAACTTCGTCGTCTGCTCGTTCGTGCCGCGCAAGTTCGACTACCACCCGCTCGCGATCCCGGCGCCCTACAACCACAGCAACATCAACTCGGACGAGGTGATCTACTACGTCGCCGGCAACTTCATGAGCCGCCGCGGGGTCGGGATCAGCTCCTTCACCCTCCACCCGGCCGGGATCCCGCACGGTCCCCACCCGGGGACCGCCGAGGCCTCGATCGGCAAGGAGGCGACCGAGGAGCTCGCCGTGATGGTCGACACCTTCCATCCGCTACGGATCACCAAGCAGGCGGCCGGCCTGGAGGACGATCGCTATCCCTACAGCTGGCTGCCGGCGGAGGACGCGTCCGGGGAGGCCAGCGAGCTGAGCGAGCGTGGCCCCGAGGCGTTCCCGGACTAGGTCGCGCGCGGGCCGAGAACTTCCGGCTTGCACCCGACGACACCATCGGACATCGCCCCGGTGCGCCTCGGAACCGGGCCCTTGGTCAGGACGCCGCGGGACCACTGGCGGGTGCCGGTCGCCGACCCGTTTACCCGATGATCCATCGCATGCCACGCCGCCGGGTCCTGCTGGCCATGCTCGTCGTCGTCGCCATGGCGGCGAGCGTGGTCCCGGCGGTCGCCGCCGCTAGCGACACGGATCGCGACGGCCTGCCCGACACATTCGAGAGAACGATGACGCTGACCGACCCGCGCCGGGCGGATACCGACCGGGACGGGCTCAAGGATGGCTCCGAGGACCCGGACCACGACAGCCTGACGAACCGGCAGGAGTACATCGCCCAGACCCACCCGCGCCGGGCCGACACCGACCGGGACGGCATCCGCGACGATCGCGAGGACCCCGATCGGGACTGGCTCCAGAACCGCACGGAGTTCCTCGCCGGGACCCATCCGCTGCGAATGGACACCGACCGCGACGGGCTGCCCGACGGGTCCGAGGATCCCGATCGGGACGGACTGACCAATCGCCAGGAGCAGTCCCGTGGGACGCTCCCACGCAACGCCGACACCGACGGCGACGGGTACCCCGACGGCGAGGAGGCCATCGCCGGTACGAACCCGAAGGACGCCGAGAGCCACCCGGTTGCGCCGTCCGCCGGGGGACCAACGGTGCCGGGAGCGAACTGCTCGATCTTCCCGATGACCAACGTCTGGAACGTGCCGATCGACGGGCGAGGTGTCGCGGCTGACTCGGCGACGCTGATCGCCATGATCGGGCTCGACCGCGGCCTGCACATGGACTTCGGGTCGTACGCCGGGTACGGCATCCCGTACCAGGTCGTGTCGGCGGCCACGGCGCGGTCGACGGTCGTGTTCGATTACGCGGACGAGTCCGATCGTGTCGGCTACCCGATCCCGGGGTCGCCCTTCATCGAGGGCGGCTCGGATCGGCACCTGCTCATGGTCGATCGCGACGCGTGTCGGCTGTTCGAGCTGTACGCCGCCCGCAAGGTCGGCTCGACGTGGCATGCCGGCAGTGGTGCGACGTGGGACCTCGGCTCGAACGCCCTGCGACCCGCCGGTTGGACCAGTGCGGACGCGGCGGGCCTGCCGATCCTCCCTGGGCTCGTCCGCTATGACGAAGTCGTGGCCGGCACCATCGGCCACGCCCTGCGCTTCACGACGAACCGCACCCGCACGTCCTACATCTACCCGGCCCGCCACCAGGCGGGCGAGTCGAGCGCCGCGTCATTGCCGCCGATGGGGCTGCGCGTCCGTCTCAAGGCCTCCGTGGGAATCTCGGGCTTGTCGCCGACGGCCCGCGCGATCGCCCAGGCGCTCAAGACGTACGGGATGATCCTCGCCGATAACGGGTCGCCCTGGTATGTCACTGGCGCGAGTGACCCGCGATTCGACGACGACGTCCTCCACGAGCTCGACGTCATCACTGGCCGCGACCTCGAGGTCGTCGACACCTCCGGGCTCGTCAACGGGCCGTGACCGGGCAGCCGACGTTCGCCGGCTGAAGCGTGCATCATCGGGCTCGTGACCGACCTTCGAGCCCGGATCCTCGCCGGCGAGACGCTCATCGGCTCCTTCTCGGATCTCGCGTCACCGCTGGCCGTCGAGCTCCTCGGCCGAGCGGGCTTCGACTGGGTCGTGCTCGACCTCGAACATGGAAGCGCGACCGAGGCCGACCTGCTCGGTCTTCTCTACGCCGCGGCCAGCACCCCCATGGCGGCGATCGTGCGCGCCCAGTCCGGCGAGCGGCTGCGGATCGGGCGGGCGCTCGATCTCGGGGCGGCCGGGGTCATGATTCCCCAGTCCCAGTCGATCGACCAGGTCCGCGAGGCGGTCTCCTACCTGCGCTACCCGCCGGTCGGCCAGCGCGGCGTGGCGCTCCGCACCCGCGGCGCCGATTTCGGCGCGCTGCCGCACGAGGACCTCGCGCGGGTGGTCAACGACCGGATCGTGGGCGTCATCCAGGTCGAATCGGCGGCGATCGTGGCCGCGGCCGACGAGATCGCCGCGCTCGAGGCGGTCGACGTCATGTTCGTCGGCCCGGCTGACCTCTCCCATGCGCTCGGGGTTCCGGGCCGGTTCGACGAGCCGGGCTACCTCGAGGCGATCCGCGCGGTCGTCGCGGCCTGCCAGCGACACGGCAAGGAAGCCGGGATCCTGCTCTATGACGCGACCACCCTCGCACGCCACCTGGAGCTCGGTTTTCGCTTCGTGGGGCTCGGGTCGGAGGGCTCGTTCGTCTCGTCCGGGGCAAAGGCGATGCTGGAGGCCGCGGGCCGGTCGTGGCCGGCGACCCGGCCGAATCGCGTTCGGGCCTAGCCGGCCCCGACCTCGGCCTCGAGCGGCATCGCCGGCTCCGGCGCTCCGCCCGGTCGCGGCGCGGTCTGCGCGATCAGGACCCCGATAAAGATCAGAGCTGCCCCGACGAGCTGGATCGGCGCCAGGCGCTGGTCGAGGACCAGCAACGACAGCACGACGATGAACAACGGTTCGGTCGTGCTGACCAGCGCCGCCTGCGCCGCCCCAATGCGCCGGGCGCCCGCATACAGGGTCTGGATCGCAAAGAAGGTCGCGCCCAGCCCGATACCGATGAGGTATGGCCACGCCGCCACGGGCACGGACCCGGGAAGGAGCGGCCGGCCGGCCCCAAGCCCCATGACCCCGAAGACGAGGGCGGTCGCGGTCAGCATGACGGCGGTCGTCACGGCGGCGTCCCGCGCCGTCGAGGCCGACTCCGGTGCGTCGCTGCCCAGCCGGTCCTGACGCTCCCCGGACAGGCGCGCGGACAGGACGATCCAGACCGAGTAGATCGCGGCGGACGCGAGGATGAGCAGCAGGCCGGGGACCGGCACGGATCGGCCCAGGTCCAGCCCGCCCAGGGCCAGCACGACGCCCGCCACCGCCAGCCCGAGCGCGATCCACGGCCGCCGCCCGGGGAGGCGGGTCGCGAATCGCAGCGACAGCAGGGCCACGAACACCGGGTAGATGTAGACGAGGACCCCCGCGAGCGCGGCCGGGATCGTTTCGATGCCCGCGTAGTAGGTCCCGGCATTGCCCGTGTAGACGGCACCGAGCACGAGCGCAACCGCGATCTGGCGGCGCGGCATCGCCCGAAGCAAGGCCCGTCGCCGAGCCGACACGAGCACCCAGATCCACATCAGTGTGGCGCCGATCAGGAACCGCCACCAGAGGAGGATCAGCCAGTCCAGGCCAACGGCATAGCTCAGGGTCGCGAAGATCGATCCGGACGCGAATCCGGCCCCCGTGACCAGCACCAGCGCGACGCCCAGGGCGTGTCGTCGATCCATGACGCGGGAAGCTACCAGCCCGCAACCCTTTCCAGCGGGGAGCGTCTACACTTCGAGCGTGACCGACCTCACCGAAGGTGCGGTCGCGCGTCGCGTCCCCTCGCTGACCGACGAGCGGCTGCGCGTGCTCAGTCGCCGACAACCCGTCACCGTTGCCCCAGGGACGAGTCTCGCCGAATGCCTGCGCGCGATCCAGCGCACCGGTACCGGCGATTCGGTGTTCGTGTGCGACCCGACCGGACGTCTCGTCGGCGTCCTCACCGAGCGCGACATCTTCGCGCGGATCGTCGGCGGGAAGATCGACCTCACCCAGCCGGTCGAATCGCTGATGACGACCGAGCCGCGCACGTTCGATCTCGACCGAACGATCCGCGACGCCATCGAGCTCATGCAGACCGGCCGCCACCGCAACGTCCCGGTCGTCGACGACGACGGAAAGCTCGTCGGCGTCGTGCGCCAGTCCGACATCATCAAGTACCTGGCGGAGTCGTTCCCCGAGGAGCTGCTCAACCTGCCGCCCCGGACGAACCAGCGCATGAAGGAGCCGGAAGGCGCGTGACGACCACCGCCCAGCCGGAGACCGCGGTCCAGGAGCTCGAACGGGTCACGATCCGATTCGCCGGCGACTCGGGCGACGGGATGCAGCTCACCGGGACGCAGTTCACCCGGACCGCCGCCGTCTTCGGCAACGACATCAGCACGCTGCCCGATTTCCCCGCCGAGATCCGCGCCCCGGCCGGATCGCTGCCCGGCGTCTCGGGCTTCCAGATCAGCTTCAGCTCGAACCAGATCCATACGCCGGGTGACGAACCGGACGTCCTCGTCGCGATGAACCCCGCCGCGCTCAAGACGAACATCGGCGACCTGCCCGCGGGAGGCGCCCTCATCGTCAACCGCGACGCCTTTACCCAGCAGAATCTCAACAAGGCCGCCTACGCCGCGAACCCCCTGACCGATGGGTCGCTCAAGGCGTACACGACCTTCGAGATCCCGATCTCGTCGCTCAACGAGCGCGCCCTCGACGGGCTCGACATGACGACCAAGCAGAAGGACCTTACGAAGAACTTCTTCGCGCTCGGGATCATGTTCTGGCTGTACGAACGGAGCATGGACCCGACGCTCGGCTGGATCGACCAGAAGTTCGCGGCGCGGCCGGTCATCGCCGAAGCCAACAAGCGGGCCCTCAAGGCGGGCTATGCGTACGGCGAGACAACCGAGATCTTCCACACCCACTACCGGGTCCGGCCGGCCAAGCTGCCGCCCGGCACGTACCGCAACATCACCGGCAACGAGGCCACGGCCCTCGGCTTCCTCGTCGCCTCCCGGCTCGCCAACCGGCCCCTCTTCTACGGCAGCTACCCGATCACGCCGGCCAGCGACATCCTGCACCAGCTGTCGGGCTACAAGACCTTCGGCGTCAAGACGTTCCAGGCCGAGGACGAGATCGCCGCGATCGGGGCCTCGATCGGCGCGAGCTACGGGGGCGCGCTCGGCATGACGGCCTCGTCCGGCCCGGGCATCGCCCTCAAGACCGAGGCGATGGGCCTCGCGCTCATGGTCGAGCTGCCCCTGGTCGTCATCGACGTCCAGCGCGCCGGCCCTTCGACCGGCATGCCGACGAAGAACGAGCAGGCCGACCTGCTGCAGGTCATGTTCGGGCGCAACTCCGACTCACCGATCCCGATCGTCGCCCCGGCCACGCCCGGCGAGTGCTTCGACATGGCGATCGAGGCCTGGCGTATCGCGCTCAAGTACATGACGCCGGTCGCATACCTGTCCGACGCGTTCCTCGCGACGGGGTCGGAGCCGTGGCTGATCCCCGCGCTCGCCGACCTGCCGAAGATCGGGGTCGACAACGCCACGCTCGGCGACGGCCCGTTCCGTCCGTACGGGCGCGATCCGGACACGCTCGCCCGACCGTGGGCCGTGCCCGGGACGGCCGGCCTCGAGCATCGCATCGGCGGCCTCGAGAAGGCGGACATCACCGGCAATGTCAGCTACGACCCGGACAACCACCACCGCATGCAGACCCTGCGCGCGGCGAAGGTCGCCGGAATCGCCCGCGACATCCCGCCGCTGGACGTCTTCGGCCCCGAGCGCGGGGAGCTGCTGATCCTCGGCTGGGGCTCCACCCACGGGGCGATCCGCTCGGCGGTCGAGCGCCTGGTGGCCGAAGGTCGTTCCGTGGCCCACGCCCACCTGCGCCACCTGAATCCGTTCCCGGCGAACACCGGGGACGTCCTGCGCAACTATCGCCGCGTCCTCATCCCCGAAGTCAACCTGGGCCAGCTCCTCATGCTCGTCCGGGCCAGGTACCTGATCGATGCCGTCGGCTACGACCGCGTCCGGGGCAAGCCGTTCCGGATCGCCGAGATCGTCTCCGAGGCGGAACGCCTTCTGGCGGAGTGACCCAGCCATGACCGAGACCAACGGCCAGACGGCCGACACCGACGGCACGCCGGACGGCACCAACGGCCAGATGGCCGACGCCGCCGTTCCCGCGCAGCCGCCGCTCTCACCGGACAACGCCGCGGTCATCGCGCTGACCCGCAAGGACTTCGTATCCGATCAGGAGGTCCGCTGGTGCCCCGGCTGCGGCGACTACTCGATCCTCGCCCAGACCCAGAAGGTCATGCCCGATTTCGGGTACGCCAGGGAGAACATCGTGTTCATCTCGGGGATCGGCTGCAACGGTCGGCTCCCGTACTACATGAACACCTTCGGCTTCCACACGATCCACGGCCGGGCGCCGACGCTCGCCACGGGGCTCAAGGCCGCGCGGCCCGAGCTGATGGTGTGGGTGATCACCGGCGACGGCGATGCGCTCTCGATCGGCGGCAACCACGTCATCCACTCGATGCGGCGGAACGTCGACATCAACCTCGTGATGTTCAACAACCGGATCTACGGCCTGACCAAGGGCCAGGCCTCGCCGACGTCGGAGTTCGGCAAGCGGACGAAATCGACCCCGATGGGCTCTGTCGACACGCCGATCGTGCCGCTGACGATCGCCCTCGCCGCCGAAGCGTCGTTCGTGGCGCGCTCCGTCGACACCCACACCGAGCACCTCCAGGCGACGCTCGAGCGGGCCGGGCGCCACAAGGGCAGTTCATTCATCGAGGTCCTCCAGAACTGCAACATCTTCAACGACGGCGCGTGGCGCGACTTCACCGACCGGGACGTCCGCGAGGACCGGATGCTCATACTCGAGCACGGCAAGCCGATGATCTTCGGCAAGGACCGCGACAAAGGCATTCGCCTGCGCGGGCTCCATCCCGAGGTCGTCACCATCGGGCAGGACGGTGTCACCGAGGCGGATCTGCTGGTCCACGACGAAGCGGCTGACGAGCCGTATCTCGCGTTCATGCTCTCGCGGATGTTCTGGCCCGAGTTCCCGGTCCCGGTCGGCGTCCTGCGCGCGACGAGCCGGCCCACCCACGATCGACTCATCGAGGATCAGCTGGCCGCCGCCATCGCCCGCTCGGGTCCGGGTGATCTCGAGGCCGTCCTCGATGGCGGCGAGACCTGGACGGTCGAGTAAGGACGTTTCGGCGAGCAGGGAGGGGCGCGAATGATCTGCCCGGTCTGCGGGTTCGACAACCTGACGGGAACCGAGGTCTGCGACAACTGCGGCGCGGACCTCGCCGGTCACGACATCCCGCAGCCGACCATGTCGTTCCACGGGCGCCTGCTCGGTGAGCATCTCGACGACCTCGGGGCACCGCCACCGTTGACCGTTTCGCCCGACACCCCGCTCGATGCCGTGATCGCGCGGATGCACGATGCCGAGACGGATTGCGTCCTCGTGATGTCGGGCGATCGCCTGGTCGGCATCTTCACCGATCGGGATGCCGTCGTGAAAACGGCCGGCAAGCGCCTCGAGGCGTTCCACGTCCGCGACTTCATGACGTCCGACCCGGTCGTCCTCCGCCACGACGATCCGATCGCGGTGGCGATCCACAAGATGGCGGTCGGGGGGTTCCGCCACATCCCGATTCTCGAGGACGGTCGTCCGACCGGAGTCGTGACCGCGCGGGACGTCTTCCACCATCTCGCCAAGGCGATGGGCTGACCGGTCGATGACGCAGCGCGTCGCGGTGCTTGCCCAGGATCTGATCTGGGCCGACCGCCTGGCCCAGGCGGTCGAAGCCGCCGGCGGAGTACCGACCCGCGCCAAGACGGCGCCCGAATTTGATCGCGCACTCGAGTGCGCCGAGCACGCGATCGTCGACCTGACCGCCCGTGCGTACGACCCGCTGCTTGCGATCGAGCGCGCGGTCTCGGCGGGGGCGCATGTCCTGGCCGTCGGTCAACACGACGACGTCGACCTCCGGAAACGGGCCCTCGCCCGTGGCGCAGACCGCGTCCTCGCCTACCGCAAGCTCTTCGAGGATGGGCCGGCGACCGTGGCCGCGTTCCTCGCCCGCACGACGACCGTGGACGCATGACCGACGCGCCGGAGACGAGCCCGGCGATGGCCCCCGCGGCGCGCCCGGCGATCGCGTCCGAACGGTTCGTCCAGCGCCTCGAGCGGGCGGCGTCGGCGGCCACCGAGCATGGCGTGGACGCGCTCCTCGTCGGGGTCGGGTCGAACCTGCACTACCTCGCCGGCTACGAAGCGATGCCGCTCGAGCGGCTGACGATGCTCGTGATCGGTCCCGGGGAGGTCCCCGTGATCGTCGTGCCACGGCTCGAACAGCCGGCCGCGGAAGCCGGCCTGGCCGTCCCGCTCCGCATCCTGACCTGGGACGAAACCGACGATCCGTATGGCCTTGTCGCACGACAGGTCGGCCGGGCCCCAATGCGCGACTCGACCGTCGCGGTCTCCGACACGCTGTGGGCGAGCCACCTACTGGGACTGCAGCGCGCGCTCGGCCCGGGGACGCGCTGCGAGGTCGCGTCCACCGTGCTGCGCGATCTGCGCATGATCAAGGACGCGGACGAGATCGCGCTCCTCCGCCTGGCCGCCGAGGCCGCCGACCGGGTCGTGGCCCAGATCGCTCAGGGCCGGCTCGTCGGGCGGACCGAGGTCGACGTCGCGGCCGAAGTTCGTGCCCGCCTCGTTGCCGAGGGCCACGATCAGGCGATGTTCGCGATCGTGGCCTCGGGGCCCGAATCGGCCTCGCCCCACCACGAGGCGTCGGACCGGGTCATCCGCGCGGGGGAGCCGATCGTGCTCGACATCGGCGGCTTCCTGGGCGGCTACGCCTCGGACACCACGAGGACGCTATGGGTCACCGGCGGCGACCCAGGGAAGGGCCCGGACGAGGGATACCGTCACTTGTTCGCGGTCCTCCACCATGCCCAGGCGGCAGCGACGGCCGCAGTCCGTCCCGGCGTGCCGTGCGAAGCGATCGATCGCGCAGCGCGCGAGCTGATCGAAGCCGAGGGCTACGGCGACAAGTTCGTCCATCGGACCGGGCACGGGATCGGGCTCGACGTGCACGAGGATCCCTACCTCGTCATGGGCAACGCGCTGCCGTTGCGCGAGGGGATGGCCTTCAGCGTGGAGCCAGGGATCTATCTCGAGGGACAGTACGGTGCCCGGATCGAGGACATCGTGGTCTGCGGCGCCGACGGCCCCCTCGTGCTCAACAAGGCACCGCACGAACTGCTCGTCGTCGACGGCTGACGCCTGGGTGCCCGCGGAGGACCGCGGTCGAGCCCTGGGGTATCATCGGGCGACCGGCCGTATTCGAGCGGCCCGCTCAGCGATCGAGATCCGATGCCCAGCCTCCAACGGCGACGTCCCGTCGCCGCCCACCCGACCCGGGTCCTCAAGCCCGGGGCTGCCGAGCGATGAGCCGGCGCCATCACAACCGGCCACACCACGGCCACTATCGCCACGAAGGTCCACGTCATGTCGGGCCCGAGCCGCACCCAGCGACGGCGTCGGAGACGGCCGTTCCCGAACACGATCGCGCGCATGATGCGCTGACCGCGGCGCCGCCTCGGCCGCCGATGCCGGCGAGCCCTGTGCCGCCGGTGGTTCCGTCGTCGGAGCCGCTTGTCGCCCAGGGCCCGACATCTGCGCCAATGCCGATGGCGACGCCGATTCCGCCGCCGGTGATGCCATCGCCCGTGATGCCGTCGCCGATGATGCCGTCGCCGAACCGCCAGATGAACGGCCACGGCGAGCGTCCCAACGGCTGCACCGCGCCCCAGCTGCGGCGTTTCATCAAGAGCCGTCCATACGTGCCCATGCATGAGCTGCGACGTCGGTTCGGGATCGACGGCGTCGAGGACGACGTGACCCAGGTCGCGCTCGAGGGCACCAACGTCTATGTCGGGCTGCCCGGACGCGAGGGCGCCCTGCTCGGCGAGCTGTTGCGTGGCGGCGAGATCGGCTACGAGCTCTCGCTCGACCCGCGGTCACCGATCGTCATCGGCGTCTATCCGATGCGGCCCGTCCCGCGCGCCTGACCCCTCCGGGCGGCCGTGCTCGCGCTCCAACGACATCGCATTCCCGCCATCGCCGGGTCGCGTCCGCGTACGATGGGCCCATGGTCGGGAAGAACGGCAGCGCGATCACGGCGCGCGCCGCGCTCCGCAGCTGCCGCCTCTTCGCGGACCTCGACGACCCAACGCTCGAGCTCGTCGCCGCGGCGATGCGGGCCCGGCGATTCCGACGCTCCGAGGTCATCTTCCACGCCGGCGACCCCGGTGATGCCCTGTTCGTGGTGACCGTCGGCCGGGTGAAGATCACCCTGCCGTCCGATGAGGGCACGGAGCCGGCGATCCTGACGACGATCGGACCCGGCGGCTTCTTCGGGGAGCTGGCGCTGCTCGACGGCGTGGCCCGGTCCGCCACGGCGATCGCCCTCGTTGGTGTGGAGGCCCAGGTCCTGCAGCGCGACGCCTTCGAGCGTCTGCTCGACGAGCAGCCACGCCTGCGCCACGTGTTCCTGGTCGCCCTGGCCGGCGAGATCCGACGACTCACGGGCCAGGTGGAAGACTTCCACTTCATCGATCTGCCGGGTCGGCTCGCCCGTCACCTGTTGCGCTCGCTCGACGGCGGCGATCGCCCATCCGCCCTCCCGGCCGGCGAGCATCCCCTGCCGTGGCCATATACCCGGTCCGAGCTGGCCGGGATGATCGGTGGATCGCGTCAGTCGGTGAACCGGCTGCTCGCCGATCTTGTCGGCGAGGGGCTGTTGCGGTTCGAGGGCGACACACTCGTCATCCCCGACGCCGCGCGACTCTCTGCGGCGGTTCGACGATGACGGCGCCACGCCCGCCCGACGGCAGTAGTGCGGCCGCGAGCCTGGCCGCCCTCGCCCGTCGGCTCAGTGCGGCCCTGCAGCTCTCCGAGCCGATGCGCGACGACCAGCTGTCGGTCGCCGTCGACGTCGCGGTCGTCGTCCTCGATGCCAAGGCGGCCTCGATCGCGCTCCATGACCCGGCCGCCGATCGCCTGCGCTTCGTCGCGGCTGCTGGGCCGGCGGCAGGCGGGGTCCTCGGGCTCGAGATCGAGAGCGGGGTCGGCATCGCCGGCTACGCGTTCACGACCGGTCAGCCACTCGCGGTGGCCGACGTCACGAGCGATCCGCGCTTCGACTCTCGCGTGGCCGAGGCGACGGGCTACGTGCCCCGCTCGATCCTCGCCACGCCCCTCATCGACGACCTGGGCACCGTCGGCGTGCTCGAGGTGCTCGACCGGAGCGGCGACGGTGGCTTCTCGATGCGCGATCTCGACGTTGCCGGAGCCATTGCTCGAGGGGCGACGGCGGCGGTGCGGGCCGGTCGCGCCGAGCGCGACGCCGGGGCCCTCCTCCGAAGGGCGCTCGTCGCGACCGCCCGGAGCGTTGACGACGAGACGCTCGACGAGGCGGCGATCGAGGAGCTCGTGCGCGACGCCGTCGAGCCGCTCACCGACGATCCGGACGATCCCACGTGGCGCCTCGCCGAACGCATCGCCCGCCTGCGTACGGTCGATCCCGACAGCGTCGAACTGGCGGTGGAGTGGCTCGATGCGCTGTTACGCCGCGGAAACCGCGGACCAGGCCATGGGGCGCGGGTCGCGGACGGCCGATGACGACGTCGTTGCCCGCCTGGAGCGAGGCGTTCGCCGGGCCGGCGCGACCCGCCCTCGAACGCGTCCTGCCGCTCGGCCCGATGGATCGTCGCGCTGTGTTCGGCGACGCCGATGGCACGGGCGTGCTGGTCGTCATCGTCGATTCGGGCGTTGACGGCGAGAATCCCGCCGTGGGCGGCCGGCTCCGCCAGCGGCTTCGCGTCGAGCTCGACGAGGAGGAGGCTCGCGTCGTTGTCGATCCGGAGGCCTCGGACCTCGTCGGTCACGGGACGGCCTGCGCCGGCATCGTCCACGCCCTCGCGCCCGCCGCTGAGCTCGTGTCCCTGCGGGTCCTGGGTTCGGACAACCGGGGCAAGGGCCGGGCGGTCGCGGCGGCCGTGGACTGGGCTATCGAGGCCGAGGCGCAGGTCGTGAATCTCAGCCTCTCATCGCGCAGCGAGTCGATGTTCGCCACCTTCCACGAGCTGGCCGACCGGGCCTACTTCGCGAACACGCTGCTCGTGTGCGCCGCGAACAACATCCCGGGACCGTCGTACCCGTCGACGTTCGCGGCCGTGATCTCCGTCGCGGCGCATGACGTCGCCGATCCGTGGACCTGGTACTACAACCCCTCGCCACCGGTCGAGTTCGGGGCGTATGGCGTCGACGTCGATGTTGCCTGGCGCGACGGCGGACGGATCCGCGCCACCGGCAACTCGTTCGCCGCGCCGCACATGGCCGGGCTGGCGGCCCTCCTGCGCTCGCGCCATCCCGCCGCGAGCCCGTTCGAGATCAAGGCACTCCTGGCCGCGACCGCCAACGTTACCGGGTAGAAACGGAAAGACCGCCCGGCGGGGCGGGCGGTCTTCCGAGGAGGTGGATCGCTGGCTGTGTGGATCAGCGCGCGTGACCCTCGACGTCGTCTTCGTCGGACGGAACGGCTTCGCCGCCGTGGCCCGGGCTACGCGGCATGATCCCGTTCGGCGGAGGGGTGATCGGCAAGCCGTGGCCCTCGACGTCCTCGGTGTCCGTGGGTCCGGCGCCGCCCATCGACCGCTGCTGCTCAGGCTCCACGAGCCCCTCTCGCGGGAGCCGCATGCGCTTCTTGTCCATGGTGCTGTCCCCTTCCCGCGCCATCGCGTCTAGAGCTGGATCTGCCTCGACTCTACTGGGACCGACCCGCCGGTGGCGACCTGCGGTCCGACGCCCGCCGTGTCATCGCCGAGACACCCGTCACGATACGCCTTCGCTCTGGGGCGCCCGCGGCATAGCCTCCACGGGCGGGCGGGGCGTCCGCAGGTCGCGCAACGATTCCTGGTCCACGCCCGCCAGCCGCGGCAGGTCGGCGGCCTCGGTCCGCATGAGCCGGCTCGTCAGCGTCGAGAAGACGAGCCGCCGGATCTCGGGGACGGCCATCGTCGCGCGCAGCGCCTCGGCCGGCACCTCGAGCAGCGTCGCGTCGGTGTCGGCGACCACGTCGGCCGTGCGCGGGCTCCCGGTCAGGGCCGCGATCTCCCCGAAGAAGTCGCCGGCGCCCATGGTCGAGAGGCTGCGGAAGGTGTCCTCGCTCGGGACGCCGGCCGTGGCCGTGCCATCGAGGATGAAGAACGCGTTCGACGCGGGGTCACCATGCTCCACGATCCGGGTCCCGGCCGGGACCTCGCGGACCTGGGCCTCGCGGATGAACGCCGAGCGCTGCTCGGTCGTCAGGCCGGCAAAGGTCCCCAGGCGTGCCGCGAGCAGGTCGAAGTCGGCGAGCGTCGCCGGCCGCACGGGGAAGCCGCCGAGGGCGGGCACGCCCGCCGCCGCGCGCAGCCGGGCGGTCGCCGCCCGCCACGTCGCAAGTGAGAGGCCGGGCGCGACGAGCACGAACGCGGCCGACACGAACAGGAGCGACGAGGCGGCCACGATCATGAGCCGGATCGGCAGGATGTCGGCGAGGCCGGCGCCGGCCATGCCGAACAGGAAGATGACGTCGCGCATGACGTAGAAGGCCGAGACGACCCGGCCGCGCATCTCGCGCGGCGTGTTCCGTTGCAACAAGACGGAGCGGGCGACCGACGCGGGCGAATTGAAGAAGCCGAGATCGTCACCAGGACGATCGCGAAGGAGATCCCCGGCGACGCCGCGTAGAGGATCCCGGAGACCCCCATCCCGCACATCGCGATGAAGATCCATGCCGGTTCCGGCAGCCGGCTCGAGAAGCGGGCCATGAAGAACGAACCGATGACGAAGCCGATCGAGGTCAGGCCTTCCTGGAGCCCGTATTGGAACTCGGTGGCGCCGAGCACCTTGATCGCGAACGGCAGCAGCAGCACGTTCCACAGCCCGAACGCGAAGAACATGAACGAGCCGACGATGAACAGCGAGCGCAGGATCGGGGTGCCGAACAGCGTCCCGAGGCCGGATCGCAGGTTCTCGACGACGACGGCGACCGAGGCGTGGTCCTCGGGCGTCGGCAGGGCGATCTTGCCGATCAGCCCGATGCAAACGGCCGAGAAGACGAACGTCAGCGCGTCGATGACGAAGGCGAGGCGCAGGTCGATGCTCGCGAGGAAGCCGGCTCCGGCGAACCCGATTGCGGTCGAGCCGAACGCGGCGATCGAGAGGAACGAATTGGCCGCGGCGAGCTCCTCGTCGCTCGCGAGCTCCGGGATGATGCTGTCGTGGGCCGGGTCGAAGAACTGCCGGACGCCGGCGTTGATGAGGATGAGGGCGTACAGCCCGACGACGGCGATCTGCTCGATCCCGATGACGATCGCGATGAGGGACACCGCGACCGCCTGGACCAGGCAGGTGGCGATCATGATCTTCTTGCGGTCGTGCCGGTCCACGAATACCCCGGCGAGCAGGCCCACGATCAGGCTCGGGACGGCAGTGGCCATGAGCGTCAGCCCGACCGCTAGGGCCGACCCGGTCTGGCGATAGACGAAGATGCCTGCGGCAAGATCGGTCAGCGCTGATCCCGCCGTCGAGACAAGCTGGGCAAGCCAGAGGAGGGAGAAGTCTCGGCGGTGGAAGACCGCGAACATCGATGGGGCAGGCGCGACCGCTGCGGTCATCGGGCTCCTCAGGGCGACAGGGGAGCGAGGCTGGCCGGAGTCTAGCCCGCGCGTCTGCCGACCGCGCGACCTTCGCGCAGCAGCAGAGCGGCCTTGAGGGCGAGGCGCTCCTCACCGTCGGCCCACCCGTCGCTGCCGTATCCGCCGAGCGTGCCGTCGCCGGCGATGACCCGGTGGCACGGGATGAGCAGCGTGATCGGATTGCGCCCGAGCGCTCCCCCGACGGCGCGGGCCGCCCGCGGCGCTCCGATCCGTCGCGCGATCCCGCCATAGCTCGCGGTCTCCCCCCAACCGAGCTCGCGGACCGCGCCGAGGACGCGCTGGTCCCAGGCCGGCCGGTCGGCCAGGTCCACCTCGATCGCGGAGGAATCGGCCGGCTCGCCGTGGAGCAGCGCCTCGAGGACCGGGAGCGCCCCCTCGAGCCGAGCCGCGGCGGCCCCTTGGTCCATCACCCTGCCTGCCAGCCGCGCTCGGGTGCGCTGGAGGAATGCCGCCTCGGTCGTCAACCACTCCGCGGCGACGATCCCGCGTTCGGTGGCGGCCACGTGATACGGCCCGAATGGACCGGCCAGCGTGCGCGCCGCGACATCGTCATCCATGCCGGTCAAGTGTGCATCGGCCCCGGTCCGAACGGGCGCGGCTGATATACTCCCTAGGAGTATGCCAACCAACACGACCGACACGACCGAAACCCGCCAACCCACGGCCGAGCTGCTGCTGCCCATCGAGGGCATGACCTGCGCCTCGTGCGTTAACCGGATCGAGCGATTTCTCCGCAAGACCCCGGGGGTCGAGGACGCGATTGTCAACCTCGCCACCGAGATGGCGACGATCCGCTACGTCCCGGACCTCGCGGACCGGGCCGATCTCGTCGGGGCGGTGGAGTCGGCCGGCTACGACGTCCGGCCGGAGCCAGACCGGATCGGCGGCGCCCCGCCGCTCAGCCTGGTCGAGGAGCTCGCCTCCGAGGACATCGCTCGCGATCGCGAGGCCCGGGCGCTCCTGCGTGAGGCCGTCGCCTCGATCGCCATCGCGCTCGCGATCATGGTCGCGATGTTCATTCCCCAGACGCGCGTGCCGATGGAGACGATCAACTGGCTGGCCCTCGTCCCTGCGACCTTCGTCCAGGTCTGGGCGGGGCGCCGCTTCTATCGCGCCGCCTGGCGCGCGGCCCGCCACGGAACGACGAACATGGACACCCTCGTGGCCGTCGGCACTTCGGCAGCCTGGCTGTACAGCGTCGGCGTGACGCTGGTCCCCGCGGCCATCCACGAAGCCGGGCTCCATCCCGAGACCTACTTCGATTCGTCCACGATCATCATCGGGCTCGTCCTGCTCGGGCGGTGGCTCGAGGCGCGGGCCAAGGGCCGCACGACCGGGGCGATCCGCCGGCTCGTCGGCCTCGCGGCGACGTCGGCCCGCCGGGTCGTCGACGGACGGGACGAGGACGTCCCGCTCGAGTCGATCATCGTCGGGGACCTCGTGCGCGTGCGGCCCGGGGACAAGGTGCCGGTCGACGGGATCGTCCTCGAGGGCGCCTCGGCCGTCGACGAATCGATGCTGACCGGCGAGCCCATCCCGGTCGAGAAGTCGATCGGCGACCGCGTCATCGGCGCCACGATCAACCGAACCGGCTCGTTCGTCATGCGCACGACGGCGGTCGGCCGCGACACCGCGCTGGCGCGGATCGTCGATCTCGTCGGGCGCGCCCAGGGCAGCAAGGCGCCGATCCAGCGGCTCGCCGACCGCATCGCCGGGGTCTTCGTCCCGATCGTGCTCGTCGTCGCGGCGACGACATTCCTCATCTGGTTACTGTTCGGTCCCGAGCCGCGCTTCACGCTCGCCCTGACCTCGTTCATCGCCGTCGTGGTGATCGCCTGCCCGTGTGCGATGGGCCTGGCGACGCCGACGGCGATCATGGTCGCGACGGGCCGCGGCGCCGAAGCCGGCATCCTGTTCAAAGGCGGCGAAGCGCTCGAGATCGCGCACCGCGTGGATGCGGTCGTCTTCGACAAGACCGGCACGCTGACGCTCGGGCGGCCGACGCTCGTCGACATCGCGGCGGCGCCGGGCTTCACCACGGTCGAAGTCCTTGATCTCGCGGCAAGTGTCGAACGCGCCAGCGAGCACCCGCTCGGCACCGCGATCCTGGCCCGGGCTAATCGCGATGAGCTCGGGTTCCGCCAGGTCGACGAATTCTCGGCCGTGATCGGGGGCGGGGTCGAGGCGGTAGTCGCGGGAGCCGGTGGCCCTTGGCGCGTCGTCGTCGGCAACCGGCGCCTGCTCGCGGTGCGGGGCGTGGACCTCACGCCCCTGGACCCCGCGATCGAGGGCGCCGGGTCGGCGGGGCGAACGCTGGCCTTCGTCGCGATCGACGGGCGGGCGGCGGGATTGCTCGCGATCAGCGATCCGGTCAAGGCCGAGTCGAGTGCGGCGGTCCGCGAGCTCAGGGCGGCCGGGATCGAGGTCTGGCTCGTCACGGGCGACGCCCGTGTCACGGCGGAGGCCGTCGCGAAGCAGGTCGGGATCCCGTCCCACCAGGTCCTCGCCGAGGTCCTGCCCGAGGGCAAGTCGGCCATCGTCGAGCGGCTCCAGGCTCGCGGTCGAACCGTGGCCGTCGTCGGTGACGGCATCAACGACGCGCCGGCCCTCGCCCGAGCCGATCTCGGCATCGCGATCGGGACGGGCGCCGACGTCGCGGTCGAGGCAGCCGATGTCACGCTCGTCGGTGGCGATCCGCGCGGCGTCCCGGCGGCGATCGGCCTGTCGCGGGCGACGCTCTCGATCATCCGCCAGAACCTCGTCTGGGCGTTCGGGTACAACGTCGTGCTGATCCCGGTCGCGATGGGCGTGCTCGTCCCGACGTTCGGGATCGCGCTCAACCCGGCCATGGCAGCGGGCGCGATGGCGCTGTCGTCGGTGTCCGTCGTCGCCAATTCCCTGCGCCTGCGGTCCTACGACGCGCGGCCGGACGCGGCTCACCGTGTCGCCCGACGAGGCGTGTTCGGGCATCTCCGCGAGGCCTGGTTCCTCGGCGCGATCGCCGTCGCCTCGCTCGGGGCGGCCGGGGGCGTGCTGGCGGCCGACCGCGCGATCGATGCGGGCGCGGACCACCACGCGGTGGTGGCTCGCAACCTCCGCTTCGCGCCGGCCGACCTCCACGTGCGCGCCGGCGACATCGTCGTCGTCCAGTTCAGCAACGAGGACCCGACGTTCCACGACTGGCGCGTCGTCGGGCTCGCGAACGTGGATGCTGGGGCGCGACCGGGACAGACCCAACGGGTCCGGTTCCGCGCCGACACGCCAGGCACCTACCGGATCGAGTGCTCGGTCCCGGGCCACGCCGAGTCCGGGATGACCGGCACGCTCGTCGTGGACCCGCCAGACTGACCCGGACATGATCGAGCGCCGACGGATCGACGCGCCCGCCGACCCGCGCGACCTTGCCGGCGACTTCGCCCACCGGGTCGAGATCGACGTGCGCTTCCGGGACACCGATGCGATGGGCCACGTGAACAACGCGGTCTACCTGACGTATTGCGAGATGGCCCGCATCCGCTACTGGACCGACGTGACCGGCGAGCCCGTCGCCCCGGGCCACGAGGGCGCAGAGAGCCTGATCCTGGCCGAGGCCCGGATCACGTATCGGGCACCCGTCTACCACGGCGAGCGGGTCACGGTCGAGACGCGCGCCACCCGGATCGGGCGGTCGAGCTTCACGCTCGAGCATCGGCTGACGGCCTGTGCGCCCGGTGCCGGCTCGCGCCTCGTCGCGACGAGCGAGTCGGTGATGGTCCGCTACGACTACGCCACCGAGCAGGCGTCCGCGCTGGGCGACGCGTTCATCGCCGCGATCGAGGCCTTCGAGGGGCGGTCGCTCAGGCGTCTGTGACGCGGCGGAAGATCGCGACCGCGTTCTGGCCCCCAAACCCGAACCCGTCGACGGCGACCGTGTCGACCTTCGCCGGGCGGGCGGTCAGGGGCACGTAGTCGAGGTCGCATTCGGGGTCGGGGGTGCGGAGGTTGGCCGTCGGGGGGATGATCCCGTCGCGGATCGCGCCGACGCCCGCGAGCACGCTCGCGATGCCGGCGGCACCCACGAGGTGGCCGATCATCGACTTGGGCGAGCTGATCGCGACCTTGCGGGCGTGGTCGCCGTAGGCTGTCTTGATCGCCCGTGTCTCGGTCACGTCGTTGAGTTGCGTCGCCGTTCCGTGCGCGACGATGTAGTCGATCTCGTCGGGCGCCACGTTCGCATGGCGCAACGCCTGGGTCATCGCGCGGGCCTGGCCGCGGCCGCTCGGCTCGGGGGCGCTGATGTGGAACGCGTCGGCGGTCAGGGCGGCCCCGATGATCTCGGCGATCGGGGTTGCGCCACGCTCGAGCGCGTGCGCCAGCGACTCGACGACGACGACTCCGCCGCCTTCCCCGAGCACGAACCCGTCGCGCGTCGCGTCGAACGGCCGCGACGCCGTCTCCGGGGAGTCGTTGCGCTTGGACAGGGCGGTCATGTTGGCGAGCGCCGCCACGCCCATCGGCCAGATCGGCGCCTCCGTGCCCCCGGCCAGGGCGACGTCGACCTCGCCAGTCTGGATGAGCCGGAGAGCGTCCTGGAAGGCGATGACCGACGTCGCGCAGGCTGCCACCTGGGTGATGACCGGGCCGGTCAGGCCGTACTCGATCGAGAGCATCGCCGCGCCCATCGAGCCCGACAGGGCCGGGACGGCAAACGGCGAGACGAAGCGCGGTCCTCTGGCGTCATGCACGTGCGTGCCGTCGATGATCTGCTCGATGCCGCCGCCACCGGTGTTGACGACGACGGCCACGCGGTCCCGCTGCTCGGGGGTCATGGCCGCGAAATCGATCCCGGAATCGGCGACGGCCTCCTTGCCGGCCGCCATCGCGAAATGGATGAAGCGGCTCATCCGGCGGGCCATCTTCGGGTCCATCGCCCTGGCGGGATCGAAGTCGAGGACCTCGGCCGCGATCCGGACTTCGTGCGCCGACGCATCGAAGCTGCGGATCGTGCGCGTGCCCGTGACGCCGGCGACGAGATTCGACCAATACGTCGGGAAGTCATTCCCGATCGGCATGACCGCGCCCAGCCCCGTGATGACGGCACGCCGCGCAGGATCGCGTTCAGGCACAGATCAACCTCGTGGTGGGATCGGCCCGATTGTAGGCATGGATCGACGGTGCTGACCGGCGTCGGCTGGCAAGGCGCCGCCGAGGACCCGAGCGAGCGCGCTCAGTCGCCCGTGAGCGAGGGCCCGCAGGCGGCAACGTCGCCAGCCGGCGATCCGTCAGTCACCGTCATAGCGCTTGAAGATCACCGCGCCGTTGTGCCCGCCGAGGCCGATGTTGTTCGAGAGCGCGTAGCGGATCGGGTGCGACTGCGTCTCGGGCACGACCCAAAGGTCGCACTCGGGGTCGGGATCGCGGAAGTTGATCGTGCCGGGCGCGCATTGCTCGGCGACCGACATGACCGTCGCGAACGCCTCGAACGCCCCGGCCGCGCCCATCATGTGGCCGGTCATCGACTTGGTCGCGCTGATGCCGATCGCCCGCGCGTCGCGCCCCGCCCGCGCCCCGAAGACGGTGTGGATCGCCTCGGCCTCGCGCTTGTCGCCGAGCGGCGTCGAGGTCCCGTGCGGGTTGATGAGGTCGACCTCGTCGGCCGGGACCCCACGCCGATCAAGGGCCATCTGCATCGCCCGGGCCGATCCGATCCCGGCGTCGATCGGCTGGATCATGTCCCAGCCATCGGCCGCCGAGCCGTAACCGACGACCTCGGCGTAGATCGTCGCCCCGCGCGCCTTGGCGATCTCGAGGTCCTCGAGGAAGAGCGAGCCCGCGCCCTCACCGAGGACGAACCCGTCGCGCGTCGCATCGAACGGACGCGAGACGGTCTGGAGCGGCTCGCCGGGGCGGGGCATGCCCATCCCGCGCATATTCGAGAAGCCGGCGTGGGCGACTTCGAGGAGCGGGGCCTCGGTCGAGCCGCTGATGACCGCGATGCAGTCTCCGCGACGGATCGCCTCGGCCGCCTCGCCCACGTTGTGCGTGCCGGTCGCGCAGGCCGAGACCATGCAGACGTTGTGGCCGATCGCGCCGGTCTCGATCGCGATCATCCCCGAGCACGAGTCGACGAGCGCGTTCGCGATGAAGGTCGGTGCGACGCTGCGCGGGCCGCGCTCGCTGAGGGTGGCGTAGTTGTCGATCATCAGCTGCTGGCCACCGGCGCCGGAGCCGAAGATGACGCCGACCTCGGTGCGGTTCTCGTCGGTGAGCTCGAAGCCGGAGTCGGCGAGCGCCTGCTTCGCGGCCGCCACGCCGAAATGGAGGCTCGACTCGCTCCGCCGGGCGGCCTTGGGGTCCATCCACTCGGCGGCCGTGAAGTCGCGCACCTCGCCGGCGGCCTTGGCCTCGTACGGCGTGGTGTCGAAATGGGTGATCTCGGCGAGGCCCGAGTGCCCGCTCACGAGGTTGGACCAGGCCGTGGCCTTGTCGTTGCCGACGGGGCTGATGACCCCGAGTCCGGTGACGACGACGCGGCGGTCGTAGTCGGGTCGACGCATGATGGTGAAGTGCCTCCGGTTCGGGGTCAGACGGCCTGGGCGGCCAGGGCGAGCAGTCGGTCGGTCGAGGCCGGGTCGTCCGCGGAGACGAGCTCGGCGTCGGGGGCGATGCGCTTGATGAGTCCGGTGAGGACCCGGCCGGGTCCCACCTCGACGAAGGTCTTCACGCCGGCCGCGGTCATCCGCTCGACGGCCGCCACCCAGTCGACGCCCGCCGTCAGGTGCTCGACGAGCTCGGTCCGGGCGGCGTCGGCGGTCGTGATCAGACGCGCGTCGGCGTTGGCCAGGAGTGCGGGCGAGGGGTCGTGGAACGTGACGTCGGCGAGGGCGGAGCGCATCGCGGCGGCCGCCTCGGCCATGAGCGGGGAGTGGGCCGCGACGCTGACCGGCAGGACGATGGCGCGCTTGGCGCCAGCCGCCTTCGCGAGCTCCGAACCCGCTTCGATGGCGGTCCGGTCGCCCGAGACGACGACCTGCCCGGGGGCATTGCGGTTGGCCACGACAAACGTGCCATGGGCCTGGGCCGCGGCGACCACCTCGGGGAGCCGCGCCTCGTCGAGGCCGATGAGGGCGGCCATCGCCCCGTCGCGGCCCTGGCCGGAGGCCTGCATGAAGCGACCGCGCTGGCGGACGAGCCGGACCCCGTCCTCGAGCGACATGGCGCCCGCGGCGACGAGGGCGCTGTACTGACCCATCGAATGACCGGCGGCAAAAGACGGAGCGGGAGCCTCGATCCCGACTCTGGTCCAACGCTCACGGAGCGCCTCGAGGATCGCGATCGACGCCGCGAGCAGCGCAGGCTGCGCATTCTCGGTCAGGTCGAGGCGCTCGGCTGGCCCCTCCCAGGCAATGGCGCTGATCCCTTCGCCGAGCGCGGAATCGGCCCGGGCGAAGACGGCCGCAGCCGCGGGCGAGGACGCGGCGAGATCCCGGCCCATGCCCACCGTCTGGGACCCCTGGCCGGGGAACACGAAGGCGAACGACGACATCGGGGCTAAGCGTAGCCGCGGCGATACCGGGAACGGTCGATTCGCGTGCAGGCTTGCACCCGTTCCCGCTCGCCCGCTACGCTATCCGGAGCATGGCCGTCGACCGCCCGACCCGCTCGATCTCGCGCCCCGCACCCCGCCGGGCGATCGCGCGCCGGTTCGAAGCCGACCTATCCGCCCCGGTCCTGGCGGCCGGCAACCGGCTCCCCAACGTGCGTCAGATCAGCGAACGGGTGGCGATGGGGCGAGCGCTCTGGCGCGAGCTCGTCATCGGGTTCGCCAGTCAGCTCGGGGAGCTGCGCCTCGGCTTCACCCAGCTCGCGGCCCTGTACGTCCTCGCCGACGGCAGCACGCTCACGATCGGGGAGTTGGCCGACGCGATCAACCGGTCGCCCTCGGCGACGAGCCGGCTCATCGACGGTCTCGCCAGGCGCCGCCTCGTGGAACGGCACGCCGAGGAGGAGGATCGCCGCCAGAAGACGCTCCGGCTCACGCCCCGGGGCCACGCCGTCCTCCGGGTGGTGGACCGGGCTCGGGCGGACCAGTTCCTCTCCGCGGTACGCCCGCTGCCCACCGCCGAGCGCGCGATCGTGGCCATGGGCGTCGCTGCGTTGGCGACGCATGCGATCAGTCGCCGCGGGCGGCTCATCCGGGCCACGCGCGAACCCGGCACCTGAGTCACGACCCCGGAGTACGCTCCGCGCGCTAGGAGGTCCCGATGGATCCACGAATCCTCCAGATGACGCTTCGGCTGGAGCATCAGCACAACGACGGGTCGTGGGGAAGCTACGAACCGCGCGTGCACCACGACCCGGCGGACCACGATCCCGAGCGCGACTGGGCCAAGCCCATCACCTACGTCTGCTCGACGTGCCTGGACGAGATCGTCGTCAGGACCGAGCAGACCGCTCCCCTCGACCGGGCAGAAGCCTAGGACCCCGCCGCCGGCTCAGCCGCAGAAGCGCCGCACGACGTCGTAGAGCACCGGCAGTCCGAACCGCAGCGCCTCGAGTGAGACGCGCTCGTCGACGCCGTGGAAGCGCTCGAGGAAGCGCTCGTCGGGGTCGAGCCGGAGCGGGGAGAAGCCGTACGTCGGGACGCCGAGCGCCGACGTGAACTTGGCATCGGTCGCAAACGGGGCCATGACCGGCAGGGGGATCGCCTCGGGATCGTGGTCGCGCAGCGTGGCGGCGAGGAGGTCATAGAGCTCGCCATCGGCGGGCGACTCGGTCGGAGCGCCGAAGACGAACAACTCGATCTCGCAGGCAGCCGCGAGCTCGGGGCCGAGGCGAGTCACGAGCTGCGCTCGGGCATCGGCCTCGGTCGTGCCCGGCAGGACCCGGCAGTCGACCTCGACGACGGCATCGCCGGGGATGACGTTGTATTTCACGCCGGCATGGACGACGTCGGGGCTGAAGGTGTCCCGCAGCAGTGCGCGCAGGGCCCGGGCGTACATCGGATCGCAGAGGGCGTCGATCGCCCGTTCCGCGCCCCCGTCGCCGGCCGCGATCGGGCCGAGGACGCGCGCGAACTCCGGCGGCAGCGCGGCCGCGGCAGCCTCGAGGAAGCGAGTCATGACCGGCGTCACGCGCATCGGGCCGGGCACGGCGACGCGCTCGACGACCCGGGCGGCGAGGAGCGCGGCGTTGTCCTCCCGGGGCATGGAGCCGTGGCCCCACGTCCCGCGGACGTGGATCCGGTAGGCGGCGTAGCCCTTCTCGGCGACCTGGATCGGGTAGAGCCGCCGGCCCCCGATCGTCACCGAGACGCCGCCGCATTCGTTGACGGCGCCCGCCGCCTGCAGCCAGTCCGGGCGATGCTCCGCGATCCAGCTGGCCCCGTCGATCGCCCCCGCCTCCTCGTCCGCGGTGCAGGTGAACAGGACGTCGCGACGCAGGCCCGGAACGGGATCGCGGGCCGGATCGTGCCCGGCGGCCCGTGCCTCGGCGACCAGGCGCTCCACGACGCCGAGCTCGAGCGCGACCATGCCCTTCATGTCGACGGCCCCGCGCCCGTAGACATAGCCATCCGCGATGTCGGCCGCGAACGGGTCATGGCTCCAGCGTTCCGGTGACGCCGGTACGACGTCGAGATGCGACAGCAGGAGGAACGGGGCACCGCCGGTGCCGTCGCCATGGAGCCGGACGTGGACCGAACCACGGCCGGGGACCGGTTCGACGACCTTCGGCTCGAGCCCGAGAGACGTGAGGCGGTCGGCGACATACCGGGCGACCCGGGTCTCGCCGTCCGGAGCGTCCGGAGGGGGCGGGTTCACCGAGGGGATCCGGATCAGGTCGCGCAGGGTCGCCACGAGCTCGCGGTGGGCCTCGTCCCACGTCCCTCCCGGGACCCGCGTGGACGGCGGCGTGGAGGTGGTGGCCACGCCGCTCAGCGGCCCGCGCCGGCGAGGGCGAGGATCGTCCCGATCACGAACCCCGCGGCCACGATCGCGACGACCATCGCGATGAGCAAGCGCCCGAGCCGACGCTCCTGGGCCAAGCCGGGACCTGGATCGGGATCGTTCCCGCCGGCGATGTACGGGGCTTTGAGACCCTTGGCGCGGGCACGCACGGCCCGGGGCGAGTCGTAGGCCTCTGGATCGGGCGGAAGCAGGGACTCCGCCGTCGGCTCGGTCTCGGTCACGACTCCATCATGCCGTCCCTCGGCCGACCGCGCATCCGGCCGCCCGGGCTGTCAACCGGTGGCCCGGGCCGTCAGCCGGTCGTCGCGCCAACAGCCGGCTGGGCGCGATCCCTCAACCAAGCGCCTCACGAAGCGGGACGGCGACCTCAACCGCGACCGCATCCACGCCCGCCGGGCCGAGGCTTGGCGCCATCCCGAGGATGACGAGCGTCGCGCCGCGGCGTCCGGCATCGATGGCGTCGCGGAGCGCGTTCCGGCGATCCTCGGTCGTCGTCCCGGTGCTGACTTGGGAGCCGAACTCGAACGTCGCGGGGTCGCGCCCGGCGGCCGCGAGCGCCGCGAGCATCGCGTCGCGCCGATCCATGAAGTAGTCTAGGTCGGTGGGTCTCCCGGTGCCGCTGACGGACGGTTGGAGCCAGCCATCCGCGACGGCCGCCGCCAGGGCGATGCCTCGGCGCTTCTGTCCGCCGAGGTAGAGGGACGGTCCGCCCGGGGTCAGCGGCGGCGGCTCGTTCGTGGCTTCGGTCAACGGATAGAACGGATCCGGTCGGGTCACGCCGGGCTCGCTGGCCGCGGCATCGGACCACAGGGCGCGCAGGACATGGACCGCGGATTCGAACCGGTCGAACCGTTCGGGCATCGGCGGCAAGAGAATCCCGAAGGGGACGTGTTCGCCTTCGTGCCAGCCGGCGCCAAGACCCAGGATGAACCGACCGCCGGTCGCGTGGTCCAGGACGGTCGCGGTCTTGGCGAGGACGGCCGGATGGCGGAATGTGTTCGACAGCACGCCATGTCCGACCCGCCGGCCCGGAACTCGATGGACCAGGGCGGCCATCGTCGTGAGCGACTCGAGGCTCGCGCCGTGGTGGGCGCGCGAGACGTCGGTGAGGTGGTCGTTCATCCAGACCGACTCGAACACCTCGTGCTCGCCGATCCGTGCCCAGGCAGCGTCGAGCGTCGCCCAGTCGACCGCCTGCGGTGACGTCTTGACCCCGATCGCGACCTCTCGAGCCACGGACGCGGTCAGCGTCCGCCGAGGTTGGCCGTCATGCGCGACC
This sequence comes from Candidatus Limnocylindrales bacterium, assembly GCA_038214255.1. GTDB lineage: Bacteria > Chloroflexota > Limnocylindria > Limnocylindrales > CSP1-4 > SPCO01. The sequence goes on from JBBQRZ010000014.1 coordinate 33,769, forward strand.
CCGTCGTGACGGCCCCGCTGGAGGCCGAGCCGACGAGCGCCGCGTACTTGGCCATGACGCCCGACGCGTAGCGCGGCGGCGGGGGCGACCAGCGCGCCAGGCGGCTGGCGATCTCGTCGGGGGCGACCACCAGGTCGAGCGCCTTGCGATCGACGTCGATGACGATCTCGTCGCCTTCCTTGACCGCGGCGATCGGCCCGCCGAGCGCGGCCTCGGGCGCGATGTGGCCGATCATCAGGCCGTGGGTCCCGCCCGAGAACCGCCCGTCCGTCACGAGCGCGACCACGTCGCCCAGTCCCTCGCCCACCAGGGCGGCCGTGACACTCAACATCTCCTGCATCCCGGGCCCACCGACCGGGCCCTCGTAGCGGATGACGACGACGTCGCCGGCGACGATCCGCCGGTCGCGAACCGCCTCGAAGCAGGCTGCCTCCGAGTCGAACACCCGGGCCAGCCCGCGGTGCTCCCGGCGCTCGTGGCCCGCGAGCTTCACGACGCAGCCATCCGGAGCGAGGCTGCCGCGGAGGATGGCCAGGCCGCCGGTCGGCTTGATCGGCGTCTCGAGCGGCACGACGACCTTCTGGCCTGGGGTTTCGTGGACCGCATCGGCGATCTGCGCGATGGTTCGCCCGTCGACCGTCGGCTCGTCCGCATGGAGCAGGCCGGGACGCTTCAGCAGCTCGCGCATGACGAGCGCGACCCCGCCCGCGTCGTGGATGTCGGCGGCCGTGTAGCGCCCGCCCGGCTGCATGTCGGCGACGATCGGCGTGCGGTCGGCGATCGAGCCGAAGGCGTCGATGTCGAGCTCGATCCCAAACTCGTGCGCGATCGCGAGCATATGGAGCACGCCGTTCGTCGAGCCGCCGGTCGCGGCGATCGAGGCGATGCCGTTCTCGATCGCGGCCTTCGAGACGATCGACGAGGGGCGGACGTCCCGCCGGACCAGGTCCATGACGAGCTCGCCGGTCTGGCGCGCGGCGTCGTCCTTGGCGGGATCCTCGGCCGGGATGCCGTTGAGGCCCGCCGGCGAGATGCCGATGAACTCCATGACCGTGCTCATCGTGTTGGCGGTGAATTGCCCGCCACAGGCGCCCGGGCCGGGGCACGCGACGTTCTCGACCTCGTACAGCTCGTCGAGGCTGATCTTGCCCGCGCGATAGGCGCCGATCGCCTCGAACACCGTCACGACCGTGGCATTGCGCTGGCCCTTGTACGTGCCCGGATAGATCGTCCCGTTGTAGAGGACCACCCCCGGCACGTCGAGGCGGCCCAGGGCCATGGCCGCGCCCGGGATCGTCTTGTCGCAGCCGACGAGGCAGACGACCCCATCGAGGAGGTGGCCCCGGACGACGAGCTCGATCGAGTCGGCGACGACCTCGCGGCTGACGAGCGATGCCTTCATCCCCTCGGTGCCCATCGAGACGCCGTCGCTCACCGAGATCGTGTTGAACTCCATCGGCGTGCCGCCCGCGGCCCGGATGCCCGCCTTGACCGATTCGGCGAGCCGGCGCTGGTTGAGATTGCAGGGCATCGTCTCGATCCACGTCGTCGCGACGCCGACGAGTGGCTTCGCCAGGTCCTCGTCCGTGAACCCGACCGCCTTGAGCATCGCTCGGGCCGCGGCACGATCCGGTCCGTCGGTCAGGGCGGCCGAGTGTCGTTTGGCCGGGTCGCTCGGTCGGTCGTAGGGGTGGTGCGCGTCGGGCTGGTCGGGCATCGGGCTCTCCGGTCAGGGCGACGGGATCGTCAAGGTGCGGGCCTGTCAGTGTAGGGCGGTGCGGGCCGTCCGGTCCGCGCCCGGCGGCCGCCCGCCTGGCGCGGAGCTCCGTGGCCGGAGCGGCGCTGGGTTTCTTTTCGGGCCGCCCGCCAACGCGTATGCTGCCGCGACCCGGGACGTTGAGCGGCGGGACGCGAGGGAGGCAGGTCGGCCGGATGGACAAGAAGCTGGAGCTCCTGGCGAAGGTCCCGCTGCTGGCCGGGCTCGACCGCAAAGGCCTCGAAGAGGTTGGGCGGCTCGCCGATGAGGTGGATCTCCCAGCGGGCAAAGTCGTCACGCGCCAGGGTGAATACGCCGAGGAGTTCTTCGTGATCGTCGACGGCAAGGTCGCCGTCGAACGCAACGGGGCCCATCTAGCCGATCTCGGGCCGGGCGCGTTCTTCGCACAGCGCGAGTTCATTTCCCTGCTCGCCAGCTTTCCCACGATCCAGGGAGCGGTGCTGAATGCGCGCGCGATCCGGCTCGCCGCCCTGGAGCCCGAACAGCACCAGTGACCATCGGCCTGCTCGGCTAGTGCAGGCAGCTCCCGGTGGCGACGGCACTCGTGCGGCCGATCGCCGGGGCGACCCGCGACGAGACGGCCGTTGGCGCGAGCGCGTAGCCGACCTCCGGGTCCGTCCGCGCCTCGGCGAACACGAGGCCGCCGATCGTCCCGTCCGAGAGCACGAACGGGCCGCCACTGTCCCCGCGGTCGATCTCGGCGCGCAGCTCGAGGATCTCGCGGCGCACGGTCGATCGCCCGTAGATATCGCGTCCGACGGCCGCGTACGAACCGGTGACGGCTCCAGGCACGATCTTCAGTGGACCACCCCCCGGGTACCCGAGTGCCGCCCCGATCGCGCCGCGCACCGGGTCCGTCGTGGCGAACCGCAGCGGCGTGGCGCTCGCATCCTGGGCCTGTAGGAGCGCGACGTCGAGATCGGGATCGAACAGGACGACGACCGCGTCGCTCCGGTGGCCGACCGCGTCCGTGACGAGGACCCCACTGGAACGCGATCCGGCGACGACGTGGGCGTTCGTGACGAGGTACCCGGGCGCGATCAGCACCCCGGTGCCCGACGATGCCAGACCGCATGTCGCCGCGGTGACCCGCAACGTGCTCGCCTCGGCCGCTGCCGCGATCCGTTGAACCGTCGCGTCCGAGGGTCGATCGACCGGCGGCCGAGGCAGCGGTTCGAACCCCACGAACACGTCCGGCAGCCCGGAGCTGTTGAGGAGGCTGCCGAGGTCCGCCGCGATCACGTCGGGCGCCGGGAGGATGGCGTTGAGCGCACGGATCGCCGTCGAGGTCTGGGCCGCCTCTGTCAGCCGAGGGACCGGCCCGATCGCGAGCAGGCCACCGGCCAGCCACACGATCAGCAGCGCCTGCGCCGCGCCCAGCAGGGCCCCACCGACCCGATCGGCCGCCCCGAGGACCCCGTTGCCCAGGGCCGTGGCGACCGACCGCCCGATGGCCGATCCGATCGACTCGCCCAAGCCGACGGCGACGAGCAGCCCCGCCAGGACGACGAACGGCCGGATCGTGGGCTGGAGCGACGCGAGTGGATCGGCCAGCGCCGGCAGCGCAAGGATCGCCAGGCCGCCCCCGACCACGGCCCCCAGGAGCCCGCCGACCTGGGGAAGCGCCCCCGACCGGAACCCGAAGACCATCGCGAGGACGACCAGCAGGACCGCCACGAGGTCCAGGGAATTCACCGAGCGATCGTCGCACAGCTCGACTGGCGGCGGCGGCGACGGGCTGGCATGGCCCCGGCGACTGCACCGGGGCCACCCGCACCTCTCGGAGGATCAGCTCGTGACGGCCTGGATCGCGGGCGCGGTGCCGGTGCCGTCGGAGATCGTGTAGGTGCCCGGGGCCAGATCCTCCTGGGACACATCGACCTCGGTTCGGTGCTGCTCGGCGATCATCATGCAGACCTGGTTGCCCGCTCCGTGACCCTCGAACAGGGTGACCGCGAAGGTCTGGCCGGTTCGCCGCACCTCGACGTGATCGAGCACGTTGCACGGCTCGACGCCCGATGTCCAGGTCACGGTCACAACGATATTGCGGCCATCGACCCGCGCGGCGAGGGACTCGGCGCCGATGGGATGCGGCTCGAGCTGCCCCGGCTTGGGCACCACGAGCCTGGGGGCTCCGGGCGGGGCGATGACGCCGCCCCCGCTGCTATCGCTCGGCGCGGCCGAGCCCGGGGCGACCGCCGGCGGCGCGCTCGGGCCGCTCGAGGGTGGCGCCGACGCGGACAGCGCCGGCACACCGGCCGCGGTGCACCCGGCGAGGAGGAGGGCGATGGCGGCGAGCGTGGTCGCGGTGCGACCGGGTCGAGGGTGGTTCATGGGCGCGAGACGGGCGACCGTGCGCGACGGTTCCCCGGGGATCATGAGGCCTCGAGGAGCGAGTCGATGCGCGGCGGGTGCGCCGCCTCCCACGCCGCGATCTCCGCGTCCTTCGAGAGCAGGTACCCCAGCTCGTCCGTGCCCGCGAGCAGCATCCGCTTGGCGAATGGGTCGATCTGGAAGTCGATCGTCGAGCCGTCCGGCAGCAGGAGGCCTTCTTCGGCGAGGTCGATCGTCAGCTCGGCATCCGGATCGCGCTCGATGAGGTCGCGCAACCGGCGATGGGTCGCCGGATCGACCTCGATCGGCAGCAGCCCGTTCTTGAGGCTGTTGCTGCGGAAGATGTCCGCGAAGCCCGTCGAGAGGATCGCGCGCAGGCCCCAGGCGGACAGCGCCCACGGTGCGTGCTCGCGGGACGACCCGGACCCGAAGTTGTCGCCGACGAGGAGGATCTGCCGGCCGGCCATGCCCGGGCGATCCAGGACGAACGGCGGGTCCTTGAGCGACCCGTCCTCCTCGTAGCGCCAGTCGCGGAACAGCGCCTCGGCCAGGCCCGCCTTGTCGGTGACCTTGAGGTAGCGGGCCGGGACGACCTGGTCGGTGTCGACGTTCTCGGCGTCCAGGCGCACGACTTTGCTCGTGAACATCCGGAATGGTTCGCCCACGGGTCAGCGCCCTCCGACGGCGGCCAGTGACTCGATCCCGGGGAGCGAGCGTGGGTCGCTCACGACGCCGTTGATCGCGCTCGCGGCGGCGGTGAGCGGGGAGGCGAGGAAGGTCCGTCCGCCCTTGCCCTGCCGGCCCTCGAAGTTGCGGTTGCTCGTGCTGACCGCGTACTGGCCGGGGCTCAGCTGGTCGCCGTTCATGGCGATGCACATCGAGCAACCCGCTTCGCGCCACTCGGCGCCGGCGGCCTTGAAGATCTCGCTGAGGCCTTCGGCTTCCGCCTCGCGCTTCACCTCATCGCTGCCCGGGACGACCATCAGCCGCACTCCGTCGGCGACGTGCTGGCCGTTGAGGGCCGAGGCCGCGAGCCTGAGGTCGCTGATTCGGCCGTTCGTGCACGACCCGACGAACACGACGTCGACCTTCTGGCCGAGGATCGGCTGGCCGGGGCGCAGATCCATGTACTCGAGGGCATGCTCGAGGGCGCGCCGCTGGGCGGGGTCGGCCTGATCGTCGGGCGAGGGGACCCGGCTCGTGATCGGGATGCCCATCCCCGGGTTGGTACCGTACGTGATCATCGGCTCGAGGGCGCTCGCGTCGATCGTGATCGACTGGTCGAACGTGGCGTCGTCGTCGGTGGGCAGCGTGCGCCAGCGGTCGACGGCCGCATCCCAGGCCGCGCCCTGGGGGGCGTGCGTCCGGCCGTGCAGGTATTCGAACGTCGTGTCGTCGGGGGCGATGAGCCCGGCCCGCGCGCCACCTTCGATGCTCATGTTGCAGATCGTCATCCGCTGTTCCATCGTCAGGGCGCGGACGGCCTCGCCGCGGTACTCGAAGACGTGGCCCGTCCCCCCGCCAACCCCGATCCGCGCGATCAGCGCGAGGATGATGTCCTTGGAGCCGACCCCGGGCGTGAGGCGGCCGTCGACGCGGACCTCGTACGACTTCGGATCGCGCTGGAGCAGGGTCTGCGTCGCGAGGACCATCTCGACCTCGCTGGTCCCGATGCCGAACGCCAGGGCCCCAAAGGCGCCGTGCGTGCTCGTGTGCGAGTCGCCGCAGACGATCGTCATGCCGGGCTGGGTCAGGCCCAGCTGCGGGCCGATGACGTGGACGATCCCCTGGCTCGGCGAGCCCATGCCGTGGAGCGGGATGCCGAACTCCGAGCAGTTCGTCTCGAGCTGATGGATCTGGTTCGCCGCCATGGCGTCGAGGATCGGGAGATCGCGCGGCGTGGTCGGCACGGAATGGTCGGCCGTCGCCACCGTCTGGGACGGGCGCCGGACGCGGAGGCCGCGCTGACGGAGGCCCGTGAACGCCTGGGGACTCGTGACCTCGTGGACGAGGTGCAAGTCGACCGCAAGGACGGCCGGGGCAGCTGGATCCTGGCTGACGACGTGGTCGGACCAGATCTTGTCGACGATCGTGCGGGGCTGAGCCGGGCTCGGTGCTGGGGTCGGTGTCATCGGAGGAAGGATCTCGGGCATTGGGATGAGGCGATGGAAGGGTAGCAGCCATGCGCGGCCGCGGCTCCTCGCTGGTCGCCGGCCGATGGTCACCCTCGAGGCCCGTACATTCTGCATGGTGCGGTGGTGCCCGGTGCGGGGTACATCCTGGCGCCTGATCCTGGCCCTCATGACCCTCGCGAGCTGCGCGTAGGTCGTCGAGGCTGGCCAGCGCTGGAGGTGATCCGGCGAGCGTCGGCACCACGAGCTCATCGGCCGCCGGCCCCGCCGGCGGCCTTCTTCATGCCTCCGATGTGCGGGCGAACCGGCCCATTGGTCCTATCGGAACTGGTACCACGGTGCCTGAGCGCCCCACAAAATTGTCGCGTATAACGACGTTCCGGGGACCCGAGCGAACGCCGGAGGGCGAGACCATTACCGATCAGTACGGCGGGACGCCGATCGATCGCGATCCTGCGGGCGACCTGTTCGACAGGTCGACCGATCTACGGGTCGTGCGCCTGCGCCTGTTCCTCGCGCTCGTCACGATGTTCGCGATCCCCGTCGGCATCGCCGTCCCCGTCATTTACGGCCTGACCGTGGGCCGTGGCGAGTCGGTCATCCTGCCGACAGTCGGGACCATCGTCGTCGCGATGCTGCTCGGGGTCCTGGCGGTGTGGCTGGCGCGCCGGGTCCTGGAGCCGGCCGAGCGCCTCGACCGGGCCCGGGTCGTCCTCGAGGACGCCTACGCTCGTGCCCGGGCCGAATCGCTCCGCGACTCCCTGACCGGCCTCGGCAACCATCGCGCGTTCCAGGAGGAGCTCGAGCGGCAGTGGGTCACGGCGCGCCGCCACAACGGCCGGCTGGCGCTCGCCATCATCGACCTCGACGAGTTCCAGCGGATCAACGAGGTCGAGGGGCACGTCGGCGGCGATCGCGTGCTCGTCACCGCGGCGGCGACCCTTACCGCGGGTCTGCGCCGGTCGGACCGGGTGTTCCGGATCGGCGGCGACGAGTTCGCCGTGCTGATGCCCGGTGCCGACGACGAAGAGAGCTACCTGTCCCTGCGCCGGGTCCTCGCGACGGCCCTCGAGGGCTCCGGCGGGAGGATCCGCAACCCGGGTGCTTCGGCGCCCATGCCCTGGTCGTTCAGTGCCGGCATCGCCGCCATTCCCGGGGCTGCCGGCGATCGGGCGACTCTGTTCCGTGAGGCCGATTCGGCGCTCGTGTGGGGCAAGCGCCATGGCCGGACCTGCGTGACCGTGTTCGACCCCGAGAAACACGGGATGGCGGCCGAGCGGCCGATCGCCGAGGTGGCCGCCCAGGTCGCCCGGGTCGTGGCGTCCGGTGCCCTCAAGACCGTCTTCCAACCGATCTTCGACTTACGAACCGGCCAGCCCCGGGGATATGAGGCGCTCACCCGGCCGATGCCCGGCTCGGGCTTCGCGGACCCCTCCGAGCTGTTCGCCGCGGCCGAGGCGGTCGGGCGCACGGTCGAGCTCGACATTGCCTGCCTGTCGACCTCGATCTCGGCCTTTGCCCGTCTTGGATTGACCGGCAGCCTGACGCTCAATCTCTCCCCGCGGACGCTCGAGACGGACGAGTTCAGCGTCCACAGCCTCGTTCAGATCCTGCAACGCCACGGCGTGAACCCGAACCGCGTGGTCATCGAGCTGACCGAGCGCGAGGCCGTCGAGGACCTGGATCGCCTTATCCGGGCGGTCGAGTCGTGCCGGGCCGCCGGTATGCGGATCGCGGCCGACGACGTCGGCGCCGGGAACGCCGGGCTCCGGCTGCTCGCGCAACTGCGCTTCGACATCGTCAAGATCGACCTCTCGCTCGTCCAGGGTGGCGCCGTGCGGGCGACCTCCCACGAGGTCGTCCGGACGCTCAAGGACCTCGCCGATCGCTGGGGCGCCCTCGTCATCGCCGAAGGGGTCGAAACGGCCGAGCAGCTGCTGTTCGTCCGTTCCCTCGGCATCCGGGCGGGCCAGGGCTACCTCCTCGGGCGACCCTCCGAAACGCCGCTCACGACACCGCTCGACCTCGACGCCGTCCTCCACGGAGACGGCGACTGGCTGGCGAACCGCCTTCGGGCCGCTCCCGTATGAGCCTTCGCCGACGCCAGGACGCCGACGTGGCCGTCCCGACCGCCTCCACCCGGACGTTGACGGGCGCACGATCCCTGCTAGACTGCCCGGACCGCACGGTTTTCCCGCGCGGCATTCGCGTTACGGAGACCCAGTTGGGCCAGTTCGATCGACAGGATCGCCGCCGCGTCGCCGTCGTTGCCACGACGGATGGCCGCCGCGTGCATGTGCCGATCGAGCCGGACGGGTTCGCCGACGTACCCTTCGTTTCGCTGCTTCGCTCGCTTCTGGGGCTTGATGGCCTTCTTGGGCTTATTACCGGCTCCCGGCGGGAGAACGGAGGGACGCGGAGGGACGGACGCTAGGAAGCGACCGGACCACCAGACCCGAAGGGACCCTCGCCGGGAAGGCGAGGGTCTTTTGTTTGTCCGTCACCTCTCACCAATCGAGGTCCACCGATGACGACGAAGACCGACACACCGACACCGTCAGGCCCCGGCCGTGCCCGGCGGAGCCACGTGCCGGGCGACGGCACCGCCCATGCGGCCGCCGTGGAGCGAGCCCAGAAGGGGATGCTCCACGAGGCCCGCGACCTCAAGCGGACGCGGATCGGCGCGGACGTCGTGTGCGAGGCGTTGCTGCTCCAAGGCGTCGACGTGTTCTTCAGCTACCCCGGCGGGGTGATCCTGCCCCTCTACGACGTCCTGGGCGACTATCCGGAGCTGCGCCACATCCTGGTTCGGCACGAGCAGGGCGGCGCCCACGCGGCCGACGGCTACGCGCGGGTGACGGGCCGGGTCGGGGTCTGCATGGGCACGTCGGGCCCGGGCGCCACGAACCTCGTGACGGGGATCGGGACGGCGCTGCTCGACTCCGTGCCGATGGTGGCAATCACCGGGAACGTGCCGTCGGTCCTCATTGGAAAGGACGCGTTCCAGGAGATCGACATCAACGGAATCACTCTGCCGATGACGAAACACAACTACCTCGTCCGCGACGCCGACGAGCTGCCACGCGTCATCGCCGAGGCGTTCCACATCGCCCGGAGCGGGCGCCCCGGGCCCGTCCACATCGACATCACGAAGGACGCCCTCCAGCAGGAGACGCGCGCCGAGCATCCGTCCGAGGCCGACGTCATCGCCGGCCTGCCGGGCTTCCGCCCCAACCTCGATGGCCACGGCCGGCAGCTCAAGACCGCGGCGACCGAGATCGCCAACGCGAAGCGCCCGGTCATCCTCGCGGGCCACGGCATCCTCCATGCCGAAGCCTGGGACGACCTGCGCGCCTTCGCCGAGAAGACGAGCATTCCCGTGGCCTGGACGCTGCTGGGGATCGGCGCAATGAACGAGACCCACCCGCTCGCCTACGGGTACATGGGGATGCACGGCTGGAAGCATGTGAACCGGGCGATCCAGAGCGCTGACCTGCTGATCGCGATCGGGATGCGCTTCGACGACCGGGTGACCGGCAACGTCCGGACCTACGCGCCCTACGCCCGGATCATCCATGTCGACATCGACCCGGCCGAGATCGGCAAGAACGTCGCCGTCGAGGTGCCGATCGTCGGGGACGCGAAGCGCGTCCTCCAGGCCCTGACGCCGATGGTGCCCGAGACTCCCGTGGAGGCCCGCCGCGAATACCTCGACCAGCTGGCCGAATGGAAGCGGGACTCGGAGGCGTCGTCGTGGCACGGCTCGGGGGCCTGGCGGGACGGCCTGCTGTCGGCCGACTACGTCGTCGAGCGGATCGGGGAGCTCACGGAGCACAAGGCGACGTACGTCGCCGACGTCGGGCAGAACCAGATGTGGCTCGCGCGATACACGGGCTTCCGCGAGCCCAATTCGCACGTTTCGTCCGGCGGCCTCGGGACGATGGGCTTCAGCGTCCCGGCGGCGATGGGTGCAGCCCTCGGCCGGCCCGATCGCGAGACGTGGGCGATCACCGGCGATGGCGGCTTCCAGATGACGTTCCAGGAGCTGATGACCCTGGTCGCCGACCACATCCCGGTGAAGATCGCGCTCTTCGACAACAAGAAGCTCGGCATGATCCGCCAGTGGCAGGAGATCATCTACGCCGGCAACTACCACTCCGCGAACCTGCCAGGGCCCGACTTCGCGAAGCTGGCCGACGCGTTCGGCATCCCGGCGTTCCGGGCCCGGACCCCGGGCGAGGTGGATGGAGCGATCCAAGCGGCCCAGGCCGGCGCCGGCCCGGGGCGCAACAGGTTGGAGATCGCCGAGGAGCAGAACGTCTTCCCGATGATGCCGGCCGGCAAAGGGCTGTCCGACCTGATCGAGAAATGGGGCGGGGCGGACGAGTGAGCGCCGACCCGAACCAGAACGGGCAGCTCCCGGCGCCCGCCCATGCGGCACCCCCGGCGCGCGCCCTGCCGGGCGGCGGCGAGACGCGCCGGCACGTGCTGGTGGCGGTCGTCCTCGACAAGCCGGGCGTGCTCAACCGGGTCGCGAGCCTGATGCGGGCGCGCAACTTCAACATCGACTCGCTCGCGGTCAGCCACACCGATCGCGCGGACGTCAGCCGGATGACGATCACCCTGCACGGCGACGACGTCGCGGTCGAGCAGGCGGCCAAGCAGCTGTATCGGCTGATCGACGTGCTCAAGGTCCAGGACGTCACGTCCGAGCCGACCGTCGAGCACGAGCTCGCGCTCGTCAAGGTCCGCGCCACGGAGTCGAACCGGGCCGAGATCCTGCGCCTGGTCGAGCTGTCGCGTGGCCGGGTCGTCGACCTATGCGACGGCTCGGTCGTGGTCGAGGTGACCGGCACCGAGTCCGAGATCGACGCGTTCGTCGCGCTGATCCGGACCTACGGCATCAAGGAGTTGGTCCGCACCGGTGCCGTAGTCATGTCGAGGGGTTCCGGTTCCATCGAGGAGGCGATCAAGCGATGACGGCAAAGATGTATTACGACAATGACGCCGACCCGGCGGCGCTGGCGGGGCAGACGGTCGCGATCATCGGCTATGGGAGCCAGGGCCACGCCCACGCCCTGAATCTGCACGAGAGCGGCGTCGATGTCGTAGTCGGGCTGGCGCCGGCCTCCAGGAGCCGGGCCCTCGCCGCCGACGCCGGGCTCAAGGTCATGGACGTCGCGGACGCGGTCAAGGCGGCCGACGTCGTCATGATCCTCGTTCCCGACACGGGCCAGAAGGCTGTCTACGACGCGGAGATCGGCCCGCATCTCCATGCCGGACACCTGCTGATGTTCGCCCATGGGTTCAACCTGCGATTCGGCCGGATCGACCCGCCGGGCATCGTCGACGTGGGCATGGTCGCTCCCAAGGGCCCGGGTCACCTGCTCCGCTCGGTGTACCAGGCGGGCGGCGGTGTGCCGGCGCTCTTCGCCGTCGAACGCGACCCGTCGGGCACCGCCCGAGACCGCGTGCTCGCGTATGCCCGCGCGATCGGCTCGACCCGGGCCGGCGTCCTCGAGACGACCTTCGCCGAGGAGACGGAGACCGACCTCTTCGGGGAGCAGGCCGTGCTGTGCGGCGGGACGGCGGCCCTCGTGAAGATGGCGTTCGAGACGCTCGTCGAGGCGGGTTACCAGCCCGAGCTCGCCTACTTCGAGACGATGCACGAGCTCAAGCTCATCGTCGACCTGATGTATCGCGGCGGCCTCAACTTCATGCGCTTCAGCGTCAGCGATACGGCCGAGTACGGCGACTACATCAGCGGCCCGCGAATCATCGATCAACGCGTCCGCGAGACGATGCAGGCCGTGCTCAAGGACATCCAGGACGGCTCCTTCGCCGATCGCTGGATCAAGGAGAACGAGTCCGGCCGCCACGAGTTCGAGCGCCTGCGGGCCGCCGATCACGACCACCTCATCGAGCGCGTGGGCGCCCGCCTCCGCGCCCAGATGCCGTTCCTCGATCCCGTCGAGATCCAGGCCGGCCAGGCCCAGGCCCAGGCCGCAGCCACGACGCCCGGAGCGGCCCGGTGAGCGGCGCGGTACCGACGCCCGCCGCGCCGATGGTGCCGGCGGGCAGTGTCCGGATCTTCGACACGACCCTGCGCGACGGCGAGCAGGCGCCCGGCGCCGGCCTGACCGTCGCGGAGAAGCTCGAGGTCGCGCGCCAGCTCGCGCGCCTCAAGGTCGATGTCATCGAGGCCGGCTTTCCGGCCGCCTCCCCCGGGGACTTCGAGGCCGTCCGGCGGATCGCCCAGGAGACCCCGGCCGACATCGCTGTCGCGGCGCTTGCGCGCTGCAAGGACGGCGATCCGCAACGCGCGATCGAGGCGATCAAGGTCGCCCACCGGCCGCACCTCCACGTGTTCATCGCCACGAGCGACATCCACCTCAAGCACAAGTTACGGATCGACCGCGAGACCGCCCTGGCCGAGGCGGTTCGCTGGGTCCGCCACGGGCGCAAGGAACTCGGGCGCGACGCCGAGATCGAGTTCAGCGCCGAGGATGCCTCCCGCACCGAACCCGAGTACCTGCTGAAGATCTACGAGGCCGTCGTCGACGCGGGAGCCTCGACCGTCAACATCCCCGATACCGTCGGCTACGCGATCCCCGCCGAATTCGGCGTACTCGTCGCGCGCGTGGTCGATCTCGTCGGGGATCGCGCCACGGTCAGCGTCCACTGCCACAACGACCTGGGGCTCGCCACGGCCAACACCCTCGCGGCGGTCCAGGCCGGTGCCCGCCAGGTGGAGGTGACGATCAACGGCCTCGGAGAGCGCGCCGGCAACGCCTCGCTCGAGGAGGTCGTCATGGCGCTGCGGACCCGGCCGACGCAGTTCCCCGACCTCGCCAGCGGGATCCAGACCGAACAGATCACCGCCGCGTCCCGCCTCGTCAGCTACCTCACCGGGTTCGCGATCCAGCCAAACAAGGCGGTCGTGGGCGGCAACGCCTTCGCCCACGAGTCGGGTATCCATCAGGACGGCGTCATCAAGAACCCGCTGACGTACGAGATCATGACGCCGCAGTCGGTCGGGCTGAGCGGCAGCCAATTGACGATCGGCAAGCTGTCCGGGCGGCGCGGGCTGCAGGGCAAGATGCGCGAGCTCGGCTATGAGCTCGAGGGCGAGGCGCTCGACACGATCTACCGCCAGGCGATCGAGCTCGCGGATGCCAAGAAGGAGGTCACCGATGCTGATCTCCTGGCCCTCGTCGAACAGCGCGCCGCGGAGGTGCCCGCGAGCGTGGCCCTGATCGGCTGGAGCGTCACCTCGTCCCACGGCGGGAACGCGACCGGCAGCGTGACCCTCACCGTGGACGGCCGCGAGCGGACGGCAGAGTCGACCGGGAACGGCCCGGTCAACGCGCTGTTCGGGGCGGTCGACGATGCGCTGCAACCGGTCCTCGGCTGGCATCCGACCCTGGCCGAGTACGAGATCAAGGCGGTCTCGGCCGGTGAGGACGCCCAGGGCCAGGTCCTGGTCCGCTGCCGGCGCTCCTCGGACGAGGGCCCGGGCGCGCTTGTCGTGTCCGGTCACGGCTTATCGACGAACATCATCGAGGCGTCCCTCGACGCGTATCTCGTCGCCGTGAACAAGCTCCACGGCGCCGAGATCAATGGGGTCGCCGTGGCCTTCGTGGCGCCCCGCCAGCAGGAGGGGATGGCATGACCGGTGGCGGCCTTCGCTACCGGATCGTCGCGATCCCCGGTGACGGGGTCGGCCCCGAGGTCGTCACGGCCGCGCGCGACGTGCTGAACGCGGCTGGCCGCCGGTTCCAGTTCACGATCGACTGGCAGATGGTCCGTGCCGGCGGCGTGGCGATCGACGAGTCGGGGGTCGCGATCCGCGACGAGGACGTGGCGCTGTGTTCCCAGGCCGACGCGGTCCTGCTCGGCGCGGTCGGCGGTCCCAGGTGGGACGACCCGACGGCACCGGTCCGCCCGGAACAGGCCCTGTTCGCCTTGCGCGGCGGCCTCGGACTGTTCGCCAACCTGCGCCCGGTCACGATCCATCCCGAGATCGCCGCGACCGCCGCCCCGCTCAAGCCCGAACTCCTCGTTGGCGTCGACCTGCTGATCGTCCGCGAACTGACCGGCGGCCTCTACTTCGGCGCCCGGAGCGAGGCGAGCGGCGAGCGCGGCGAGCGGACGGCGAGCGACACCCTGCCGTACAGCGAGCGGGAGATCCGGCGAGTGGTGCGACTGGCCTTCGAGCTCGCCCGGACGCGGCGCGGCCGGCTGACGAGCGTGGACAAGGCGAACGTCCTCGCCACGTCGCGACTGTGGCGGACCGTGGTCGAGGATCTGCGGTCCGAATTCCCCGACGTCGAGGTCAGCCATCAGCTCGTCGACTCGTGCGCGATGCTCCTCGTCAAGCAGCCCGCCCGTTTCGACGTCCTCGTCACGGAGAACCTGTTCGGGGACATCCTGTCGGATGAGGCAAGCATGCTCGCGGGTTCGCTCGGCCTCCTGCCGTCGGCATCACTCGGGGACCGGCGGACCGCGTACGGGACCTTCGGGATGTACGAGCCCATCCACGGATCCGCCCCCGATATCGCCGGTCGCGACGAGGCGAACCCGATCGGCTCGATCCTCTCGGCGGCGATGCTGTGCCGCTGGTCGCTGGGTCGCGACGACGTCGCGACCGCGATCGAGGCGGCCGTGACGAGCGCGCTCGACGCCGGCTGGCGGACGCGCGACCTGGCCGACCCTGACGATCCCGCCGACGGCCTCGTCGTGGTCGGGACGACCGGCTTCACGAGCGCGGTCGTCGAGGCCCTGTTCACGTCGGTGGCCGCATGAGCGCGCAAGCTGGTACCGCCGATGCCGGCGACGCCGCCGGGACCGGCGGGCCCGACGCCCCGGTCGTGCTCTATGACACGACGCTGCGCGATGGCACCCAGGGCGAGAACATCACCCTGTCGCTCGCCGACAAGCTGCGGGTCGCGCGGATGCTCGACGAATACGGGATGCCCTACGTCGAGGGCGGCTGGCCGGGCTCGAATCCCAAGGACATCGAGTTCTTCGCCGCCGCGAAGACGATGCGCTGGCAGAGGGCCAAGCTGGCGGCATTCGGGTCGACCCGCCACCGCTCGAACGCGCCGGGAGACGATCCGAACCTGCGCGAGCTGATCGCGGCCGAGACGCCGGTCGTCACGATCTTCGGCAAGTCCTGGCTGCTCCACGTGATCGAGGTGCTGGGGGCCACGCCGGCCGAGAACCTCGACATGATCGCCGATTCGATCGGGTTCATCGTCGATCACGGACGGGAAGCGATCTACGACGCCGAGCACTTCTTCGATGGCTACAAGGCCGATCGCGACTACGCCCTCGCCACGTTGCGCGCCGCGCGGCAGGCCGGCGCGCGGACGCTCGTCCTGTGCGACACGAACGGCGGAACGCTGACCGACGAGCTGACCCGAACGATCGACGACGTCCGCGAGTCGCTCGAGGGTGACGCCGAAGCCCCGGCGGTCACCTGGGGGATCCACGCTCACAACGACGCCGAGCTCGCGGTCGCGAATTCGATGGCCGCCGTGGCCGCCGGGATCCTCCACGTCCAGGGGACGATCAACGGCTACGGCGAGCGCTGCGGCAACGCCAACATGGTCTCGATCCTGGCCAACCTGGCGCTCAAGACGCCGCACGAACTGCTGCCCAGCGGCGGAGGGCAGCTGGACGGCCTGACGGATCTGTCGCGCAGTGTCGCCGAGATCGCCAACGTTACCCCGAACGATTACCAGCCATACGTCGGCCGGTCGGCGTTCGCGCACAAGGGCGGCGTCCACGGCGCGGCCGTGGCGAAGGTCGAGCGCTCCTACCAGCACGTGCAGCCGGTCGCGATCGGCAACGTCGGCCGGCTGGTCGTCTCGGAACTCGGCGGACGGGCAAACACGTCGATCCGGGCGCGCCAGCTCGGTCACGACCTCGAAGGCGTCGTCGACCCGCGCGAGTTGTCGCGGCTCATCAAGCAGCTGGAGGCCGACGGCCTGGCGTTCGAGGGCGCCGAGGCGTCGTTCGAGCTGCTCATTCGGCGCCACGCGGCGGACTACGCGCCGCCGTTCCGCATCGTCGACTACACCTGCCTTGTCGAGCAGCGCGACGGGCGCGAGCTGCTGGCCGAGGCCACGGTCAAGGTGGCGGTCGACGGCGAGACCTTGCATACCGCCGCCGAGGGCAATGGTCCGGTCAACGCCCTGGATGCGGCGCTGCGCAAGGCGTTGCGGGCGTTCTACCCGGCCATCGACGACGTCCACCTCGTGGACTACAAGGTGCGGATCCTCGACGGCGACGCGGCCACCGCCGCCCGGACCCGAGTCATCATCGACTCGCAGGACGGAGCCCGAACCTGGTCGACGATGGGCAGCGACACGAACATCATCGCGGCCTCGGCATCGGCGCTCGCCGACTCCCTCGAATACGCGATCTGGAAGTCCGGCGCCGAGTTGCGCCGGCGCGACGAACGGCACTTCACCACGGGAACGGCATCGGCGCCGACGAACGCCGCCGTGCCGACGGACGCCGCCGCCCCGGCCGATCCCGCGAACCCCGCCCAGACCACCCGGAGGTAGCCCGGATGCCGAACCCCACGACCGCCGATCCCACCAGCGCGCCGACCCTGCAGCTGGAGCGCTGGACGGTGACGTCCGGGTCCAATGCGCGCAGTCGCGGCGCGGTCATCATCGATGCCGGCGATCATCACTGGCGCGCCTCCGCGGAGGGCAACGGCGCGATCGACGCGCTCTATCGGGCGGTGGACCAGGCGCTCGCCGAGGTCCTCGACGGTCATCCCCGCCTGCTCGCCTACGACATCCACGCGCTCGGTGAGGGGACGGACACCATCGGCGCTGTGACGGTGCGCATCGCCCCGCCCGACGTCGGCGGGAAGCGCGGATCCGGCGAGTACACCGGCGAGGCCCGCGGCACGAACATCATCGCCGCCTCGATCGAGGCCTACATCGTGGCGCTCAACGAGATGCTCGGCGAGGCCCACTGGACGGGCGCGCCCGAGGCGGCCGCGGTCACCGGCAAACGGGCCCGCGCCAAGGCGCCGGTCTCGGCGGGGGACGCGCGCGAACGGCGAGCGAAGCTCGACGACGAGGCGGCCGAGATCGACACGACGGACTGGTTCAACCGCCAGGGGTGAACGGGGTCCGCCCGGGCCACCCCGTCATCGGAGTCAGGGCCCGCCGCGGCCACTACACTCCGCCCCACCATGGCCGTCACGACCTCGACCTCGATCGCGTACGCCGGTGAGCCCGGGGCATTCGCCGAGGACGCCGTCCTGGCCGCGTTCGGCGATGTCGACCGCACCTCGCTCGGGGCGTTCCGGGCGGTCTTCGAGGCGGTCACCTCGGGCGCCGCGGCCGCCGGCGTCGTTCCGATCGAGAACGTCATCCACGGCACGGTCCGCGAGAACTACGACCTGCTGCTCGAGCACGACCTCGCGATCGCCGGCGAAGTCGTCGTCCCGGTCCGTTTGTGCCTCGCCGCGCTGCCCGGGCAGCGGATCGACGATATCGAGCGGGTCTACTCGCACATCCAGGCACTCGGGCAGGCGGAGGCATTCCTGCGCTCGCGACCGTGGCAGCTGCTCTCGACCTACAACACGGCCGGCGCCGGCAAGGCGGTCGCCGAGCGTGCTGAGCGCGGCGCAGCCGCCGTGCTTTCGCCGCGAGCGGCCGGCCTGTTCGGGCTCGAGATCCTGGCCGATGAGATCGGCGACCTGCCCGACAACCGCACCCGCTTCCTCGTCCTGACCCACCCCGGCGCCGCGGTGCCCGTCCTCCGGATCGCCGGCGGGTCCCCGCGGACGACACTCGTCGTCGCCGTCCGCAACGAGCCGGGTACGCTGCTGGCGGTCCTGCGCGTCATCGCCGGGCACGGGTTGAACATGCGCAAGCTCGAATCCCGCCCGAGTCGCGAGCGAGCCTGGGAATACGTGTTCTGGATCGACCTCGACGGCGATGCCGCCGAGCCGACGATGACCGCCGCACTCGACGAGGTCCGCACGGTCACGACGATGACTCGCGTTCTCGGGACATATCCGAGCCAGGACCGCTGAACTGGAGGATGGCGTGATGGACCAGGCGTTCAAGGACGCGATCACCAAGGGCTATGCCCTGACCGAGCCCGGCCTCGTCCTCGGCAGTGCGATGCACGAGGGCGAGCTGTTCAACGACACTCGCGTCCAGATGGCGCTCTCGATGGCCACCCGTCACGGCCTGGTGGCCGGGGCGACCGGCACCGGCAAGACCCGGACGCTGCAGCTCATGGCCGGGCAGCTGGCAATGTTCGGCGTCCCGGTCTTCATGGCCGACATCAAGGGCGATCTGACCGGCCTCGCCGTGCCCGGGGACGCATCGAACCCCAAGATCCAGCAGCGCCTGACGGATCTGGCCTGGCCGTATGTCCCGGCGGGCCACCAAGTGGAGTTCCTGTCGCTCTCGGGCAAGCTCGGCGCCCAGGTCCGGGCCTCGGTCCATTCCTTCGGGCCGCACCTGCTCGGGAAGGTCCTCGATCTCAACGAGACGCAGACCTCGATCCTCAGCGTCGTGTTCAAGTACTGCGACGACAACCAGCTGCCGCTGCTCAACCTGGCGGACCTGCGCACCACCCTCAACTACCTCGGGTCTGACGCCGGGAAGGCCGCCCTCGCCGACTACGGGGGCATCGCACCATCGTCGATCGGGGTCATCGGCCGCTCACTCGTGACGCTCGAGCAGCAGGGCGCGGACATCTTCTTCGGCGAACCCGAGTTCGAC
Source organism: Candidatus Limnocylindrales bacterium (assembly GCA_038214255.1). GTDB lineage: Bacteria > Chloroflexota > Limnocylindria > Limnocylindrales > CSP1-4 > SPCO01. Next base: position 52,779 of record JBBQRZ010000014.1, read on the forward strand.
GTCATGGACCTGCTCCGCGTCGGCCCTGACGGGCACGGGATCATCTCGCTCCTCGAGTTGCCCGACGTCATGGACAAGCCCGCGCTGTTCAGCACGTTCATGCTCTGGATGCTCGCGCAGCTCTATCACGCGTTGCCGGAGGTCGGCGACCTCCCCCAGCCGAAGCTCGCCTTCTTCTTCGACGAGGCCCATCTGCTGTTCGATAACGCCACGGATGCCCTGCTCGCGCAGGTCGAGCAGACCGCTCGGCTGATCCGCTCCAAGGGCGTCGGCGTGTACTTCGCGACCCAGAACCCGTCGGACATCCCGTCGTCGGTGCTGGCCCAGCTTGGCAATCGCTTCGAGCACGCGCTGCGCGCCTTCACCCCACAGGACGCCGACGCGCTCAAGAAGACGGTCCGCACGTTCCCTATCACGACCTTCTATGACGTCGAGCAGATGATCCAGCAGCTCGGCATCGGCGAGGCCATGGTCACCGTCCTCTCGCCCAAGGGCGTGCCGACCCCACTCGCCGCGACGCGGCTGATCCCGCCCGACTCGTCGATGAGCGCCCTGGATCCGGCAACCTTCCAGCAGCACGTGGCGGCCGGGACGCTCCAGGCGAAGTACTCGGCGACTATCGATCCGGTCAGCGCCCACGAGATCATCACCGCGCGAATCCAGCAGGCCCAGGCCGCGGCGGCCGCGGCCGCGAATCAGGCGGTACCCGCCGCCGCCCCGCCGGCCGGCTACCCGGGGCAGGTGCGCCAGCCGACCCCCACGCAGATCGCGCGGGAGGCCGCTCGGGCCCAGCGCCAGGTGGACATGCTCGAGCGGCAGCGACAGCGCGAGGCGGCGGCCGCCCGCAAGGCACAGCAGCGGACGATCAACACGGCGCTTCGGACGGGCGGCCGGATCGTCACGTCGCGGATGGGCCAGGACATCATCCGCGGCGTATTCGGGACGCTATTCGGCAGGAAGCGCTGAGCTACTCGATGACGAGGTCGGGCGGCACGTCCCGGGCGACCGGCGGGTAGGCGGGCTTGAGGTCGGCGATCACCTCGGCGAGGATCGTCGAGACAGCGAGGTCGCGGAACCAGTTGTGGTTCGCCGGGATCAGGTACCACGGCGCCCATGACGTCGACGTCTTCGACAGGGCCTCGTCGAAGGCGGCCTGGTAGTCGTCCCACAGCTTGCGCTCGGCGAGGTCGCCCATCGAGAACTTCCAGCGCTTCCGGGGATCGTCGTAGCGCGCCTGCAATCGCCGGCGCTGCTCGTCGCGGTCGATCGTCAGGAAGAACTTCACGATCGTGGTCCCGTTGGCGGTCAGCATCTCCTCGAACTCGTTGATCTGGTCGTAGCGCCGGCTCCAGACCTTGCGCGGCACGAGGTCGTGGACGCGGACGATCAGGACCTCCTCGTAGTGCGATCGGTTGAAGATGCCGATCTCCCCCTTGCGCGGCATCGCCTTGTGGACGCGCCACAGGTAGTCGTGCGCCAGTTCCTCGCTGCTCGGCACCTTGAAGCTCGTCACCGGGCAGCCCTGCGGGTTGAAGGCCTCCATGACCTTGTTGATCGTGCCGTCCTTGCCGGCTGCATCGATCCCCTGGAGGATGACGAGCACGGCGTGCTTCGACTCCGCCCACACGCGGGCCTGGAGTTCCGTCAGGCGATCGAGCCGCTTGGCGATCGCGGGTTCGGCGGACGGCTTGTCCCAGCCAAAGGTCGCGGAGGGGTCGCGGCGCTCGACGCGGACCCGGCTGCCGGGCTTGACGCGGAGGGCATTGTGCAGGTCGATCACGGGCGTATCGTCGCACGGTTCGTCAGCAAGGAGGCTCCCACGATGCCATCGAGGTCGAAGCGTGCTCGGTACCGCCATCCCGTCAACGTGGCGCTCGACAGCGACGCTCCGCGCGGGGCCCGGATCGCGGACCGGGTCACGAGTTTCCTCGGTAGCTGGCGGTTCATCGTCCTCCAGACGGTCGTCGTCCTGATCTGGATCGTCGGCAACGTGATCCTCCTGTTCCACTACGACCCGTATCCGTTCATCCTCCTCAACCTCGCCTTCTCCACACAGGCGGCGTACGCGGCGCCGCTCATCCCTGCTCGCGTCGAACCGAACCGCGATCCGCGACCGACTGACGCTGGAGCACGCGGCTGAGGAGGGCGACGTGAGCGAGGACCAGAACCAGCGACTGCTGGCCGGAAACCAGCAGATCCTGAGGCGGGTCGTGCACCTCGAGGAGTCGATCCTGGCCCTCGAGCTCCAGATCAAGGCCGTGATCGACCGACTCGAGGAGCGCGGAACCGCCCCGTGAGAGCCCTGGAGGTACCATCGTGACCCGTGCCCAACCATCCCCAGGAGATCCGCGATGACGATCGTCGCCGGCGCGAAACCGCACCCCATCTACCTCGCCGGCCGCTGGGTCGATTCGCCCGACCCCCTCGAGGTCACCAATCCGGCCGATCCGTCCACCCCGGCCGGCTCGACCTTCCACGCCACGGAGGCGCAGTACGAGGAGGCAGTCGAGGCCGCCGTCGCCGCCTTCGAGGTGACGCGCAAGCTCCCGGCGTACGAGCGCGGCCGGATCCTGCGCGAGATCAGCGGCGGTATCAAGGCACGCCGTGAGGAGCTCGGCCGCCTCATCGCCCTCGAGGCCGGGAAGCCGATCCGCGACGCGTTGACCGAGGTGGACCGCGCGGTCCTGACCTTCCGCCTGGGCGCCGAGGAAGCCGAGCGAATGGTCGGCGAGGTCATCCCGCTCGATCTCATGGCCTCGTCGAAGGACCGGGTGGGCATCACCCGACGGTTCCCGATCGGGCCGATCGCCGGCATCAGTCCGTTCAACTTCCCGCTCAATCTCGCCGCCCACAAGGTCGCTCCGGCGATCGCGAGCGGCAATCCGATCGTGCTCAAGCCGCCGTCCAAGGACCCGCTCACGATGCTGACCGTGGCCGAGATCATCGAAGCGGCCGGCCCGCCCCAGGGCGCCGTCAGCATCCTGCCGATGACCCGCGAGCTCGGCGACCGCATGGTCTCCGACGACCGGTTCAAGCTGCTCTCGTTCACCGGCAGTCCGTCGGTCGGCTGGCGGATGAAGGAGCGGGCGGGCAAGAAGCGCGTCGTGCTCGAGCTCGGCGGCAATGCCGGGGTCATCATCGACCGCTCGGCGGATCTGGACTGGGCGGTCAAGCGGACGCTCGTCGGAGCCTTCGCGTACGCCGGCCAGGTGTGCATCAGCGTCCAGCGGATGTTCGTCCACGAGGCCGTCTGGGACGCGTTCCTCGCCAAGTTCCTCGACGGGGTCAAGGCGATCAAGCTCGGCGATCCACTCGACCCGACGACCGACGTCGGTCCGATGGTCGATGCGCATGCCGCCGAGCGGACGCAGCGCTGGGTCGACGAAGCCATCGCGATGGGCGGCCGGGCCCTGGCCGGCGGCACGGCCGATGGCACGTTCTTCGCGCCGACGGTCCTCGTCGATGTGCCGCTGGCGGCCCAGGTCTGCAGCAACGAAGCGTTCGCCCCGCTCGTCGTGGCGTTCAAGTTCCACGACCTCGACGAGGCGATCGCGGGCGTGAACGACTCGATGTTCGGCCTTCAGACCGGCGTCTTCACGAACGACCTGGCCGGGGCATGGCGGTCGTTCTCAGAGCTCGAGGTCGGCGGCGTGATCATCAACGACATCCCGACGTACCGGATCGACCACATGCCCTACGGCGGGGTCAAGGATTCCGGGCAAGGTCGCGAGGGGCTGCGCTGGTCGATGGAGGACATGACCGAGCTCCGGATCATGGTGCTGGCCCAGCCGAGCTGAGCGTCCGTCTCGCGTCCCGCGGCCCGCGACGTCCGCGTCGGCGTGGCCAGCCGGTCGGCATGCTTGGCGGCGTGAACCTCACGCTGACCGCGGCCCAGTCCGAGCTCCAGGCCCGGGCGCGCACGTTCGTTCGGGACGTGCTCCAGCCGATCGAGATCGAGTTCGAGCGCGCCAATGGCCGGCTGCTATCCGAGGTGCGAGCCCGCATCCGCGATGCATCGATCGCGGCGGGCCTCGTCGGGGGGTCGCTCCCGCGCGACTCGGGCGGGCAGGGCTGGTCGATGCTCGAGCAGGTGCTCGTCCATGAGCAGCTGGGCCAGACGACCGGCGGGCTGTGGTCGTTCATCCCGGGCGCCTACAACGCACTGATCCACTGCTCCCCGGAACAGCGGGCACGCTACCTCGACCCGAGCCTGCGCGGCGAGCGGTTCGGGAGCTACGCGGTCACGGAGCCGGGGGCCGGCTCGGACGCCCGCGCGCTCGCGGCGACCGCGGTCCGCGACGGCGCTACGGGCGAGTACGTCCTCAACGGCGAGAAGTGGTTCGTGACGGGGCCGCCGGATGAGACCGACTTCATGATCTTTCACTGCCTCGTCGAGGACGGCACGGAACGACGCCCGACGCTGTTCCTCGTCGATTACGACGCCCCCGGGGTGACGATGCAGCACGACCCCGACTACATGCACACCTTCGCTGACCGCCATCCGCAATTCGTCCTCGCGGATGTCCGCGTGCCGGCGTCGGCCGTACTCGGAGGGATCGGACGCGCCGACGAGCTGACGAACGACTGGTTCGTCGAGGAGCGGATCCACATCGGTGCGCGCTGCACCGGCGCGATGCAACGTCTCCTCACCATGGCCGTCGACTGGGGGACGAACCGGGTCCAGTTCGGCGAGCGGATCTTCGACTTCCAGGGCGTGTCCTTCCCGCTGGCCGATTCGGCGGCCGACGCGTCGGCGGCGCGGCTACTCACCCGCGAGGCCGCCGTGCTCGCGGACGCCGGCGCCGACCCGAAGGTCGTCCACGCGAAGGCGTCGCTGGCCAAGCTGTTCGCCTCGGAGGCTGCATTCCGCTGCGCCGATCGAGTCGTCCAGGTCTTCGGCGGTCGTGGCTACATGCGCGACAACGCGGCGGAACGGTTCTTCCGCGAGCTGCGCGTCGACCGGATCTGGGAAGGGACCTCGGAGATCCAGCGACTGATCATCGCGCGCGCCATGGAGAAGCGCGGCGTCGACCGGGTGGTCGGATGACGGGCTCGATCGATCTCCGGCCGTTGTTCGCGCCGCGCTCGATCGCGGTCGTCGGGGCCTCGCCGCGCAGCTGGATCGCCGGGACCGTCCGGGACAACCTGCGCGCCATGGGATCGGCGACGCGCTGTCACTTCGTCAATCCCCGGTACGACGAGCTCCATGGCCAGCCATGCTACCCGAGCCTGGAGGCCCTCCCCGAGCGGCCGGACATCGCCCTCGTGGCGCTCAACCCGTTGCGGGCCGCCATCGTCACGGCCGATGCGGCCGCAGCCGGCGTCCCGGCGGTGATCATCCCCGGCGGCGGGGTCGTCGAGGGTGGCGTGGCCGCGGCCGCGATGCAGGCCGAGGTCGCCGACATCGCCCGTCGGCACGGCCTGGCGCTCGTTGGGCCGAACTGCATGGGCGTCGTCGACCTCACGACCAACAGCGCGACGTACATCGGGGACGTGTCGCTCCACCTGCCCCGCGGCGGCGTCGCGGGCATCGCCCAATCGGGCTCCGTGACGGACGCGTTCATCCACTCGGGCTCGCGGGTCGGCTTCAGCCGGGTCATCAGCTGCGGGTCGGAGGTCGTCCTCGACGTCTGCGACTACCTCGCCTACTGCCTCGACGACCCCGAGACAAGGTCGGTCATCCTGTTCGTGGAGGGCTTCAAGCGGCCCGAACGGTTTCTGGCCCTCGCCGATCGCGCGCTCGAGCTCGGCAAGCCGATCATGGCGGTCAAGGTCGGACGGAGCGACCAGGCGCAGGCCGCCGCCGTCGCCCATTCCGGCTCCCTCGCCGGGGAGGCGCGCGTCACGGATGCGGCGCTCGATGCGGCCGGCGTCATCCGCTGCGGCGACCTCGACGAGCTGCTCGAGACCGCCGAGCTGGTCGAAGGCGTGCGCCGCACCGGACGGGGCGTCGGTCGTGGCCGGACCGGGGTGGTCACCGTATCGACCGGCGAGGCGTCGCTCATCGCCGACCTCGTGCCGCGCACCGGCCTCGACCTGCCGCCGATCCCGGCGGCCGCCCGCGACCAGATCCTCGAGCACCTTCCGACGATGGGCTACATCGGCAATCCACTCGACCCCTGGGGCGCGGCGGACCCCCCGACCGCCTACGGCGCGGCGTACGAGGCGTTGGCGGCCTCGGGCGCCTACGACGTCCTCGTGCTCGTTCACGATTTCCCGTATCGCTCGATGCCGGCCGAGGTCGCCACCGCGAACGACGTCACGTTCCAGCTGCTCGCGGCGACGCGCGATCGGCCGGAGCTGCTGCCTGTTTACGTCTCACTGACCTCGGGCGAGCACCCGGCGGAGACGAAGGCCGTGCTCGACGACCATGGCGACGGGGCGCCGTTGCTGCGCGGCGCGCTCGAGGCGTTCACCGCGATCGCATCGCTCGCCCGGTGGGAGTTGCGCCGGGCGCGGCGGCAGGCCCGGGGGCCGTGGCGGGCCGGCTGGCCGGCACTCGCCGCTGACCGGACGTCCTACGGCGAGGAGCCGCTCATCCCGATCGCCGCGCCGGTCCCGGATGCCGGCCGCGTGCTGGCCGAGCGGGAGAGTCTCGAGCTGCTCCGCTCGGCGGGTCTGTCGGTCACCGCCGCGATCGCGGTCCCCGATGCCGAGGCCGCCGTCGAGGCCGCACGTCCCCTCGGTGGACACGCCGTCGCGCTCAAGCTCGATGCCGAGGGGATGGCCCACAAGAGCGACCTCGGCGGCGTCCTGCTCGACCTCGTCGGCGACGACGCGATCCGCTCGGCCGCCCAGGAGCTGCTGGCGCTCGGCCGCCGTCATGGCCTGGCGATGCGGGGCCTGTTGCTCGAGCCGATGGCGGATCCCGGGGTCGAGCTGATCGTCGGCCTGCGGCGCGACCCCTCCTTCGGCGCGGTCCTCGTCGTCGGGCTCGGCGGCGTGCTTGCCGAGGTGCTCGACGACGTCAGCATCCGCCTGGCGCCGGTCCCGCCCGAGGAAGCGTTGGCGATGCTCGATGAGCTGCGCGCGAGCCGGATCCTCGACGGCGCGCGCGGTCGACCGCCGATCGATCGAGCGTCGATCGCCGATCTGATCGTCGCGTTGTCGACCTTCGCCGAGGAGCACCCCGAGATCGACGAGGTGGACCTCAATCCCGTGATCGCCTCGGCGAGCGGTGCCCTCGCGGCCGACGCGCTCGTCGTCTACGGTCCGGCCGACGGCGCGGTCGCCTGATGGCCGAGGATCGCGTCCTCTCGACCGTGGCGACCTCCTGGGGCGTGCGGCTGGTCCTTGACCGTCCGAAGAAGCTCAATGCGCTCAACGGCGCGCTCGTGGCGGCGCTGACCGGCGCGCTCGACGCGGCCGAGGCGGACCCCGAGATCCGGGTCATCGTGATCGAGGGCGCGGGCCGAGCATTCAGTGCCGGCTACGACCTGACCGAGGAGGCCGAGGGCGCCAGCGGCGGGCCGGCGGCGTGGCGTGATCTGCTCGCCGCGGATGTCGCGACGACCCTCCGCCTGCTGGACTCGCCCAAGCCGGTCATCGCCCAGGTGCACGGGTACGCCCTGGCGGGCGGTCTCGAGCTCGCGATGGCCTGCGACCTCATCGTCGCGGCCGAAGGCACCCAGCTCGGCGAACCCGAGATCCGCTACGGGTCCGCCCCCGTGACTTTGCTCATGCCGTATCTCATCGGCCAGAAGAAGACGCGCGAGCTGCTCCTGACCGGCGACCTCATCGACGCGGCGGAGGCCGAGCGGATCGGACTCGTCAATCGGGTCGTGCCCGTCGACCGGCTCGTGGCCGAGGTGGACGCCTTGGCCGATCGGCTGGCCCGGACGCCACCCGAGGTGATGGGCCTCACGAAGCGGATGCTCAACCGCGCGATGGACGCCGCCGGGTTCCGGGAAGCCGTCGAGGCGGGCATCGATCTCGGCGCGATCATCAACGCGGCCGACACGCCGGAGCAGCGCGAGTGGGACGCGATCGTTCGCCGCGACGGCCTGCGCGCGGCCCTCGCCTGGCGCGATCAGCGCTACGACGACCGGCTGGCCGATCGGGGTCGCCGCCGGGAGGATGCCGACCCGGGCGCTTGACGTCGCTGCCGGATCCCCTTGACGGGCCCGCTCGTTCGGCGGCTGCCCGGCCCTCCCCTGAATTGGTGCGCCGATGCAACGGCCGTTTCGAGCGCTCCGGCTAGGATGGGGGCATGAACGGGCCGAAGCGAGCGGTCGGGGGTCGCGCCCTCGCCGCCGCTCTCCTCCTGGTCGCCGCACTCGTGCTGATCCTCGCGGTCGGCACCGGCCGGAATCCCGTCTCGCCCCCGCCCTCCTCGTCCACCGGCACGGCGTCCACCGTCCCGTCGACCACGGCGTCGGCGAGTGCGTCGAGCTCGGAATCGCCGTCGCCGACGTCGGCGACGCCATCGACGCCGGGCGATTCACCCGCCGCCTCGGTCACCTGGACCAAGGTCACGCCGTCAGGCCCCGTCCCTGCACCCCGCGAGGGTCAGACCTGGACGGTCGATCCGTCGAGCGCGGTGGCGTACCTGTTCGGGGGCCGCGGCTCGGCGGACCTGAACGACTTGTGGGCCTACGACCTGACCGCGGACGGCTGGACGCGACTCGCCCCGAAGGGCGCCCTCCCGGCCGCCCGGGCCGACCACGTCGCGGCGTGGATCGACGGCCTCGGTCTCGTCGTCGCCGGTGGACGGAGCGGCAGCAAGGTGCTCGACGACCTGTGGGCCTATGACCCGTCGGCCAACGCGTGGCGGACGCTCGCGACGAGCGGGCCACGGCCGGCGGCCTTCGCCGGGAGCTGCGCCGTAGTGACCCCGGACGGTCGCCTGTGGATCACCGGCGGGCGGACGACCGGGGGCACATACGTCGCTGCCACCTGGGCGTACGACCCCGGCCCCTCGACCTGGACCAAGCAGATCGTGCTCGGCGGCAACCCCCAACCGGCGCCTCGTGACGGCGCGGCGTGCTGGTGGACGAGCGACGGCGCGCTGGCCGTCTATGGCGGTCGATCGGCAGCGGCCCCCGCACTGGGGGACTTGTGGACCTTCGACAACGCCGCAAAGGGAGGCACGTGGACGCCGCATGGCTCGGCCCCGCTGCCGCCACGGGCCCGCGCCGCCGTCGGGGGGTCGAACGCGATCGTCGCCGTCGGGGGACTCGGGGCTGACGGGAAGCCGCGCGCCGACGCCACGAGCTTCGACCCGCGCACCCTGGCCGCGACCACGCTGGGGACGAGCGGCACCGCAGGTTCGGCGCCCGAGGCGAGCAGCGGAGCGTCACTAGTCGACGATCCCGAGAGCGAGCGCGAGCTGGTGTTCGGCGGGCGCGGATCGTCGGGCCTGAGCTCGGAGGTCTGGGCCCTCACGCTCCCCTGACGGGGCGTGGTTCAGGCCGGCGAATCCCCGCGTCGCAGCGCTGGCCGGCTCTTGCCGTTCGGGGGCCTGCCATTCGCGGTCGTGCCATTGGCCGAGCGGGCGCCATTGGCGGCACCGCCGTCGGGCGCCCCGGTGGTCGCCGCGAGCGGGGCGCGCAGCGCGATGTAGGCCGCCGAACCCGCCAGGGCGAGCAGGATCCACAGGTAGCGTTCATAGGCGAGGTGCAGGAAGATCCCGGTCGTGAGGTAGGCGGTCACCGCCAGGATGAAGGCCGTCGCCATGCCTGCATACTCCGGCGCGAGGACTCGGCACCGTCGGCGCGCCTTCTCCAGCGAGTACAGCGTCGCCGCGAAGATCCCGAAGAACGCGATGAAGCCGAGCAGGCCGGTCTCGGCCGCGATCCCGGCATACAGGTTGTGGGCCTGGCGCGTATTGAGGTCGCTCGTGATCCCGACCTCGTCGGAATAGTCGGCGTAATAGACCGGGAAGAGGCCACGGCCAACCCCGATGATCGGATGATCGGCGAAGACGAGGATGGCCGAGATGGTCTCGTTGGCTCGCTTGCGGAATGACGGGTCCTCGCTGGCTGCTGACCCCTTGGCGCCGGTCGCGCCGCCGATCGCCTCGATCGTCAGGAGCCGGTCGAGGTAGGTCGGCTGGACGGTGAAGAGCAGGGCGATCGCGAGGCCGATCGCCACGAGCTGGCTGGGCTTGATGTAGCGCAGCCCGGCCATGAGGACGATCGTGATGGCCAGGCCGAGGGCGGCCCCGCGCGAGAACGTCAGGACGGCGCCGAAGGCGATGAACGCCGTCGCGACCGCCGCGGCGAGGCGCAGCACGCGCCGCCGCTCCCCCCACATCCGGAATAGCCCCAGCGGGATGAGCACCGTCATGATCTGCGCGTAGCGGTTCTTCTCCCCGATCGGACCGGCCAATCGCGGCTGGCCGGTCGTGTCGACCCCGTCGGTGTTGGTCCCCAGGGCGGCGTTGCTGACCTGGCTGAATCCGCCGTAATCGGAACCGAAGTTGTTGGTCGCCTGCTGATGGACGGACAGCACACCGAGGAAGCAGCCGACGGCGAGCAGGACCCACACGACCAGGCGAAGGTCTGCCAGGGAGCGGACGACGTTAGTCATGACGACGTAGACGAGCAGGCCTTCCACGATGAAGTTGGAGAAGGCGCCCATCGCCCGCTGGGGGTCCGCTGACATGCCGAAGGCCGTGCCGAGGATGACGACGATGAAGTAGCCGATCATCCATGGCAGGCCACTGGCGATGATGATCGGCTGGCGCCGGATCACGATGTGGTACGCGAACGGCACGACCAGGAGGAGCGGGAACGTCGCGCCCGCGAAGTAGGGGATGTTGTATTTCTGGACCGCGATGGCCGCCGCGTTGCTGTACAGGATCGCGACGACCACGAGCGTCGCGCGATCGGGCTTCACCGCGATGGCGACCGCGGCGACACCGACAAGGATCGCCGCGATGATGATCAGCCCGCTCTCCCCGGCGAGGAGGCCGATGACGGCGGCCCCGAGGCAGATCGCGACGCTGCCGACGAGCGGACTGATCGTCAATGTCCGACCCGTCGCCGGCGCGCGCTGGAGCCGCTGATCCGCCGTCGTCATGCGATCGCCTCGCCCTCGGACGGATCGGGCGATTCGAGCGGCTCGTCGGCGGGCGCGGCGAGCAGCCGTATCGCCGGTCGCGCGGGTCCGTTGGTGCGCCGCGGCACCCAGCGATCGATCCGCTCACCGCGAACGAGGTTGAGCAGCGCCTGGAGCGAGGCGACGTTGACCAGCGTGAAGTAGGCGGGGACCGCGAGCGCCGGCAGGCGCCCGAGCGGGCGCTTGGCGAGGGCGAGGCCCGCCACGGCGAGCGCGTAGCAGGCGAGCTGCCCGACCGTCGCAAGCCGGTAGAGCCAGCCCGCGCCCCAGAGCGCCGGGCTGGCGACCGCCAGCGCGATCAGCGGAAGGACGGCAGTCCGCAGCAGGACCTTGTGCCAGAACAGCTGGATCGCATACCAACCCGTGCGGCGTGGATCGAACAGACGGCGCATGAGGAAGAGGCAGCGGAACGAGCGGGTCATGATCCGCACCTTGCGGCGGAACTCGAGCTCGCTCGACGGCGCCACGGGCTCGAATGCCAGAGCATCCTCGGCGAACACGAGGCGCTTCCCGTCGTCGACGACGCGCATCGTATCGAGCATGTCGTCGGTGACCCCCTCGGGGATCGGCCCGAAGTGCTCGCGGCGCAGGGCATAGATCGCGCCGGTCCCGCTCGTCACGCTACCGGCGGCCGACTGGGCGATCTTGAGCCGTCGGTCGAAGTCCCAGTAGCCACGCTCGCCGAGCTCGGTCGCGTCGGCCTCGCCCTCGTGCAGGTAGACCTGGTTGCCGGCCACGCCGCCAACCTCGGGATCCGCGAAGGGACGAACGAGCGCGCGCACCGCGTCGGGTGCGTAGTGGCTGTTCGCGTCGGAGAACACGAGGATCTCCCCGGTCGACGCGGCCACGGCCGCCTCGAGGGCCGCTCCCTTCCCGACGCGGCCGGGGGCGATGAGGCGCACCCCCCGGTCGGCGTACGAGGCGACGATCGCATCGGTTCCGTCGGTCGAGCCGTCCGAGACGATCACGACCTCGAGGGACTCGGGCGGGTAGTCGAGGGCCAGCAGGTTCTCGATCCGTTCGCCGATCACGCCGGCCTCGTTGTGCGCCGCGATGACGACGCTGACCGGCGGCGTGATGTCGGCCGCCAGGTGGGGGCGCCGCAGCAACCGCGCACGAAGCAGGGTGAGGGCGGGCAGCCCCACGTACGTCGCGCCGAGCACAACCGCGGCCGTCCAGAAGATCGCCTGTCGGATCAAGGCGGGTCCCCCGTCGTCGGCCGGGCGGCGAGGTTGGCGTCCGATCGCTGGCCGAGGCGACCGGGACGTGGAACGGTGGCGGGCCGAGCCTCCCCGGCGCCGTCGATGCGTTCGAGGATCGCCCGGGCGTTCGTCGTCAGGTCGAAGTCGCGCTCGATCCGCGCCCGGGCGGCGGTTCCCATCCGGGCGCGCAGGTTCGGGTCCTCGACGAGGCGGCGGATGGCGGCCGCGAGGGCGCTCGCGTTGCCCGGGGGCACCAGGAGACCCGAGACCTCGTCGTCGACGAGCTCGGGGATGCCGGACAGGCGGCTGGCCACGACGGGCAGGCCACAGCTCATCGCCTCCATGAGGACGACCGGGATGCCCTCGCGCTTGCCGTTGCTTGCGACGACGCTCGGGGCCACGAGCAGATCCGCCTCGCCGAGCGTTTCGATGACCTGCGCCCGGTTCAGGCGACCGTCGAGGGAGACCGTGCCGTTCAGGCCGGCCGCCGCGATCCGATCGGCGAGCATCGCCTCGTCCTCGCCCTCGCCGACGATCCGCACACGGACCTCGACGCCGGCGTCGCGCAGCTGGCGGCAGGCGTCGACGAGCACGGCCTGGCCCTTGACCTCGTGGAGCGTGCCGATGCAGAGGATCGTGAACGGCCGATCGGGATCGCCCGGCGCCGTCCGCGGTCGCAGGCGCGCGGTGTCGACGCCACAGTGGATGACCTCCACGCGTTCGCGGGCCCAGTCGCCGCACTCGGCGACGATCTCCTCGAGGTTATCGCGCGAGATGGCGACGACAAAGGCGGCCTCGGCGACCTTGCGATCGAGCATGTGGCGGTCGATGTGGAGGTCCGAGCCGTGCGCGACGAAGCTGTACGGGATGCCCGTCAGGCGGTGGATGACGAATCCCGCCGCGGCCGGATGGTTCGCGAAATGGCAGTGCACGTGGCGGACGCCCTGGGCCTCCATCTGCAGGGCCATGTGCACGACCTTGGGGAAGATCGCCAGACCGCCGAAGAAATAGTTCGCGCTCCCCAACGTCCCGCGGAGGAGCGCGCCGAGCGCTCCCAGGTACGCGCGCGGCCGATCCCGGAGGGCGCGCACCTGGCTGGCCACGATCGCGCTCGACAGGAACGGCTCGTAGTGGGCGCGGTTGGCCAGCTCGATGGCCTCGGGATGGCTCACTGGCTCGGTGTGATGCAGGAGCGGGTAGAGCTCGACCGGCTGGCCGGCCGCCTCGACGGCGAGCAGCTCGTAGAGGATGAACGTCTCGGTCAGCTTCGGGAACCGTGACATCACGTACGCGACCGGCGCTGGGGTCGCGCCCCCCACTGCGGAACCGCCCACCGTGCCCCCCACCCCGCTCACGCCACGGCCCGCGGCACGGCTGCGGGTCGTGGGCCGTATCCGTCCGGATGTCGCTCGTGCCAGGCCCACGCCGAGGCAACGATCGCTTCGAGGTCGAAGCGTGGGACCCAGCCCAGGAGCTCGCGGGCCGATCGGCCGTCGGCCCAGATGGCCGCGGGGTCTCCGGGACGGCGCGGCCTGTCGCGGGCCTCGATCGCCCGCCCGGTCGTGGCCCGTGCCGTCTCGATCACCTCGCGGACCGAGGCGCCGCGACCCGACCCGAGGTTCACGGTCGCGCTGCTGCCGCCGTCGGACAGGTGATCGATCGCGCGGGCGTGGGCGTCGGCGAGGTCGAGCACATGGACGTAGTCGCGGATCGCCGTCCCGTCGGGGGTGGGGTAGTCGGTCCCGTAGACGTCGACCGCGGCGCGACGCCGCGCGGCGACCTGCAGGACGACGGGAACGAGGTTCTCGGCTCTATCCCAGTCCTCGCCGTTGGATCCGTCGAGCGCGGCCCCCGCCGCGTTGAAGTAGCGCAGCGCGATCGTCCGCAGACCACTCGATCCCTCGAACCACGGCGCCATGCGCTCGACGAGCAGCTTGCTCTCGCCGTACGGGTTCTCCGGTCGGAGGGCGCTCGCCTCGTCGACCGGCAAGGCGTCGGGCGTCCCGTAGACCGCACACGTGCTCGAGAGCACGAGCTGCTTCACCCCGGCGTCGGTCATCGCGCGCATCAGGGCGAGGCTGCCCGCGACGTTCGCCTCGAAATAGCCGCCCGGGTCGCCGATCGACTCGATAACGGACTTGCGCGCCGCGAAGTGGATGACCGCCTCGGTATGCCGCTCGGTCAGGAGCTCCGCGACCAGACCTCGGTCGCCGGCATCGCCGACGACGAGCTCGGCTCCCGGGATCGCCGCGGGATGTCCGTGCTCGAGCGTGTCGAGCACGACGACCTCGTCGCCGCGTGCGCGCAGGACCGCGACCGTGTGCGAGCCGATGTAGCCGGCGCCGCCAGTGACGAGGACGCGCACGCCGTCAGTCGCGATTGCGGCCCGTCCGACGGACCGGTCGAGCGTGGGATTCGCCGGAGGGACGGACTTCGACCACCTCCGGGAGGCGTTCCGCCATCCGCTGGCTTCGTGGCGGGCGGACGAGCGACGCATCCTGCGCCGCCGTCACCGGTGCGGCACGGAGATCGCTCGTGGACGGTGGCGTGGACGATTCGCGCCGGAAGCGGCCGCCGGCCCGAGCATCGAGGACGACGCCCAGGACGGTCGTGCCGACGAGGGTCAGGCTCTCGACGGCATGCGCGAGGGCATCTCGTTTGGTCTGGTCACGCCGGACGACGACGACCGACGCATCGGTGGCGCGAGCGTAGACGAGGGCCTCGGCCGATCCGAGGGTCGGCGGTCCCGCGACGACGACGAGATCGTGGTCCGCGAGGAGCCGCTCGAGGACGCGCCCGACGGCGATGTCGTCGAGCACTTCGAGGGAGCTGCGCCCGACCGGGACAACATGGAGATCCGGTCCGTGGGCGACGATGACGTCAGCGAGGTCCGCCTGGCCGCGAACGACATCGGAGAGCCCGAGCCGGTCGTCGAGCCCGAGCAGGCCCGTCGCCTCGCCGTCGATGTCGTCACCGTCCACGAGCACCGTCCGCCGACCGCTCGTGGCGAGCGCGGCAGCGAGGTTGGCGGCCGTTTCGCCCGTGCCGTCGCCCGACTGCGCTCCGACGAGCAGGAGGCTCCGGACGGGTGTGTCGGTGTCCGCGAAGGCCACCTTCGTCGCCACGATGCGGTAGGACGAGGACATCCGCGACGCTGGTAACTGCTCGACCATGAGACCGCGCCCAGCCCTCGACGAGCGATGGCCCTCGATCTGGCCGAGGAATGGCACCGGCACGAGCCGGATGACATCGTCGCGCGAACGCACGGTGCCGCCGATGTATTCGATGAGGACGACGACCACGAGCGCGCTCAGGAATCCGGCCAGGGCGGTCAGGATCGCGATCAACGAGACCTGCGGCGCGACCGGGGTCGTCGGAAGGGCAGCGAACTCCGTGATTTGGAGCGACGCCTCTGGACGTGCCGTGCCCTGCGCGACGAGGGTGGTCAGCAGGCCGGCGAGCGTGTTGGCGAGCCTCTGGGCCGTCTCGGGAGTGCCGTTCTGGACGCGGATCACGAGGATCCGGGTGGTGTCGTTCGCCGTCACGCGGGTCGCCACGCGCAGGTCGTTGGGCTTGAGATTGACCTGCGCCTCTTGGATAGCGGCCTCGAGGCGTGGCTGGGCCACCGCGAGCTCGGCATACGTCAAGGAGAGCTGGCCCGACGCCCGGAGCGTGTTGAGGTCGCCCCCGACCGGCCCGACGAGCATCGTCGTATGGGCTTCGTAGGTGGCGGGGATCCGGGTGGCCACGAGGTAGCCGGCGAGACCGGCGATCCAGGTGGCGACGAGGAGAGTCCACCACCAGCGGCGCGCGGTGGCGAGGTAACCGGACAGTTCCAAGGTCAGCTCCAGCAGACGGGTCGATGGCCCCCGGCACATTCGACGCGGGAGGCCCTAGAGGATAGGGCGGCCGGGACAACCTGCATAGTGTGCGCCGCGCGCCGTCGGATGCCCGTTTTAGCGGCGTCGGGCGTCGACGATGGAGGCCCAGATGAGCTGGGCGCGAACGAGAGATGATCGGGCGCGACGCCCTACGTTGATGCGATGGATGCGCAGGGGATCGATGTGGCGCAGGTCGTTGCCGCCGCGTTCCGTGGTGACCGCCAGCACCATTCCGGCCCGCCGGGCCGCCTCGACCGCGTCGCCCCCATGCGCCCCGCTCGGATAGGCGAAGACCGGGAGCGTCCGGCCCACCTCGCGTTCGAGGTCGTCCCGGGCACCGGCGATCTCCTCGATGGCCGTCTCCATCGAGACGCGATCCAGCAACGGATGCGTCCGGGTGTGGGCGGCGAGGGTCACGCCCGAGGCCGCCAGGCGACGCAGGTCGTCCCAGCCCAGCACGGCCGGTGGGTTCGCCGGGACCGCGCTCGCCGGGGCCGCGCTCGGGGCCGTGCCGCGAAGGGCCGCGATGAGCCGCTCGACCTCGGCCATGGCCTGGACGTGGGGCATGGCCTTGATCCGGTCCCGGAGGGATGCCATCGCCGCGCGGCGCGCGTCGGTGTCGTCGAGTCGGACGGGAGTCCCCGGCGGATCGTCGAGCTCGCGGCGGGTCGTCGTCGAGAGGGCGGCCCACAAGCGGTCCCACCAGAACCCCTCGCTCCCGGCATCGGGAACGGCCGTGGGCACGAATAGCGTTGCCGGCACGCCCGCAGCCTGCATGATCGGCCAGGCGTGGCGATCGAAATCGGCGTACGCATCGTCGAAGGTCACGAGCACGGCCCGCGGCGGCAGCCGGCGTGGGTCGGGCAGTGCGTCGAGGACCCGTGCCATCGACACCGGGACGTAGTGGCGCGCGAGATCGGTCATCTGGGCGGCGAAGTCGTCCGGCGTCGCGCTGATGAGCCAGGGCAGCAGATCGGGCCGCGACTCGGGCGTGTCGACCCGGTGGTAGGTCAGGACCGCGAGGACCCCCCGGCGCCATGGCGCCGCCCGTTCGAGGAGCCCAACCACCGATCCGGCGGGCCGGCTACGGGCCGCGGCGGCGATCGCCCCGGTGACCGCCTCAGGTGGCACGCCGGGTTCCCTTCGCGAGGGCATCCCGCGCGATCGAGGCCAGCTGCGCGAGCCCGGGCCCGGGATCGTCGCGAACGAGCAGATCATCGGCGATCCGTGGGTCGAGAAGGCTGGCCAGCGCCCCGAGTGCGGCGCGGCGCGGCGGCCACGGCAGCTCCGGGTAGCGGCGCCGGCCGGTCGCGACCGAACCCATCCAGCTGATGTCGAGCCGCAGGTTCCGAGCGCGCATGCCGACGCGATAATCGGTCGCGACCGGCTCGCCGGCGGGTGGCGGACCGTCGAGCATGAGGTTGGCGAGCCGGCCCGGAAAGTCCATCCCGGCCCGCACCGCCAGCGGCAGGGAGCCCCACACGCGCCCGTTGATCTCCATCAGCTCGGGTCCGTCCGGGGTCAGGCGGAACTCGACCATGGCGAGGCCGGTCCATTCCAGCTCGGCGAGGAGCCGCGTCGCGTGCCCATAGAGGACGGGGTCGAGCCCGACGCTCTCCCGCAACGAGCTCGCGCCACCGGTCACCGGAACCTCGCGCAGCCGACGGTGCTGGAACGCGGCGAGGGGTCGTCCGTGGTCGGCGAGCAGCTCGACGCCGTGGCCCTCGCCGGGCCGCCAGCGCTGGAGCAGCACCCCGGTCCGTCCCTCGAGCGCCGCGACGCGCGCCCGCAGGTCGGCCGGGTCCGCGGCGTAGGCCACCGTGAACGCCTCGACCGTGCCGTCCGCCCGTGGCTCGCGCGATACCTGCGGCTTCACGACCACCGGCCAGCCGAGCTCGACCGCAGCGTCGACGGCTCCCTCGGGACTGGTCACGCGACGCGTCGTCGGGATCGGGACGCCAAGGCGCTCGGCCAGGTCCATCGTCTGTGCCTTGTCGTGCGCGACGGCCAGCGCCGTCTCGTCGGGCAGGGCGAGGCAGGTCAGGCCGGCGAATCGATCGCGCGCCGCGGCCAGGGGCAGGCCGATCTCGTCCGTGATCGGGATCACAAGATCGACGTCGGTGGTGCGGACGGCCTCGAGGATGGCGCCGACCGCGGCGTCTGCCTTCAGGCTCGGCGCCGGGTAGACCAATCGATCGCTCGCATAGCGCGACCGGAACCCCGGGCTGTGGCGGTCCGTGTCGGCGGCGGTCACGCGCCAGCCACGGCGCCCGAGCGAGCGGATGAACGCGACCGAGCTCCCGCGCGACGCATCGGTGACGAGGACGTGCCGCCGTCGAGCGCTCATCGCCCGGCCCGGTCGCGCGCCGAGGCGACCTCGAGGATCCGGTCGGCCACCTCGCGGACGACGGCCTCGAGCGGCTGGGTCGCGTCGACCTCGACGAAGCGCGGAACGAGCGGGGCGATCGCGCGGTACTCGCCGCGCCGTGCGTCGAGCGCCGCGAGCGTGCCCTCGCCCTTGCGCGCCAGCAGGGTCGCCGCCGGCGCATCGAGATACACCACGAGGTCGGGCTTGGGATAGAGCCGGCCCAGGAGCAGGCCGTGGAGTCGCTGGCCGATCGAGCGATCGTGGTCGCCGGAGACGTCGTAGGCGTGGTAGTCGATGAAATAGTGCCGGTCGAACAGGACGATCGCCCCGTCCCGCTGCCAGCGCCACGCCAGGCCCTGGCGATACCACTCCTCGGCGGTCCGATTGGCGAGGCGAAGGCCGGCCCGTCCGGCCGCGAGGACTCGCTTGGGCCTCGAGCGGGGCCGCGACCTTTGCCGCTCGTGCGCCGGGGGACCGGCCGTATCGGGCGGCGCCCCCATCGCCCGCTTCAGCCGCCTGGCGAGTCGGGTCGTCGGCAACATGACGTTGCTCGAGTCGGCGCTGACGCCCATGTAGAGATAGCGGATCGGCATCGGCAACACGGCCGCCAGCTCGCGCGCGACCGTCGTCTTGCCCGCACCGTCGGGCCCGATAAGGGCAACGGTCGTCATCGGCGCCGCGACTCGGGCGCGCCTCGAGCAGCGGCATCCTCGAGGATCGCGCCGAGTCGGGCCGCGTTGCGGCCCCAGTCGAAGTGCTCGGCCACGTAGGCTCGGAGGGCCGGTTCGGCCGGAGCGTCGTCCGCGGCGAGCCGCAGCCGGTCGACGATGAGCGTCGCCATCCCCTCGGGATCTCGTGCGACGTCGATCGGCGGGAGGTCGCCGGCTTCGGTGCGCAGGCCCTCGGCCGCGAGCGGTGAGGCGACGACGGGCAGCTCCATCGCGAGGGCTTCGAGCACCTTGTTCTGGATGCCGGCCCCGTACCGGATCGGCGCGGCGAAGACGGCCGCGCGCTCCAGGTGCGGCCGGTCGTCGTCGACGAAGCCGGTCACGGTGACACCGGGCCGGTCGGCCAGCGCCCGGACGCTCGACGTCGGGTCGCGACCGACGATCGACACGCGCGCCTCCGGCAGCACGGCTCGGACACGCGGCAGGATCGCCTCCACAAGCTGCTGCGCGGCGTCCACATTCGGGGGGTAGTCCATGGCACCGGTGAGCACGATCTCATCGCGCCCGAGCGTCCGGCCTTCGCGTCGCCACACGTCGAGATCGACGCCATTGGGCACGACCGAGGCCTTTGCCAGTCCCGGTCGGCCGCCGCCGTCCCGACCGACGACGGCCTCACGGTCGCGCGCGGAGGCGAACAGGGCGTGTCGCGACCGGCGCATGAGCGCCCGCTCCACCCGACGCACCTCCACGTACTCGAGGGCGAGCGCGGGCTGCGTCGAGACCGGCGCATGGCGCATCTGGCGACGGATCCGGCTCGAGGTCGCGTCGCACAGGTCGGCCACGAGCGGCATCGCGGGGAGGCTGTCCAGGACCGGCATGGTCCGTTTGCCGCTGAGGAGCAGGGCGTCGAAGGGCCGCTCCGCCGCGATCTTCGCTCCGGCCGCGCCGAGCCTCGTGGCCGCGACGTCGCCGCCCGCGATGAGCATCCGCAGGCGACCGGCCAGCTTGACCGGCAGGGACCGGGGGCCGCGCGCCGACGGCTCGGTGATGATCGCCTCGAGGTACGGTCGGAGCGCCTCGATGTCGCCCGGCTCGTGGTCGGGGCCGCGCAACGACAGCAGGGTGATCTCGTGCCGCTCGCTCAGAGAACGGATGAAGTGGTAGTGGCGGAGGTACCCGCTCGTCAGGGGCCACGGCAGATCGGCCGTGACGTAGAGGATCCGCATCAGCCGGCCTCGGCGAGGTCGAGCGCGACGCGCCACAGGGCCACGGAGCGATCGTCCAGCAACCACGTCGCGGTCCCCTCGTCGGCCGGTCCGCGCGGGACGAGGCGCTCGGCCAGCCAGCCGGCGGAGCGCGCCCAGGCCGCGACGACCAGTGCCGGACGAAGCGCGACATCGATCCCGTGTCGGGCAGCCTCGTGATCGAGGGCGTCGCGCACCCACGGATCGGGTTCGGTCATGGCGCCACGGAAGGCGTCGGCCTGGTCCGTCGAGGTCGTCGCCCCACGGGCTGCCGCGGCCACGTAGGCGAGCGCGATCGTCAGGTCGTGGAGGGGGAGCCCGTCAGGTTGGCCGCGCTCCCAGTCGACCGCTCCGATCCGCCCGTCGTCGAGGCGCAGGAGGTTCGGGTGCGCCGGGTCGCCGTGCTCGAAGACACGCGGCAGCGCGGCCCCGTCGAGCGCTGCCACGACCTTCCGTGTCCGGCCGACGAGCGAGCCGAGATCGGGTTCCGTGGACGCCGATCGCGAGATACGGTGGACGTGTCCCAGGGCCGTCGCCACCCGCTCCGAGGCCGGCACCTCCCGTGTGGGCGGCTCGTCGACCGGGAGCCCGGCGATCCACTCGACGAGGCCATCGACGGCGGCCGTTCGATCGCGTCGGACCGCCGCGGGATCGAGCAGGCTGCCGCCGAGCCCGGTCTCGACCAGCATCGGCCACGGATCCACGCCGACGTCGGTGGCCAGTCCGGGCGCATCGATCAGCGTCGGGCGGCGATCCGGGTCGCCGTGCGCTCGGCTCAGCGCGGCGAGCACGGCGGCCTCGGCCTGGAGCTACGCATCGTCCGCGAGCCGCGCGACCTTCGC
>JBBQRZ010000015.1:0-72422 GCA_038214255.1 Candidatus Limnocylindrales bacterium
GGAGCGCGACGAATCGGCGGCGGAACTGGCCGGGGCGGCGCAGGCATTGTGGGCGTCGATGTCCGCCCAGGCCCTCGCCTCCGACCGCCCCATCGCGAACCGTTACCTTGATCTGGCCCGCCGCCGGCTGGGTAGCGCGGCATGGCGCTCGGCCTTGCAACGAGGCAACACGATGGATGTTGATGTGGCCGTCGGGTTAGCGCTCCGCGAGAAACGAATACTGCAACCGAGCGCGTCCCAGCGCCTGACTGATCTTCCCCGGTAAGGATGAGACTGGCTCGCGTCGTCGCATCGCGGCCGGTCGCGAGCGCGGGTATCCCCTGCGGGGGGCCGCCAGGCCCTGTGGCCCGACGTCTCAGCTGCCGTCTGAAGTGGCGCCTTCGGCTTCCCGGTGCTCCCACTCGTCCCGGTCGAGCGCGTACTCGACGTCGCCGTGCTCCTCGCCCTCGATGCGATGCGGCCACGGCTGGTGCAAGGTCCGCACGTATCGGAGACCCGCCTTCTCCATCACTCTCCGCGATGCCACGTGAACCGCCATCGTCTCGGCGACCACGCGCCGGACGCCCAGCTCGAGGAATCCCTTGCGGATGAGCGCCCGAGAGCCCTCGGTCGCATACCCCTTGCCCCACGCCGCCGCGCGGAGCCGATAGCCGAGCTCGGGCTCGTCTTCCGGGGCACCCTCGGCCGGACGGAAGTGGAACCAGCCGAGGAAGTCGCCGGTCGACTTCTCGATCGCGGCCCAGAACCCAAACCCGGGATATCGCTCGTAGTAGGACAGGAACGTCGGCAGGAAGTCGTCGCGCATCTCCTCGCGCGGGGTCGTCCGTCCCCCGGTGACGTAGCGCATGACCTGCGGGTCGGCGTCGAGCGCGACGAGGTCGTCGAGGTCGGCCGTGGTGAACTGGCGGAGCAACAGGTTCTCGGTCTCAAGGAAGACCCGCATGGCCGACCGTACCCTCAAGCGGTTAGTGACGTTTCCACGGTGAAGATAAGACTGGGTCATGCCGCGCTCTTGTGCCGGAAACTATGATGATTGCCATAGGACAACGCCAGCCAGGGATCGTCAGGACGACCGGAGGGAGTCAGTGGCCCGCGGAGTTCGAGCTCGGATGGTCGAGAGTGCCGTCCTCCTCCTGGCGCAGCGAGGGCTGCAGGCCACCTCGTTCTCGGAGATCCTCGAGCTGTCCGGTGCCCCGAGAGGATCGATCTATCACCACTTTCCGGAGGGAAAGGAGCAGCTGATCGAGTCGGCCCTCGATGCGGCTGGCGCCGTTGCCATCGACCTCCTCGATCAGAAGGCCGGAGCACCAGCCATCGAGGTCGCAACCTGGTTCCTGCACATCTGGCGCGAGGTCCTGGTGCGTTCGAACTTCGACGCGGGATGCGCCGTCCTGGCGGTGACCGTCGCCGCCGATTCGCCGGAGCTGCGCGACCACGCCGCCGGTGTCTTCCGGACGTGGCGTCGACGCCTGGCCGAACTTCTCGAAGAAGGCGGGCTCGGTCCGCGTGACGCCGCGGCCTACGCGGCCATCCTCATCGCCTCGAGTGAAGGAGCCGTCGCCCTGAGTCGCGCCGAGCAGAGCATGGAGCCCTTCGACCTCGTGGCCGAACAACTGCTCGGCCAGGTCCGAAGCCTCGTGGCGGCCTCCTAGTAGCGCCCGCGACCTTTACCCTCCGGTGAGCGCTCGGCGCGCGGTCTCAGCGATCTCGGCGTTCGTGTAGGCGTGGCCGTCGATCCCCCAGCCGCCCTCCGGCGACTCGACGATGAGGACCCACGCTCGTTCGGAAGAGGCCGGGATCGCCGGCCGCCGCGGCGACGATGTCGGTCAGGTCCCTGACCACGCCGAGCTGCTTGTCGCGATCGAGGACGCCGACCGGAGTCAGGATCTGGACGCGAACGTAGTTGCTGTCGCCCGCAACATTGGACAGGGCGTCCGGTGCCAGGTCGTGGATGAACGCCGCCGTGTTTTCCTTGAGGAGCGAGATCTCGGTGACACCCTCCCAGCGCATCACGGCGGCGGCGAGGTCCTTGGCCAGTCCCTTCCGATCGGCGAATGTTCCTTCAGTTGAATAGACGTCGATCATGGGCATGGCGAACTCTCCTACGGCACTATGACGGTCGTCATATCGAATGGGGAAACCCTAACCTATGCCGCCCGTCATAGTCAATGCAGAAAAGCTCGAATAGGCTGCCCTACCGCTGAGCTATGTCGGCACGGTTAAAACGATGGGCGATGCTTGGCGACACGAGGTATTCGCGCTCGCGGGATCGGGTCAAGGATTGCGCTCAACGGCATAGCATGGCGCTGGAATACCTGATGAGAGCAAAGCTGCGGTACGGGCAGGTGGGCGACACTGTCCAGGCGCGTCAACAGAAGGGGCCATGAAAGCGATCGTCTACGACGCTCCCAGGAGCTTCGCCGTTCAGGACATTCCGCTCCCCGAGGTGGGCGCCGGCGAAGTACGCATCAAGGTCGGCCAGGTCGGGGTCTGCGGCACGGACCTTCACATCCACAACGGCGACTTCAACGCCAAGTTCCCGTTAATCCCGGGCCATGAGCTCGTCGGGGTCGTGGACGCACTCGGTGATGGCGTCGACCGCTTCACCCTCGGCGAACAGGTCACCGTGAACCCCAACATCAATTGCGGCCAATGCGACTACTGCCTGGCCGGCCGACCGAACCTGTGCGCGAACCTGAAAGGGCTCGGCAGCAACTTCCCCGGCTTCTTCGCGGAATACGCCACCGTTCCGGAGGTCCTCGTGTTCTCGGTGGAGGGAATCGACCCCGACACTGCCGTGTTCTCCGAGCCGGCCGCGTGTGCGATGCACGGGCTCGAGACCCTCCAGCTCCGACCGGGATCGAGCGTTCTCGTCTTTGGGGCGGGGCCGACCGGACTGCTGCTCGCACAGTTGATCGCGACCGGTGGTGCTGCCTCGGTGACCGTCGCGGCTCCTACCCAGTTCAAGCTTGACACGGCGAAGAAGCTCGGGATCGATCAGGTCGTCCTGATCGACCGCGGCGACCCCGAAGGCAACATCGCGCGACTGCGCGCGGCTTCGCCGGCGGGCGACGGGTATGACGTCGTAGTCGAGGCGACCGGATCCACCGACATCGGTGAGATCTGCGTTCCGCTGGCTCGCAAACGGTGGGTCGGTCCTGGTCTACGGCGTTACCCGCTCCGACGAGGTCGTACGGTTCCATCCCTTTGACGTCTTTCGTCGTGAGATCACGATCAAGGGGTCGTTCGCCGAGATGACGTCGTTCGCCGCGGCCATCCGGGCGCTGCGCACGGGTCGGGCCAGGACGGCCGGCATCATCACCCACCGATTCCCTCTGGAGGCGTACGCGGAGGCATTGGAGGCGGTGGCATCCGACCCCAAGGCCCACAAGGTCCTCATCGTTCCCTGAGGTCAGCCCTTCCGATCCGAGGCGAGACCCATTGACTCGGTCCGCGCCACCTAACAAGTCTCGCACGCCCGCGCTGCTCGGGATCGATCTCGGCACGAGCTCCGTCAAGGTTGTGGCGGTCACGATCGATGGCTCCGTGATCGCGCGGGCCGCGGCCGATTACCCCATCGACCACCCTCGGCCCGGCTGGGCAGAGAGCGACCCGGCAGCCTGGTGGACAGCGGTAGCAGACGCCGTCGGGCGGGTCGCATCGGGCGGGGCAGCCAACATCAGGGCGATCGGCCTCTCCGGCCAGATGCACGGACTGGTGGTCGTGGATCGCGACGCACAGCCGGTTCGACCCGCGATGCTGTGGTCCGACTTTCGGGCCGTCGACGAGCTCGACCCTTATCGACGCCTGCCCGCGCGCGTCCGGGCTCGGCTCGCCAACCCCCTGACCCCTGGGATGGCGGGCCCCATGCTCGCCTGGGTGGCTGGGCATGAACCGGACGCCTATCGCGCGATGCGCTGGGCGCTCCAGCCGAAGGATTGGCTGCGCGCTCGTCTGACCGGGGAGATCCACTCCGAGCCCAGTGACGCCTCGGCCACCCTCCTGTACGACATCCCCGGAGAGCGATGGGACCTCGAGGTCATGGAGGCCCTGGGGGTCGATCCCGAGCTGGTCCCGCGAATCCTGAAGAGCTCGGGGACACGTGCGGGCGACCTGTTGCCGGGCGCGGCGAGCGCGTTAGGGCTCGAGCCAGGGATACCCGTCGCAGCCGGGGCCGCCGACACTGCGGCCGCCGCCCTCGGCTCCGGGCTCATCAGCCCCACCGATGCGCAACTCACCATCGGCACCGGTGCTCAGATCGTCGTTCCCACGGCATCGGGCCAGGCACCACCGAAACGACCGATCGACCCGGTGACCCACCTCTACCGAAGGGCCACCGACCAAGGTTGGTATTCGATGGCAGCGATCGTCAGCGGCGGGCTGACGCTGGCGTGGGTTCGCCGGATGCTGAGCGCCGATTGGAGCGAGCTCTATGCGGCGGCCGCGACGCCCCCGGCCGCAGAGGACCCGATCTTCCTGCCCCACCTGAGCGGCGAGCGGACTCCGTACATGGACACCGGCCTACGAGGCTCCTGGGCGTATCTCGATCTCCGTCATGGCCGCTCGGCATTGATGAGGTCTGCGCTCGAAGGCGTCGCGTTCGCGATCAGGGAAGCGCTGGATGCGTTGGCGGAAGCGGACGGCTCGATCGAGCAACTCCGGCTGGCCGGCGGGGGAAGCACCTCGCCTCCGTGGCGCCAGATGCTCGCCGACATCACCGGCTGCGCGCTCTACGCCGCGGATGTCCCCGCCGCGTCCGCGAAGGGAGCCGCCTTCCTCGGCGGCCGGGCCGCCGCGATGTTCGACGAGGAATCCATGCTGGCCTCCCTGACGCCGTCGGCCCACCTCGTCGCTGCTCCCGATGAGAGCACCACCCCGATCTACACCGAGCGGCGAGCCCGGTTCCGGCGGACGGTGGAAACCCTCAGGAAATAGGTCGACGTTCTTCGTCGCACGGCGGAGCGGGCGCGATCCTGGCTCGCGATGGCGACGCCAGACCAAACTATTGGCTCCGGAGGTGCAGGCATGGATTCCGAGTCGGCCGTAGCGCTCTTGGCTCTTGCGGAGGAGCTCTCGCCCGGCATCACCGGGCCGAACGCGAAGGACGCGCTCGAGCGGCTCGAGGCGCGGTCTCCCGACATGCTGGCGGCGGTCACGTGGTTCGTCGGCGCGGGGCGCGCGGACGAAGCCCTCCGGTTGGCGAACGCTCTCTACCGGTTCTGGATCGCGACGCGGCGCTTCGACGAGGGCGCCGAGTCATTCGAGCAGGTGCTGGGATCGGGCGCCGGCGACGAGCGACACCGAGGCAAGGCGTGCGTCAACGCCGGCTTCATGCCGTTCTGGACGGGCGACGATGAGCGTGCGGCCTTCCTATTCGGCGAGGGCCTGGAGACCGGCCGCCGGCTGGGCGATCCGCCGATCATCTCGGAGGCGCTCGGCGGGCTCTCGCGTGTCGCCCTGCGGACGGACGTGACCGAGGGCCGGCGGCTCGCCCGCGAGGCGCTCGATGTGAGCGAGGCGGCGGAGGACGAGCCGGGACGCTCGAACGCGCTGCATCTCCTCGGCGTCGGCGCTCAGATCGCTGGGGACCTGCCCGAGGCGCGCCACTGGATGACCCAGCGCCTGGCACTCGTCCGGACGACCGGCAACGAGTTCCTGATCGCCTCGGAGGCGAGCAACCTCAGCATGGTCGAGCGTCAGCTCGGCAACCTCGAGGCCGCCGAAACGCTCGCCCGCGAAGCGGTCGAGATCGAGGAACGCACCGGCGGCAATTTCACAAAGCCGTTCGCCCATAAGCGGGCTGGCGG
Source organism: Candidatus Limnocylindrales bacterium (assembly GCA_038214255.1). Classification (GTDB taxonomy): domain Bacteria; phylum Chloroflexota; class Limnocylindria; order Limnocylindrales; family CSP1-4; genus SPCO01. The sequence goes on from JBBQRZ010000015.1 coordinate 5,808, forward strand.
CGATCGCCACGGAGCGTGGCGACAATGAGCGGGCCGCAACGCTCGTCGGCGCTGTCGAGGCCCTCATGGCTGCCCATCAATGGCCTGGCCGCCGGACGAGCGGCCGCACTACGAGGCGATGCTGGCTCGACTGCCGGAGGCCATGGGCGCCGCCGAGTTCGAACGAGCGCGCGCCGCCGGACGGTCGATGTCCTCGAGCGAGGCCGTCGCCCTCGCGACCCCGCAGGTAGCTAAGTCCAGGGTCAGTCGGCGTCGAGGAGCTCGAGCACCGGGGCCAGGGCGTCGAGCGCCGCCATCGTCCCCGGGCTGAACATGATCTCGAGCTGGGTGAAGCTTCGAGGGGACGTGGCATGCGGCGCGCGACCTTCCCCAGCAGCCGGTCGGCCCGCGGCCGAACGCGATCCCGATCCTGATCGGCGGCAACGGTCCAAAGGGCCAACGCCCCACGCCGCACTCCACGCGGACATCTACAGCTGCTACGTCGTGGAGCGCGCCGACCCCGACGAGGTCACACCCCGGCTCGCGTCGCTGGACGCCATCTGCGCCGATGTCGGTCGCGACCCGGCGACGATCCGCCGGTCCGCGTCTTGGCGATGATCCCGGCGTTGCGGTGAAGGGCAGACAGCACCCATGTGCCGAATTCACGGTCGAGGTTGACGCGGCGACCGCGCCGGCCATCGAGACGCCATCCCAGACGCCCTCGTCCGCCTTCCCCCTCCGGGCGCCAGAGGAGCTCGTCCGGCGTCCAGACGGTGTCGAAGCCGACCGCCTCGGCTCGGCGCGCCATGTCGCGGAACTCGGACCAGCGGGGCGTGACCCGATCCGCGCCGTACTGGGCGAGGGGCATGACGACACCGATCTCGAACGCGCGCAATGGATCCCCTCCGAGCGTTGGAACGGTGAGTGTAGTGGTCGGGGAGGGACGGGATCGGGCGCACAGGTCCGCGCCGACGACACCCGATCCGATGCCGCGCCGCGCAAGCCGTGAGGGCGAGACGCGCGTGCTATAGGCTGAATCCGGGAGGCGTCGCGTGCCGTACGAGCAGGTCGAACGCAAGTTGGCGGCGATCCTTGCGGCCGACGTCGCGGGATTCAGCCGGATGATGGGAGCCGACGAGGCGGGGACCCTGGCACGCCTCAACGCACATCGGGACGAGCTGATCGACCGGAACGTCGTCGAGCACAAGGGGCGCATCTTCAAGACGACGGGAGACGGCCTTCTGATCGAGTTTCCAAGCGCGGTCGGGGCGGTCGCCTGCGCGCTCGAGGTACAGCGCGGGATGGTCGAACGCAATGCCGGCAGCTCGGAGGGTCAGGGCATCGTGTTCCGGATCGGCATCAATCTTGGTGACGTGATCCTCCAGGGAGACGACATCTACGGCGAGGGCGTGAATGTGGCGGCGCGCCTTGAAGGCATCGCCGAGCCGGGCGGGATCTGCGTGTCCGCGATCGTCCATGACCAGGTTCAGGGCAAGCTCGAGTGCGAATTCGAGGACATCGGGGATCAGAGCCTGAAGAACATCGCCCGGCCGGTGCGGGTGTATCGGGTTCGGGATGCCTCCACCTTGATCAAGGACGGGCCGGCACGAGCGACGCTCCCGCTGCCCCCGTCGCTGCCCGACAAGCCGTCGATCGCGGTGCTTCCCTTCGCCAACTTGAGCGGCGACGAGGAGCAGGAGTATTTCGCCGACGGCATGGTCGAGGAGATCATCACCGCGCTCGCCCGCATCCGCTGGCTCTTCGTCATCGCCCGAAACTCGACCTTCACCTACAAGGGCCGGGCGGTCGATGTGAAGCAGGTCGGTCGCGAGCTCGGTGTGCGCTATGTCCTGGAAGGCGCGGTGCGCAAGGGCCGAGACCAGGTCCGCATTACCGCCCAGCTGATCGATGCGACCAACGGCGCCCATCTCTGGGCCGACCGGTTCGACGGTTCGCTCGAAGAGGTGTTCGAGCTCCAGGACCGGGTCGCGATCAGCGTTGCCGGCGTGATCGAGCCGACGCTCCGCCAGACCGAGATCGAGCGCGCGCGGCGCAAGCGGCCCGACAGCCTCGACGCCTATGACCTCTACCTGCGAGCCCTACCCCACGCATTTACCGCGATGCCCGACGATGCGGACAAGGCGCTCGCGCTCCTCGGCCAAGTGGTCGAGCTTGAGCCCGAATTTGCGGCCGCGCACGCCATCATCGCCTGGTGCCAGGAGCAGCGATATCTGCGGGGCGGACTGGATGACGAGACGCGGAACGCCGCGGTGCGCCACGCACGCCTCGCGATGGCAGCCGGTACCGACGACGCGGCCGCGCTGGCCACGGCCGGCTTCGTGATCGCCGCTGCCGGGCGCGACTATGCAACCGCGTTCACCGCGTTCGACCGGTCGTTCGCGCTGTCGAGCTCGTCGGCTTTGGCGCTCGGCTTCAGCTCGATCGTCCGAGCCTGGACTGGCGACGAAGCGATCGCCGTCGAACAGGCCAATCGCGCGCTACGACTCAGTCCCTTCGATCCGCTGCTCTACCTGCCCTACGTCGCTCTAACGTACGCACATTTCGCTGCGGGCCGATTCGAAGAAGCGGCGGCCGCCGCAAGCCTGGCGAGCCAGTCGAACCCGCGCTTCAGCGTTCCGCATATGTTGCGCGCCGCCGCGCTGGGCAGGCTCGACCGGAAGGAGGAGGCCGAGACCGAGGTGCAACGGCTCCTCGAGCTGGAGCCCGGCCTCACGGTCGCAACGGGGATCCGCTCGGCCCGCTACACGAACCCGAAGGACATGGATGCGCTGGAACACGCCTTACGCCGGGCTGGGATACCCGAAGGATGATCGCGACGCGCCGCCTCGCGGCGATCCCTCACGACTCGGTGTCCTCGTAGTCGTGTAATACGCACCTCGACGGCGGGATCACAGGAACACCGGCGGGCCGAAGCTCACGAGCCGGTCGAACTGCCCGAAGGGCCGATTCGACATCAGGAGATTGACCGAGGGATCGAGGCGAAAATCGACCCGTCCGACGAGGCGGACGCCCGCCGCACGCCTCCCCTCGAAGACCACGTTGGCGACGTGTGTGTCTGCCCGGATCGTGAGGTTCGGCGGTGTTTCTCCGACCGGGAGATAGGCGACCGCCGTGCTTACCCGGTTGCCGTCCCGGGCGTTCATCGGCATCGGGCCCACGCCGACGGCTCCAGGTCGATTGTGATCCTCAACGCTTGGGAAGCCGACAGCTTCGATCGCCCGAACCAGCGCTGTGTGGATCTCGGTCCGCTCCATCTCGGGGTACCGACTGACTGGGATCGGCCCGCTGTCGCCATGCCACGGCCGATCGCCGAAGTCCGTGCCGTTTCCAGGCGCTTCAAGTACGGCAGCACGTCGTCGAAGCCCCAGCCACATTGCCCAGGGCCGCCCACTCGTCGTAATCCGCGGGGGAGCCGCGAAGCGCGAACCTCGTGATCGACGAGGTGCCGCCCACGAGCCGGACCCTTCGCAGGTCGAGCACGACGCCGAGCTGGTCGGGCTCGGACTTGAAGCCCCAGTCGTACTGGCGGGTCATATGCCAGCCATCGCGGATCTCGTCGGGCAGGTCCGATCGCAGGTCAGGGCCTGCCTCGAGGAGGATCACCGACCGCGATGTGGACTCGGACAGGCGCGCGGCGACGACGCACCCGGCGGCACCTCCGCCGACAACCGCGACGTCGAACTCGGTTCGTTCAGCCACGCTGTCCTGCGCCTCCCGCGGCGAGCACTTGGGCGAATGCAGCGTACCCTCGGGAGCCTATCCCGTTTCCTTCAGCGCCCGACCCCGTGGATCAGGCCGAGCAAGCCCGGCCGGTTGGCGGCGCCGCCATACTTGCGGCATGCCCGAACGCCAACTCTTTCGGGGCACGATCCGCTACTGGCGACCCGAGCAGGAGGGCGGCCCGGCGGTGGTCGACATCTCCCCGGATGCGACGGCGGCGCTCGGCGGCCTCAAGCAGATGCGGGTCCGCGGCTCGATGAACGGGACGGAGTTCACCTCGAACACCATGCCGGCGGGCGGAGGCCGTCTCGCGCTGAGCCTCAACCGCAAGCTCCTCGACGCAGCCAGGCTCCACGTCGGCGACGAAGCCGCGATCGAACTCGAGCGAATCGAGTCCTGACGGCGGGGCATCGGCGAGTGCCGACGCGACGGTGTCATCCACGCTCATGGGTCCCCCGTGCTTCCAGGCCGACCGCCACCCCCGGGCGGGAACCGGAAGGATGCCCCCAGTTGGCGCGGTCCTTGTAGCCCGACCTCGCCGCCATGCCCCGCTCGTGCGCTCTTCGGTCAACGCATCGTCGGCCGGGCGGGCGCCAAGGCGTGTCCGCACCGGTCGGGCCGCGAAAAATGGGCCTTGCGCGGATCGATCGCATAGGTGACACTGCGATAGTATGCACTATCCGAATAGTGGAGGTTACCCAGATGACGCAGCTCGAACGGTTCGCCACGCGGTCATATGCGGGGTTGATCGCGGACGATCTCGGCAAGTCCGATGAGCGTCCGCCGCTCGTCCTGCTGCATGGCCTCACGTTCGATCGGACGATGTGGCGCCCCTCCCTGGTCGAGCTCGCACGGATCGATCCCGGGCGCCGGACGCTCGCGTTCGACCTTCCCGGACATGGCGAGTCTCCGGATGCGCCGCCCTACTCCCTTGAAGCGATCGTCGAGCGGGTCCACGCGGCCATCGCCGAGGCAGGTCTGGACGACCCGGTGATCGTCGGGCACTCGGCCAGCGCCGGGACCGCCAGCGTGTATGCGGAACGGCATGGGACCCGCGGGGTGATCACCGTGGAGGGCACGTTGCGCGTCGGGGCGTTCGCGGAAATGGCGCAGACGATGGAGCCCGTGCTTCGCGGTCCGGGCTTCGCCGAGGCATGGACACGGATCGTCGACAACGTGTTTCGGACCGACGAGGTCGAGCCTGAGGTTCGGGACTTCGTCGCGGCGACGAGCCGGCCCCGGCAGGAGATCGTGCTCGGGTACTGGCAGGACCTGTTCGACCGGACGCCTGGCGAGTTGGACGCCTTGGTCGTCGGAATGACTGCTGCGATCCGCCAATCCGGCGTGCCCTTCGTGGCGGTCGTGGGTCGCGAGCCATCGCCCGAGGACGTGGCCTGGATCGCGGCGAACCAGCCCGAGGCCCGCAACCTGGTCTGGCCGCGCAGCGGTCACTTCCCGCACCTGGCCCACCCGGGCCGCTTTGCCGAGCTGCTCGCGGAGACCCGGACCTGGTCCGCGAGGGCGGCGACTGGCGCGGCCAGATGACACCGGGCTGACTGTCGGGCGGAGGGTCAGGCGGGGTCGATCCGATCGGACGTCATGACGAGGCTCTTGACGACCAGCCGGAGCCCCTGCCCAGCGGTCAAGGTGCTGCGGCCTTCGGCATGAGCGGCCCGAAGGCCGTCAACGAGCGCCATGCTGAGCTCGGCGGCCTGGATGGCAGGCATCGACAGGACCACGCCGAAGGTCGTCGCAAAGTGCTCGATGGATCGCGCGATGATTTCGCGGCACCGACGATCGGATTTGGACAGTTCCGCGCGGGCAACCGGATCGCTGGCCACATACGCCCGATACTCGTAGAGCAGACGCCACCAGCCTGGTGGAACGGCATCCTCCGCGGCTGCCATCTGATCGAGCACTCGTTCCATCCGATCCTCGGGGGGCCCTGTCGAAGCATCGGGGTCGGACTGGTCTGCGCGGATCCCGGCGGCAAGTCCCTCCTCCGCCATGCGGAGTCGTTCGCTCATGAGCCCATGGAATAGCGCATCCTTGTTCGCGAAATTCGAGTAGACGGCACCGATCGTGTAGCCCGCACGGTCGGCGACATCGGCCAGCGACGCCGCACGGAATCCCTTTTCGGCGAACACGGCGGCGGCCGCGTCCAGGAGGCGGCGGCGGGTGAGCGCCTGGGCTTGAGAGCGCGTGAGACGTCCACGATGTACAGCTTGGCCAGGCTTCGGAACTCGTTCCTCGACAGTCTTCACTTCCGGATTGTCGCGCCTATCTGAGCTTCACGCCACATGCGGACCCAACGCTCGGGGAACCGATATCCAAGGACATGCCCCGACAAGCCCCGGTTCGCGCATCGGCGACAATGCGCAAGCCAGCCAGCGCGCCAGTCGAAGCGATGCGGAGGTCACGATGGATGCCAACGATTTTCCGGCGCCGCGCGAAGGCTTCGTGATCACGCACTTCCTCGTGGTGTCCGATCAGGAACGATCCCGCGAGTTCTACCGCTCGCTCTTCGACGGCCAGGTCCTCATCGAGCGCGACCCGGTCATCATGAAGGTCGCGAATTCCTGGTTGATCCTCAACGAGGGCGGCGGACCGACCGACGACAAGCCAACGGTGACCCTCGTGACGCCGCCCGATCCCGATCGGACGAGCGCCTTTCTCAACATCCGGGTCGCGGACATCGCCAAGGCTTACGCGGAATGGTCAGCCAAGGGCGCCGAGTTCCTCACCGAGCCGAAGGATCACGGCCGTGAGATTCGGGCGTACATCCGTGACCCGGACGGCCACTTGATCGAAGTCGGCCAGTCCGTCGGCATGGGCGGCGGACGCTAGATCGGATCCCATCGGACGTAACGACCTGGCGTCGAGCGACCCCGTCGAGTTTACGTCGAGGTCTCTGACTCTCCGCGACAGGGAAGGAGGGCCGCGATCATGCCCTCGGCGACGAACTGCTCAAAGCGCTGTGGCGACCAGCCCTGACGCAACACGAGCAATCCGTAGAGCTCGGGTGAGCTGTACGCCCACATCACGTCGCGGGCGTCCTCGAGGGTGACTACCTCGCGAAAGTCGCCACGCTCGAACAAGTGCCGCGCGTTGTGTTCCATCCGGGCAAGGCGCCCTTGATCGAGCTCTTCGAGCAATGTGGCCATTTCAGGGTCAGTCGCGGCGGCGGTCCGCATCAGGAGACCGATGGGTGCCGCCAAAGGCGCAACCTCGGTGATGAACATGCCCCACCGTTGCATGACCTTGTACGGATCCCGCTCGAGTGTTCGCATCTCGTCGGAGCGTTGCTCGGCCGGTATCACGCCGGCGCCTTCCAGCCCCTTCTCCGCGATCGCCCGGACGAGACCAGGTTTGCCCCCGAATCCCTTGTAGATCGTCTCGACCGAGACGTCCGCAGCCTCGGCGATGGACGCGATCGTCGTCGCGGCGTAGCCGTTGCCAAGGAACAGCTGCCTCGCTGCCTCGAGGATCGTCTGGCGCGTGCGGAGGGCCTGTTCCCGGCGTCGTCGGGAGTCGTACCGCCGTCGGGGCTTGACAGGCCGGCTAGTTCCTTCCATAGTCATGTATCCATTCTACATCACTGTAGCGGAATTTGGTAGGCTCGGAGGTCGGCCATGCGGGTTTCGACGACGGAAGGGCCCGGCGGGCTGGTCGAGCGCCTGTGCCGGGCGGTCAACGAGCACGATGTCGAGGCGCTCAGCACCTGTTTCGCACCGGACTACCGCAACGAGACGCCGGCCCATCCGGCGCGCGGGTTCGAGGGCCGCGGACAGGTCCGCGGGAACTGGGAGCAGATCTTCGCGGGAGTGCCCGATGTCAGCGCCGAGGTGCGATGGATCGCCGACGCGACTACGGCCTGGTCCGAGTGGGAGATGCGCGGCACCCGTCGGGACGGGTCCCCGCATCTGATGCGAGGCGTGGTGATCTTCGGCGTCGAGGGGGACGAAGCGACCTGGGCTCGTTTCTACCTGGAACCCGTCGAGCAGGGCGGCGACGACGTCGATGGCGCCGTGCGGCGGGCCGTCGCTCCGGGTTCGGCCTCAGATCCCGCATCGGCCGGGCCTGGGCTCGAACGATGATCCTCGTCGCCGGTGGCACCGGAACCCTTGGGCGGAGGCTGTTGACGCTGTTGACCGAGCGGGCGCTCGACGTTCGGATCCTGTCTAGAAATCCTGGCAAGGCACAACCGCTCGTGGGGGACCGGGTCCAGTTCGTGTCCGGCGACGTGCGGGATGCCCGCGCCGTCCAGCAAGCGGTCGGCGGGGTCCGGACCGTCATCTCTGCGATGACCGGCTTCGGGCCAGACCGAGACCTCAGTCCTCGAACGGTGGATTGGGAAGGAAACGCGAACTTGATCCGCGCCGCGAAGGTGGCCGGAGCCGAGCACTTCATCCTGCTCTCGGTACGCCAAGCCGCCCCGGATCATCCGATCGAGCTCTTTCGGATGAAGCACCGCGCCGAAGAGGAACTGCGATCGAGCGGATTGGCTTGGACGATCATCAGGCCAGCCGCCTACATGGAGACGTGGCTCGCCCTTCTCGGGGAGCCGCTCCTCCACACGGGAAGCACCAGGGTCTTCGGCCGAGGCGAGAACCCGATGAATTTCGTCTCGGCCAGCGATGTCGCTGGAATCGCGGATCTCGCCGTCGCGGATGAAGCGATGCGGGGCGCCGCCATCGAGGTCGGCGGACCCGAGAACCTGACGATGAACGAGGTGATAGAGGCTTTCAAGACCCTGACGGGGGCGCGCGGGAAGGTGGGCCACGTTCCCCTTCCGGTGTTGCGCGGGATTGCGGCGGTGATGAAGCCGCTCAACCCGACGATGGCGGGGTTGGCCAAGGCTTCGGTGGTCATGGACACCACGGACATGACCTTCGATGCATCGGAGACACGCCGGCGGTATCCGTCGATCCCTGTGACGCGCTTGGCCGACGTCATCCGGAAGGACTACGCGGAGCGGTCCTCACGGCAGCTCCGGGAGGACGCCGTGCAGGCGTGAGCCCGTCCGACGCCTACTCCTCATCCGCCAGGTTCTGGGCCAGCCAGCGCTTCGCCTCGGCGAGCGGGACGCCCTTGCGGGCGGCGTAGTCGGCCAGCTGGTCGCGACCGATCCGGCCCACCCCGAAGTAGTGGCTCGCCGGGTGCCACAGGTAATAGCCCGACACGGATGCCCCCGGCCACATCGCGAATGATTCGGTCAGCCGGATGCCGGCCCGCTTCTCAGCTTCGAGGAGGTCGAAGATCGTCTGCTTCTCCGTGTGGTCGGGGCACGCCGGGTAACCAGGAGCGGGCCGGATGCCCTGGTAGCGCTCGGCGATGAGATCGGTGTTCGAGAGAGCCTCGTCGGGCGCGTAGCCCCACAGCTCGCGACGGACCCGTTCGTGCAGGCGCTCGGCGAAGGCCTCGGCCAGCCGGTCGGCAAGCGCCTTGGCGAGGATCGCCGAGTAGTCGTCGTTGGCCGCCTCGAACTCGGCGACAATCGCATCGAGGCCATGCCCGGTCGTGACCGCGAAGGCGCCGATGAAGTCGGCGAGCGCCGATCCTGTCGGGGCGACGAAGTCCGCAAGGGCGACGTTCGGCCGGCCATCGGGCTTGGCCATCTGCTGGCGGAGCGTTCGGAACGTCGCGAGCGGGACGTCGCGCTTCTCGTCGCGCCAGACGACGACATCGTCGCTGTCATTCGCGTTCGCGGGCCAGAAGCCCACGACGGCGCTCGCTGTCAGCCACTCGTCGACGACGATCCGTTCGAGCAGCGCGAGCGCGTCGCGGTGCAGGTCCCGAGCCGCCGCCCCGAGGCGTGGATCGTCGAGGATCGCCGGGTACGCGCCGCGCATCTCCCACGTCGCGAAGAACGGCGTCCAGTCGATGAAGTCGACGAGCTCGCCGAGCGGATAGTCGGTGAACGTACGCGGGCCGAGGAACGTCGGCTGTGGCGGCGCGACCTGGGACCAGTCGATCGGCACGTGGTTCGCACGCGCCTCAGCGATGGTCAGGCGCTTCTCCTTCGCCCGCTGGCCGGCCCGCTCCTGCCGGACCGTCTCGTACTCGTCGCGGATGCCGGCGACGAACGCCTCCCGCCGATCCTCCTGGACCAGCGCGCCGGCCACGCCGACCGCCCGTGACGCGTCGAGGACGTGGACGACCGGCCCGGAGTAGGCCGGAGCGATCTTGACCGCCGTGTGGGTACGGGACGTCGTCGCGCCGCCGATCAGCAATGGGATCCTGAATCCCTGGCGCTCCATCTCCGCGGCGACGTGGGTCATCTCGTCGAGCGAAGGTGTGATCAGCCCGGACAGTCCGATGAGGTCCGCGTCGATCTCGATCGCCTTCTCGAGGATCCGTGCGGCCGGGACCATGACGCCCAGGTCCACGACCTCGTAGTCGTTGCAGCCCAGGACGACCCCGACGATGTTCTTGCCGATGTCGTGGACGTCGCCCTTGACGGTCGCCGTGACGATCGTCCCGGAGCGTTTGCCCGTGCCCGCGCGCTCGGCCTCGAGGTAGGGGATGAGCACCGCGACCGCCTTCTTCATGACGCGGGCGCTCTTGACGACCTGCGGCAGGAACATCCGGCCGGCACCGAACAGGTCGCCGACCACGTTCATGCCGGCCATCAACGGGCCCTCGATGACGTCCAGCGGCCGGGCGGCGGCGAGCCGAGCCTCCTCGGTGTCGTCGACGATGAAGGCGTCGATGCCGGCGACGAGGGCATGCGCCAGCCGCTCGTCGACCGGTCGCTCCCGCCACGAGAGGTCCTCGGCGGCCCGCTCCATGCCGCTCTCGCCGGCGTAGCGCCCGGCCAACTCGAGCAGGCGCTCCGTGGAATCCGGTCGTCGGTTGAGGACGACGTCTTCGACCTTCTCGCGCAGCTCCGGCTCGATGTCGTCGTAGATCGGCAGGACGCCGGCGTTGACGATCGCCATGTCCAGGCCGGCTTTGATGGCGTGATAGAGGAACACCGAGTGGATCGCCTCGCGGACTCGGTCGTTGCCGCGGAAGGCGAACGACACATTCGACACGCCGCCCGAGGTCCTCGATCCGGGGAACTCCTGCTTCAGCCGAGTGACGGCCTCGATGAAGGCGACCGCGTAGGCGTTGTGCTCCTCCATCCCAGTCGCGATCGCGAAGATGTTGGCGTCCAGGATGATGTCCTCGGGCTTGAAGCCGACGACCTCAGTGAGCAGGTCGTACGCCCGCCGAAGGACGGCGACGCGCCGTTCGACCGACTCCGCCTGGCCCTGCTCGTCGAAGGCCATGACCACGACCGCCGCCCCGTAGCGCCGGCAGAGACGGGCCTGACGGAGGAACTCGGCTTCGCCCTCCTTGAGCGAGATCGAGTTGACGACGCCGTTGCCCTGGAGTTGCTGCAGGCCGGCCTCGATGACCGACCACTTCGAGCTGTCGACCATGACCGGGACCGTGGCGATATCGGGCTCGGCGGCGATCCGGCGCAGGAACCGGGTCATCGCCGCGACGCCATCGAGCATCGCCTCGTCCATGTTCACGTCGATGAGCTGGGCGCCGTTGGAGACCTGTTCGCGCGCGATGTCGACCGCCTCGTCCTCCTCGCCTGCGGCGATGAGCCGGGCGAACTTGCGCGAGCCCGTCACGTTGGTCCGCTCGCCGACGTTGACGAACGCGTTGCCCGGCGGCGGGATGACGAGTGGCTCCAGACCGGAGAGGCGGGTGACTCCGGTCGGCTCGGGGATCTGGCGCGGCGGCAGGCCGGCGACCGCAGCGGCGATCGCGGCGACGTGCGCCGGGGTCGACCCGCAGCAGCTGCCGGCGACGTTGAGCAGGCCATGCTCGGCCCATTCGCGGATCGCCGCGGCCATCTCGTCCGGTGTCTCGTCGTAGCCACCCAACTCGTTCGGCAGGCCCGCGTTCGGATAGGCCGAGATGGGCCGATCGGCGACCCTCGACAGGACGTCCAGATGTTCCCGGAGCTGCTTCGGTCCGAGCGCGCAGTTGAGCCCGACGATGAACGGATCGGCGTGGCGGACGCTGTGCCAGAAGGCCTCGACGGTTTGTCCCGACAGCGTTCGGCCCGACGCGTCGACGATGGTCCCCGAGATGACCAACGGCAACCGCTCGCCGGTCTCGTCGAAGAGCGACTGGACGGCGGCGATCGCGGCCTTCGCATTGAGCGTGTCGAAGATCGTCTCGATGAGGAGGATGTCGGCGCCGCCCTCGATGAGTCCAGCCGCGGATTCGCGGTAGGCGACCTCGAGTTCCTCCCAAGTGACGCTGCGCGCTGCCGGATCGCCGACGTCGGAGCTCATCGACGCGGTTCGGTTGGTCGGGCCAAGCGAGCCGGCCACGAACCGAGGGCGCCTGGGCTCGGCCCGCTCGGCCGCGTCGGCGGCATCGCGGGCGAGCCGGGCCGCCGCGACGTTCAGCTCGCGGACGGTCGCCGGATCGAAGCCGTAGTCCGCCTGGGCGATCCGGGTCGCGGTGAACGAGTTCGTGCTGACCACGTCCGCCCCGGCATCGAGGTAGCCGGCGTGGATGGCGATGACGGCCGCCGGCTGGGTCAGGCACAGCAGGTCGCTGTTGCCGCGGAGATCGCGCGGGTGGTCGCGGAACCGATCGCCGCGGAAGTCAGCCTCGCTGAACTGGTAGGCCTGGAGCATCGTGCCCATGGCGCCGTCGAGGACGAGGATCCGGTCGCGCAGGATGCCGGGCAGCGTGGCGAGACGCGACGCGCGATCGAACGGTGAGCCCGGGCGGTCCGTCGCGGGCCGTGCGGCCAGGGTCGCGGAGGTCATGACGGCCCGGGAGCCGCGCTGGCAACGGTGGCCGGGGTGGCTCGTCCGGGTCCGGCCGCGACCGGATCCGCCGGATGCCGCGCCCGGATCCGGCGGACGAGCTCGGCGCACTGCTCGTAGCGCCCGAAGCTCGGCATGATGTATGTCCCGGCAACCTCGCCCTCCATCGCGGTCAGGAGACGATCGGCCATTTCGATGCCGACCTCCGAGCCGCGCTCACCGGCGGCCCGCATCGCCTCGCGCGCCTCGTCGGGGATCGTGATCCCGGGCACCTCGTTATGGAGGAACTCGGCGTGGCGCGTCGACACGAGCGGCAGCACGCCGAGCAGCATCGGAACGGGCAGTCCCCGAGGTCCGAACCGGCGACGGCTCTCGATCAGCATGGCCTCGACTTGCCCGATCGAGTACAGCGGCTGAGTCATCACGAGATGCGCGCCGGCCTCGAGCTTGCGCTCGAGCCGGTCCCATTCCGTGGTCGAATCGGCCGCGGTCGAGTCGAGAGCGCAGGCGATCGTGAATCCGGCTCGCTGGCCGATCGACGAGCCGGACGGATCCTCCGCCCGATTGAGTCGGGTGAGGATCCCGATCAACCCGATGGAATCGACATCCCAGACACCGGTCCCCGTCGGGTAGTCGCCGATCCGCGGCGGATCACCGGTGAGGGCGATGATGTTCCGGACGCCGAGCGCATGGGCACCGAGCAGCTCCGATTCGAGGGCCATGAGGTTCCGGTCGCGCGTCGTGCAGTGGACGAGGCACTCGAGGTCCAGATCGTGCTGGATCCCGAAGGCCACCGACAGGGCGCTCATCCGGACCCGGGCCATGGCCGAGTCGGAGACGTTGACGACATCGACGCCCGCGTCGCGGAGGAGCCTGGCGGCCTCGATCGTCCGCTCGATCCGGATGCTCCGTGGCGGATCGATCTCGACCGAGACGACGAAGCGGCCGGCGGCGAGCAGCTCGCTCAGGCGGGTCGGCGGCGGCGCGACGCCAGTGGCGGCCGGCGTCGCCATTCGTTCCACGATCGACGTGCGCGCTCGATCGCGGGCGATCTCGATCGGGGCGTCGGCCGCGCGGGCCGTGGCCGCCGGGGTGACGCCGCGATCCTGGGCGCGCTCGCCATCGGCTGTCTCGAGGGCGTCGAGGGCCGTCCGCATCTCGGCGATGTGCTCGGGTGTCGTGCCGCAGCAGCCGCCGACGATCCGGGCGCCGGCGGCCAGCATCCGCGGCGTCACCGTCGCGAAGTACTCGGCGCTGGCGGCATAGATGAAGCGGCCCTCGAGCCGTTGGGAGAGACCGGCGTTCGGCATGATCGAGCGCGCCGGCTCGCCATCGGCCGGCCGACCCATCGCCTCGAGCGCATCGAGGCAGGCGGATGGACCGGCACCGCAGTTGACACCGACGGCGTCGACACCGGCCTTCGCCAGCATTTCCGCGGCCAGTCGCGGACTGGCGCCGTCGGTGAGCACCAGTTCCTCGCCAAAGGTCAACGAGGCGACGACCGGCACGTCCGAGGCCCGGCGGGCCTCATCGGCGGCGAGCATCAGCTGTCCGAGATCGGAAAATGTCTCGAGGACGATGAGGTCGGCGCCGCCCTCGAGCAGTCCCTCGATCTGCTCGCGGAAGGTCGCCCGGGCGACGGCCTCGGGGAGTACCGCCGCACCACGGGACGGTGAGCCGAGCGGCCCAACGGACCCGCCGACGAATGCCTCGCGCCCGCTCACCTCGCGGGCCTCGCGGGCGAGCTGCGCGGCTCGCCGGTTGAGCTGACCGGCTCGCGCCTCGAGGCCCCAGGACGCCAGGCGCTGGCGATTGGCCCCGAACGAAAGCGTCTCGATCAGCTCGGCGCCCGCCTCGAGGTACTCGCGATGGGCGGCTCCGACCATCTCCGGATGCGTCGTGACGAGCTCTTCGAGGCACGCGCGCTGGGGCACGCCCCGGCTGAACAGGAGCGTGCCCAGTCCTCCGTCGACCAGGATCGGGCGGGCGGCGAGACGATCCCGAAAACGCTGCCGAGGCAGCCCGCCGGACGTCGGTTCCGCCATCAGCGCTCGGTCGTCGGAGTCGGCGTGGTCTCGATCGGCATGGGTCTCCGCTCGTGTCCCTGGCCAGTCCCACGCGGGGGCCGGGTTGTAGGTCGGGCGACGTGACCGGAAACGGGAAGACCCTTCCTGCTCGGAAGGGTCTCGAAGGGAGTTCCCTTATCGTGCAGGAGGACCTGCCCGGACTTGGCACCTTGCCGACTCGAGTCGGTAGGTTGTCGTGGCTTCAACGGGCCGGTCCCTCCGCCACTCTTGATAAGAGCTCTTCAGTTGTCGGCACATGGTGCCCCAGACGGGCCCGATGAGCAAGGAGTCCCTCCTCGCGGACCCGTGCTCGCAGACAACCGCCGGCCATCGTGCGATGATTGCGTACGCAACGACAACGAGCGCGCACAACGTGGAGCCATCAGATGACGACCGACTACGCGGAATTCACCCGGATGCTCATCGACGACATCCGATCCCATGGCCAGGTGACGACCGGTCCCATGACGGGAAGGCCCTTGATGATCCTCACCACGAAGGGCGCCAAGAGCGGCACGGACCGGACGGCGATCGTGACGTACACGCGAGACGGCGATCGGTACGTGATCGCCGGCTCGAAGAGCGGCGCGCCGACGAATCCCGCGTGGTTCCACAACGTCCAGGCGCCTCCCGAGGTCACCGTGGAGACCGGCGGCGAGAAGTTCCACGCCCGCGCGACCGTCACGAGCGGCGCAGAGCGCGATCGACTGTGGGATCAGCATGCGGCGGAGCGCGCGGAGTTCCGGGAGTACCCCAAGATCACCGACCGCGTGATTCCCATGATCCTGCTGGAGCGAATCGACTGACGATGCCCCGAGTGGCGTCGAGGCATGCCCAGGGAAGGTAGCCCCGCGGCGCCCGAGGCGTTGTTCGACGCGGCGGTGGAGAGATTCTCGGGCGACCCGCGGGTCACGCGCGGGACCGGCTTCGGAGGCTCCCCGGGCCGGCGGGTCGAGGGCCGGATCTTCGCGATGCTCGTCCGAGGTGAGCTCGTCGTGAAGCTGCCGCGACAGCGCGTCGATGACCTGGTGGGATCGGGCATCGTGCAGTGGTTCGATGCCGGCAAGGCCCGCCCGATGCGGGAGTGGGCATCGATCGGCACGGAGCATGCCGACGCGTGGCAGGGCCTTGCCGCCGAGGCGCACGAATTCGTCGGCTCGATCGGGCGGAAGCGCGCCACGTAAGACCGACCCTCCGAGGCCGCGGCGGGATGCACAATGCCAGTCGTGATGACCGAGGCCCCTGTGCGCTTCGCCGGCCGCGTCGCGCTCATCACCGGCGCAGGAAGCCCGAGTGGCATCGGATTCGCGGCGGCACGCATCCTCGGCCGCGAGGGCGCCCGGGTGGCGATCGCGTCGACGACGGATCGGATCCACGAACGGGTGGCTGAGCTCGAGCGTGATGGCATCGTGGCCAGCGGTCACGTCGGCGACCTCATGGCCGAGGGGTCGGCTGCGCGCCTCGTGGTTGATGTCCTTGCTGCGACCGATGGCCGGCTGGACATACTCGTGAACAACGCCGGCATGGTGGCGGTCGGGGACGACTCGGCCTCGAGCACCGTAGCGGAGATGGATCCGGCCGAGTGGGACGCCGGCATGGCGCGGAATCTGGGCACGGCCTTCGCGATGACCCAGGCCGCGCTGCCGTCACTCTTGGCGAGTGGCCGCGGACGGATCGTCTACGTGTCGTCGGTCACCGGGCCGCTCGTCAGCAATCCGGCCTTGGCCGTCTATGGGGCGGCGAAGGCCGGGATCCTCGGGTTGATGCGCAGCCTCGCCATCGAGGTCGGCCGCCAGGGGGTGACGGTCAACGCCGTCCTACCGGGCTGGATCGCGACGGGTTCCCAGCTCCCCGAGGAGGCGATCGGCGGCGAGAACACGCCACTGGGACGTTCCGGCACGCCGGTCGAGGTCGCGGGGGTGATCGCCTTCCTCGCGTCCGACGCGGCGAGCTATGTGACCGGCCAGGGGATCGTCGTCGATGGCGGCAATACGATCCAGGAATACAAGGGGCCGTCGGAAGCCTGGTACTGACTACCGGCCCGAGCCGCCAGGCTCGGGTCAACCGGTGGCGTCGAGACCGTCAGCCCGGGTTGCGGGCACTCGCCATCGCAACGACGGCGGGGTGCCAGCGCCACGTCATGACCGCCCCGAGGCGGTCACTGGGCGCAAGGGTCACGAGTCCCGTGTCGCTAACGCCGTGCGCGGCGAGGGCCGGCGCACTCGGCCAGGCGGTCTGCGGCTCGACGCAGAAGGCGTCCGGCGGGGTATACACGTGCACTGAATTCACCGGGGGCTCGAACTCGATGGTCAGCTCGACGTCCGGCCAGCCGACGACGGCCGGCGATCGAGCGTTGACGTAGGTGAGGTCGAGCGCACGGGCGCCGAGCAATGGCCCGGCGCGCAGATCGGTCGTCGCATCGACGGCGGTACGGCGTCCGGTGGGAATCAGATCGCGGGCCTCGAGGACCTCGCCGGCGTCGACCCGGACGCTGGCATCGGCGTCCGCCCGAGCGAACCATGGGTGCCAGCCGAGCGCGGTCGGCATCGCCTCCTCGGCGATCACCTCGGCCATCACGCGGAGCTGATCCTCGCCGAGTACGAACTCCTGTCGGACGAGGGCCCGATACGGCCAGTCCGGGGGCCCGATCCGGCACGACAGCGTCGCCTCCGCCCCGGTCTGCGCTTCGACATCCACGGATCGGCTGTACACGACCCCGTGGATCGCGTTCCGCCCGTACGTCCGCGCGAGCTGATGCCGCTCACCGCCAAACTCGAGGATGCCATCCTCGAGCCGCCCCACCCAGGGAGCCATGAGGAAGGAGCCCCAGCCGACCGAGGCATCGTGCGGACTCGGCGGCCCGGCGAGGAATTCGCGACCGAGCGCCCGCAGCGAGGCGAGCCGCCCTCCGTGCGCCGGATCCACGGCGAGCGAGGTGGTGCCCGTACGAAGCTCGATCAACCGCCGCACCTCCCGTCAAGCCTCCTTCGCGCCGGCCGCCACGACAGGACCAGCGCACTCTAGCGCGGGAACAGGGAGGTGGACCGAGCAGCCAAGGATCGGGGCGTGCTTCAGGCGTTTGTAGCGCATCGCGTGGTGCATGCCCCATGGCAGTCCTGCGACGATGGTCGCCGACGTGCACGCGGGAGGACCAGCATGATCAAGATCTGGAGCGAGCTGCGGATCGCGCGGTTGCGGGAGCAGCTCGCGGACCTCGCCACCCTCCTGTGGGTCCTGTTCTGGGGGAACATCGTCTGGCAGCTCTACCAGTTCCTGGCGGGCTTCGCCGAGGCGGGCCGGACCATCCGTGGCGGGGGCGAGACGATGGCCCAGAGCGGGCGGGACCTGGGCGAGTCGCTCGCCGGCCTGCCGCTCGTGGGCTCGCAGGTCCGCGACATCACCCGGGACGCATTCGCGAACGCCGGCCGCCCGATGTCCGACTTCGGCACGGAGCTGGAGCAGTTCATCCTCATCGTCGCGGCGGTGCTCGCCCTGTTGCTCGCCCTCGTGACGCTGGTGCCGTGGCTGGCCCGCTATCTTCCCTGGCGCTGGGGTCGGCTCCGGCGAATCCGGGCCGCCCACCGGGCGGTCCGCACGGCGCCCCACCTTCCCGATGCCGCCATCGAGCGCGTCCTGGCGATGCGGGCTGTCACCCGGCTCGACTACCCGACGCTCCTGGACTACACGCCCGATCCGCTCGGCGACTGGGCCACCGGCCGCCACGACCGACTCGCTCGAGCCGAGCTGGCCAGCGTGGGTCTGCGGCCGTGAGATCGACGACCGGGCCATTCATCCGGCGCCGGCGGTACGCCGCCCCGAGCGCCGGCGGGCGCGGTACCAGGCGAGGTACTCGAGGAGCTCCTCCTGCTCGTCGCCAGTGAGATCGGCGAAGAGTGCCGCGCCAACGGTCCCGGCGCCGGCCTGATCGGGATTGCCGGGCACGCGATAGCCGCTCAGGCGCATGAGCTCGGCATACGGAATGGCCAGGGCTTCGCTCAACTGATGGAGGACATGCGGCGAGGGCTTCTTGACCGCGTCGTTCTCCAGTTTGCTCAGGTACGCCGCCGAGATGCGGGCCGCCCGAGCCGCATCGACGGCCGACAGCTCACGCACCTCGCGCGCCTGCCTAAGCACGGCTCCAAACGATGGTGCCACAGTGCTCCATATTCAACAGTGGAGATCATCAACTACAGTTGACAATATACGGGTCGGCTGGTTGAATGCAAGCACGGCAGTGGCCGGAGAGTCAGCCGGCGGTGGTCTCGGTGCCCTCGCTCCCCCGGATGCCCAAGAAGCAAGGAGACCGCCATGACCACCGATCGAGTCGACCAGACAGTCGTCACCCAAAAGTCGGGTCCCGGAGGATTCGAGCTGACGCGGCGCGTCGTCGTCCTCGTGTTCGGGCTGATCCAGGTCGTCATTGCAGCCCGATTCCTTTTCCTCCTGCTTGACGCCCGAGAGGCCAATGGCCTGGTGTCCGGCATCCTGAACATCAGCCAGGTCTTCGTAGCGCCATTCGATGGGATCCTGCGAACGGACTCCCTCCATGCCGCGGGTTCGGTGCTCGATATCACCGCCATCGTGGCCTTCGTCGGCTGGTCGGTCGTTGAGCTCATCGTGTTGTGGGCCGTCGGGATCTTCCGGCGTGAGCCGGCCTGACACCATCTGGTGACCGCGTCGCGGCCCCTCGGCGCAGAGGGGCCGCGCCCACAGCGAACGGCGGCTTGAGAGCGGCCGCGCAACCCGAAAGGAACGAATGCAATGGGCTTCCTCGCGTGGATCGTTGTCGGCGCCATCGCCGGCTTCCTGGCAAACCAGATCATGGGCTCTCGTGAGAGTCTGCTGATGATGATCGTGCTCGGCATCGTCGGCGGCCTCGTAGGCGGTTTCGTTGCCGCGAGTGTGCTCAAGGTCGGGTCCGTGAACGGCATCAACGTCGAGAGCGTGGTCATCGCCACACTCGGCGCGATCGCGGTAATCGCCGTGGTGCAGTTCGCAGGCGGCTCGCGTGGTTTCCGCCGCGGCCCGAGGTGACGTCACACCCCCAAAACCGCACTAAGGAGCCCAGATCCGAACGGGACCGGCCCAATCGGCGCCCATCCAACCGAACTGGGCTTGACCATCGCGAGCGCGTTCCCTCATCGTGACGTCGTGACCGCCTCCGTCCCAGCCGCGAGGCCAAGCCCAGGAGCCGCGCTTCGTCCGTGACCCTGCCTGTCAAGGTCGGACCCTCGACCGTCACGATCAATCGCGATGACCGCGTGCTCGTGTGCCAAGCGGACGGGCGGATTGAGGGCGCCTCCGAAGAGGGTTTCTTTGCCCGCGACACCCGGTTCGTGTCCGGCTGGCAGCTGTTCATCAACGGGCGCCAGCCGGTGTTGCTGAACTCGTCCCCCGTGCAGTTCTACTCCGCGCGATTCGAATTCACGAACGACGCCATGCTCGACACCGTCGGGCCGATCGACCGCCAGTGCATGTCGATCCGACTGGACCGCACGGTCGCCGGCGGGATCCACGAGGACCTCGACATCACGAACTTCGCGCGGCGCGAGGTCCACCTGACGATCGAGGTCGAGATCAGCTCCGATTTCGCCGACATCTTCGACGTCCGCAGCGGCGCGCTGGTGCGTCGCGGAAGCCTGAACTCGCGCTGGGTCCGCTCGCGGGCGGAGCTCCGGGCGTCGTACGAGCACCGCGACTTCAAGCGCGAGCTCATCGTGGACATCGAGAAGGCCGATTCGACGCCGCAATTCGCCAACGGCCGACTCACCTTCGTCGCCCGCATCCCGCCCAGGGGCCAGTGGCACACGTGCATCCGATGGTTGCCGATGACCGGGTCGCCGCGCCGGCCCGTGACGCTGCCGTGCCACGCACTGACGGACGAGCGCAACGCGGGGGAGCGGGCGCCCGCGAGACTGCCGACCGTCGCGCTCCTCACGCCCAACCGATCGGTCAGCCGCGCCTGGGACCAAGCGGTGCAGGACATGGAGGCGCTCAAGCTCGAGGACCCGGCGGTCGAGCGGGGCGTGTTCATTCCCGCCGCCGGCGTTCCGTGGTACGTGACGCTGTTCGGGCGCGACTCGCTGGTCGTCTCGATGCAATGCATCTCGGGCTACCCGGAGTTCGCGTCGGGCGCCCTGCGTCGACTGTCGCAGCTTCAGGCGACCGCCGACGACCCGGAGCGGGACATGGAGCCGGGCAAGATCCCGCACGAGATCCGCCACGGGGAACTGGCCCAGCTCGGGATCCTGCCGTTCCAGCCGTACTACGGCACCCACGATGCGACGAGCCTCTTCGTCATCGTGCTGTCGTACCTCTATCACTGGTCGGGCAACGACGCGGTCGTCCGTCGTTACCTGCCCAACGTCGAGGCCGCGATGCACTGGATCGACACGTCCGGTGACCGCGATCACGATGGCCTGCAGGAGTACAAGACGCGCTCCCGCCACGGCTACTACAACCAGGGCTGGAAGGATGCCGGGGACGCGATCCAACATGCGAATGGAAGCCTCGCGCCCCTCCCGATCGCGCTGATCGAGCTCCAGGGCTACGCCTACGATGCGAAGCTGCGGCTGGCCGACCTCTACGACCTGCTCGACCGCCCGGAGGACGCCGCTCGCCTCCGGCGCCAGGCGTACCGGCTCTTCGAGATCGTCAACGACCGGTTGTGGTGGGAGGCTGAGGGGACCTACTACCTCGGCCTCGATGGAGCCAAGAAACCGATCAAGACCGTCGCGTCCAACCCGGGTCACCTATTGGCATCGGGCATCGTCCCGGTCGAGCGCGCCAAACGCCTGGTTCGGCGCTTGCTGGCCGACGACATGTGGTCGGGCTGGGGAATCCGGACGTTGTCGGAGGATCACCCCGGCTACAACCCGTTCAGCTATCACACCGGGTCCGTCTGGCCGCACGATAACGGGCTCATCGCCGGTGGTTTCGCTCGATACGGTTTCCGCCAGGAGGCGGCCAAGGTTGCGCGCGGGATCTTCGACGCCTCCGAGCGCTTCCAGGCCAACCGCGTCCCCGAGTTGTTCTCCGGTCTGCGCCGCGGCGTCGGCGGGTTCCCGGTGCAGTACCTCGGCGCGAACGTGCCCCAGGCGTGGGCCGCCGGCGCGATCATCCGGCTCGTCGCGATCCTCGCCGGGATCCACGGTCGAACCGACGAGGATGGTTCGCGCATCTACGTCGATCCAGCGCTGCCCGACTGGCTGCCGAGCCTGAAAATCTCGAACCTGCGAGCAGGCCGCGGCTCCATGACCCTGCAGCTTGAGGACGGCAAGGTCGCCGTGAGCGCGAATACGAGCGGCTTCGAGGTCGTGACCGCCGCGGCTCCGCGTTCCCTGCCGACGCTCGGCGAGCATCGGCCCCAGTCAGGCGGTGGCCGCCACCGCAAATGAGGCCATGTCCGGGTAGACCGCGTCGGGCGTCGCATCTGCCGGAGGCGTGGCTCCCGAGCCGGGCCGGCCGCGGCGACGATCGATCCTGACCGTGGAGAGGCCAAGGCGCTTCGCCGGTACGTGGTCATGGAACAGGCTCTGGGCGACGTGCAGGATCCCCTCGCGTGGCAGCCCGATCCGGTTGAAGGCAACGTGAAAGCCCGCCTCGTTCGGCTTGTACGCGCCGACCTGCTGGGCAGTGACGACCCAGTCGAATTCGACGCCGAGCCGACGATTCGACGCCGCGAAGAGGTCGTCGTCGCAGTTGGTGATCACGCCGAGGCGGTAGCGCTCCTGCAGTCGCGCCAGGGCCTCGGCCGAGTCGGGGAAGGCGGGCCAGTCGGTGACGGACGCCCCGAACGCCTCGAGCTCGCCGTGTGTCGGCTCGAAGCCGAGCTCCCCGGCGACGCCGCGCAGGCCGGTGGCCAGCACGTCGCGATAGCGCTGGTGCGGCCCGGCCTCGCTGGTCGCTTCGTATCGGGCATAGCGGGTCAGGACGTCCTCGCCGTCGGCCTCGATCCCGTGCGCCTCGAGGACGGTCGAGAAGGCGGCGGTCGGGCCGGCCTCCCAATCGATCAGCGTGCCGTAGCAGTCGAATGTCAGCGCCTCGAAGCGGTCGAAATCGAGCGTCGTCATGGCGCAGACGATAGCGGTCGTGCCCCGCGGGCGGTGGCGCCGGAACCAACGGAGGGCCATCATCGTCCCGGCGCCACATGAACATCCGACGACGCTCCCTCGCGCTCCTGTTGGTCGGCCTCGTCCTCGGGGCGTGCTCGGGCGCAGGGACGGCACCATCCGTCGCGTCCCGCCCGTCGCCGTCGGCAGGCCCGGTGACGACCCCGGAACAGGCCATCGCCCGGGTCATCGCGGCGGAGCCGCGACTCGCCGGCATCCAGCCCTTCGATCCGAACCTCATCGGCCAGGCAAGTTGGTATCAGGTGACACCGGCCTCCGGGGTTGGCGCGTTCGTCGTCAAGGTACGGGTGGGCTGGGGCGATTGTCCGGCGGGCTGCATCAGCGAGCATGTCTGGCAGTTCGCGGTCCTGCCGGACGGGACGGTCACCAAGCAGTCCGACACGGGTGAGGTCGTGCCACCCGAGGCGTGGCCGTCCCCCGGCCAGCCCGGCGCGAGCGGGCAGGATGGCGCGAACGGGCTGCGGATCACGGTCGGGGCGGGCCCGACCTGTCCGGTCGAGCAAGCGAACAACCCGTGCCCGCCCAACCCGGTGGCCGGCGCGGTGATCGTCATCCGCGACTCGAATGGCAATCAGAAGGGCGAAGTGCGCTCGGGTGCGGACGGCATGGCCGTCATCGACCTGCCCGCGGGCGAATACGTGCTCGAGCCGCAGCCGGTGCAGGGGATGATGGGCATGGCCAAACCCATGAGCGTCACGGTCGGAGATGGCGGCCCGACCGAGGTCACCATCCTGTATGACACCGGGATCCGCTGACCGCCGGTCGCGCGACGCGTAGCATGCGGGCATGCGCCTGCCCGTCGCCCTCGTCCAGCTGGATGCGACCAGCGATGTCGACGCGAACATCGAGCGGGCCGTGGCGCTCGCCGATGCCGCAGCGGCTGCCGGGGCGAGGCTCGTCGGACTCCCGGAGTACCTCCACCATCGCGGACCTGATGACGGATTCCGCGCAAGCGCCGGCCCAGTCCCTGGGCCGCTGACGGATCCGTTCGCTGATGTGGCGCGACGCCGCGATGCCTGGATCCTCATCGGCAGCATCGCCGAGGCATCGGGCGATCCGCAGCGCCCCTACAACACGAGCGTGCTCGTCGCCCCGGATGGCTCGATCGCCGCGACCTATCGGAAGGTGCATCTCTTCGATGTCGCGGTGGAGGCCGGTCCGGTAGATACCGAATCGGCTCGAGTGACCGCCGGCGTGGACGCGGTCTGCGCAGAGGTCGATGGCATCAAGGTCGGCCTGTCGGTCTGCTATGACGTGCGATTCCCGGAGCTGTATCGAACGCTCGCCCTGGGCGGCGCGGAGGTCCTGACGGTGCCGGCGAACTTCACCGAGCGAACCGGCCGCGACCATTGGGAGGTGCTCCTGCGTGCCCGGGCGATCGAGAACGGCGCCTGGGTCCTCGCGCCGTCGCAGATCGGCGGCCCGCCGAGTCAGCCCGCGTTCGGGCGCTCGATGATCGTGGATCCGTGGGGCACGGTCGTGGCGCAGGCCTCCGATGCCGTCGGGATCATCTCCGCGGAGATCGACACCGATCGGGTGAGGGCGGTCCGCAACCAGATCCCCGCCCTCGCCAATCGCCGCCGTGAGTCGTATCGCCTGTAGGGCGGCCACCTGAAGGGCGCGGGAGCCGGCGGAGCCGCCGCGGCCGGCGTGTCGGACCCTCGGAATCTGAACGGGCCGCGCCTCTCGGCGCGGCCCGTTCGTCTCCCCCGCGGGAGTGACCCTACTGGGCGAGGCCCAGGTAGTAGAGCGTGCTGCCTTCGGTCGGCGGTGCAGTTACCGGACCGGGCACATTGGAGTTGCCGTTGGCGGAATAGGGGATGGTGCCGATGAACCGGCCATTGATCTGATCCACTGCCGGCTGCGCGTAGCCGGTGATCACGAAGGCCGCCAGCGCGACCACGCAATAGTGGAAGCCGTTGCCCTGGCCGCCGGTGGAACAACTTGCGTTGCCCGCTGGATCGTTCACCTTCTGCACGATCGGGATGAGCACCGTCTGCTGGTTGTCGACCCACTGCTGGAGGCAGGCGCGGACGGAGCTCGCGTTGGTCTTGCCCGGATCGCCCGCGAACTGGAACGGGAGCTGGAAGGCAGGATTGTTCGGCGTGCACAGGCTGGTGGCCAGTGACCCGGCGTTGTTGCTGCCGTCCCACGACAGCCACCCGAAGTTGCCCGGGCCGTTGGCGCCGCTGGTGAGCGCATAGAGGGCGCCCTCCTGCGTCGGCAGCTCGGTCAGACCAATGGGCAGCAGCTGTCCGGCGGGTGCGCCGGGAACCTGGCCCGTCACCGCGGTCGCAAGGGTGTTCACCGTCCAGGTCGACTGGCCGATGACACCGACCAGATAGGTTCGAGGTGTCTTGGTGACGTTGACCGTTACGCCGAGGGCTTTCGCGCCGCCGGCGAAACCGGGAGGCCCGGCG
Organism: Candidatus Limnocylindrales bacterium; assembly: GCA_038214255.1. Classification (GTDB taxonomy): domain Bacteria; phylum Chloroflexota; class Limnocylindria; order Limnocylindrales; family CSP1-4; genus SPCO01. Next base: position 30,932 of record JBBQRZ010000015.1, read on the forward strand.
TCGGCCGCGGTGACGGCACCGAGATCGACGAAGCCGGAACCGGTGCGAGTGCCCACGTACCGAGCCGTCCACGAGCAGTTCGAACCGACCCCGGTAGGACAATCGTTGTCACCCATGCGGGTCGCGATCTTCGCGTAGACGTTGTCGGTGCCCGTGTAGGCCTTTCCGGTCGAACCGGCCGGCAGGACGTAGTAGTCGGCGAGGCGCTTCGCGCCGGCCATCGCCGCGATGTCGGCGGAGTTCTGACTGTCGCGCCGCTGAAGGAAGACGTTGCCGCCATCGATCACCAGGCCGGTGATGAGGATGAGCAAGATCGCGCCGCCCGCGAACATGGCGAGGATCTGCCCCTCGGAACGGCGACGGGCGCCATGGAAGCGGCGCATAGGAATGACCTCCTTGTTCCGACGGATCAATCCGACGGACTTCATTGGATGACGACCTGCGCGGTCTGATCCACGCTAGGTGTGCCGAGCAGGTTGCTGATGATCGGTGTGAAGAACCGGAACTGACCCTGGACCCGAACGGCGATGAGGTCGCCGAAACGACAAGTGGCAGGGCACGTGAAGGTGACGGTGGTCGGGGTCGGCGCGCCCGCCGGAACCCGGGTGCGGGTCACGGCCTCGGCACAGAGCTTTCGTGTCTGCGGAGACACGGAGCCTGGGCAGGAATACGACCATTGATCGACCGACGCCCAGCGGGCGCCTTCTCGAGCCGCCTGTCCGTAGGCCGTCGTCGTGTAGACGTAGCGACCGACGTCGATGAACCCGAACAAAAGGAGGAAGAAGATCGGTACGACGAGGGCGAACTCGACGAGCGACTGCCCGCGGGATCGATCGCGACGACGGAGCAGGCGCATCACTGGGCTCCCACGGTGACGTTGGCGTTGACGTTGGCGGCGCAGGTGTAGGCGGTCTGGGTCTGGCTGACAGCGGACATCGAGTTGGCTGCACCGGCAGGGTTAGTCGTAGCGGGGTTGATGAACCCGGCCGTCGTCCACGTCGTCTTCGCCTGCAGAACGGTCTTGTTGGACCCGTCGGCCGACGGTGAAAGTGTGTCGACGAGGTTCGGGATCACGGGCTTGGCGACCGTGCAGGCCGTCGCGGTCGTGACGGTCACGGCCGGCTGCTGGCCCGAGAGGATCACGGCGTTCGTGGCGCTGGCAGTCGCGACCATCGCGTATGCCTGCGTGGCATTGAAGGTCCGCGGGAAGATGCAGCCGAAGGAGTCACCGCTCTGGCCGCTCGCCGCGAGGGTCGCGGGCACGGTGCACGGCAAGCTGATGCTCGAACCGTTCTGGGTGACGGTGACGTTGAAGCTGTTCGCGGTCCCACCCTGGTTCACGACGGTGAGGTAGAACCATCCGGTCGGATTCTGGATCTCGGACAGCGCCGAGATCGTATTCCGCTGGAGGGTCAGGTTTCCGAGGCTGTAGTTCGGCGCACCGGCGACCCCGTTGCCCGTGCCGCCCAGGCGGTAAGGGGAGGTCTTGAGGTTGATGGCCAGCTTGGGCGCCGGTACGACCTTGACGATCGCCGCGCCGTTCGTCTGGCCCGACGGCAGGCCTCCGGCGTTGCCTGATGCGGTCCCGGAGACAACGTGATCCCCTAGGCCGTTGACCGGATTGTTGGCGATGACGGTCTTCGTGAATGTGCAGTACGACGGCGCCGCATTCTTGGCGATGCTGCTGGGCAATGTGCCGCAGTTTCCCGGCGCACTGATCGACGTTCCGTTCTCGGCCCAGGTATAGGTGACACCCGTGAGCGCGAGGTTCCCGGTGTTCTTGACGCGGACCTTGTAGCTGACCGTCGTGTTCTCCGGGTACTGGAGATAGTTGTCGACGTTCAGGCTGTCCTGGCAGGGCGCGTAGTAGAAATTGGGCGAGGATGCGTCGGCCTGGGTGCAGGCGGTCGAGATCGCCGCGCCGTTGTCGGCGCCGGTATTGTTCGCCCAGATCAGGAACTCGAGACCGCTCGGGTCGAAGGCATCGGAAATGACGGTGGCTTGCGACTCGGAACGCAACGTCACCGTCTGATTGACGATGCTGCTGAGGATCGGGGTGATGAGGCGGAACGGGTAGCTGACGGTGACCTGGTAGGTGTAGCCGTCAAGACAGTCGTTGATCGGCGTAACGAGGGCGCCGGCCGGGGTGCGGCAGGCGACGTTCACCGAGAACTGACTACCGATGTTGGTCGCCTCGTTGTGGACGTGCCAGACGACGTTGTTCGGGTCGCCGCAGTTGACGTTGATGCTGTCGTCGCAAAGCGGGGCTCGAGCGCCGAACAGGGCGCCCTCCTTGGCGGCGTTCTCGACAGCGACGTACGCGTAGAACAGGCGGCCAAGATCGATCGCCCCGGCGAGCAACAGGAGCATGATCGGCAGGACGAGGGCGAACTCGACCATGCTCTGACCGCGAGAGCGGTCGTGGGCACGTTTCCCGAGTGGATGCGTAAGGCGCATGAGGTCCCCGAGCAGGTGGGTGATGTCCGAGTTCCCGATACTCGGCGTAGCACCTTGCACGGTCCCTTGTAACGGTGCGCGGATGCATAGCCCAGAAGGACTACTGACCCCAGGCGGATGGTCAGCGCGTCGTCGCCTGCCGCACCGAATCGAAAGGGCCGCGTCCCCCCGACGCGGCCCCTTGGATCCCCCAGTCCCCCGAAAAAGGCGACGGTCTCAGTTCACCAACTTCACGACATAGCCGCCGTGGAAGTAGCCCGCACAGGTGGAATCAGTGACGGCGCAGACGTTTTCAACAGAGGCGCTTCGCGTGATCCCCGTCAGGAAGTAGCCCGTGATCGTGCCGTCCTCGCCACCGCCGTTCTTCGCTGCGCTGACGACGTGGAACAACGCCCAGCCCCGGAAGCAGCCGAGGTCATGGGAGCCGTCGTTGCAGCGGGTCTGGCCCGGGACCGGCGGTCCCACGATCGGGACCGCGACGTTCTTCCCGGCCAACGACGTGTTCACGCTGGGCTGACTATTGGAGTCGAAGAGCGCGTTGTGAACGCCGTTGTTCTTCTGGCCGATGTAGTCATTCAACGCGAGGTTGGCGTTGATCGGTGCCGAACCGTCGAGCGCATCCTTGATGTCCTTCGTGGACACGTTTCCGGTGCCGAGATTGGTCCACGCCATGTTCAGGACTGTCAATGGGGCATCGCTGCCGGACCCCTGGGTCTTGGTGAAATCGGTCGTCGTCGTGTAGGTGACGAACGGAAGCCCCGTTACCGGGTCGAACGCCTCCTGGCTCAGGGTGAATGGGGCGACACCCAGGAACTTTTTTCCGATTCCGGCCAGCGCCGTCGCGGTGACGCTCACCTGCCACGTTGGCTGGCCGACGACCCCGGCGAAGTAGTTGGAATGGGGCGCGCCAACATCGACCTTCACGGTCTTCGGCGTCACGGTGACCGCCACGGTGATCCCGTTCTTTCCATGCTCGTACCCGTTGTCCTTCGAGGCGACGAGGGCGGCGGCCGTGGCGTTCTTGCCGTTCAGGAGGGCATTCGCCCCGGCAAAGGCGGCCAGGTCGGCGGCGTTCTGCTCGGCCCGCCGTTGGGCGAAGGTGAATCCGCCGTCGATCACAAGTCCGACCCCGGCGACGATCGCCACGAGGGCTAGCGTGAACAGGACGAGGACCTGGCCACGCTGGCCGCGGGAGTTACTGGAGCTGCGCACTGCTGATTCCCTTCATGGTCCACGAGATGACCGAACCGAGGATTGGCGTCACCGGCTGGTAAGGCGCCGTGACGGTGACTTGAACGGAGTCCTTGCTAAAGTCGCACGGGCTTGCGCCCACGCCAGCGTTGTCCACGCACTCGATCTTGTCGACCAGAAGGCCGGGGATGAGGCCCTTCTGGATCTGGACGACCGCCGCTGTCTCGGGGCTGGCCCCGGGCGCGCAGGGCGTGGTCCCCGCGCATGGATGCACGGACGTGACGCGCGCGATTTCCCTGGCTGCCTGGGAAACCCCGTTGAACTTGTAGATCGCGATCCCGAAGTCGACGACGCCCATGAGGATCAAGAGGAACACGGGCAGGACGATCGCGAACTCCACCAGCGATTGGCCGCGCTGGCGTGGCGACCTTCTCACGGGGCCGTCACGATCTTCGTCTTGGATGTCGAGCACGATCCCTTCGTAGCCGTGACCGTGACCGACTGCGGACCGCTCGCCGGGAAGTCCACGGTGATGTTCTGCTGGTTGCCCGTGATCGCCCCCGACCACGCCCAGGTCCAGCCGGCCGAATTCGGCGTAAGCGTGGCAGCCAGGTCCATCTGATGCGGATTCTTCTTCTTGCTGGTGTCGGTGGCGGTGAAGTCGACGGTGACGGTCGGGCACGTCGGCGAATTCACCGTGATCGTGGTCGGGTCCGACGTGTCGGTCTGGCCGCGGCTGTCCGTCACCGTCAATCTCACGGTGTACGCTCCGGCGCTCCCGAACGTATGTGACGCCATCGGGGATGGCCCACTCACGCCGAAGTTCCAGGCATAGTTCGTGATGGTCGCACCCGGAGAACTCGACGCGGAACCGTTGAACGACACTGCGAGCGGTGCGTCGCCCGATGTTGTGCTGGAGGTGAACGTTGCTGTGGGGGCCGGCAGCGACGGGAACGTCACCTTCGGGACGGCGAGACACTGGGCCTCGGCGACGCCAGTCAAGATCACGCTCGATCCGAGGAAGTCCCCGATGATCGGGGTAATGACCTTGAAGGGAGTCTGGACGGTCACCGAAACGTTCGGCGGGGCACCGCTCGAGGGGTAGGTCGCGTCCTTGACGCAGAGGGCAGGCGCGACCGCGACCTTGGTCTTGTCGACTTCGACGAAGCCGCCCTTCGCCTCCGTCAGGACCCCGCACATTATGGTGTTGGTGTCGCTGCAGTTCTGATTGGGCTGGAAGGTCCCGCCCTGAGAGGCGACCAAGGCGCCTTCCTTGGCCGCGTTGGTGACCGTGATCTGCGAGTAGAGGAGCCGCCCGAGATCGAGTGCCGTGAGCAGCAGGATCAACATCACCGGCACGATTAACGCAAACTCGACGAGCGATTGCCCGGAAGCGGGCCATCGCCGACGGTGCTCGCGTGACGGGATGGGCATGGGTCCCCCAAGCAGATGAGACGGAAGTACCCCTAAGGGTGGCATACCCACCTTGCACGCAACCTTGCCCGGGCGGCCGAGCGCAGATTCATCCGGTACCAGCACCGGACGTCTTGGTAGGTTCGGGCGCGAAGGACAGGGCGCACAGTCAAGGCATGAAGAAGCGCGTCCTTGCCACCGTTCTCTGGTTCTATGCCGGCTGGTACACCGGTGCGATGATCGCGTCGCTGGCCGGGCTCAGCCCAGCCCTCGGCCCGATCCTCGCCGTCGCCGCTGCCGGGATCATCGCGGGCGACCCGCGACGACTCATCTGGACCCGGCCGTCGGTCGTGAAGGCCGATCAGCAGCAGGTCGAGCCCGCCTGACCGTCGGGCTCCCGCCCTGACACTACCGCCGTGCCCCCTACCTGACTTCGCCGTGCCCGGCGTCTTTGTCCGGAATCATGACGAGAGCCAGGCGCCTGTCGTCGCCCGGCTCTCGTCGGTCCCCAGGTAGAGGCGGTCTGAGGCCGGGGCGGAACGGTCACCGTGCGACACGACCGGATGGTCGTGAGAACGTCGTATGGGTCCCCGGCGGTTACGCCCGATCGAGTCGGACGGCGCGCATCATACGCCCTCGCGCGCGAGACGCCCATCCTTAGGCTTCTTCGGCGGGCTCCCCTGGCAGCACGATCGTAAAGGCGGCTCCTCGTCCGGCCAGGCTCGGCTCCAGGACGAGATCTCCACCCATCGCGCGGCACAGCTCGCGTGACACGTACAGACCCAGGCCGCTGCCGCTGTCAGTCGCCGGCTCCGCGCCGCGGACGAACCGCCCGAACAGTCGGTCCCGGTCGGCCGCCGCGACACCCGGGCCGCGATCGGTGATCGTCAGCTGCAGGCGTCGCGCCGGCTCGTCCCGGACGATCGAGACATGGATGGGTGCCCGCTCGCCGTACTTGACGCCGTTGTCGAGGAGCGCCCAGAGGACCTGGTCGAGCTGATCGGCGTCGGCGATCGCGAGCCATCCGCCGCCCGCGTCCTTCACATCGAACGCCACGTCGTCCGCCCCGAGCGCCTCCCAGGCTTTGCGCGCGCGGGTCGCAAGCGAGACGACCTCGCTGCGCGGCTTGAGCGCGCCGGATTCCAGCCGCGTGACGGTGAGGAGCTGGCGGACCATCCGCGAAAGCCGCTCCGACTGCTCGGCGATGATCCCGAGCCGACGATCCGGCGCGGCCGCATCAAGCTGCTCGGCGTAGGCGCGGATGCTCGTGAGCGGCGTCTGCAGGTTGTGGCTGACGCCCCGGAGGAACTCGTCCTTCGCGGCATCGAGCTCGAGCAGCTGCGCATTCTGCGACTCGACCGTCGCGAAGAGCTGGGCATTGCGGATCGCGGACGCCATCTCGCTCGCGTAGAGGTCGAGCAGGTCCTGATCGGCCGGCTCCCAGCGGCGAGTCGCGGGCAGGCGACCCAGGAGCACCCCGAGCTCTTCGCCGCCCGCCCGGAGCGTCGCACGCAGCGGTCGCGAGACTCCGGGGACGACCTCCTCGGGCTCGATCACCGACACATCGCCCATGACGACGACGGCGTCGATGAGCCCGAACGCCGAGGTCGCGTCGGTCGATGTCCGCTCGACCAGCGCGTCGACGTCGTCGCGCGGGGAGACTTCCTCGATCGCGGCCAGGATCCGGCGGAGCTCCCGGTTTCGGCGCTCGAGGTCGCCGGCCAGTCGATTGTGGCTGTCGGCAAGTCGCGCCACCTCATCATCGCCGGCGACGCGGATCGGCGAGGAGAGGTCGCCGCTCGAAACGCGATCCATGGCCGCGACGACATGGCGCAGGGGCGCGCTCAACTGGTCGGCCAAACCGTACGAGAAGAAGATCGCCGCGGCGACGATGACCGCCGCCGCGAACAGCAACAGCCGGCCGATGTTGGGGTCCGAGCCGGGGCCGATGAACGAGGCTTCGATGAGGACGACGATCAGCGCGAATACGGCGAGCGGCAGGATCGAGGCGGTGATCAGGGCGACCGTCAGGCGGGAGCGGAAGCTCAGTCGCGAGGTCGGCTCGGCGGGTCGTCGTGCCTCGCCTTCGTCGACGGGCTCATCCATCGGCGGCGCCCGGCCCCGCGCTCGGATGATGCATGAGTCGATACCCGACCCCGCGAGCCGTCTGGAGGTGGACCGGCCGATTGGGGTCGACCTCCACCTTTTGTCGGAGGCGGCGCATCGTGACCCAGACATACGACGGGTCGGCGTCCTCGGTCTCGGCCCAGCCGCGGGCGAGCAGTGTTTCGGTCGTGACGGTCTGGCCGAGGTTGGCCGCGAGCGCATACAGCAGGCGCGACTCGGTCGGCGTGAGCTGGACGACCTGCCCGCCGACCGTCGCCTCGCGCCGGTGCAGATCGAGCGTCAGGTCCGGACCGAGCACGAGACTCTGGCGCGGCACCTTGTCACCGAGTCGGCGGAGCACCCGATTGATGCGCGCGCGAAGCTCCGGGTAGTGGTAGGGCTTGGTGACGTAGTCCTCGGCGACCTCCTCGAGCAGGTCGGCCTTGGAGTCGCCGGCATCGATCGCCGAGAGCACGATGATCGGCAGGTCGGCCTGCGCCTTGATCTCGCGCGCGAGGGTCAGCCCGTCCATGCGCGCCATCATCATGTCGATGATCAGCAGGTCCGGCCAGCTGGTGCGAAGGCGCCGGAGCGCCTCGTCGCCGTCGCGGGCGGTGGCGATCTCGTAGCCGTCGGCGCGGAGCTGATCGGCCAGGAGGACGAGCAGATTCGGGTCGTCGTCGACGATGAGGATGCGTGGGGCAGCGCTCGTCATCAGGGCTCGAGTATAGGAGCGGAGCCGGAACGCCCAAGCCGCCACTCGTACTGAACCGGGTGGTGTGAGCCCGCACCGGCGTTTGGGTTTGCGGGCAGTCCGGTGCGGTCTGGATAGCCCGAATGACCTTGCCTTCCGACCCCCGGCCAGTACTGTTAGCGACCTACTCCGCTGCGATGCGGAGCAGCCAAATGAATAGCCATCTTGCCCAGTGTCCGGGAGCAACGGGTCGGTCGAGCGTCGCGCACTCATCTTCTGACTGATCTTCCTATCACCGTCGACCCGTCACTTGGCGACACGCGACGTTCTGTCGGACGTCGTGTCTTTCGCCATCGCCAAGTCACTTGCCGGACCGGGAGAACCAGGGGAACGCGAGCGCGCGTTCCTGGGAGGTCCGCATGCTCGGTCCCGTCACTCGACGTCGCGCCGCGTTGCAGCGTTCACTGCCAGTGACCGTTCTGGGCGCCGACGGCCTAGGCCGCGACAGCGACATCATCGAGGGCGTTGTCTGGGCGACCGATCACGGCGCCGACGTCGTCCTCATGTCGTTCTCCGCGACCGGCTACTCGTTGGCGTTGCAGGCCGCCGTGGACTACGCATGGTCCAAGGGCGTCGCGCCGGTCGCAGGGACCGGCAACGATGGCTCGTCCGTCAGCACCTTCCCGGCCGGTGACGCGAGCGTCGTCGGCGCCTCCAATATCGATCAATCCGATGCACTGGCGTCGTCGTCGAACTACGGCGAGTCGGTGTTCCTTGCCGCCCCCGGGGTCGGGATCCTGACCACGACCCCGGGCGGCGGCACCACGACCATCCTCGGCAACCCGTGACGAGTCTGGTCACCGTGGGCGCGATCGTCGGGTCGATGGCCTGTGGCGGCACCACCGCGACCGACCTGGTCGAGGAGTATGTTGCCGGCAGCTCCGGGCTCATCAACCAGGGCAACGGCTACTACCAATTCAACTGGAAGACCCCAACGACCTACGCCAACACGTGCCGCACCTTCGCCCTGAATCTCGAGGACGGAGCGACGACCTTCCTGCAAGCCAACTTCCGGTTTCGGAAGTAGCCCACACCAACTCAACCGGCTGCACCGCCGAGCGCGCCCGAGCACCCCGCCCCGTACCCATCGGGCGGGGTGCTCGGTTATCCAAGCGTTTCTAGGGCGCCTTCGGGTCGACGAAGCGGCAGCGCGGCCGGAGCGGGCAGGCGTCGTGATCGGGCCGCTGGGCGTGGCAGACCTTGCGGCCGTGCTGGATAAGGTTGACGTGCGCCTCGTACATCTCGTTCGGCTCGAACACGCCGAGGAACAGGTCATGCGACTCGTCGACCGTCGCCTTGGCGGGTAGCAGTCCGACCCGCCGCGCGACGCGCTCCACGTGGCGATCGATCGGCATGAGCGGCATCCCGAAGCTGAATAACAGCAGGACCGACGCGGTCTTCTTGCCGATGCCGTCGATCTGGGTCAGCCAGTCGCGGGCGTCGAGCGCTCCCATCTCGCCAAGGAACTCGAGGGAGTAGTCACCGCGCTCCTCGCGGATCCTGCGCAAGGTCGATTGCAGGCGTGGCGCTTTTTGGTTGGCCAACCCGCCCGGACGGATCACGTCGGTCAGTTCGGGCAGTGGCGCGAACTCGACCCTCGCCCAGTCAGGTGGCGCCCCCTCGGGAAGGCCGACGCCGCCCCAGCCGGCGCCCGGCCGATGCGCCTCGGGCGCGAGGCCGCTTGGATACGCCAGCCGAAGCGCCTCGAACGCAACCTCGGCGTTCGTGTCGGCGCTGTTCTGGGTGAGGATCGTGAGGATCAGCTCGCTCGTGGGATCCAGTCTCCGCTCCCAGGTCGGCCGCCCGTAGATCGATGCCAGGCCGTCCAGCGTGTATCGCACGAGCCCGGGCCGGTAGCGCTCGAGCCGCCTCGCGTAACTCCGCCCGGGGTCGGAGAACCGACGCTTCTTCGGGCGCGGCTTTCTCCGGGCGACGGGCGACGTCACGGGCCGCCCTCATCGAACCCGGGCGTGAGCAGGCGAGCCAGGCGCTCCCCGAGGCGCTCGAGCGGGGCCGTCCCAGCGGCCATCGCCGCCTCGACGGCCTGCGGCATTTCTACGACCGGGACGGCAGTCGCCCCGACGGCCGCCAGGGCGTCGATCCCCTCGGGTTCGACGCCACCACCGACCGCGATGCACGGCACGCCGGCCGCCTGCGCCTTGCGCGCGACCCCGAGGGCGGTCTTCCCGAACCCCGTCTGGGCATCGATCCGGCCCTCGCCGGTCAGGACGAGGTCCGCCTTGGCGAGTCGGGCGCCGAAGTCGGTCGCCTCCATGAGCAGTTCGACACCCGGTCGCAGGGCGAACGCGGCGAACCGATCCTGGATGGCGAGCAGCGCGAAGCCCACGCCGCCGGCCGCACCTGCTCCCGGGGTATCGCGTTCGCGCCGCCCGACCGCGCCCTCGAGCGCGTCCGCGTAGCGGGCGAGCCGCGCGTCGAGGTCGGCGACCTCCTCGGGATCGGCGCCCTTCTGGGGGCCGTAGACCGCCGCCGCCCCGCTCGGCCCGAGGAGCGGGTTCGACACGTCGCAGGCGACCTGGAACGTCACACCGCCGAGGCGCGGATCCAGGCCGGTGAGGTCGGCGCGCGCCGCGTCGCGATCGACGTTGGCGCCCAGGCCCGTGAGTAGGCCTGCGCCACCATCGGTCGTGGCGCTTCCGCCGATCCCCAGCGTGATGTGGCGGGCGCCGGTTTCGAGCGCCGCGCCGACGAGCTCGCCGGTGCCGATCGACGAGGCCGCAACGGCGTCCCGTTCGCCCGGGGTCAGGCGCGACAGGCCCGACCCCTCGGCCATCTCGACGACGGCTCGGACGCCGTCGTCGGACCGCAACCAGCGCGCGGTGATCGATCGGCCGAGCGGGTCATGAACGGTCGCCTCCTGCCAGACCCAGCCGCCGGCGGCCTCGATGGCCGCGAGGGTCCCCTCCCCGCCGTCGGCAAGGGGACAGAGCAGGATCTCGTCGTCTGGCCGGGCCCGTCGCCACCCGTCCGCGAGCGCCCGGGCGACCTGCACCGAGGTGAGCGAGCCCTTGAACGAATCGGGCGCGATGAGGACCGTCCGGCTTCGACCGGCCTTCACCGGAGGTCCTTCCAGAAGAAGGTCGCGGGCCACGGTCGGCCGTCGGTGAGCAGCGCGTAGTCGGGCACGATGCCGGTCTCCTGCCAGCCGAGTGACCGGTAGAACTCGTCGGCGGCCGAGCCCGTGATGGTGTCGAGCACGAGCAGCCATCGACCGGAGTCCCGCGCCGCCGTTTCTGCGGCCGCCATCAGGGCCGTGGCGATACCTCGCCGGCGAGCGTCGCGGTGCACGATGACCTTCCCGATCTCGGCACGATGCGGGGAGTTCTGGTTGCCCGATCGGATCAGGAGCACGGAGCCGACCACGCGCCCGTCGAGCACGCCCACGAACGGCGATATCAGGCCCGAGTCGACCAGCCCAGCTCGCGACTCCCACCACGCACCGACCTCACCCGCCGTTGCGTCGGCCATGAAGTTGATCGAGGCGCCGCCCGCGACCGCGTCGAGCGTCAGCTCGACGAGCCCCGGGATCGCGGCGCGGTAGCCCTCGATGTCGAGCTCGCGGATCTCCGGCGCGCGGGGCTCGGGGACGGCCGGGTCGGGCACGATCTGGTCGACCGCGGTCACCGGATGCTGGCGACGAGGCCCGCCTCGGTGCTGGCGCGCCGTCGTTCCAGGTACTCGGGGATGCGGATCATCGGCGGCCGCTCCTGGTCCGCGAGCTCGATGACCTCGAGCGACAGGCGGCCCTTCCCGGAGCGCGGCAGCTTCATCGTCGAGCCCAGCTCGGCGAACAGGCGAGCCTTGCGCCGTTCCTCGAGTCGCTTCATCACGGCCTGGAGGATGACGAACGACATGCGTGAGAGCCCCTCGAGCTCCTGGTTGCGGTGCACCCGACGTTCGAGGTCGACCTGCCCAAGGCCCTCGATCCCGACCCGCTCGGCGGCATCGATCAGGTGCCCGATCTCGACGGCGTAGCCGGTGAAGAACGGGATCGATTCGAGCAGCGCCCGACGCCCCGCGTACTCCCCGGCGAGCGGCTGGATCAGGCCCGAGAGCTCGGGATAGAACAAGTTGATCAACGGCCGTGCGACGAGCTCGGTCACCCGGCCGCCGCCGCCCTCCTTGAGCTGCCCGGCCTCGACGATCGGTCGCTGGTAGTAGCCCTTGACGTACTGCAGCCGCGGCTCGTGGAGGAGCGGGCCCAGGGTGCCGTAGACCATCCGGTGATGCCAGTTCTTCACATCAGTATCGGCGTAGACGACGATGTCCCCGGACGTCTCGTAGAGCGCCTTCCAGAGCGCCTCGCCCTTGCCGTGGAACGATCCATATCGCGACAGCACGTCGGGATGCTGGACGACCCGAGCGCCCTCGGCCTCGGCGATCTCGCGCGTCCGGTCGCTCGAGGCCGAATCGATGACGAGGATCTCGTCGAGCAGCGGGACCCGACCCACCATCTCGCGCATCGCTCGGCGCACGATCGGCCCGATCGTCTCCTCCTCATCGAGCGTCGGCAGGACAAGTGAGACCGTGACGCCCTGCTTCTCCTTGAGCTGGACGAGCCGGCGCAGGTCGGAGAACTCGGCGTGGTGGAAATTCGATTCGCCGAACCAGCGCTCGACCCGGGCCGGAACCGCGCGCGCCTCATCGGCGGCCCGATCGGCCGCCGCCAGGGTCTCGGCCTTCGTGGCCAGCTGGTCGAACGTCGAGCGCCCGATCGACTCGCGGGTCTTCACGACGACGACGGTCGGCGTCGCCCGGGCGGCGATGGCCTCGGGGAGCGACCCGAACAGGTACGAATCGGCGCCGTCGCCGCCGGGCACGACCGACGCCCCCATCACCACGAGGTCCGCCTTCTCGGCCTCGCGCAGGATGGCGTTGCGCACGTTCGGCGCCTCGCGCAGGACGGCCTCGCCGTGGCCGTGCAGGTGTTGCTTGATGAACGCGGCGAGCGCCCGTTCCGCCTGCGCCCGGACGGCCATCGTGATCCCCGGCGGGACCAGGTGGAGCACGACGACGGTCGCGTTGTGGTGCCGGGCGATCGCGTCGGCGAAGCGGATCGCGAGCTCAGCGTGCGGGCCGCCTCGGACCGGCACGAGGACCCGTTTGATGTCGATCGAGCCGCGTTGCTTGACGACCGCGATGTCGCATGGCGATTCGCGGACGACCTCGTCGATCGTCGGCGAGAAGACGGTGGGGCCGTGGTTGTCGCGACCAGTCGGCGCCTTGCCGCCCCAGCCGAAGATGATGAGGTCGGCCTCCTGCTCGGCAGATGCCTCGATGATGCCCTCGGCAGCATGCCGTCCGATCCGGACGATCGGATGGATCGCCGTTCCGTCGGGCACGTAGTCGAGGACCTTCTGCAACAGCCGACGAGCGTGCCGGGCGCGCGTAGCGCCTTCGGACAGCGGCATCCCCTCGGGTACTTCGACGATGCCGAGTGCCGAGAGCTCGCCCGAGCGGGGATCGAGCATCGCCGCGCCGAGCCGGATCAACTCCTCGGCCGTGCCCGGGTTGGCGACGGGGATGAGGATCCGCACGGGGAGGGGAGACGATCGAGGCGCCATCGACTCAGCCGACCGGGGCCGCGGCCGCCGTCTCAGCCGCGTGCCACCGCTCGACGAGGTACGGCTTGAGCAACTCGAACTCGCGCGCCTGGCGTTCGACCCGGTCCTCGGCCTGGGTGGTCGTCACGTTCCGATTCTCGATGACGAAGCTCGCGACCCGCCCGAAGTAGATCGGCACGAGGGCCGCGACCAGGCTTTCCAGCGAGGGTCTGGGGTCGCGCGCCGCGATGACGAGGTCGTACACGATCCGGGCCCAGACATCGTCCGGGAAGTGGAACGCGCTAACCGCCTCGGCCATCTCGAGGGTCGTGGCCGAGGTGGACGCCACGTCGCCTCCGATCCCGAGCTTGGCCCGCGCCGCGTCGCCGAGTCGGCCGGCCTCGGCCGCGAGCTCCATCACGGTCTCGACGGTCGCCGGCGCGAGCATCGACCGCCACGGCTCGCCGAGGTTCAGGGAGCCGGCCTGGAACTCGGACAGGAGTCGGAGGGTGTTCACCTCGAGGGGAGGCGGGTCGATGATCCGCTCGAAGCCATAAGCCGGCACGTCGTGGCTCCCCCGCGTCGTGAGCCAGTGGCTCGGATACTTCTGGGCGAGCCGCAGGATCGTGCCCACGACCTGGCGGAACATCGGCCCGAGGTCGGAGCCCGGATCCTTTGGGTCGTGGATCTTGGCGCCCAGGCGGGTCTGGCAGACGGCGAAGCCGCCGGTGACGGCGGAGGTCGTCATCCAGATGTCGATCCCGAACTTGCTGACGTCGTCGGTCCAATCGTCGAGCGTCAGGTAGTGGCGGACAAGATCGCCGCTCACCCCGAAGTCGCCGCCGATCGGTTGGCGAATGCGGTGCCCGTACAGGGCCCGCGTCAGCGGGTAGGTGACGGTGTTGGTGATCGTGCCGTCGTACTTGTACCGGGCGTAGAGCGGCGCGACGAAGTCGTAACCGCCCTTGAGGATTGGGCCGGCGAGCAGCTCGATCCACTCGGGCACGATGGAGCGCAGGTCCGAGTCGACGACGACGAGGGCCTGGACCTCGAGCGCGGCGGCGATCTCGAAGATCGTCCGCAGTGCGGCGCCCTTGCCGCCGATGCCATCGATTTCTGGATAGGTCAGGCTGACGCGCTGGAGCTTGTGGTTGGGCCGGACAAGCAGGATCTGCTCGATGTAGTCCGGCGGCTCGGTTTCCACGACGACGCGACCGGTGCCGTCGGGTGAGCCCGCGTCAGAGTTGACGACGACGGGTGCCAGATCAGGGAAGTACTGGACGAGCCCGGCCTGTGCCGCGCGGACGACGTAACCGATCGTCGCGGCGTTCTTGAAGCTTGGGATGCCGACCATGATGTCGGCCCGACCGAGGCGGGCGATCTCGTCGCGGACAGCCGGGGTCAGGGCGGTCTCGGGCACGAACCCACCGTACCACCGACGCCCGGGCGCCGTCAGCGTGATGGCATCGACGACGTCGCCCAGTCGCGGGCGATCTCGCCCGGTCGATAGCGGCTGTTGGCCTCCTTGAAGGTCAGGCCCGTGAAACCCTGGCTGCGCCACGAGGCGATCCACGAATGGAGCGGCGGCCGCACGTACGGTCCGGGACGAACGAGCTCGTCGCCCGGCAGGACCGCTTCGAGCAGGCGCCGCCGTTCGAGCAGCGGAATGTCGAGGAGCGACGTGCCGTCGAGCCAGAGGAGGTCGGTGACGAGGAGGGTGACGACGTCGTCGGGGCGGAACAGCTGGGTAACGCCGTCCGCCTCGCGGAGGAGCTGGACATCCTGGTGCCGCTTGGGGTGCAGCCCGATAAGGGCCTGCTTCAGCACGTCCCCCGCACTCGGCTCGAGGTCCAGTCGCGGGCCGAGGGCGCCGTCAGGGTGGGCCTGCTTCGTGAGGTAGCCGTCGACGATGACCGTCTCGGCGGTCGAGCGGACCATGGCCCAGAGCGCGTTGCTAATAGGGCTCAGGCTGAGTTCCTCGCCGCCCTCCAAGAGGACCGCCCCGCCTTCATCCGCTGCCCCGATGACCCGCATCCCTGACCACAGCGGCTCGACGAGGGGATCCGCGATGCGCTTGCTCGAGCTGGTGCCGTAGCGCTGGGGTCGGATCGTCCTGGCCAGATCGATCGTGGGCAGGGCCGTTGGCTCGGTCATGGGCGGTCATCGTAGCCCGACGGCCGCCGCGTATCATCGGCGCGTGGCCAGCGCCGCCCCGTCCAGCGCTCCCGCGACCCGCCTGCGCGGCCTCGGCACCTTGACGCCGAGCGGCCGCGCCGCCGTCCCGGCCGCTTGGTCGCTGTACGACTTCGCGAACACGATCTTCTCGTATGCGATCGTGTCGACGGCGATCGGCCTGTGGCTCACGTCCGATGCGCGCTTTGGGCAGGGCCTCGGCCAGCTCGTCCAGGGCATCACCATCGCCGTGAGCGTCGGCCTGAATGCGCTCGTATCGCCGATCCTCGGGGCGCTCAGCGATCGCGGCGGCCGACGTCTTCCGTTCCTGTTCTTCTTCACTGCCCTGGCGATCATCCCCTCGGCGATCATCGGACCCTCGCCGGCCGTCGTCGGGGCGATCCTGTTCACGATCGCGAACTTCGGCTACCAGTCGGCCCTTATCTACTACGACGCGACGCTGACGACCGTGAGCCGACCCGAATCGCGCGGCAAGCTCTCGGGGATCGGCGTCGGCGTGGGCTACATGGGCACGATCTTCGCGGCGCTCACGCTGATCCTGCTGGGCATCACCGACTCGCCCGACCCGATCTTCTTCATCGCCGGCATCCTGTTCGCGATCTTCGCGATCCCGATGTTCCTCGTCGTCCGCGATCCACCGACGGCGCCGGGGACGCGAGTGACCCTGTCCGACGTGACGGGCTCGCTCACGCAGCTGCGGACGACGATCGCGCATGCGCGAACGGTGCCCGGCTTGCTGCGCTTCCTGCTGGGTCGGTTCTTCTACAGCGACGCGGTGAACACCTTGATCGTCGTGATGAGCGTCGTCGCGGTGAAAGCCGTCGGTCTGACCCAGGGGCAGTGGCTGATCGTGTCGGTCGTGCTGACCGTCGTCGCGATCGGTGGCAGCTTTGGATGGGGCTGGCTCGTGGACCGGTACGGGCCCAAGCGGACCTTGATCACGGTGCTCGCGACATGGGTCGTGGGCCTGCTGCTCGGGACGGCATCGCTCGGGCTCGCGGGCACCGCGGCGGGGATCGCGATCTTCGTCGTCGCCGGCGCGATCCTGGGAAGCGGGCTCGGCGGGGTCCAGGTTGCGGACCGCGTGTTCATGATCCGGCTTTCTCCCCGCGAACGAATCGGCGAGTTCTTCGGCTTGTACGGCCTCGTCGGGAAGGGCTCACAGGTGGTCGGCCAACTCCTGTACGGGGCGATCCTCTTCCTGTTCTTCGACGCGCTCGGGGTCGGGGCCTACCAAGTCGCGATCCTGAGCCTGCTCGTGACGATGGGGATCGGCCTGTGGCTGGTCTGGCCGGTCAGCGACCGGTGGACCGAGCGCCAGGGCGGGGCCGATGACCCAGTCGTCACGCCGGTCGTCCCACCGGAGCGTCTCGCGCCGGCGACGGCCCCGATGGAGCCGCGCGACCTCTGAGGCGCCTGCCACACCGTCGCAGGCCGTGCCTCGTACCGGAGGCACGCCCATCAGTCCGCGTACCCCTCCGGATGCCGCTGCCGCCAGGCCCACGCCGAGCCGACCATCGCCTCGAGGGACGGTCGCTGCGGGTGCCAGCCAAGCACCTCCCGCGCCCGCTCCGAGCTCGCGACGAGCGTGGCCGGGTCGCCCGCGCGGCGGGGTCCGACCGAGAACGGGATCTCATGCCCCACGACAGCCTCGGCCGCCGCGATCACCTGCCGATTGCTGAAGCCGTCGCCGTTGCCCAGGTTGCAGACGAGCGGCTCGTCGGTTCGGGGGTCACCGGGCGCGGTCGCCTCGATCGCCCGCAGGTGTGCGTCCGCGAGATCCGCAACGTCGATGTAGTCGCGGATGCACGTCCCGTCCGGCGTCGGGTAGTCGTCGCCGAAGAGCGTCAGCGGACCGCCGACGGCGACCGCGTTCAGGATCGTCGGGATCAGGTGCGTCTCCGGATCGTGGTCCTCGCCGAGCGCCTCGGTCGCACCGGCGACGTTGAAGTAGCGCAGGGTCACGCTTCGAAATCCGTATGCGCGCCCGTACCACGCGAGCGCGCCCTCGAACGTCCGCTTCGTCTCGCCGTATGGATTGATCGGTCGCAGGGCGGCATCCTCGCGGATCGGCGTCGCGTCGGGCACGCCGTAGACGGCGGCGGTCGAGGAGAAGACGACGCGATCGACGCCGGCGGCGCGCGCCGACTCCAGGAGCGAAATGCCACCAGCGACGTTGTCGCGGTAGTAGCGGGCGGGCTCGCGGATCGACTCGCCGACCAGCGACCGCGCCCCGCAGTGGAGGATCGCCTCGACCGCTTCGTCGCGGACGAGACCTTCCACGAATGCGCCGTCACCGTAGCTGCCGACGACGAGCGCGGCACCCGGCGGCACGGCGGCACGATGTCCGGTCGTCAGGTCGTCGAGCACCAGGACGTCATGCCCGGCCGCGAGGAACGCCTCGACCGACACGGACCCGATATACCCGGCACCACCGGTCACGAGGATCTTCGTCATGCCGGCCACGATACGGGGTCAACGGCCACGAAGCCGGTCCAGGAGCGAGCGCTGCCGTCGCGCAGAGGGCGGCGCTGGGGCGGACGGGTTCGGCTCGGACTCCGCCCCGAACCGCGACTCGGCCGCCGATACGTCGGGCCGCGGTGCCGGCGGCTCGGGAGGCATCGGCCCCGCGTCGGGCACCGTGTCGCCCCGGGTCCGCATGACCTCGTCGAGGCGGATCGCGAGACGGCGAGCGGCCGTGTTCTCCGGATCGACCACCAGTGCCCGGCGTGCGAGGAGATAGGCGCCAAGTTCGTCGCCGCGCTCCAGGAGCACCCGCGCCAGACCGACGACCGCGATCGAGTTGTGCGGATCCGCCTCGGCCACCTTCCCGTACAGCTCCTCAGCACGATCGATCCTCCCGAACGACAGGGCGCGCTCGGCTTCGAGAAGGAGCTCGATCATGAGGTCGGCTGCGCAGCCATCGATCGCGCCACCTCGAGCAGCGCGTCGCGCCGATTGCGGCTCGGGTCGGCGATGACCGCCTCGAGGAGACCGTCGAGGATCCGTCCGAGCGCGGGTCCGGGCGCAAGGCCCAGCTCGGCGATCAGGTCGTCGCCGTCGATGGCGAGGCCGTGGCGGTCGAGCACGACGTTCGCCTCGAGCTCCGCCGCCACGCGGGCCCGCAACTCGGCCAGCCGTCCGGCCGATGGCTCGTTTCCCGAACCGATGTTGTCGGCCTCGCGCAGCCGGAAAAGGTCTTCGAGCGCGTCGGGGCCGACCTTGGCGATGAACCGGCGGACGGCCGTCTCCGACCAGCCGGGCTCGTACCCGAACATGTGCTGGCGGACAAGATGGACGACGCGATCGCGCTCCGCGTGTGGCCAGCGCAACCGGTCGAGGAACGCGCCGGCGAGCTCCGCCCCGACGACCTCGTGGCGCAGGAATCGACCGTCCGAAAAGGTCGAAGGCTTGCCGATGTCGTGGAGCAAGGCCGCCAACCGGATCCGGGGGGGCTCGATGTCCGCGCCATCGACCGAGCGGAGCGTGTGATCCCAGAGGTCTTCGCCCGGCACCTTGTTCTGCGGCACCCCACGTTGGTCCATGAGCTCCGGCGAGATCCCGCGCAGCAGGCCTGTATCTGCCAGGAGCCGCAGCCCGACCGACGGGCGCGGCGCCGCGAGCAGCTTCGAAAGCTCGATCGCGATCCGCTCGCCGGAGAGATGCCGCACGAGCTCGGCCTGGCCCTGGATGCCGGCGAGCGTCGCCGGCTCGATCGTGAAGCCGAGCGTCGAGGCGAGGCGGACCGCCCGGACCATCCGGAGCGCGTCCTCCCGAAATCGTTCATCGGGTTCGCCGACCGCCCGGAGCAGCCGCGCTTCGAGGTCAGCCCGCCCGTCGTGCGGATCGACCAGGGTTGGCGGCTCGCCCGCCGGCGCCCCCCAAGCCATCGCGTTGACCGTGAAGTCGCGTCGCGCCAGGTCGAGCTCGATGGAGTCGGTGAACTCGACCCGATGCGGCCGGCGAAAATCGGCGTAGTCATGGTCCGAGCGGAAGGTCGTGATCTCGGTTTCGGGGCGATCGCCACGGCGGACGACCACCGTACCGAAGCGGTTCTCGTAGACCGCGTCCCCGGCGAACAGGGCGAGCATCTGCTCCGGTCGCGCGGAGGTCGCGAGGTCCCACTGATCGCTCGGCGGTCGGCCCAGCAGGGGATCGCGCACCGAGCCGCCCACCGCGTAGGCGGCATGGCCGGCCGACCACAGGAGCCCCAGGAGGTCGAGGACGTACGGCGGGATCCCCTCGTCCAGCTCGACCGGGGTCAGTTCTTGCCCAGGAACAGGTACATCCGCCATGCGTCGTTGCGATCGTCCGCGAGGTACGGGGTGAACAGCGAGTAGATGTCGCTGCGGGGCTCATGCGGCTCACGATGGAGGCGCAGCCGCGCCTCCTCGAGCGTCTTGCCCCCCTTGCGGTGGTTGCACGACTTGCAGGCGGTGACGAGGTTCTCCCAGCTGTGCGCCCCGCCGCGGTGGCGGGGCATCACGTGGTCGAGCGTCAGGTCGTGGGTCTGGCGGCCACAGTACTGGCAGGTGTGGCGGTCACGCGCAAACACCTCGCGGCGCGACAGCTTGACGCGCGGACGTGGCCGCCGGATCTGGTACTGCAACCGGATCACCGAGGGCGCGCGGAACTCGGTCCGCGGCGTCCGAATCATCTGGTGGTCGTACTCGATCACCTCGGCCTTCTCCCCGAACAGCAGTCGGAAGGCCCGTGGCAGATTGCAGACGTTGAGCGGCTCGTAGTTCTGGTTCAGAACGAGAACGACGCCGTCCATTTCGCCGGAGAATAGCAAGAACGCCAAAGCGTGCTCACCGGGCGTCCGTGCGTCCGGTCGCCGCTCCCGTCCGCGGGTCCCATCCGCCCGCCTGGCCGACCTTCGAGGCCAGCGGCTTGCCGAGGGCATCGGCGATGAACCGGGCGGCGGTCAGAACGCCGTCAAGCGAAGCGCCGTGCTCCCAGCCCGAGGCATCGAGGAGGTACACGAGATCCTCGGTCGCGAGGTTGCCCGCGGCCCCAGGGGCGTACGGGCAACCGCCGGTCCCGCCGGTCGATGCATCGAACGTGCGGACCCCGGCCCCGAGCCCGGCCGCGACGTTGGCGAGCGCCGTACCCCGCGTGTCGTGGAAGTGGAGCGCGATCTGATCGAGCGGGATGCCGGCGGCGACGGCGACCTCGGTGAGGCGCGTGACCTGGGCCGGAACGCCGACGCCGATCGTATCGCCGAAACAGACCTCGTTCGCCCCGAGGTCGAGCAGTCGGAGCGCGACGTCCACTGCGGTCGTCGGCTCGACCGCGCCCGTGTACGGGCACCCGAACGCGGTCGACACGTACGCTCGGCGCCACCAGCCGTTGGCCATCGCCCGCGCCAGCACGGGTGCGAAGGCAGCGAGCGACTCGTCCACCGTCATCCCGATGTTGCGCGTCGTGAACGCGTCGGTGGCGGCGGAGAAGACGGCGATCGCATCGATTCCGGCCGCCTCGGCCCGTTCGAGACCGCGCAGGTTCGGGACCAGGACCGGGTACCGGACGCCCGGCCGCCGGGGCGCCAGGGCAAGCAGCTCCTCCGCGTCGGCGAGCTGCGGGATCGCGCGCGCCGATACGAACGAGGTCGCCTCGATCTCGCGCAGGCCGGCGTCGGCGAGGAGCTCGAGGTAGCGCGCCTTCGTCGCGGTTGGGACGAGGGCCGACTCATTCTGGAGACCGTCGCGCGGACCGACCTCGTAGATCCGGACGCGCTCGCTCACGACGCGCTCGCCCACGACGGTCGGCTCTCTGCCGGCTAGCCGAGCGGCGGGTCCATCGCCCGCTCGATGCGGGCGACCTCGACCTCGATCCGGCCCAGCAGGGCGATCGCTTCGACGTGCTCCGGGCTGCCGTGCGCCGCTCGATTGCGCCGGGCACGCGCCTCGCGGTGGAGGTCGAGCAGCTCCGCGCGGGTCTGCGGGAGCGGCGGATGGGTCGACGTCGTGGACTTGCGCTTCGCCATGGGCGCAGCGTAGCGCGTCGCGACCTCAGGGATCGATGATCGCAAGCAACTGGCCGCGCTGGACCTGGTCGCCGAGCGCGACCCGCACCTCCGCGACGCGACCGGGGATCGGCGCCGCGACGGCGTGCTCCATCTTCATTGCCTCGACCGTGACGATCGGATCGCCCGCCTGGACGGCGGTCCCGACCGCGGCGTGGAGGAGCAGGACGCGTCCCGGCATCGGGGCGAGGAGATCGGCCGGACCACCGGCGTGGGCGGACGCGGCGGCCTGCGCCGCGCGGTCGACGTCGGGTGGCAGGGCGAGACGGAACGGCATGCTTCGACCGGCGAGGTCGACGTGCACGGTGTCGCCGACGCGTGCGAGGGCGACGTCATCGGACGGGTCGGCGGGACCGCCCGGCGTGACGTAGACCGTCCGAGTGAGGTCATCGGCCGTCAGGCGGATCGACGGCACCGCATTCAGGCGCCAGCCGCTGCGCCAGGGATCGGGGTCCACGCGGGGGTCGGCCGTCGCCAGGGCAATCGCGGCCGCCGCCCAGGCTGCCTCCGGGATCACGGCGCGACCAGCCCAGTCGTCGGGCGGCCAGATCCGATCGAGCGTATCGGTCCGAATCTGCCCGTCGCGAACGGCCGGCTCGCGAACGAGCCAACGCAGGAACCGGAGGTTCGTCGTGAGGCCGAGGAGCAGGGTGTCCTCGAGCGCGCGCGTTAGGCGGTCCAGCGCCTCCGCGCGGTCGCGCCCGCGCGCGACGATCTTCGCGAGCATCGGATCGAACCGGCCGGTCACCTCCTCACCCTCGCCAACGCCGGCATCGACCCGGATGCCATCGCCGACGGGCCATCGAAGCCGCTGGATCCGCCCGATCGCCGGCAGGAAGCCCGCCTCGGCGTCTTCGGCGTAAACGCGAACCTCGACCGCGTGCCCGTTGAACCGAACGTCCGGCTGGCTGAACCCGAGTCCCTCGCCGGCGGCGATCCGCAGCTGGTCAGCGACAAGGTCGCGACCGGTCACGAGTTCCGTGACCGGATGCTCGACCTGGAGCCGGGTATTCATCTCGAGGAACGTGAACGCGCCTCGATCGTCGAGGAGGAACTCGCACGTGCCGGCGCTCACGTACCCGACCGCGCCCGCGAGCGCCAGCGCCGCATCGCCCATCCGCGCGCGAAGCGGGGCGTCGACCGCGGGCGATGGCGCCTCCTCGAGCACCTTCTGGTGGCGTCGCTGGAGCGAGCAGTCACGCTCTCCGAGATGGACGCCGTTTCCCGCGCCATCGAACAGGACCTGGATCTCGACGTGACGGGCCCCCTCGACGAGTCGCTCGAGGATCAACCGATCCTCCCCGAACGCGCTTGCGGCCTCGCGCCGGGCCGCGGCGATCTCCACGGGGAGCCGTGCGAAATCGCGGACGGTCCGCATCCCCTTGCCGCCGCCGCCGGCCGCGGGCTTGATCAGCAACGGGACGCCGATCGTCCCCGCGGCCGTCACGAGCGCCTCGTCCGACTGGTCCGACTCGTCGTAGCCGGCCGGGACCGGGATCCCGAGACTCACGGCGAGTCGCCGGGCGGCGGCCTTGTCGCCCATCGTCCGGATCGCATCGGACGGCGGGCCGACCCAGCGGAGGCCCGCCTCGATCACGCGCTCGGCGAAGTCGGCATTCTCGGCGAGGAACCCGAAGCCGGGGTGGACGGCGTCCGCGCCGGCTCGCACGGCGGCATCGACCACCACTCTGGCGTCGAGGAGGTCGAGGGCTACGGGGCCGCTGGTCGTCGGGATCACCGCCTCGATGCCGAGGTGGCCGCAGGTTCGCGCGATCCGCGCCGCGATTTCGCCGCGATTCGCGATGAACAGGGTCGTGATCGGCGCGATGCGGTCTGGAGCGGGCGAGCTCGCGTTCGGTTCGGACGCGCCAATCGCGTCAAACGCGACACGCCACCGCCCTCCCACGCGGCGTGCTGGCAATCGGCCGGTCCGGACCCATCGTTGGACCGTGCGGGTAGACGTCCCCAGGTGGCGCGCGACCTCGCTTGGACTCAGCTCGTCTGGCATCGGTGGCGCGATTGTCGCATGCCGGTGCACGCTCTCTCGTGGGAGGGCCTACGACTCCGATTCGTCCGGGGCCCAGCCGGGCCGCCGCTTTTCCGTGAATGCCGAGAATCCCTCGCGGGCCTCGGCGCCGACGCGTTGCCGGGCGATGACCCGCGCCGTGTGCCACTTTGCCGAGCCATGGCCCAGCCCGCGGACCTCCCGGATGATCGACTTGGCCGCCCGGGCGGCTGTCGGGCCCGCCGCCAGCAGGTCGGCGAGGGCCGAGTCGACCGCGCCGTCGAGCGCCGCCTCACCTTCCACGACCTCGTGCACGAGGCCGATCCGCTGCGCTCGGACCGCGTCGAACCGGCGGCCACCGGGAAACAGCGCACGCGCATGCGTCTCGCCGATCTTCGCGATCACGAACGGCGCGATGACCGCCGGCAGGATCCCGAGGCGCGTCTCCGTGAACCCGAATCGGGTCCCACTCTCGGCGACGACGAGATCGGCCACGGCGCAAAGGCCGATCCCGCCGCCGAGGGCCGCGCCATGGACACGGGCGATGACCGGCACAGGGCAGGTGTCGACCGTCTCGAACATGTCGGCCATCGCCATGGCGTCCTGCTCGTTTCCTTCGACGTCGAGTGCCATCGCGGCGCGCATCCACGTAACGTCGGCACCGGCGCAGAACGAGGGTCCGTCGCCGGCCAGCACGACGGCCCGGAGGTCGCCCGGTCCCTCGCGTGCCAGCGCCGCGAACGAGGCCCGCAGATCGGCGATCAACGAGGCATCGAAGGCGTTGTGGACCTCGGGCCGGGCCAGCGTCACCCGGGCGACGACGCCATCCGGGCCTGAGCGTTCGAGTCGAAGAGCCGGGCTCACGTCACGCATCCTAGCGGTGCACTCCGCCACCGATCCAAGCGAGCGGCAGGGTACTCTCCGCGCATGGGCCCAGCGAATCCCTGGTCTCCGAATTGGCGGCCCGACCCGACCGGGCGCCGGCTCGCGGCGATCCGAACCGCGCGGCGTGGCGCCGCGCTTGCGGCATTGCTTCTCGGTGCCGTGACGATCGTCGCCGGGCTGATCGCTCCCGAGGCGGCCGGGCGACCACCGACGGTGCCGTTCGCCATCGCCGCAATGGCGATCCCGGCCCTCGCGCTCCTGGGTGCCGGTCTCGCCCCGGCCGCGATCGGCTCCCGGATCGACGCGCTCGCCGCCGGGATAGCGCTGGCGATCGGCGCCCCAGTCGCTGCGGCTTTCTCGACGGCCATCGCGGTCTTGATCGTGACCGCCATGTCCGAATACACCGGGCAGTCGGGTGTTGCCTTCGGCGCCGTCATCCGGATCGGCGTTGTCGCGGCTGTTCGCGTGGCCCCATTGCTCGCAGCGGCGGTCGTCGTCTGGGTCGTCGCGGTTCGTCGGATGGATCGCCCGCCCGCTTTCTAGTCGAGCACCGAGACCTCGTCACCGAGCCGGATCCGCCCCGGTTGGGCAACGTCCGCGAGCACCCCGAAGTCCGCATGCTTGCCCTCGCGCAGGCCGCGGTACGAGATGATCGTCCGCAGCGTATCGAGGTCGCGCTCCCCGGTGTCCGGGTCCTGCGTCGTGATCGCGCATCGCGCGTCCGGCTTCGTGACGCGCAGGATCGCCTCGCCGATCGAGATGCGGCCCCCGATCCATGTGTCCTCCTCGTGGGCCTTCGCACCCTCGAGATCGATGAGCATCCGGAATCGACGCGGGTCGACGTCGTCGACGCCAGCGTTGGCCGCGAGCTCGCGCAGCGACCCGTCCGAGATGATGCTCGTGGGATTGCCGGCCCGGGTCCCACCGGGTCGATCGCAGCGGATGACGCGAATCGACCGGCCGGCGATAGGCGCCAGGGCTTCGCCCCACGGCCCGATGACGACGTGGCCAACCCCGGTCCGGCCGTGGATCGGCGTCTCGACCGTCTCGCCGAGCCGGACCTCGTCCTCGATGACGGTCCCGTCGAGGAATGTCATCCGCAACATGGTCGCCTCGGGATCCGTGTGGGAGGCGACTTGCACCAACCGCCCCACGACGATCCGGTCGACGAGACGGTTGGACTCGTCACTCAGATAGAACCGGCGGTCCTCGACGACACCGAACTCGGTCACGTCGATCTCGGTCGGGTGCTCGAGCCCGAGGCTGCGAACGGGCGCGATCGAGAACCGGGCGACCCTTGGCATCTCTGGATGCTACCGGACGACGACATCCCTGATCGTGAGCTTCGCCCCGGGCTCGAACCGGAAGACTTCGAACACGAGGAACGCCTCGACGGGTTCGACACCGTTGCGCCAGCCGTGCTCGTAGACGTTCATGAGCGGCTTGCCGTCGTCGAGCGAGCGGACCTCCGTACGTACGCCGTCCAGGATCGTGAGGTCGCGCGGCCAGTCGTCGACGAGCGCGAAGTCGGCCTGCGTCAGGAGCCCATTGGGTAGCCGCGCTTCGCCGAGGCGCACCTCGTACTTACCCACCTGATCGATGGCGATGTCCATGCGATCGAGACGGAGCTCGGTCGCCTCGGCGAGCGCGTCGGGGGCGGCCGATGGCACCGGGCTCGAGCCCTCCTGGACGTCCTGATAGCCGCCATGGATGAGATCGCCGGTCTCGATGTGTGGATCGTTGACGCATGCCGGATCCCGTGAGACGCCCCCGCACATCCCCACCCGGTGCATCGTGCCGTCGGCGAAGGTGACCTCGAGGTTGATCCGTCGCGCCCCTCCGACGGTCTGGAGGATTACGTCGCCGTTCGGGCGCACCTCCGGCGTCGGATCGGGGATGACCACGAGCGACGTGATGTTCTCGCGCGTGGTGCGGAGCTGGGAGGCCGCGGTATCGGTCATCACCAGGCAGCGCGCCGGGCTGAAGACCTGCGCACATGCCTGCGGCTGCTGCGGCGGCTGCTGGGTCCTGAAGGTCCGACCGACCGCATCGCAGCCGGCCGCGACGACGACGATCGTTGCCAGGACGGCCGCGATCGCGGCCTGCGGCCTCGCCGCACCTCGCCGCTCGCCAGCTTGGCCTTCGCCAGCCGGTCGCAACGGCCAGCCCGCGTCACCGGGACTTTTGCTCCGGAACTCGAATATCACCTTCTCCTGGCGCGGTTTTACATCCGGAAGACGCCGAACCTCGTCTCCGGGATCGGCGCGTGGAGCGCCGCCTCGAGGCCCAGGGCGAGGATGCGCCGCGTGTCGAGCGGGTCGATCACCCCGTCGTCCCATAGCCGTGCCGTCGCGAAGTACGGTGAGCCCTCGCGCTCGTACGTCTGGAGGATCGGCGCCTCGAAGGCGTCGCGCTCGGCATCGTCGGCGAAGCCGCCCCGGACCGTGGAGAGAACGCGGGCCGCCTGGGCGCCGCCCATGACCGAGATTCGCGCGTTGGGCCAGGTCCACAGGAACCGAGGCTGGTAGGCGCGCCCTGCCATCGCGTAGTTGCCGGCACCGAAGCTGCCACCCACCAGCACGGTGAATTTCGGGACCTCGGCGCTCGCGACCGCGGTGACGAGTTTTGCCCCGTCCTTGGCGATGCCGGCCTCCTCGTACTCACGCCCGACCATGAACCCGGTGATGTTCTGCAGGAACACGAGCGGGATTCGGCGCTGACAGGCCAGCTCGATGAAGTGCGTGCCCTTCAGCGACGACTGGCTGAACAGGATGCCGTCGTTGGCGATGATGCCGATCGGCAACCCCTCGAGATGGGCGAATCCGGTCACCAGCGTCTCGCCGTAGAGCGGCTTGAACTCGTGGAAGCGCGAGCCGTCGACGAGTCTGGCGATGATCTCGCGGACCGGAACCGGCCGGCGCGCGTCGATCGACACCGCGCCGTACAGGCCGGCCGGATCGACGGCCGGGGGCTCGGGATCGCGGCGATCCCACGGCGGTGGCGGCGCCTTGCGGTTGAGGTTGGCGACGATCGACCGACCGAGCGCGAGCGCGTGCTCGTCGTCGAGCGCCACGTGGTCGGCGACGCCGGATTTGCGCGTGTGGACCTCGGCTCCGCCGAGCTCCTCGGCCGTGACGTCCTCGCCGGTGGCCGCCTTTACGAGGGGTGGGCCGCCCAGGAAGATCGTGCCGGTGCCTTTGACGATGACCGTCTCATCGCTCATCGCCGGGACGTACGCGCCGCCGGCCGTGCAACTGCCCATCACGAGCGCGACCTGCGGGATCGCCGCGGCCGACATGCGGGCCTGGTTGTAGAAGATTCGGCCGAAGTGATCGCGGTCGGGAAAGACGTCCGCCTGGAGCGGGAGGAACGCGCCGCCCGAGTCGACGAGGTAGAGGCAGGGGAGGTGGTTCTCCAGCGCGATCTCCTGGGCCCGGAGATGCTTCTTGACTGTCACCGGGTAGTAGGTGCCGCCCTTGACGGTCGCGTCGTTCGCGACGATCACACACGTCGTGCCCTCGACCCGACCGATGCCGGTGACGATGCCGGCACCCGGCGCGTCGTCGTCGTACAGGCCGGTGGCGGCCAGCGGCGACAGCTCGAGGAATGCGGTCCCCGGGTCCAGCAGGTGGTCGATCCGTTCGCGGACCGGGAGCTTGCCGCGCTCCCGGTGGCGCTCGATGGATCGATCGTCGCCGCCAGCGCCGCGGCCGGCCACGTCCGATTGCCGCTGGCGGAGGTCGGCGACGAGTGCCTGCATCGCCTCGTGGTTCGCGCGCACCTCCGGAGCGGTCGGGTCCAACCGGCTGCGCAGGACGGGCATGCGCCGGATGATAGGTCGTGGCGGTCAGGTTCAGCGGCGGCCGTGCCACCGTTGTGTGGCCACGTCGCAAATATCAGCAGCGCAGTCGTTGTCGGGCGCCGGATCCACCCAACGTGGAGGCCAGCGCCAATGCCGCAACGGCGAGGGATGCGCCAATTCCGTATCCGACCTCTGTCGGCTCCCCGCCGTCGCATCCCGCAGCCACCTGCCTGGTGTCAGCATCATCGAGGTTGCCGTCGCGTACACGAGCCCGCCATCGGCTCCGCGGGCACAGGGTTACCGGCGCGTCCGTTACGTTCCGATCTCCGTGCTACTCTCACATAGCAAGTTATGAGCAATCAACTCGCTACTGTCAAGGCGCAAGAAACAGGCAGCGGTGCCGGCATGCCCTCAGGCGTCCGGTCGACCGCGGAGACGATCCGGCTCGACCTCGCCGAGGCGTGGGGCGAGATGGGGGCCGCGTGGGGGGTGACCCCGGCGATCGCCCGGGTGCAGGCCTATCTCATGGCCCGCCAGCAGCCCCTCACCGAACGCGAGGTCCGAGAGGCCCTGGGACTCAGCCACCGGGCCGCCAGCCTGGCGCTCGCCGAGGCCGAATCGTGGGGCATCGTCGAGCGCGTGTCCGAACCCCGGCGCGTGGGCCGGCGGGGACCGGCCGGCGTCGCCTACCTTGCGGTCGGCGACCATTGGCAGTGGTTCGGGCGGGTGATCGCGGAGCGCAAGATCCGCGAGGGCGACCCGGTCGTCGCGGTCCTCGAGGCGAAGGCGACCGAAGCCGCCGCGGCCGCTGCTGCGAACCCGGACGATGCCGAGCTGGCGTCGTTGCGCGACTGGTTGGCCGCATTCCTCGTCTTCGTTCGGCTGTTCGACCGGGCGGTGGGGATCGTGCCGCAACTGGAGCCACGCGAGCTCGAGCGGTCCCTGCAGCTCCTCGGCCGCGTGCCGGACGCGACGATCCTGCGGCTCTTCGACCTCCTGGGCGGCCTCGATGACGACGACGTGCTCGAGCTCGTCGATGCGGTGTCGCGCCTCTCCCCGAAGGCCGCGCGTCGGGCGACGAAGCTGATGTCGGGGGTCGTTCGTACGGTCTCGAGGTAGGGGCTGGCAGTGGAACCCGCGGGCCGCGCCATCACGGCGACGCGCCGCCGGATAAACCGCCCGCTTGGGGACTCCCGAATGGCGTGCCATAATCCTGAGCGCGCGCGGGAATCGGCCGAACTCGAACGGGCGACGACCCCGGGGCCAGACCCGGCCGGCGGACCGAGCGCGAAATGACCAAAGGAACCGAATCCAGATGACCCTTGAAACGTCCACCTGGGCGACCAAGAAGGGCCTTGCCCAGATGCTGAAGGGCGGCGTCATCATGGACGTCGTCACGCCCGACCAGGCCAAGATCGCCGAAGATGCCGGTGCCGTGGCCGTCATGGCACTCGAGCGCGTGCCGGCGGACATCCGCAAGTCCGGCGGCGTCGCCCGGATGTCGGACCCGGCGATGATCACCGGGGTCATGGACGCCGTGTCCATCCCGGTCATGGCCAAGGCCCGCATCGGCCACTTCGTCGAGGCCCAGGTCCTCGAGGCACTCGGCGTCGACTATGTCGACGAGTCCGAGGTCCTGACCCCCGCGGACGAGAACAACCACATCGACAAGCACGCCTTCAAGGTGCCGTTCGTGTGCGGCTGCCGCAACCTCGGTGAGGCCCTGCGTCGGATCAACGAGGGCGCAGCGATGATGCGGACCAAGGGCGAAGCCGGCACCGGCAACATCGTCGAGGCCGTCCGCCAGTTGCGCGATGTGCTCAGCGAGATCCGCCGCCTCCAGGGGATGCGTGAGGACGAGCTGTTCGTAGCCGCCAAGGAGCTCGGGGCACCGTACGACCTCGTAAAGGGTGTCGCGCAGGACGGCAAGCTGCCGGTCGTCAACTTCGTCGCCGGGGGCATCAGCACGCCCGCGGACGCGGCGCTCGTCATGCAGCTCGGCGCCGAGGGGGTCTTCGTCGGCTCGGGGATCTTCAAGAGCGAGGATCCGGCTCGGATGGCCAATGCGATCGTGCAGGCGACGACGTTCTTTGACGACCCGGCGAAGATCGCCGAGGTATCGAAGGGCCTCGGCGCCCCGATGCGGGGGATCGCCATCGAGGAGATCCCCGACCAGGAGCGCCTCGCCGTTCGAGGCTGGTAGCCGGTAGACGAGCACGACCGGCAGCGGTCCACCGCGATGAGGATCGGGGTCCTCGCCCTCCAGGGGGCGTTCCGCGAGCATCTCGACACGCTCGCCGCCATCGGCGTCGAGGGCGTCCGCGTGCGCGAGCCGGCGGATCTCGAGGGCGCCAGCGGCCTGATCCTGCCCGGCGGCGAGAGCACGACGATGCGCCAGCTCATCGAGCGCTGGGGCCTTCGCCAGCCGATCCTCGACCTGGCCGAACGAGGCGCTCCGATCTTCGGCACGTGCGCCGGGATGATCGTCCTGTCGCGGGACATCGTCGGCGACGAGCCACCGATCCTGCCGCTCCTCGACGTCAGCGTGCAGCGCAATGCGTTCGGACGTCAGCTCGACTCGTTCGAGGCCGAGCTCAACGTCGCGATCCTCGGCGACACGCCGGTCCATGCCGTCTTCATCCGCGCGCCGGTCATCGAGCGCACCGGTCCGGACGTGGATGTGCTGGCGCGCCTCGACGACGGTCGCGTCGTGGCTGTGCGGGAACGGAATGTGATCGCCACGTCGTTCCACCCCGAGCTGGCCGGGGAGACGCGCTTCCACCGGCTGCTCGCGACGATGGCCGCCGAGCACGACGACCCCGGCGAGGGCGCTGGTCGACGTCACCATCCAACGCGTCGAGCGCGGCCGGCCTCATGACCGTTGTGCGGGCGCCCCGGACGGGGAAGGTCCGGCCTGCGCGCCTCACGGACCTCGCCGCGCTGGGCGAGCTGTCAAGGCTATGCCAGTCCGACGGGGCCGCGACCCGGTCCCTGGGCCTGCCGGTCAGCGGGCCGCCGATCGGTGTGTTCAGCCTGTTCCGGTTGCCCCTGGGCGCCTTCCGGCCCAACGACCTCATGTACGTCTACGAGCAGGACGGCCGGATTGCCGGCCTGGTCCGCGTGGAACGCGAGACCTCGCGCGACGAGTGGACGATCGTGGAGCTCGATGCGGTCGGGATGTCCGACGCAGGCGACATCCGCTACCGGCTCGTCCAGCAACTTCTCCGCGAAGGCGCCAAGCGCGGCGCCGCCCGGTTCCATGTCGCGTGCGCGGACGCGGACGGGAACGTCGAGATGCTCATGCAGGCCGGATTCATCCGCTATGGCGAGGAAGAGCTCCTTTTCCGCGCGGCCCGCCCGCCCCGGTCCGCCCCGTTCACCGAGGAGGCTGCTGCCGAGGCCGGGATTCGCGTGGCCCAGCCGCTCGACGCCCTGGCCATCCATCGGCTGTATCTCGCCGCGACGCCCACGCCAGTCGCGCGCCTCGAAGCGATCCGACTCCCCGACTGGGAGCGACAGGGCACCCATTCCCGGGTACCGCGTTCGAGCCTCGCCCCGATCCTGCGCTTCGCCGACGTCGAGGCCTTCGTGCAGGCCGCGCCGGACGGTGGCAAGGACGGCACGCAGCTCGACGGCTTCGTCCAGATCGGCGTGGCCAAGGAGGACCAGCCGCACTATCTCAAGGTGCTTGCGAGGCCGGAGGCCGACGTGTCCTCCCTCGTGGCCTACGGGCTCGGCGTCATCGCGGAACGGACGGCGAAGGGCACGGATCATCGTCGCGATCACGGCGTCATTGCGGCTGTGCGAACCTACGAATCGCCACTCGATCGGCGATTGGAGGAGGTCGGCTTCAAGAAGGTCAGCACCGTCACCCTGCTCATGAAGGAAACCCTCGTCCGCGTCGCCGAGCCGGCTCTCGTGCCGGCCGGCGTTCGCTAGGCGCAAAAGTGGAGGTCAGCGTGGGATCCGAGGACCGCCAGCGTGAATCGATCGACGATCTCGACGCCCTGCTCTCGTCGCTGCCTCCCGAGATCGTCGATGCGGTCCACGCGCTCCCGGACCGCGAGGCGCTCATCGAGGTCGTCATGGACCTCGGTCGCCGACCCGAGGCCCGCTTCCCGGACTCCGAGGTGCTGTTGCTCGATCGGGAGATCGTGGAAGGCGATATCGCGTTCGTCGTCGATCACATCGGATCGTTTGGTGACGACAACCGCGCCGGCATCGAGCGGACGCTCCACCGGATCAGCGCGATCCGCAACCGCAACGGCAAGATCGTCGGGCTGACGTGCCGGATCGGCCGGGCGGTCTATGGGACGATCGAGATCATCGACGACTTCGTCGAGACCGGGAAGTCGATCCTCATCATGGGACGGCCGGGGATCGGCAAGACGACGATGCTGCGCGAGGCAGCGCGCGTGCTCGCCGACGACATGGGCAAGCGGGTCGTCGTGGTCGACACGTCCAACGAGATCGCGGGCGATGGCGACATCCCTCATCCCGCGATCGGCAAGGCGCGCCGGATGCAGGTCCGCACCCCGTCGCTCCAGCACGAGGTGATGATCGAGGCGGTCGAGAACCACATGCCCCAGGTCATCGTCATCGACGAGATCGGCACCGAGCTCGAGGCGCAGGCGGCCCGGACGATCGCCGAACGCGGCGTGCAACTCATCGGCACCGCGCACGGCAACAACCTCGACAACCTCATGCTCAATCCGACCCTGTCCGACCTGATCGGCGGGATCCAGAGCGTGACCCTCGGCGACGAGGAGGCCCGCCGGCGGCGGACCCAGAAGAGCGTGCTGGAGCGCAAGGCGCCACCGACGTTTGACGTCATCGTGGAGATCGTCGATCGCGAGCGCGTGGTCGTCCACGCCGACGTCGCCGATACGATCGACGCGATGTTGCGCGGCGACCAGGTCTCGCCGGAGCTGCGCTGGCGCGACGAGGAAGGCGTGCATCGCAGCCAGGGCCGCCCGCGGCCGTCCCCGCGCGAGCAGCTGGGTGCCGAGCGGTTCGCCGGGCTCGTCGGGTCAGGATCGCCGTGGCGGACGGAGCCCGGATGGCGTGGCGATGGCGGGTATCGCGGCACCGGCGGGTACCGTGAGGCCGACCGTGGAGGGTTCCGTCCCGGCTATCGGCCCGGTGCGTCCGGCGGCTGGCGGCAGACCCGTGGCGGTTCCGGTCGCGAAACCGCGGCGCGCGGGCCGGCTTCGGAGGGTGGCCCATCGGGCGCGATGCCCGGTGAGCGATTCGCCGCGCCGCCGACCGGCGGCCGAAGCGGCCCACGAGCCGTAGCCGAAACGCCATTCGTGGCTGGCGGGATCGCCGATCGCGGCCCGCTCGAACGAGGCGCCGCGATGACGGCTCTCGAGACCAGGGCACGGGAGGCCCGCGAGCTCGAACGCCAGAAGGCCTGGCGCGACCAGGCGACCCGGGCGCTCCATGCGCTCAAGGCCGACGAGGGCACGGCACCGGTCAACGTCGACGACCTCGATTCCGAAGACGCGCTCGATCGCCAGCCGCTCGGCGCCGAGGAGGGCGCCCATGGCGAGACGGTGCTCGTTCCGGGCGGATCCCCGCTGCCGACCCTCCGGGTGCTCCCGCAGGGCATCAGCCGAAAGCGCCTCGAGCAGGCCGTCCGCGACCTGGGCCTGCCGGTCGTCATCGCCCGCGACGTCGATGACGCCGACGTCGTCATGACCCTCAAGAACGAGTACAAGCAGAAGACACCGCTGCTGCGCGATGCGGAGGAGCGGTCGATGCCGATCTACGTCCTCAAGAGCAACACGATCCCGCAGATGCAGTCGAGCCTTACCTCGATCTTCTCGCTGGAGATCGATCCGCGCGAGGCCGCGATGCGCGAGACGGAGGACGCGATCGAGGTCGTCCTCTCCTCGGCCGAGCCGGTCGAGCTGTCTCCCCAGAACGCGTACATCCGCCGGCTCCAGCACCAGATGGCCGAGCGCGCCAACCTCGTCTCGCGCTCGCGTGGCCGCGAGCCGTACCGGCGGGTCCGCCTGTATCCGGATGCGGCGCGGTCGGCCTGGCGCTGACCGATCGCGGTCCCGTAGAGCTGCCACGCTGGTGACCGCTGGGACACGCCGCCCATGACCGCTCCGTCGCCTCCCATTCGGCGCCGAACGGGCCTGCGCGCCGGCCTTCGCCGCCTGCGAACCTGGCTGCTCGTCTACGGGGCAGTCGGCGTGCTCATCGCGTTGCTCGGGACGGCGGCGCTCGTCTGGGTCAACGGCCGGATGTCGGTCCTCGCCGACCGGGTCGACGGAGAGGTCGGGCAGCTCGCGGAAGCGATCGGATCGAGCGCGACCGCGCTCAAGGACGCGGGCGCGTCGGCCCGTTCGTTCACGACGACGCTCGAGCGGACGCCGCCGTCCGTGCGCCAGGCCGCGGCCACGATCCGCAACCTGCGCCCAAGCCTGCGCGACCTCGAGACCCAGCTATCGGCCATCAACGTGCTCGGCAGCCAGCCGTTCGGGCGGGCCGCCAGCCTGTTCGGCACGATGGCGACGGACCTCGAAGGGCTGGACACGCGGCTCGACCTGATCGCCACGGACCTCGACGGGAATCGCGGCGCGCTCCTCGCCAACGCGGGATCGCTCGACGCGCTCGGGGACCGGCTCGCGGCCCAGGCGGCCCGGCTTCGCGGCGGGGTCGTCCAGGAGGGCCTCGACGACGTCCGCGTGCTGCTCCTCCTGGCGCTCGCTGCGTTCCTCGTCTGGACGGCCGTCCCGGCTGTCGGCGCGCTGGCCCTTGGCTGGTGGTTGCGGCGGGAGCTCGACCCGACGCCCTAGCGCTCCCGCGCCGTGCTCATCCGCCGGTCGCCCACCGCTCGACTGCGTCGATCGCCCGATCCACGTCGGGCGGTGTCGTCGTTACGGATGCCCGACGGGCGACTTTTGCGGGTCGGACGGCGCGGTCGTCATCGCAACTCCCTGGTCGCGGAGTGTTCGTTCGGCCATCTCGAGCACGTCGTTCGTCGCGGCCGCCTCGTCGGCGGCCGTCACCGCGGCCGTCCCGGCGGCCTGGGCGAGGGCCTCGGCCACCAGGGCGAGCTCTTCGAGCGTGATCTGCTCGGGATCCGAATCGACGGTCGCGATGATCCGGCCGTCGCCGTGGACCACGACCGCGAGGTGCGGTCGGGTCCGGGCGGGCGGCTTGGCCTCGACTGAGGCCTCGGCCGGCTCGGCCGACTCGGTCACTTCCGTTGGCTCGATCGCCTCGATCACCTCGGCGGACTCGACCGCCTTTGCCGGCTCGGCCAACCGGGTGGCGGGCTCGGCTTCCGGAGCCTCGGAGGTTGCGCTCGCTGCCGCCGATCCGTCGATCGTGGCGGCCTCGGCCGTGCCGGGCGTGTCGAGCGCAGGCACGGCGTCGTGCGCCGGCGAGCCATCGAATCCGGGCGCTTCTGCGGCGGCTGCCGAATGGAACCCCACCGTCGCCTCGGTCGCCGGCATCCCGAGGCTGCCAGGCACGTCCATCGTCGGTGCCTGGTCAGCCTCGAGCGTTTGCGCGGTGGGCAGGAATCGCTGGAGCGGCACATAGGCCGCCGCCGTGGCGACGCCGATGCCGGATGGAGCAAGCCTCGGCGATGCACTGGATGGCACCGACTCGGGCTGGGCGCCCGTCGGCGGCCCCCACACATTCGGCGTGGCGAGGGCCGCCGCACGAATCTCGCGATCGCGCGCCGCCGAACGCCGCTCGATCCGGATCATGACCATCACGAGGACGATCGCCCCACCGGCGACGAGCAGCTCGGTCAGCACGGTGAGGGCGAGCACCAGGTTGAATCCGCGCTGAAGCGCCGCCGCGACCTCCGCGTCCGTTTTTGCTACACCCAGATCAGACGTCACTTGGAAACGGA
This sequence comes from Candidatus Limnocylindrales bacterium, assembly GCA_038214255.1. GTDB lineage: Bacteria > Chloroflexota > Limnocylindria > Limnocylindrales > CSP1-4 > SPCO01. The sequence goes on from JBBQRZ010000015.1 coordinate 67,209, forward strand.
TCACCCACCCTGCGACGACGGAGATGATCCACGACCCGACGAGGCCGAACCAGGCTAGCGCCACCAGGAAGAAACCGCCGGCCTGGGGGTCCACTCGGTACAACGTATCCTGGATCATTCCCGGCACTTTGACGAGGTTCCAGACCGGGATAAGCGGGTACACGAATGCCTTGGTGGGCGTTGTGCTCGGCACGCCCCCACCCAGGGCAGGAATGTTCATCACGACCCGGCTCAACCATGCGCCAAAGAAGAGCAGCGCGGCTACGGCCAGCACGAACCGAGCGGTCGCCGCTGGCAGGAGGCCCTGCGTTCGCCGGGCATATTCCGCGGCGTCCAGGGTGCCGCCCCTGACGATGAGCGCGAGCTGGTCGCGGATCCATCCCACGTCATCGAGGCTGGCCAGCAGGATGACGATCCCGAGGGCGGCGACCGCGAGGATCAGGATCGCGGCCACGCCGCCGCGCAACCACGCGCTGCGGTAGGAGACGATCGTCCGACTGGCGAGGGCCTGCTCGACGCGCAGCTCGCTGCCCTCGCCCGTGGCTTCGTCGCGCGATCCGCCGCACTTGTAACAGCGCGTCACGCGCTGCCGGTTGATCGAGTGGCAGGTCGAGCAGACCCAGATGTCCGTCATCGCCCGAGGTCGTCCCCCGTAACTAGTGCTCCGTGGTTCCCGTGAAGGTCCAGCTGTCGACGCGTAGCGCCGGGACGACCACGCCGCCCAGGAAGCCCTTGAGGGTCTTGCGCTCCCGGGCGACGGCCACCGTCGACGCCATGGCAGCAAGATAACTCTGCGTGTATCGCAGGTTCCTGACCGGTGCGACGATCCGGCCCTGTTCCACCAGAAAAGTGCCGTCGCGGGTCATGCCCGTGACGAGGGCCAGCTTGGGGTGGACGGGGTTCGTGTAGTGGAAGCGCGTCACGAGGAGCCCGCGATCCAGGCCGCCGATCAGCTCCTCCCGGCTGGCGTCGCCGGCCGCCATGACCTGGTTGAGCGGGAACGGGCCGTAGGGATTGGGCGCGGGCAGGCCGTGGCCGGTCGAGGCGACGCCATCGCGCGCGGCGGTCTGGGCGTCGTACACGACCCCGCGACAGACGCCCGCTTCCACGAGCGCGACCGTTTGCTTGGCGACGCCCTCGTAGTCGAACGCCATCGGCAGGCCGGCCGGGTCGCGCCCGTCGTCGACGATCGAGACGAGCTCGCTGCCGATCGTGCGCCCGATCTCGACAAAGGAGCGCTCCTCCTGCACGGCCAGCGCCGAGAACCCGAGGTAGCCGAGCATGTCGAGCAGGTCGACGACGGCGTACTCCTCGAGGACGACCGGATAGTCGCCGGCGTCGATCGCGATCGCGTTGGCCGTCGCGCGCGCCTTGTCCGCCGCTTCCCGACCGATCGCGGCGGCATCGATCTTTGTCGCATCCACCGACGCCTGCTCGGCGTATCCGGTCCCGCCGCCCGGGCCCATCGAGACCGTGAGCAGCTGCGCGACGGTCCGCGTGCCACCCGCGCGAACGCCCTTCGAGTTGGCGACCGCGATCGTCTCGGTGCCCGTGGAGAACGAGCCGTAGGCCGTGACCCCGGCCGAGTCTGCCCCGGCGATGACCGCCCTGGCGCCGTCGGCACGCAGTTCCGGGGAGGCGGACGCGGTCCCGGGCGCAAAGGCCGCCGGAACGTCCTCGATCGGGGTGGGTCCGGGGAGCCCGCCCCAGTCCTCGAGCTCCTCGACGACCCGGGCGATGGCGGCCGCATGCTCGGTCAGCGCGCGCAGGCCCTCGTCATCAGTGCGATCCGACGATGCGACCCCGATGCGCTTGCCCGCCACGAAGCGCAGGTTCAGCCCCACGTTCGTCTCGGCGACGTTCTGGTGGATCTGGCTGTTCGCGAAGCGGGTCAGTGCGGCGTCCTCGGCCGTTACCAGGACCTCGGCCTCGGTCGCGCCGGCACGCAGCGCGTGGTCGAGCGCAGCCTCGGCCAGCGACAGGGCGTCGTGCGCCCGGTCGTCGTTCACGAGATCACCACTTGCCGACGCCGATCTGGACGTCGCGGAATCGCGCGCCCGGGACCCCGTGGCCGACATGGCCGGTCTGGCCCGGCTCGCCCTTGCCGCAGTTCGGGGTCCCGAGCATGACGTAGCTCCGCTCGTCACCGACGGCGTCGCACGAGCGCCAGAACTCGTACGTGATGCCGGTATAGGTCGGGTTCTTATACAGCCGTCCCTTCTTGCCGCCCTTGATCTCGTAGGCGACCTCGGTCGCGAACTGGAAGTTGAGCCGCCGGTCGTCGATCGACCAGCTCCGGTTGGACGAGAGGTACAGGCCGTCGTCCGTGTCCGCGACGATCTCGTCGAGGCTCATGCCCGGCTGGGGCAGCAAGTTGATGTTCGTCATCCGGATGAGCGGGATCCGGTTCCAGCCGTCGGCCCGCATCGCGCCCCCGCTTTGGCGGCCGATCCGCGGGGCGGTCTCGCGCGAGCTCAGGTACCCGACGAAGATCCCGTCCTTGATCAACGGCACGGCCTGCGCCACGACGCCCTCGTCATCCCAGCCGAACGTGCCCATCCCTCCGGGCGCGGTCGCGTCGCCGACGATCGTGATGAGGTCCGAGCCGTAGCGGAAGCCCTCGTCGAGCTTGTCGGGCGTGAGGAAGCTCGTGCCCGCGTAGCTCGCCTCCGTCCCGAAGACCCGGTCGAGCTCCGTCGGATGGCCGCACGACTCGTGGACCTGGAGGTAGAGCTGCGAGGGGTCCAGGACGATCGTGGTCCTCCCCGAGGGACACTGCGGGGCCGTCAGCAGCGCGACCGCCTCGTCAGCCAGCGGTTCGGCCCGGGCGGCGAGGCCGAGCGACCGGACGTACTCATAGCCGGCCGCCTGCCAGCCGCCACCCGAGTCCGGGTACGAGCGACGCTGGTGCTCGTCGCCGTCGATGGCGTTGGCCTCGACCGCCGATCCAACATGGGTGATGGTCTGGTCGATGAACGATCCGTCGGTTGCCGCGAACGCCTTCCACTCGCGCTGGGCAGCATAGGTCGACTCCGTGAACGCGATGCCCTTCACCCCGCTCGCCGCCTCGTCGGCCGCCAGGAGGTCCGCGATCTTGCGCTCGAGCGGGACGGCGAACGGGTCCTCCACGACGGGTGTCTCGTACGTGCCGTGCGCCGGCGGGCGATCGTCGAGCACGACCGGCTCCCGAAGCGCGGTCCCGCTCGCCCGGGCGATCCGGACGGCCTCCCCGGCGATCCGGTCGGCCTCGGCCACGGACAGGACGTGGCTGCTGGCGAAGCCCCAGGCCCCATCGACGAGGACCCGGACCCCGAGGCCTTCGCTCTCGCCCGACGCGACGCCCTCGACCCGACCGGACTTGATCGCGATCGACTCGTTGACCCGTCGGACGATCCTCGCGTCCGCGTAACCGGCCCCCAGCATGGTGGCCGTATCGAGGGCTCGGTCGGTCAGTTCGCGCATGGCCGGTCAGCCTAGCAGAGGCCGATGCATCCGCCAGCGCTGTCGCCGCGTACTCCCGTCGGCACAGCACGAGGGACGGTCCGGAACGCTGCCCGCGTGCAACCCCGCCACGACACCGCACACCTGGAGGTTGGTACGTGCGTCCGTCTTCGAAGGCCACCGGTCTTGCCGGTGGACTCCTGCTTTTGGCGACATCGGTGGCCCCGGTGTTCGCCTCATCCCACCGCGAGGCACCGCTCATCTCGACCGATGCAGCCGCGGACCACACCGATGTCTTCGCCTGGGTCGACGGCACGGCCAAGGATCATGTGAACCTGGTCGTGAACGTCAGCCCAATGCAGGACCCGGCCGGCGGCCCCAACTTCTGGGAGTTCGATCCGAACGTCGCGTACGACATCAAGATCGACAACGACCGGAACGGCAAGGCCGACGTGAGCTATCGATTCCGGTTCTCGACGATCGTGCGCAACCCGCGCACGTTCCTCTACAACACCGGCCAGGTCACGAGTCCGGCCGACACCGATCTCAGCGTCCGCCAGACCTACACGGTCAGCCGGATCGATGAGGACGGCGACTCCCACGTTCTGGGCAGCGCGCTGACCGCGCCGATCAACGTCGGGCCGCGCTCGACGCCGAAGTACGCGGACACCGCCGCGATGGCGACCAAGTCGCTGTCGGGCGGCATCAAGGTCTTCGCCGGCCAGCGTGACGACCCGTTCTTCGTGGATCTGGGCTCGATCTTCGACCTGGGCGGTCTTCGACCGTTCAACAGCTTCCACGTCATCCCGCTCGGCAACACCACCGGGGTCGATGCCCTCAAGGGCAACAACGTCCTGACATTCGCGATCCAGGTGCCGATCACGGCCCTGACCCGCGACCACAAGCTCCATCCTGCCAACGACGCGAGGGCGACGATCGGCGTATGGGGCGCCAACTACCGGCGCAGCACGATGACCATCAACGCCAACGGGACCCGGACGTGGAGCGGGCCCTGGCGGCAGGTCTCACGGCTCGCCAATCCGCTGATCAACGAGGTCATCATCCCGCGCGGCCTCAAGGACAAATGGAACGCTTCCCAGCCGGCCTCTGACAGCCAGTTCGAGAAGTACTACCTGACGCCTGAGCTCGCGGGCCTCGTCAACTTCCTGTACCCGGCCCTGCCGGACACCCGGACGACCGGGCGGACCGACCTGTCGCTGATCCTGCTCAACGGGCTTCCCGGCCTGAACAGCACCGGCAGCGTCAAGGCCGACTTGCTCCGGCTGAACACGGGCATTCCGGCCTGCACCGCAGATCCCGTGGACGACGACATCGGCATGTGCCGGCGGACCGGGGCCTTTGGCAGCGGCGCCGACCTCGCGGCCTGGCCGAATGGCCGGCGTCCGACGGACGACGTCATCGACATGGCGCTGCGGGCCGTGGCCGATGGGTACGGCTCGACGCTCCATTCCCTCTATGGAGTGCCGAACCTGAGCCCGAACAACATCATCGGCGACGGGGTCAACCAGAACGATGAGCCGTTCCTCGGCTCGTTCCCGTACCTCGCCACGCCGAACCAGGGGTACAGCCACTCGCACCACGGGGTCTAGGCTCCGTCTCTGGCTCAGCCCAAATCGGCCCGGGTCGCCCCGCCCCGGGGCGACCCGGGGCGCCGGTCGTCCGCCGGGCCCCGGGACAGACACCCGCCCGCCCCGGGCAGGCCACCCCACCCCCCGGGCCCCACACCCCCCCCCCGGGCAACGCGCAAGGGTT
>JBBQRZ010000016.1:0-67720 GCA_038214255.1 Candidatus Limnocylindrales bacterium
GCGGCGGTGACGTCCGCCCCCGCCGGTCTGGCCGGTTCGCCGGCCGTGGGATCCGCGCGGTGAGGGGCGGCCTCGCCGGGGGCGAGGCCGCCCTCCGCCCGATCCCGGCCGGTCGACTCGCCCGGAAGGAGCTCCCGGGCTCGACCATCGAGGACGCCTCGGACCGCGAGGTCATCGGCGCCACCGAACTCCACGACGATCGCCCGCATCTCCGAGTAGTCGGTCCAGGCCGCGTGCGGGATGTCGGCGGGCCACAGGACGGCCTCGCCGGCCGCGACCCGGGTGGCCTCCTCGCCAACACCGACCCAGCCGCCGCCCTCGATCACCACGAGCCACGTCGTGTTCGGGTTGGCGTGCGGCTCCATCCGGGCCCCGCGCGCGAAGGCGAGCTCGGCGACGAGGCCGCGGCCGTCGGAATGGACGATCTGGGACGCCACGCCCGTGGTGCCGCTCGGTCCGTCAGGCCGGCGGTGGCCGACACCGAACCGGCGGATCTCGATCGGCATGCCAGGCGCTGGATTCCGGGCGGCTACCGGCGCCGGCGCTGCTGCCGTCGTCCGCCGCGGCGGCGGATCGTGGCTTCGGGGTCGGCGAACTTCTGCTTGCTGAAGTAGCGCTCGCGGGCGAGACGCTGCTCCTGCGCCCGTAGCAACGGCGGGAACTTGACGAAACGGATCCAGATGAGTGTCCCGATGCCGATGAACTCGGTCAACAGGACGATGAAGAAATCGAACACGAACAGCGACTCGATGACGAGGAGACTGAAGGTGATCAGCCCGGTCCACCACAGCCATTCCCAGAGGTCGACATAGGCGGGATGGCGATGGAGCGCCCGCGTTCGGACGTTGTATAGGACACCGAGCACGACCAACATCACGGCGGCCGCGATCCAGGTCGGGTGGAAGAGGTCGGGGAAGTTGAGGCTATTGAACGATTGAAAGAGGTATTCCCAGGGCGGGAGCGTCACGCGCGACCTCGTCGATGGGCGGGAGTCGGGTCAGCGACGCCCCATTCAAGGGCCCGCAGACTTCGAGGGAGTATGCCATGTCGGACGCTATACTCGGCCGAGCGGTCCGATGGCCCCAGACGCGCCCTGGGCGGCCCGGCACGGCACGCCGGTAGCTCGCCATCGTTCGTCCCGCCGGATGGGAGGAAGCCCGGTTGCGAGCCCTGTTGTCCGTCGCGAACCGCGATGGGATCGCCGCACTGGCTCGCGAGCTGCGGGCCCTCGACGTCGAGATGGTCGCGACGGACGGCACGCGTGAGCACCTCGCGGCCGAGGGCATCGAGGTCGGCAGTGTCAGCGACCTGACCTCGGTCCCTCCGCTCGCCGGCGGCCAGGTCAAGACGTTCCACCCCGCGGTCTACGCCGGGATCCTCGCTCGGCGGGACGTGCCTGAGCAGCTCGAGGAGCTCGAGCGCCACGGCCTCGCCCTCATCGACATCGTCGTCGTGAACGTCAAGCCGTTCGCACCCGCGGTCGGCGCGCGGCTGGTCGGCCTCGAGGAAGCGATCGAGATGATCGACGTGGGCGGCGCAGCCCTCCTGGGGGCCGCCGCCCGCAACGCGGCCGGCGTGGCGGCCGTCGCGGATCCCGTCCACTACCCCAGCATCACCGAGGAGATCGGCCGGCTGGGCCACATCAGCCCGGAGCTGCGTGCCCGCCTCGCGGCGGAGGCGTTCAGCACGGTCGCGGCCTACTACGCGGAGATCGCCGCCTACCTGAACCAGATCGTCGGCAACGTGTTCCCGAGCCGGTTCGCGATGGTCCTCGAGAAGGTCGATGAGCTGCGCTACGGGGAGAATCCGCACCAGCGCGCGGCGTTCTATCGGGAGACCACGCATCGCAGCGGCACGCTCGCCGACGCGAGCCAGCAGCAGGGCGATCGGCCGTCATTCAACAACCTGCTCGACCTGGACGCCGCCTACCGGATCGCGCGTGACTACACCGCCCCGACCGTGGCGATCGTCAAGCACACGGACCCGGTCGGCCTCGCCTCGAACGACGAGCTTGTCGAGGCGTACCGGCACGCGCTCGAGACCGATCCCGTGGCATCGTTCGGGGGGATCGTCGGGGTGAATCGGGAGCTGGACGGCGCCACGGCCCGGGAGATCGCGGCGAATTCGTATGAGGCCGTCGTCGCGCCAGGTTTCAGCCAGGCCGCGCTCGGGCTGCTGCGCGGCAAGTCCGGGCTGGAGCTGCTGGCCGTACCGCCCGACCCGACCGAGGGGATGCGCGACTACGGCATCGCCAGCCTCGACTTCAAGCGCGTGGCCGGCGGCCTGCTCGTCCAGACCCTCGACGAGCTCGGGCTCGACCGCGGTCACCTCCAGGTCGTGACCCAGCGTCGACCCACCCTCGAGGAGCTGACCGACCTGCTGTTCGCCTGGCGGGCCGTCCGCCACGTCCGCTCGAACGCCATCGTCCTCGCCCGCAACGGAGCGACCGTCGGGATCGGCGCCGGCCAGGCGTCGCGCCAGGTCTCGGTCGAGATCGCCGTGCGGCGGGCCGGGGACCGCGCCAAGACCGCGGTCATGGCCTCGGACGCGTACTTCCCGTTCCCTGACGGGATCCAGCTCGCCGCCGGCGCCGGCGTGACGGCGATCATCCAGCCGGGCGGATCCATCCGCGACGAGATGGCCATCGAGGTCGCCGATCGCCACCACATGGCGATGGTGTTCACCGGTCGTCGCCACTTCCGGCATTGACGCCGGCCCAGGAAGCGAGAGGAGACGCGCCGGTGGAACAGCTCCTCGCGCTCGAGATGGTTCGCGTCACCGAAGCGGCGGCGATCGCGAGCGCCCGGCACATGGGTCGAGGCGAACGCGATGAAGCCGACGCGGCCGCCACCGAGGCGATGCGCCGGACGATGGACGAGATCGAGTTCGCGGGACGGATCGTCATCGGCGAGGGTGAGCGCGACGAGGCGCCGATGCTGTACATTGGCGAGCGTGTGGGCCGGGCGTCCGCGGCGGGCGACGACGTCCCGGCGATCGACATCGCGGTCGACCCGCTCGAGGGGACCAACCTCGTAGCCCACGGCCAGGCCGGCGCGATCACGGTCCTGGCGGCGTCCGAGGCCGGCGGCCTGGTCCACGCTCCGGACACGTACATGGAAAAGCTGTGCGTCGGACCGGGCGCCGCGGGCAAGGTCGATATCCGCCGGTCGCCGACCGAAAATCTTCGGCGGATCGCCAAGGCCCTTGGGCGACAGGTCGCCGATATCACCGTCGTCATCCTCGAGCGTCCCCGCCACGACAAGCTCATCGCCGAGGTCCGCCAAGCGGGCGCCCGAATCCAGCTCATCGGCGATGGCGACCTTTCGGCGGCGATCTCGTGCGCGGTGTCGGGGACCGGCGTCCACGCGGTCATGGGCATCGGGGGCGCGCCCGAGGGCGTCATCACGGCCGCCGCCCTGCGCTGCCTCGGGGGCGAGATCCAGGCCCGGTTCCGCTATCGGAGCGATGAGGAGCGAGCGCGCGGCGCGAGGATGGGCCACGGCGACGAGAAACGGGTCTACCACACGGAGGACCTGGCGCCGGGCGAGAACCTCGTGTTCTCGGCGACCGGGGTGACCGCCGGCGACCTGCTCGAAGGGGTGCGCTTCTTCGGCGGCGGCGCCCGGACACACTCGCTGGTCATGGCGTACCAGACCAAGCAGGTCCGATTCGTCGACACGGTCCACATGTTCGATCGGGACAGTCCGCCGCGGGTCCGGCTCTAGACGATGCCCGGGGCGGATCTGGCGGCCGATCTCGCGGCCGCGCGCGCCCGGGCGCTGGCCCTGGACGCGGCCGATCCGCTCGCCCCGCAACGCGGGCGATTTCGCCTCCCCACGGCGCGCGATGGCTCACCAGCGGTCTATCTCGCAGGCCACTCGCTCGGGGCTCAGCCGGTCGCGGCCCGGGCGGCCGTCGAGGCTGAGCTCGAGTCGTGGGCACGCTTCGGGGTCGAAGGCTGGTTCCGCTCAGGCGATGGCTGGCTCCAGGCCGACGGATCGATCCGGGACGCGACCGCCCGCCTCATCGGGGCTCGGCCGGCCGAGGTGGCGACGCTCAATACGCTGACCGTCAATCTCCACCTCCTGCTCGCATCGTTCTTCCGGCCGGCGGGCCGGCGCACGGCAATCCTCATCGATGCGCCGACGTTCCCCTCGGATCGGTACGCCGTGGAATCCCAGTTGCGGCTGCACCGTCTCGACCCGGAAACGGAGCTCGTCGTCGTCCGGCCGAGCGAAGGTGCCGCGCTCCTCTCGACCGAGGAGCTCGAGGCGGCCATCGAGCGCCATCGCGATCGCCTGGCCATGGTCCTGCTGGCCGGCGTGAACTACGCGACCGGCCAGGCCCGCGACATCGGACGCCTCACCGCGGCCGCGCATCGCGCAGGTGCCCTGGCCGCGTGGGACCTCGCGCACTCGGTCGGCAACGTGCCGCTGGCGCTGCACGACGCCGACGTCGATCTCGCGATCTGGTGTACCTACAAGTACCTCAACGGCGGCCCGGGCGCGCTCGGCCAGATCTTCGTCCACGAACGGCATTCGACCGATCCCGGACGCCCCCGGCTCGCGGGATGGTGGGGCAACGACCCCGAATCGCGCTTCCGGATGGACGAGGGCTTCGACCCCGGCCGCGGCGCCGACGGCTGGCGGGTCTCGACCCCGCCGATCCTGTCGCTCGCTCCCATTCGCGCGTCGCTGGCGATGTTCGACGAGGTCGGGATCGCCGCGCTCCGCGAGAAGTCCGTGGCGCTGACCGGCTACCTCGAGGATCTGCTCGAGGCCTTCGCGCCCGAGGTCGTGATCCTGACTCCGCGCGACGTGGAGGCGCGCGGCGCGCAGCTGTCGCTCCGCGTGCCCAGGGCTCCGGCCCGGCTCGCAGCGCTCGAGGCCCGCGGCGTGATCGCGGACTTCCGTGAGCCCGACATCATCCGGCTCGCCCCGGTCCCGTTCTACAACACCTTCCTCGACGCGTGGACCGCGGTCGAGGCCCTGACGGCGGTCGTCGCGGACTGAGCCCGGCTGCGCACCGCGCACGGAGGATTTCGGCGCCCACCGATGTCGTCAGGCGGCGCCCGCCGATCAGCTGAGGCGCAGGTTGGGCAGGACCTCCCGACCGAAGGTCTCGATGAAATCCGCCTGGTTGCGCCCGACGTTGTGGAGATGGATCTCGTCGTAGCCCATGTCGACGTAGCGCCGGAGCTGCTTCGCGTGGGCCTCGAGGTCGCTCGTCATGAGTACCCGGTTCGCGAAGTCCTCGGGCCGGACGAGCTTGGCCATCCCGGCGAAGTCTTCCGGGTACCGGATGTCCTGCTTCGGGAAGAAGGGCATCCCGCCGTTGGGCCACTCGACCATCGCGTTCTGGACGGCCTCCTCGTCCGTACGCGCCCAGGAGATGTGGATCTGGAGCAACTTCGGGGACGAGGTGGGGTCCTTGCCGGCCTCGCGGGCCCCCTCCTCGAACTTGCCGCGCAGCATGTCCATTTTCTCGTCCGCGGCGCCGACCGTGATGATCCCGTCGGCCAACCGACCGGTCTTCTTGGCGTTGAGCGGACCGGCCGTCGCGACGTAGATCGGCACCGGCGTCTCGGGCCGGGTGTAGAGCTTGGCCTTCTCGAGCGTAAAGTACTCGCCCTTGTGCTTGACGACCTCGCCCGTGAACAGCTTGTTGATGATCTCGATCGCCTCGAACATCATCGCGCTGCGGACCCCGACCTCCGGCCAGTACCCGCCCACGACGTGCTCGTTGAGGGCCTCGCCCGAGCCGAGGCCCAGGTAGAACCGACCCGGGTACATCGCGCCGAGCGTCGCGGCCGCGTGGGCGATGACCGCGGGGTGATACCGGAAGCCGGGGCAGGTGACGGCTGTCCCGAACCTGAGGCTGGTCCGCTGCCCGAGGGCGCCCATGAACGACCAGGCGAACGCGCTCTGCCCCTGCTGCGGCGTCCACGGATGGAAATGCTCGCTGACCATGAAGCCGGCGGAGAACCCGGAGGCCTCGGCCAGGGCGCACCAGTCGAGCAGGTCGTTCGGGTGGAACTGTTCGAGCATGGCGGCATAGCCGATCTTCGTCATCGTGGTCCTCCGTGTTGCTGCCCCGACCCGACGAGGGCGGCCATCGATCGTCGGTCGCCCAGATTGTGCGCCGCTCGGGTTGGCGCCGCTCGGGTTGGCGCCGCACAGGGAAGGTCAGGCCCAGCGTCCCCGCGCCTCGTCCCACGATCCGACGGCCCGAACCACATCGGGTGGCTCGCTGGCCGCCAGGCGACGCCGGGCGGACTCGACCGTCTCATGCCATCCCGGCGGCACGAGGCGGGGAGCCAGGTCGGCCAGCGGGGCGAGCACGAACAACCGCTCCCCGGCGTCCCGATGCGGGACCTCGAGGCGACGTGCCGCCTTGGCGGGATCCGAGTCGGCTTCGATGGACCGGGCCTCGGGTGGCCGTTCGACAGAGATCCGGTGTCGACCGAACAGCAGTAGGTCGAGGTCGAGCTCGCGCGGGCCCCAGCGTCGGCGGTGCCGCCGACCGGCCCCGCGCTCGAGTGTCTTGAGTCGGCCGAGGAGATCAAGCGCCGCAGCCACCGGATCCCCAACCACCGACACGTCGAGGGCGACGACCGCGTTGCGGAAGTCCGGCTGGTCGATCACGCCCCATGGCGCGGTGGCGTACAGGCGTGAGACACCCCGCAAGGACGTGCCGGGCAGCCCTGCCAGCGCGCGGACGGCACGGGCCAGCGTCCCGGCCGCGTCGCCGACATTCGAGCCCAACCCCACGTGGGCACGCACCCGTCGTCGCTCGCCCACGGTGCCTCCCTGCACGGCGTCTAGACTCGGACGGTGTCCCGCCGCGACGTCACGGTCATCATCCTCCACGCGGAACCGGGTCCGGACGCCGGCCCGCTGACCCGGACGCTGTCAGCCGCCCGGGAGCGCCTCGCGGACGAGCATCGACGCGAGTTCGTGGCAGCCGGCGCCTCCGATGTCGCCATCGTCGCCGGGCCGCCCGACGGCCAGACGTTCGGCACGCGCCTGCGCGCGGTCGCGGTGGCGCTCGGCAACGGGGGGCTCGTCGTCCTCGGCTCCGGGGCGATCCCACTCGCATCGGCCGCGGAACGCCGGGCGTTCGTCGAGGCCGCCGGCGCGCCCGAGCCTCAGGCGCTCGCGAACAACCGCTTTTCCGCCGACATCGTCTCGATCGCCCGGGCCGGCGAGGTCCTGTCCGCCGTCCCGGACGACCTGGCGACCGACAACGCCCTGCCGCGCTGGCTCAGCGAGACGGCCCGCATCCCAGTCACGGACCTGCGGCGGCGCTGGCGCCTGGCGATCGATCTCGACGGGCCGCTCGACCTCGCGCTGCTCGGCGGTCGGTGGCGGGCCGCGCTCCCGTCGGCCACATCAGACCGCGTGGACGAGCGGCTCACCCGACTGCGATGCGTGGCCGCGGACCGGGCGGCGGAACTCGCCGTCATCGGTCGAACGTCGGCCGAGACAGTCGACTGGCTGCAAGGCCACGTCGCGGCGCGCGTTCGTGCGCTGATCGAGGAACGGGGGCTTCGGACGAGCCGGCCCGGGCAACGCCCGCCCGCCTCCGTGCTCGGGCTCCTGCTCGAGCGTCACGGTCCCGCATCGCTCGGCGGCGTCCTGGCGCGGCTTGGGGAAGGGGCCATCGTCGACAGCCGCGTGCTGCTGGCGCACCGGCTAGGGCCCGACGAGGCCGCCTGGCCCGTGGCCGAGGATCGCTTCGCGTCCGATCTCCTGCTCCACGAAGCGATCGCCGACGCGTGGCTCCGCGAGCTGACGCGGGCCGCGGCCGAGGCCCCGATCCCGGTGCTCCTCGGCGGGCATACACTCGTGGGCCCGGGCATCCGTCTCGCCCTCCCCCCGGCAGGCTGATCGGCGATGGACCGCGCGCGCGCCGAGCTACGCCGCGAGCCGCCGCCCGACCTGTCCGACGTGGGCTCCGACGAGGGCCTCCTCGAGCAGATCAGGGACGAGATCCGCAGCGGCGGCCCGATGCCGTTCGCGCGATTCATGGAGCTCGCGTTGTACGACGCCGAGGCCGGGTATTACCGCGGGCCGGCCGCGCGACCCGGCCGGGCGGGCGATTTCCTGACCGCCCCGGAGCTCCATCCGATCTTCGGGGCGTCCCTCGCCGTCGCCCTGGACGACGTGTGGGATCGGCTCGGGCGGCCATCGCCCTTCGTCGTGCGCGAATCGGGCGCGGGAACCGGCACCCTCGCGCTCGCGATCCTCGACGAGCTGACCCTGGTCGGCTCGCCCCTCCGGGCGGCGGTGCGCTACGAGGCGGTCGACGTCGACCCGCGGCGCGTCGAGGTCTTCGCGAACCGGCTGGCAGCGGCGGGACATGGCGATGTCGTCGACGCGGCGGACCCTGCGGCGTCCATCGAGGGCGTCATCCTCGGCAACGAGATCCTCGATGCGCTGCCGGTCCACCGGGTCCGCTGGCGCGACGGCGGGCTGCACGAGGTCGCCGTCGACCTCGATGCGGGCGGTGGCCTGCACGAGATCGAGATCGAGCCCTCGACACCGAGCCTCGCGGACCACCTTTCCGCTGAAGGCATCCAGCTCGTGGAGGGTCAGACGGCCGAGGTCGGCCTGGCGGCCGACGTCTGGATCGCCAGCGCGGCCGGCCAACTGCGACGCGGACTGCTCCTGTTGATCGACTATGGGGCCGCTGCGGCCGAGCTGTACGACCCCATCCGTCGCCGCGACGGGACCCTCCGTGCCTACGTCCGCCACCAGGTCCACGACGATCCCTATCGCCACGTTGGACGACAGGACCTCACGGCGCACGTCGACGTGACGGCGGTCGAACGAGCCGCCCACGGCGCGGGGCTCTCGACCGTCGGGATCACGACCCAGGCTGAGGCGCTCATGGGCCTCGGCATCGAGGAGCGGCTGCGCGAGATCCAGGCGGATCCGGCGACGACATTCGAAGCCTATGCGCTGATCCGGGCAGCGCTGCTGCGGCTGCTCGATCCGGCCGCGATGGGCCAGTTCCGGGTCATGGCCTTCGGTCGCGGCTGGCGCCTCGCCCCCGACGATGCGCCGCTCCGGATGTTCTCCTTCCGGCTGCCCGCCGGACGACGAGACGCCCAGGGGACTCGTTAGGGCGAATGCCCTATTGCCGCGCGAACCCCCGGCCGCCCAGGCTTCACGACGGCCGTCGCACGGCCGCACCATCGGGAAGCGGAGCGTGAACCTGCACGCGCGCTCGGCGCGCTTCGCTTCCCGACCGGTGCCGCGCGAGGGTGGCAACGCGGCCCCCAGACGGTTCGCCGCCCGTCGCGCCCCTCCCGATCCATCCGCCCGTGCAGGCCGATCCGGCCGGCCGGCGGCGGACCCGGCGTCACGGCGCCCGCTGATAGAATGAGTCCGGTATCGGTGCCCGGTTCGGTGCGCCTGCCACCCGCCAAGGGTCCTCGGGTCCTACGACGCCGCGTTCTCGTGTCGTTCGAAGGGAGTTCGGATTGACCGGCATCTGGTACATCCTCGGGTTCGCTTTCGCCGGGGTGTCGTTCGTCTTCCTCACGATCGGCGCGGCCTGGCTGGTGTCGCATCGCAACCGCGGCGATGAGCACAAGGGCCTTCCCTACGAGTCGGGCATCGACACGTACGGCGATACGCACGCCCGGTTCGGCGTGTCGTTCTACATCTACGCCTTGCTGTTCGTCGCCTTCGACATCGAAGTCGTGTTCATCTACCTATGGGCGATCGCGTTCGGTGAGCTGCTCCTCGGGGGCCTGGTCAGCATGCTGATCTTCGTGGCGATCCTCCTCCTCGGGCTCGCGTATGCCTGGCGAAAGGGCGCACTGTCATGGCGCTGAAGCCGGAGACCAAGGGACTCGCGACCGGCCCTGCCGACGAGACGGCGATCGCCTCGGACCACGCCGACCGGCCGTCGCTGCCCGCGACGAGGCCCTCGGACGAGGTCCTCGCCCCGATCGTGGTCGCCAACTCGCTGTGGCAGGCTGACGATCCGCTGGCCTACGACGGGGGGCGGCCCACCGACATCACGCACCTCCGCGAGTTCGAGGCGAGCGGCCTGGGCCGGCGCGACGACGCGCGCTGGGGCGGCGTGCTCGAGGTCATCCCGACGAAGGCCGACTACGTCCTCGACCTCATCCGGATGAACAGCCTGTGGCCGCTCCTGTCGGGGCTGGCCTGCTGCGCGATCGAGATGATGTCGGCGGCCACCTCGAAGAACGACATGGACCGCTGGGGGATGTTCCCGTTCCGGGCCAGCCCGCGCCAGGCCGATGTGCTCATCGTGGCCGGCACCCTGACGACGAAGATGGCGGGGCCGCTCGTCCGGCTGTGGGAGCAGATGCCCGAGCCGAAGTGGTGCGTCGCGATGGGCGACTGCACGTGCTCGGGCGGTCGCTACAAGCGCAGCTACTCCACCGTCGAGGGTATCGACCGGGTCATGCCTGTCGACGTGTACGTCCCCGGCTGCCCCCCTCGCCCGGAGGGGCTCATCTACGGACTGATGAAGCTCCAGCAGCTGGTGAAGGACCGGCGCGGTCATTGGCCGGAGCGGGCCATCGGGCCCACCGTCCCGGCGGAGATCTAGGCGTGGATCGCGCTTTCAAGGCCCGGCTCGAGGGTCGCTTCGGAGACCAGCTGACCGGGCCCATCCGGCAGCGCCACGACGAGACCGAGATGCGCATCGCGGCGGGCGATGTCACCCAGGTGCTGACCGCCCTCCACGACGAGCCGGGCTTCCGGTTCGAGTTCCTCGCCGATCTCGCCGGCGTCGACACGGGCGAAGTGATGCAGGTCGTGTACCACCTCTGGAGCGAGACGACGAGCGACTGGTTGCGGGTCATCGCCGACCGCCTCTCGCGCGACGACCCACGGGCGCCATCCGTCACGTTCCTCTGGAAGGGCGCCGAGTGGATGGAGCGCGAGGCGTACGACATGTTCGGGATCACGTTCGAGGGAAACCGCGACCTGCGCCGCATCTACATGCCGCCCGACTACACGAGCTTCCCGCTTCGTAAGGACTTCTACCTCCCCGACGATGCGGCGCGCTCGCCCGGCGGCGGCGTCCGGCCGATGGAGCGCACCCACGCACCCCACAACGCCCCGGCGACGGCGAACGTTCGTCGGAGCGGGGCCTGACCGCGGAGCGAGCCACGATGACCGCCACGACCGACCGACCCGGCGCCGGCCGCCCGTCCACCGACGACCCTCGGGTCACCCTCGACCAGGAGCTGGGCGTCTTCGAGCCGGTGCCGCCGTATCCGCCGCGAACCGAACGCGAGGCGGAGTTCTACACGCTGCGCGACGGCGAGATGCTCCTCAACATGGGCCCGCAGCACCCATCGACCCACGGCGTCCTCCGCGTCGTCCTCAAGATCGACGGCGAGAAGGTCGTCGACCTGGACCCGGTGCTCGGCTACCTCCATCGCGGCGTCGAGAAGCTGTGCGAGAACGCCGACTACCACCAGGCGATCTGCTACCTGGACCCGCTCGAGTACGTCAGCTCGCTCTTCTGCGAGTGGCCCGGGGTCATGGCGTTCGAAAAGCTCCTCGACGTCCGGGTGCCGCGTCGTGCCGAATACATCCGCGTCCTCTCGGCCGAGCTCAACCGGGTGGCCAGCCACGCCCTCTTCCTCGGCTGGATGGCCCTCGACCTGGGCGGCCTCACGCCGATCCTCTGGTCGTTCATCGAGCGGGACGAGATCGTCGACATGCTGGCGTCGCTCACGGGCCAGCGGATGCTGTTCAACTACTTCCGGATCGGCGGCGTCAACGGCGACCTGAACCACGACTTCATGAGCCGCCTCGGCGACTGGATGAGCCACGCGACCGAGCAGATCGAGTCGGGCAACACGCTGCTCAACGAGAACGAGATCTTCGTCCGCCGGATGCGCGGTCTCGGCACGATCGACTCGACCACGGCCCTCCGCATGGCGTTCAGCGGGCCAAACCTGCGCGCGACCGGCGTACCGTTCGACGTCCGGCGGGCCCACCCGTACAGCATCTATCCCGAGCTCGATTTCGACATCCCGACCCGCAGCGAGGGTGACTGCTTCGCCCGCTACCTGCTGCGGATGGACGAGATCAAGCAGAGCCTGCGGATCATCGACCAGTGCCTCCACCAGATGCCGGACGGGCCGATCATGGCCAAGCTGCCGCGCCTGCTCCGGCCACGGCCTGGGCGCGCCTACGCCGGCATCGAGGGCCCGCGCGGCCAGTACGCCGCCTACGTCATCAGCGACGGGACGGATCAGCCGTTCCGCATGCGGATCCACGATCCGTCCTTCATCCACCTCCAGGCGGTCGGGCTGATGATGCCCGGCCACCTGATCGCGGACACGATGGCCGTCATGGCCTCGCTCGATCCGATCATGGGCGGCGTCGACAAGTAGTGGTGGCCCGATGACCGTCATCTCGCGCGGCTGGGACCGCCTGACCCTCCCGGGGAAGGTGCTGTTCCTGCTCATCCCGCTGCTCATCGTGGCGACGGTCGCCCTCGTCGCCGTCATCGCGCTCCTGGGCCAGCCGATCCTGGACACGCTCGCGGCCAACCTGCCGATCGTCCGTTTCGTGCTCGCCGTCACGATCGTGCTGCTCATGACCATCCCGACGGCCTTCCTGATCATCTACATGGAGATGAAGATCATCGCGCTGATGAATCTTCGGATCGGGCCGGACCGGGTCGGGCCATACGGCTCCCTGCTGTCGGTGGTCCACGGGCTCAAGGTCCTCATGAAGGAGGACTTCACCCCCACGGGTGTCGATCCGATCGTGTTTACCTGGGCCCCGGTGGTCGTCTATCTCGCGAGCGTCATGGCCCTGCTGGTCGTGCCGTTCAGCAACGGCATCGTCGGCCAGGCGTTCAACCTTGGCCTGCTCTACTTCTTTGCGATCAGTGGCCTGTCGGTCGTCGGCCTGCTCATGGCCGGCTGGTCGAGCTACAACAAGTACTCGCTGCTGGGCGGGTTGCGCTCGGCGGCCCAGGTCGTGAGCTACGAGATCCCGCTCACGCTGTCGGTCGTCGGTCTGATCCTTCTGGCCGGGACGATGAACATCGACACGATCGTGCGCAACCAGGCCGGCTGGTTCACTGACTGGTACGTCTTCCAGCAGCCCCTCGGCGTGCTGATCTTCTTCATCGCGGCGACCGCCGAGGCCAACCGCACGCCGTTCGACCTGACAGAGGCGGACTCCGAGATCGTCGCGGGCTTCGCCACGGAGTACTCGGGCATGCGCTTCGGGTTCTTCTTCTTCGCCGAGTACGTCAACGTCTTCATCATCTCGGCGCTGCTGGTCACGCTCTTCTTCGGCGGCTGGAACGCCCCGTTCCCTTGGCCGTGGCCGGTCGAGCTGACGATCGACCCCGGGTCGTGGGGGATCGGCCTGCTCCTGCTCATCGGCCTCGGCCCGGTCGTGCTGACGCTGTTGTTCGCCACGCCGTTCTGGCTCGCGAGCTCGCGGATCAAGACCTGGCAGGCGCTGATCGTCGGGTTCGTCCTGGCCAACCTGTTCATCGTGACGCTGATCGGTGCGTGGGCGTACGTCGGCCTCGACTGGGTGGCCGGTATCCTCTGGTTCATGGTCAAGACGTACGGTTTCGTCTTCACGTTCGTCTGGATGCGCGGGACACTGCCGCGCGTGCGGATCGACCAGCTCATGGACTTCGCCTGGAAGTGGCTGCTGCCGGCCTCCCTGCTCAACCTGTTCATCACCGCGGCCGCGCTCGTCGTCGTCAAGGGATTGCGGTGACCGCATGAGCCTCATCCCGGGCCTCGGCCTCGCGAAGGGCATGGCGCTGACCCTGCGCCGATTCTTCGAGCCGAAGGTCACGATCATGTATCCGGAGGTGCGGATCGACGTCCCGCCGAAGTTCCGCGGCCGGCTGCAGCTGCTCTACGACGAGTGGGGCACGATCAAGTGCGAGACCTGCTTCCAGTGCGCCCAGGCCTGCCCGATCGAATGCATCGATATGGGCGGCATCGACACGCGCGGCCGCTATCACGTCCACTGGGGCGCTGCCGAGACATACGGCGAGCGGCGCGAGGAATCCGCGCTGCGGCGCTCCGGTCGGCCGGTCCCCGACCCGGCCTTCCGGCCCTTCCAGGCGGTCGATCTCGGGGAGCTGGACCGGATCCTCGAGGAACACGATCACGATCCGGCGGACATGCTCCAGATCCTCGACGAGACCCAGGCGGCTTATGGCTACCTGCCGGTCGCGGCGCTCAAGCAGATCAGCCACGTAACGGGCACCTGGTACGCGATGATCTACGGCACCGCGAGCTACTACGCCCACCTGCGCTTCGAGCCGGCCGCCTCGACCGAGCAGGCGCGGGCCGTCGACGACCACCGACCACCCGAGGCGACGTACCTCGCGGCGCTCGATGCCGCGCTGGGCGGGAACGATCGCCCAGGCACACCGGCCCGGGCCTGACGCCATGACGAGGATCCTCAAGACGCCGGCCGGGTGGCCGACGATCCTCCTCCCACGGGCGGGCGCGGCGGACCCGACGGACCTCGATGCGGCGGTGGCCGCCGGGGCGTTCGACGGACTGCGCCGCGCGATCCGCGACCTCGGCGGATATGCACTCGTCGCGGCGGTCGGCGCGTCGAGACTCCGAGGCCGCGGCGGCGCCGGCTTCCCGGCCGTCGAGAAGTGGCGGACGGCGAGGTCGGTCGACGCGCCGCGGCGCTACCTCGTCGCCAATGGATACGGGGCGGACCCGGCATCGGAGACCGACCGCACGCTGTTGCTGCGCAACCCGTTCGCGGTCATCGAGGGCGCGGCGATCGCCGCCTACGCGATCGATGCCGCGGAGGCCTTCATCGCCGTCCGAGCCGAGGACGCCAAGGTCATCGCGCGCGTGGCCGCGGCCATCGGCTCGGCGACCGACGCAGGTTTTCTCGGCCACGACGTCCTGGGCTCCGGCCACGACATCGTGATGGCGGTCCGCCCGGTCCAGGGCGCCTACATGCTCGGCGAGGAGACGGTCCTGCTCAAGGCCCTCCAGGGCAAGCGTGGCCAGCCGGAGCAGCGGCCGCCGCACCCGGCGGAACGCGGCCTCGATGGGATGCCAACGGTCGTCCACAACGTCCAGACGCTCGCGGCACTGCCGTGGATCATCCGCGAGGGCTCCGAGGCGTTCGCAGCGATCGGTGCGAAGGACAGCCCCGGCACGATCCTCGTCAATGTCCGCACGCCCGCCGGCGAGGGCGTCGCGGAGGTGCCGATCGGCACGAAGCTGCGCGACATCGTCAAGCTCGGCGGACGGCTGCCGACCGGGCGTGAGATCAAGGCGGTCCTGATCGGCGGGCCGTCGGGTGGCCTGCTGCCGGCCGACCTCCTCGACACGCCGTACGACTTCGATGCGCTGCGGGCCGCCGGTGCCCACGTCGGCTCGGGCTCGATCGTCGTCGTCGACGACCGGGCGGACCTCGTCGAGCTCATCGGCGTGCTCACCCGCTTCTGCTCCACCGAGGCCTGCGGCAAGTCTATCCCGTGTCGGATCGGAACCCGCCGGCTCGCCGAGATCGTCGGACGCAGGGAGGCGGGCCTCGCCCGACCCACCGACGGGCGCGATGCGACGGATCTCGCCGCCGACATGGTGGCCTCCGCGCTGTGCGACCACGAGCGCCTGGCGACGCTCCCGCTGACGAGCGGGATGCGATACTTCGGGTCCGAGTTCGACGACGCACGCCGGCCCGCGCCGGTCCGGACCGAGGCGACCCATGGCTGACCTCCTGACCCGCCCCGAGCGCCGCCCCGAGGTCCCCGAAGGCACCGAGGCGCTCGCGGACCGCCTGCTTGAGACCTCCTCGCCGCAGCGGCCGCAATCGAGCCCGCGGATCCGCATCGAGGTCGACGGCCGGGTCCTGGAGGGCTTCGAGGGCCAGACGATCCTCGAGGTCTGCCGCGACAACGGGATCGAGATCCCGACCCTCTGTTACGAACCCAAGCTGCCGGGCTTCGGCGCCTGCCGGATGTGCGTCGTCGAGGTCGAGGGCGAGGAGCACCCGCCGATCTCGTGCTCGCGCCAGTGCGAGCCGGACATGAAGGTCCAGACCCAGACCGAGGAGGTCCGCCGGTTGCGCCGGACCAACCTCGAGCTGATCTTCAGCGACCACAACGCGTACTGCCTGCCGCCCTGCCAGAACAAGTGCCCGAGCCACATCGACATCCCGGGCTTCCTCAAGGCCAACGCCGAGGGGAACTGGACCGAGAGCGCCCGGATCTTCAAGCGAACGATCCCGTTCCCCTCCGTCCTGGGCCGGGTCTGCCCGGCCCCGTGCGAGGAGCACTGCCGGCGCGACGAGGTGGACGAGGCGATCGCCATCCGCGACACCCACCGCTACGCCGGGGACCAGGTCCTCAAGGCGATGCTCGACGATGGCGTCGACCCGCCGGTCCCGTTCGAGCGGCAGGCGCCCTCCGGACGCCGGGCGGCGGTCATCGGATCGGGCCCGGCGGGCATGGCCGCCGCGTACTACCTGCTCATCGCCGGCCATGACGTCACGGTATTCGAGCGCGACCCGGCGCCCGGCGGCATGCTCCGCTACGGCATCCCGCAGTACCGCCTGCCCAAGGTCGAGGTCCTCGAGGCCGAATACGAGTCCGTCACACGCCTCGGCGCGAAGATCGTCTGCAACGCGGGACTCGGCCGGGACTTCACGCTCGACGACCTCACGAACCAGGGCTTCGATTCGGTCGTCGTCGCGATCGGTTGCTACGACACGAACAAGCTCGGCATCCCGGGCGAGGACGCGACCGAGGTCCTCGACGGCCTCGAATACCTGCGGACGGCCACCCTGGGCCTGCCGTACCCCAACCACGCCGGCAAGCGGGTCGTGGTCATCGGTGGTGGCTTCACCTCGATGGACTGCTCGCGGACCTCGGTCCGCCAGGGCGCCAAGGAGGTCACGCTGGTCTACCGCCGCGACATGAAGGACATGCCGGCGGCGGACGAGATCCACGATGCGATCGAGGAAGGCGTCACGGCCATCTTCCAGGCCGGACCGGTGCGCGTCATCACCGACAAGGCCGGCAATGTCACCGGGGTGGAATTCATCCGGATGCAGCTCGGCGAGCCCGATGCGTCCGGCCGGCGCCGCCCGGAGCCGGCGCCGGGCACGGAGTTCACGATCCCGTGCGACCGCGTGCTCCTTGCGATCGGCCAGGGGCCCGAGCTCGACTGGATCGGTCCGGGCTCCGAGGGCGTCGAAGCGACGAAGCAGCGCCGGCTCAAGGCCGACGCCGTGACGTTCGAGACCGGCCGCCCGGGCGTCTTCGGCACCGGCGACGTCCGGATCGGCGCCGCGACCGTCGTCGCGGCGGTGGCCGAGGGTCGACGCGCAGCGTACGCCGTGGACGCGTACCTCAAGGGCCTCGACCTCTCCGCCATCCGGACCCGCCAAACGCTCGCCGAGCCGCAGCCCGAGTTCCTCTCGATCGTCCCGTTCACCAGCGAGATCAAGGAACCGCGCTACCGGATGACCCCGCTCGAGGCGAATGAGCGCAACCACAGCTACATCGAGTACGAGCTGCCGTACACGCGCGAGGACGCTGTCGCCGAATCGACCCGCTGCCTGCAGTGCACCTGCGAGGCGATCGGCTTCTGCGACCTGCGCCGCCTCGGCATCGAGTATGGGACGACGCTCCAGACGCTCGAGCCGCAGTACCACCAGGGCGCCGGCTACCGGAGCATCACGGAGAACCGCTTCACGGGCACGAACCACGACTACATCCGCGACGACTCCCACGCCTTCATCCTCCGGGAGCCGTCGCGCTGCATCGACTGTGGCCGCTGCGCCAACGTCTGCGCCGAGGTGGTCGGCGCGGCGTGCTACGACTTCATGCGCATCGGCTTCGATACGCTCGTCACGACGCCGTTGGACATGAGCCTCAACGACACCCCGTGCGTCTCCTGCGGCCGCTGCGCCGAGACCTGTCCGACCGGGGCCCTCATGCCCAAGCCGCGCGTCCTCGAGAAGTACGAGGTCGACGAGAGCCGCTGCATCCTGTGCGGCATCTGCGTTGACGCCTGCCCGTACGACGCGCTGCGCGACGGCGGCGACTTCGAGCTCTCGCACACGAGCCGCGCCGAGCCCGCGATCGATCTCATCGCCCTCGCCGGTATCGACCGGGAGACCGAGGTCACCTACATCCATCGTGAACGCGACTGGGCCAGCCGGGCGGCCGCCGCCGGCCGGCCGATCGACGCCTCTCGCGTCCTGCCGGTCCTGCCGCCGGCGCTGGCCGGGGTCTCCGCCAAGGGAGGGAACGGCCACAACGGGAACGGCCACGATCATGGCGCCAACGGTCACGGCGCGGTCGCCGCGCTCGGACCGGGCGGACACGAGTAGGCCAACCCGTGGCCCGGACGCTCGTCTCGCTGCTCTTCGGACTCGCGGTCATGGGCGCCGTCCTCGGCATCGCCGTGGTGATGCTTGTGTTCCTCGGCCAGGACTGGAAGGACGCGCTGTTCTGGGTCCTCGCGGCGGTGATGATCGGCGCCGGTCTGCTCGTCGTGACGATGCGCGACATCATCCGGTGCGGCCTCGCGATGATCGTCTGCTTCGGGGCGCTCGCCGGCATCTACGTCCTCATCGGCGCGCCCCTCATCGGTGCCACCCAGGTCATCGTCTACATCGGCGCCATCAGCGTCCTCATCCTGTTCGCGATCATGCTCACCCAGACGAAGGATGCCCCGGCGCGCCTGGTCTTCCAGACCCAGGCCGGCCCGGCCGCGATCCTGTCGGTCGTCCTCGCGGTCCTCATCGCGCTGGCGATCAGTGCCACTGACTGGGGGGCGGCCACACACCGTGTCCGCATCGCAACGAGCGCCCTCTCCAGCGTCCTGTTCAGCGACTTCGTGCTGCCGTTCGAAGTCGTCAGCGTGCTGCTGCTGGCGGCCGTGATCGGCGGCGTGTTCCTCGCGAAACGCGAGCCGGGCGGTCCCTCATGAGCAACAGCCTCGACGCCTACCTCGTCCTGTCCGGGATCCTCTTCGCGATCGGCTCGTTCGGGTTCCTGGCCCGGCGCAACGCGATCAGCATGCTCATGTCGATCGAGCTGATGATCAACGCGGTCAACCTCGCGATCGTCGCCTTCGGCGCCTTCATCCCGGAGCTCGGGGCACAGGCATCGGTCATCGCGCTCATGGTGATCGCGGTCGCCGCGGCGGAGGCGACCGTCGGCCTGGCCATCGTCATCGCCATCTACCGCAACAAGAAGACGCCGCTCGTCGACGAATACGACGCGATGCGCCAGTGAGCGTCTGGGCAAGCCTGATCCCGGCACTCGTCGGCCTGCCGCTCGCGGGGTTCTTGATCACTGCGGCGATCGGCCGGCGGCTGGACAAGTCGGCGCACTGGATCCCGGTCCTCGCGATCCTCACCGTCTGGTTCATCGGGAGCCTCCTTGCGCTGGACGTCCTGACCGGGACGGCGCCGCTGCTTCAGGGCTCCGCTGACACGCACGGCTATGCCGTCCACCTGTTCACCTGGATCCCGGCCGATCGATTCGTCGTCGAGGTCGGCTTCGTCATCGATCCCCTGACCGCCTGCCTGCTCATCGTCGTCACGACGATCGGGCTGCTCGTGCACGTGTACTCGATCGGCTACATGAGCCACGACCCGGGGTACTGGCGGTTCTTCGCCTACCTCAATCTCTTCATGTTCAGCATGCTGCTGCTCGTCCTGTCCGACTCGTGGCTCGTCGTGTTCGTCGCCTGGGAGCTCGTCGGTCTCTCGAGCTACCTGCTCATCGGCTTCTGGTACCGCAAACGCTCGGCGGCCCTCGCCGCCAAGAAGGCGTTCATCGTCAACCGCGTCGGGGACGTCGGCTTCGCGCTCGGCATCATGGCGATCTGGTTGAACACGGGTGCCCTCGACGGCATCCACACGCTGAACATCCGGGAGTCGATCGAAAAGCTGCTGGCGCAGGGCGACGCCAACCCGATCCCGCTGTTCGCGACCGCGCTACTGGTCTTCGCCGGGGCGATGGGCAAGAGCGCCCAGTTCCCGCTCCACGTCTGGCTGCCCGACGCGATGGAGGGCCCCACCCCGGTCTCCGCGCTCATCCATGCCGCGACGATGGTCAACGCGGGCGTCTACCTCGTGGCCCGGGCCAACCCGCTCTTCGCGGCGGCACCCTCCTCATTGGTCATCGTCGCGGGAATCGGCATCTTCACCGCCATCCTCGCTGCCTCGATCGCGATGACCCAGACCGACATCAAGCGCGTGCTCGCGTATTCGACGCTGAGCCAGCTCGGCTACATGTTCGCGGCGCTCGGGGTCGGGGCGTTCACCGCGGCTATCTTCCATCTCATGACCCACGGCTTCTTCAAGGGCCTGCTGTTCCTCGGCTCGGGATCGGTGATCCACGCCGTCCATGACGAGCAGGACATGCGCAAGATGGGTGGCCTGGCGCGCAAGATCCCGACCACCTACGCGACGATGCTCATCGGCTCGCTCGCGATCGCCGGGATCCCGCCGCTGGCCGGTTTCTTCAGCAAGGACGAGATCCTCGGCGAGTCGTTCAAGCTCGGGTTCATCTGGGTCTGGGCGATAGGCTTCGTCGTGGCCGGGATGACCGCGTTCTACATGTTCCGGTTGATGGGCCTGACCTTCTGGGGCGACTTCCGCGGCCCGAAGCACATCTGGGACCGGATCCAGGAGTCACCGTCGGTCATGACGGTCCCGCTCATCCTGCTGGCCATCCCGTCCGTCCTCATGGGCATGGCCCTGGGCCTGCCCTTCGGCAGCGGGCCGATCAAGTCCTGGCTCGAACCGGTCTTCCACGAGGCCGAAGTCGCGCTCGGTCATGCGCCGGCGGGCTTCGAGCTGTTCGGGATCGATGGCGCGCTCATCCTGGCGAGCGTGGCCGTCGCGGCCGTCGGCGTCGCGATCGCGTGGCGCCTGTTCGGCGCGGAGCTGCTCGGTATCCAGCTGCCGGCTCGCCCGGAGCGCGTGCGGGAGGTGAGCGCACGGCTCTCGTTCCTGTACCGCGCATCGCTGAACAAGTGGTGGTTCGACGAGCTCAACCACCTGCTCTTCATGGTCATCGGGGGCCGCATCGCGTACGGCCTGTGGTGGTTCGATCGCAACGTCGTCGACGGCACGGTCAACGGCGTGGGCCGGGCGACCGTGGGCGCCGGCCGGGGGTTGCGCCACGTCCAGACCGGCCGAGTCCAGAACTACGCGCTCGGCATCGCCGTCGGGCTGATCGTCATGGCCGGGTCGTACCTCATCCTGGCGGGCCGCTGACGATGATCGGCAACCTGCCCATCCTCTCGCTCATCACGTTCCTGCCGCTCGTCGGCGCCATCGCCGTCGCGGTCCTGCCGTCCCGCTGGACCCGCCCCACCGCTCTCGGCTTCGCGCTCGCCGCGTGGGTGGTGTCACTGCTGCTACTTATCGGCTACCTCCCCGGCCGGCCCGGCTTCGAGTACGTGGAGACGTTCGACTGGATCCCGGTCTTCGGCATCCAGTACAAGCTCGGGGTCGACGGGCTGTCGGCGGCGCTCGTGGTGCTGACGACGACGCTGTCCTGGATCGCCATCCTGTCGAGCTTCCGGCCGATCCAGACCCGGATCAAGGAGTACATGATCTCGTTCCTGATCCTCGAGGTCGGGATGATCGGGGTCTTCCTGGCCCTGGACCTGTTCCTGTTCTACATCTTCTGGGAGATCGTCCTCGTCCCGATGTACCTGATCATCGGGATCTGGGGCGGCGCGAACCGCATCTACGCGACCATCAAGTTCGTCCTGTACACGCTCGTTGGCTCGCTGCTGATGCTCGTGGCCATCCTGGCGACCGCCTATGCCTATTCCGCGGCCCATGGCGGCTCATGGGTCGGCGCCTTCGACTTCCTCGCGCTGCGCGAGTTCGCGGCGTCGAGCGGCTTCGCCCCGGCGCTCCAGATCGGCGCCTTCCTCGCGTTCTTCCTCGCGTTCGCGATCAAGGTCCCGATGTTCCCGTTCCACACGTGGCTGCCCGACGCGCACACGGAGGCCCCGACGGCCGGCTCGGTGATCCTGGCCGCGATCATGCTCAAGCTCGGCGCCTACGGGTTCTTCCGATTCGCAGTCCCGCTCTTCCCCGACGCGGCCCACACGTTCGCCCCCGCGATCATCGTTCTTTCGCTGATCGCGATCATCTACGGGGCAATCGTCGCCCTCGTCCAGCCCGACCTCAAGCGGCTTGTCGCCTTTTCCTCGGTCAGCCACATGGGGTTCGTGACCCTCGGGCTGTTCGTCTTCACCCAGCAGGGGCTGCAGGGCGCGATCCTGCAGATGATCAACCACGGCCTGATCACGGGCGCCCTGTTCCTGCTCGTCGGCGTCATCTACGAGCGGACCCACGACCGGACCCTGGCGAAGATGGGCGGGCTGTCGGCCCGGATGCCGGTCTACGCGGCGGTCTTCGGGTTCTTCGCGTTCGCCTCGGGCGGGCTGCCCGGCCTGTCCGGCTTCGTCGGGGAATTCCTGACCCTCGTCGGCACGTTCGAGGCCAACCCGGCGGCCGCCGCCATCGCCACGTTCGTGATGATCCTCGCGGCGGGCTATCTGCTGTTCATGTTCCAGCGGATGTTCTTCGGCGAGCTGTCCGACTTCTTCGCGAGCGTCGGCACTCGCCTGACCGACCTGCAGCCGATCGAGATCCTGACGCTGACCCCGCTCGCCGCCCTCGTCGTCGTCTTCGGCGTCCAGCCCGGGCTCATCCTCCGCCTCGTCGATGGGACCGTCCGCGACACGCTGCAGAGCGCGGCCGAGGGCGCGCCGATCGCCGTCCCGCCGGCCGTCGCGGTCGGCGCGGTCGGGCTCATCATCGCCGGCATCGTGGCTCGCATCATCTGGGTCCTCCTGCCCGGCCACGCGGAGGACACGTCCGGCGCGGCGCCGGCAGCGATCGAAGGCGGGGCGGCGCATTGAGTTTCCAGGACCTGGTGACGATCGCCCCGCTCGTCGCGGCGATCCTCACCGCGGCCGCGATCCTCGTCGTCGACCTCGTCTGGCCCGGACGGTCCGCGCCGGCCCTCGCCGCCGCGTTCATCGGGCTGGCGGTCACGGCCGCCCTCGTGCTCACGGTCGGATCGACCGACGCTACCGCGTTTGGCGGCGCCTACACGGTCGACCATCTGACGACATTCCTCGATGTCCTGTTCGTCTCGGTCATCGTCCTGACGATCCTGTTCGCCCCCGATTACCTCCTGCCGCGGAGCCTGCCGGTCGCCGAGTTCGCGATCGTGCTCGTCTTCGCGCTGACGGGCGCGATGCTCATCGCGGCCTCGACCGACCTGCTGCTGCTCTTCCTGGGCCTCGAGCTCATGGTCCTGCCGGGCTACATGCTCGCGGGCTACCACAAGACCGACGCCTACTCGACCGAGGGGGCGATCAAGTACTTCCTGCTCGGCTCGTTCAGCTCGGCGATCTTCCTGTTCGGGCTCGCATTCGTCTGGGGGCTCACCGGGACCACCCGGGTCGACGCCGTCGCGGCGGCGCTGGCGACCATCGTCGCCGGCCAGGCGCCACTGTCAGCCGGGCTGGCGATGGGCCTGGCGTTCATGACCACGGGCGTGGCGTTCAAGATGGCGGCGGTGCCGTTCCACTACTGGACGCCGGACGCCTACCAGGGCTCGCCGACCCCGATCACCGGCTACCTGTCGGTGGGGCCCAAGGTTGGAGCGTTCGCGCTGGTCCTGCGGCTGTTCGTCGAAGCCCTCGGACCCCTCGCGCACTGGTGGCTGCCCGTCGTGATCATCCTGGCGGCCCTGACGATGACCCTGGGCAACCTCGTGGCGCTCACCCAGGACAACGTCAAGCGGATGCTGGCCTACAGCTCGATCGCGCACACCGGCTACATCCTCGTCGGTCTCGCGGCCTATGCGGGTGGGCGGGTCGAAGGGCTCGACGGGCTGCTGTTCTACGGCGCGGCCTACGCGTTCATGAACCTGGGCGCGTTCGCCGTGATCGCCGCGCTCCAGAAGCGCGCCGGCGTCACCTCGTCGCTCGAGACGTTCGCGGGGCTGGGTCGGCGCGAACCGCTGCTCGCGGTCCTCATGACCCTGTTCCTCCTGTCGCTGACCGGCATCCCGCCGACCGCCGGGTTCTTCGCCAAGGCCTACGTGATCTTCGCCGCCGTCCAGGCGGGCGGCCCGCTCACCTGGCTCGCGGTGATCGCCGTGCTCAACGCCGCGGCGGCCGCGTTCTACTACCTGCGGGTCGTCGTCTACATGTTCATGCGCGATCCGGCCGACGATGCGCCGGCCATGCAGCACGGCGCGCTCCTGTGGGGCGGCCTCGCAGCGGCGACCACGTTGACGATCTTGTTCGGCCTCTTCCCGACGACGATCCTCGGTCTCGTGAGCGCCGCCTCGGACGCGATCTCGACGATCGCCCGCTGATCGAGGCCGCGCCTGGCTTAGGCGGCGAGGCGCGACCAGCGGCGCGATCGAGCCGTCGGTCAGGGCGTGACCTTCACCCCGGGCAGGATCGTCGAGAGGCCGCGGGCCATGACGTCCGGCCCGATCCCGCCCAGCGCGCCATCGCGGATGACCCCGTCCTTGTCGATCCAGAAATGGACCGGCAGCGCGATCGCGCCCCATCGCGTGGAAGCGGAGCCGTCGGTGTCGAGCCCCAGCGGGAACGTCGCGTTCAACCGATCGGCGAAGGCCGCGACCGTGCCCTCGTCCTCCTTGACGTCGATGGCCAGGATGACGAGGCCCGTGCCGGCATACCGAGCCGCAAACCCGTTCATCAGGGGGAATTCGTCCTGGCACGGCGGACAGTACGTGCCCATGAAGTTCACCCAGACCGGTTTCCCGCGGAGGTTGGCGATATCGATCGTGCCGCCTCCGACCTGCGGAACGACGAGCGCCGGAGCGATCTCACCGACGTGGAAGAGACCGGCCGCGGTGCCGGACGAGCTCGCTGACGCGCTCGAGCCTGCGCTCGAGCCGGCGCTCGGGCCGGAGCTCGATCCGGCCGAAGCCGCGACCGGCGAGGCAACGGCGAGCGACGCTTGCGGCGCCGGCGTCGCGACCGGCATCGGCTCGGGGGCGAAGGCAAGGATCCCCCCGATGACCAATGCCCCGGTGGCGAGGCCGGCGACGAGGCCGACGACGATGGACAGGCGGGGCGACATCTCCGCGGGAGGGTACCAGTACGAGCGGTCCGGGGCATGCTCGAGCGACCCACGCTAGCATTCCGGTCCCATGTCCGACCTCGCGGAGCGGATCCGCACTCGACTGTTGCCGGCCGTCCTCACGGCCGTCGGCGTCACGTTCCTCGCCGCCGGGCTCCTGTCGTACACGACCCCGGCCGAGGCTGGTCCCGGCGCTTCCTCGACGCCAGCCGCCACGCACCCCCCGGCAAGCACACCGGCGCCGCTCATCACGCTGCCGCCGCTGGGCTCGGCGCAGCCGGCGCCCAGCGCCAGCGCCCCCGCCGACCGGGTGGCGACGCGCGTCCGGATCGCCGCGCTGGGCATCGACCTGCCGGTCGTCAAGCCGCCGGCCGACCCCACCGACTACCCGCTGTGTGATGTCGCGATGTGGTTCGGCGACATGAGCCGGCCGGGCGCCGGGCGGGCGACGTACCTGTATGCCCACGCTCGCGTGGGCATGTTCCTGCCGCTCCTGCGGACTCCGGGGCCCCAGCAGCGCGGCCTCGTCGTGGAGGTGTGGACCAGTGACGACATGCGCTTCCTCTACGAGATCACGCAGGTGCGTCGCGACCAGCGCAACCTCAACGATGCGATCGCCGCCACGACGGACCAGCTCTGGCTGCAGACATCCGAGGGGCCAAAGGGGACGCCGGGCAAGACCCAGGTGATCGCCAAGCCGCTCTCGGTCGAGGCAGCGTCGCATACCGCCGCGCACCCGAAACCCCACCCGGTGGTCTGCGGTTGATCAGATCCAGTCGATCTTGCGCAGGATGACCGCGGCGACCGCGGCGATGGCCGCCAGGGTCCACGTGATCACCCAGAACCCGGCCGCCTCGGCACCCCCGAGGGCCGAACCGGCCTCGCTCATCCCGAAGATCCCGGCGACGGCACCGACGCCGGCCAGGATCACGGTCACGCCGGTCAGCCGTTTCATGATGACCGACAGGTTGTTGTTGATCTGGGTCAGGTAGACGTCGAGGGTCGATGAGGCGAGCTCGCGGTAGTTGTCCATCTCGTCGGTGAGGCGGATGACGTGGTCGTAGACGTCACGGAAGTAGAGGATCTCCTCGACATCGATCAGCGCGAGGTCGCGATTCGTGAGCTGGTTGAACACTTCGCGGGTCGGGCTCGCGGCGCGGCGCACGCCGATCAATTCGCGCTTGAGTCCGAACAGGCGCTCGAGCGTGTCGGGAGTCGGCTTGCGGATCACGTCGTCCTGGACCTCATCGATCGCGTCGCCGAGCCGGTCGGCGTACGGGAAATAGCCGTCGACGATGTCGTCGGAGATGGCCCACAGCAGGTGGTCGACGCCCTTGGCGAGGATCAGCCCGAGGCCGGCCCCGCGCAGGTGGTGGCTCGCCCGCGGATCCCACGATGCTTCGTGGGCGGTTAGCAGGAAGCCGACCCCGAGCACGATGTCCACTTCGCTGAGAGCCAGCTGCTTGGTGCTCGGGAGAGCGAACAGGACGATATGGACGATCCCGTCGGTCGCCTCGATCTTCGCGCGCTGGTTGCCTTCGAGGACGTCCTCGACGATCAGCGGGTGCAGGCCGAGGGCTTCGCCGACGGCTTCGACCTGGGCCGGCGACGGGTCGGACAGGTCGACCCAGACCGCGGCGTCTGAGTGGGCCACCAGATCGGGGAGCCCGGCTAGCGCCTTGTCGCCCTCCGATTCCACGAGCTTCCCATCGACCATCGCCACGACGTAGGTCTGTCCGGGGGACCGCGCCGAGGTCGGCCGCCGGCGGTGGGCGACCGGCTCGCCGAGCGGCGAGCTCGGGGTCTCAGAGGACGAGGTCCGGTTCCCGTCGGTCATCGCGGGTGAGCATACGCGCCTCGTCCGAGGACGATGCTCGGCCCGCGCGCCGGGAGGCGCCGCCGAGCACGAACGCCGGAGGCACGGCCGCCGCGGTCACGGCCGCCGCGACAAGGAACAGTCCGACCATGATCGAAGCGGCCTCACGTGAAGCCCAGGACTCGAGCGCCTCGACGACGAGCGGATCGCGCAGCGGCCGATCACGCAACGTCTCGGGGATGTAGGCACGGTACGCATCGGGCGTGGCGTAGATCTCGGCCGACAGTCGGTCGATCGTCGTCGAGCCGTAGGCGGTCAGGATGGCGAGGCCGGTCGCCATCCCGACCATCCGCGCCACGGTCACGACCGACGACGCGGCCCCGAACGATCCCTGGCCGGCGGCCTCGATCGCCGCGGTCGAGCGAGGGGTGACCGTCAGCCCGAAGCCCAGGCCGAACGCGGCAAGGTCCAGCGCGGCGGTCGAGATGTCGGTCGCGGCCGTCCAGCCCGCCATCCGCGCGAGCCCGAGCACGCACAATCCCAGGCCCGCGAGCGTGATGATCCGGTAGCTTGCGACCCGGACGAGGAACCCCGACGCGAGCGCGCCGAGGGCCGTTGCCGCGGCCAGCGCGCCGAGGGCGAGGCGCTGCTCGGCCGGGCCGCCGTACAGGACACGATCGACGAAGACGGCGCCGCCGATGATCGCGGTCGCGAAGGCGTACCCCGTGAGGAGCGACACGAGCGCCGCGGCGCTGAAGGCGCGGTGGCGGAACAAGCCGATCTCGAGGAACGAATCTCCCGTCCGGGCGGCTCGCGAGGCCCGGACCACCGAGAGCACGGTGGCGATGACGGCCAGCGCGGCCAGCGCTGCCGTGGCCGTCCTCGGGTCGACGCTCGAGCCGGCGGCTTCGCCCGCCCCGATGAGGGTCAGGGCGATGAGCCCCGCCCCGAGCGCCAGACCGAAGATCGCGGCGCCGACCCAGTCGACCCGGCCTTCTCGCTTCGACGTCTCCCAGCCGGCCGACGCCGCCCAGGCCAGGGCGAGGCCGCAGAGACCGATCGGGACATTCAGGTAGAAGATCCAGCGCCAGGCCGGCGCGACAAGCCCGACGACCGTCGTCCCGGTCAGGCCCGCGCCCGCCAGGGCGCTGTCCGGATGGACCGAGCCGAGGATGGCGGAGCCCAGGAATGGGCCCGCGGCCATGCCCAGGAACGTCAGGGCGCCGATGACGCCGAGCGCCCGAGGCCTGGTGGGGCCGTCGAACAGGTGGGCCGCCGCCGCCGTCCCGACCGGCACGAGCACCCCCCCACCGAGGGCCTGGACGAGCCGCGCGGCGATCAGCATGCCGAGGTCCTGGGCTGCCCCGGCGAGTGCGGACCCGAGAACGAAGACGGCCAGGGCCGCGAGGAACAGCCGGCGGACACCCCAGACGTCGGCAAGCCGTCCCGCGAGTGGCATCACGAGGATGTACACGAGCAGGTAGCCATTGATGATCCAGCTCGCCGTCCGCAGCTGGACCCAGGCGGACGAGCCGTTCACGTCCGCGAGGTCGGCCAGGATCGAGGGCAGGGCGACCGCCGTGATCATCAGCTCCAGCCCGGCGAGGAAGACGCCGGCGCCGAAGACGACCAGCAGAACGAGCGCGGATCGACGGTCCACGACCCGAGTGTAGAGGCGTCGCGACCGGCCGCCATTGGCCGCCCCGCCGCGCGCCGGGCAGTCCGCCACGCTTGACACTGCGGGAACACGGCCCGTAGCATCAACATCCGTTGATATCAACCAGCATTGATGCGACGCCTCCAGGAGCCTCCCCGCCCGTGCCGACCCCCGCTCGGATCCGCTCGACGATCGCTTCGATCGTGCTCCAGCCCGAGGACCTGCGCGAGCTGCGTGCCTTCCACAAGGCCCTGGCCGACGTGAACCGCCTTCGCATCGTGCGACGCCTGGCCGATGGTGAAGCGAGCGTGGCCGAGCTCATCGCCCACGTGGGCCTGAGCCAGCCGCTCGTGAGCCACCACCTCAAGCGCCTTCGAGTCGCCGGCCTGGTCGAGACCCATCGGGTCGGCCGGGAGACCATCTGCCGCCTGCGGCCCGAGGCCTTCGACGAGGTCGCCGAACGCCAGCGCGCGATCCTCGGCTTCGCGAGCTGACCGCGCCTCGATGACGATCTCCAACGAATCCCGCGGTCGCATCAAGAAGGTCTTCGAGCCGATCGCGCTTGGGATGGGCCGGCTCGGCCTGACGCCCGATGCGCTCACACTGATCGGCTTTGGGATCACCGTTGTCGGTGCCGTGCTCCTGTCACTGGGAGAGCTGTGGCTCGTCGGCGGCGTCGTCGTATTCCTCGGTGGCATCTTCGACATGTTCGATGGGACGCTCGCCCGGGCGACCGGCAAGGTCAGCAAGCTGGGCGCGTTCCTGGACTCGGTCTTCGACCGCGCCGGCGAGGTCATCGTCTACGTCGGCATCATCGTGGGACTCGCACGGATCGGCATCCCCAACGGGGTAGAGCTCGCCGCGGCGGCACTCGGTTCCTCGGTCATGGTCAGCTATACGAGGGCCAGATCGGAGGGATTGGGCTTCACCCAGGGAAGCGGGATGGCAGCGGTAGGGATCATGCCCAGGGAGGTTCGTCTCGTCATCCTGGGCCTGGGCCTGATCGTTGGCGGGGCACTCGGCGTGCGAGAGCTGATCACGAGCGCCCATCCCACCGTGATGACCACCAGCACGGGTGCCACGGTCCTCTTGCTCGCCCTCGGAATCATCACCATCGGTTCCACCATCACCGTCATCCAACGCATCCTCCACGTCCGCAGCCAGGCCCGATCGGCCGGCCCCACCTCGAGCCTCTAAAGCGCAGCACGGAGAACGACCACGTGAGCACCAGCGGCAAGAACGGCAAGAACGGCTCGACGCCGACGAACACCTGGGCGGGCGCCGGCCGGCGCAAGGACGGCAAGATCCGGGTCGCCATCGTCGGCGTCGGGAACTGCGCCAGCAGCCTCGTCCAGGGGCGCTACTACTACGAGAACACCAAGAAGGACGACTTCGTCCCCGGCCTGATGCACGTCGATCTGGGCGGCTATCACGTCAAGGACATCGAGTTCGTGGCTGCCTTCGATATCGATAAGAACAAGGTCGGCAATGACCTGTCCGAGGCGATCTACACCAAGCCCAACAACACCTACGTTTTCCAGCAGGTGCCGCATACCGGCGTCACCGTCGAGCGCGGGATGACTCACGACGGCCTGGGCAAGTACCTCAGCCAGATCATCGAGAAGGCGCCCGGCCCGACCGCCGATATCGTGGGCATCCTCAAGGAGCGCGAGGTCGACGTGATGGTCTCGTACCTGCCGGTCGGCAGCGAGGAGGCGACCAAGTGGTACGTCGAGCAGGCGCTCCGGGCCGGCGTCGCGTTCATCAACGCCATCCCGGTCTTCATCGGGCGTGAGCCGTACTGGCAGCGCCGCTTCGCCGAGGCCGGCCTGCCGGTCATCGGTGACGACATCAAGAGCCAGGTCGGCGCGACGATCAGCCATCGTGTCCTGACTCGCCTGTTCATGGACCGCGGCGTCCGCCTGGACCGGACCTACCAGCTCAACTTCGGGGGCAATACCGACTTCCTTAACATGCTCGAACGCGAGCGCCTCGAGAGCAAGAAGATCAGCAAGACGAACGCGGTGACCTCGATGCTCGACTACGAGATGGACCCGGACAACGTCCACGTCGGCCCGAGCGACCACGTCCCGTGGCTGCTCGACCGCAAGTGGTGCTACATCCGGATGGAGGGCACGACCTTCGGAGACGTGCCGCTCAACGCCGAGCTCAAGCTTGAGGTCTGGGACAGCCCCAACAGCGCCGGCGTCATCACCGACGCGATCCGCTGCCTGAAGCTCGGCCTGGACCGGGGGCTCAAAGGCACGCTCGTCGCGCCGTCGAGCTACTTCATGAAGAGCCCGCCGCAGCAGATCCACGACGACATCGCGTTCAACCGGGTGGAGGCGTTCATCAGCGGCGAGGACAGCGAGACGCTCGTCGGCACTGAGGCGCCGGCGAAGCGGCGGCTGCGGAAGCTCGCCGGGACGCCGGCCAAGGTCGCGACCCCCACCAGGACGTGACCCGAGGAGAAGGCCGGCCGATCCCCAGCACCGCACGCGAGCGCGGGCTCGAGGCACCTCATCGCCGTCGCGGGAGCGCGCCGCGCATCGTGGAGCGCCTCGCCGTCGCGGGCTATCGAGCTACGGCGTGGGCCCTCGCGGTGCTGCCGCCCAGGCCGGCCGCCGCCCTGATCGGGCACCTGTCCCAGGCGTCCTACCTCCTCCGACCGACGAGGCGGCGCTGGTCGGATCGAAACTTTGCCCACGTGCTGGGCGTCGCGCCGGGCGATGGCCGCGTGCGCGCCCTGGCGCTTCGCACGTACCGCGGATACGGGCGCTATCTCGTGGAGCTCATGCGCCTGCCATCGCGGCCAACGGCCGAACTGGTCGGCCTCGTTCCCGACCTCGATCTCGAGGGAGTCCGCCGGCTGTGGCAGGACAATCCGCATGGCGGGGGGCTGATCCTTGTCGCGTGCCACGTGGGCAACAACGAGGCCGTGGCCGCGTCGATCGCGCGACACGGCATGCCGATCAGCGTCGTGGCCGACGATTCGTCCTTCCCCGAGCTCTACGAGCTGTTGCGCCGGCAACGTGAGGGGTGGGGAGTGCGGGTCATCGCCTGGCGCAATCTGCGCGAGATCTTCGGGGTGCTCCGGCGCGGCGAGATGTTGGCGCTGCTCGTCGACTGGGGCTATCGATCCGACGGCATCCCGGTCCGCCTGTTCGGTGCCTGGACGACGATGCCGGCGGGCCCCGCGACCCTCGCCGCCAAGACTGGCTCACGCATCCTCCCGATCGAGATCCGGCGGCGGCGGGACGGCACGTTCCACGTCGGCTGGTCCGAGCCGATCGACGTCGCATCATCCGACCCGGCCGAGCTCCTGCGGGCCACCCAGGCGATGGCGGATGCGATCGCGGCGACCATCGCGGCGGCCCCGGACCAGTGGTACAGCTTCAAGCCGATCTGGCCGGCGAGCGCGGACGAGGCGGCCGACCTGGGGCGCCGCGCCGGGCTGATGGCGGCCGGCATCGCCGATCCGGGGCCGGCCTGACCGTGGTCGCTGCCCGTGGCTGGCTGCGGGGCCGCCTGCTGATCGCGGGTTCGTGGTTGCTCTGCCGCCTGCCGGAAAGGCCCCTGATCCGTGCCGCGGAGCTCGCCGGCGGCCTCTGGTACCGGCTCGCGCCCGAACGGGCCGCCCAGGCGAGGCGCAACCTGCGGCGCGTCGCCCAGGACCTGGCGGCCAGCGGGCTTGGCTCGGCGGCCGTGCACGCCGCGGCGACAGATGCCCGTGTCCTGGAGCGCCTGGTGCGGCGCGCGTTCCGGCACCTCGCGCTGTACTACCTGGAGGTCGCGCGCACGCCCGGCATCCGCCCCGGTGACGTCGATGCGCGGCTTCTCATCGAGAACCCGGATGTCGTGGCCGAGGCGTTCACGCCCGGCCGTGGCTCGATCTTCCTGGGCCTCCATTTCGGGGCGATCGAGTTGCCGGCCCTCTATCTCGCGAGTCGGGTCGGCGATGCGGTCGCGCCGATGGAGACGATCGACGATCCGGCGCTGCAGGCCTGGTTCATCCGGACGCGCGGGGCGGCCGGTGTCCGCATCGTCGGCCTGCGGGAGGCCCGGCGCGAGCTGCTGGCAGCTCTTCGCGCGGGCACGAGCGTCGGGCTCGTCGGCGACCGCGACCTGACCGGTGGCGGGAGGTTGACGGCGCTCTTCGGGGCGCCGGCATCGCTGCCCCTGGGCCCGGCGATGCTGGCCGTGGAGTCGGGCGCGCCGATGTTCGCGGTCGGCGCCCGGCGGGCCGGCCGGGGCCGCTACCGCGGTCGCCTGGTGCCCGTCGAGGTTCCGGCCGATGGGACGCGCCGTGAGCGGGTGACCGCGACGATGACCGCGATCGCCGCCGCGTTCGAGCAGATCGTCGCGGAGGCGCCCGAGCAGTGGTGGGCCGTGTTCTTCCCGATCTGGCCGGACCTCGAACGCGTGCGCTCCGGAGAGTCGGCGGAGTCGGCAGAGTCGGCGGGACCCGCCGCGCCCACAGGCACGGCATGACCGAGCGCCCCGGCCGCGCAGACGTGCATATCCATACCGTCGCGTCCGACGGCACGGCCGACACTGCGGCGATCCTCGATCTCGTCGCGGCGCGGGAGGATATCGACGTCATCGCGATCACCGACCACGAGCGGGTCGATGCGGCGCTGGCGGCGCGCGCCATGGCCACCGACCGGGGCCTCGCGATCCAGGTCGTGGTCGGCGAGGAGATCACGACGCTCGGCGGTCACCTGCTGGCGCTGTTCATCGAGCGGCCGATCCGGCCGTACCGCTCGCTCCGGGCGTCGATCGCCACGGTCCATGATGCCGGCGGGCTCGCGATCCCCGCCCATCCCCTCGTCCCGTACCCGATGTGCGCCCAGGGCTGGGTGCTGCGGCGGCTCCTCGACGACCCCGATCCGGCCGTCCACCCGGATGCGCTCGAGACGTTCAACCCGACGGCGCTTGGCCGGCCGTGGCACGATCGGGTGGTGCGTTTCGCGAACGAGCAGGGGCTGGCCCACGTGGGGAGCAGCGACGCCCATGCACTCTCGGCGATCGGCAGCGGCTGGACGACCTTCCAGGGCCGTTCGGCCGCGGACCTTCGAGCGGCCATCGAGGCCGGCTTCACGGAGCATGGCGGGTCGTTCCACGGCGCGAGCGGACAGCTCGGCGTATTCGGCCAACAGCTGCGCAAGCGCGCCCGCGACGCCCGGGACGAGGTGAGCGGGCGGATCCGGCAGGATGGCACCGGGCGGGACCACGGGTACCCGGGCGGCCGGGCGCGGCCGCCGCGCTACGAGCCCCGTCCCAGGTCCGGCGGCGCTCGACCCGGGCCTGCCGACGCCGAGCGAGATCGGTCGTGAAGATCGGCCTCGTGTGTCCGTACATCTACCCGGAAGCCGGGGGCGTCGCCCAGCACGTCCGCTACCTCTACGAGAACCTGCGGCTGCGCGGCCACGACGTGCGGATCCTCACGGCGAGCCACGGCCCGCAGCGCCCGTCCGAGGGCGACATCATCCGCCTCGGGGTCGGCGTATCGGTCCCGACGAATGGCTCGGTGGGAACGCTGACGTTCTCGCCCCGGTACCTGGGCCAGATCCGCTCGATGCTCAAAGCCGAGCGCTTCGACGTCCTCCACTTCCACGAGCCGTTCGTCCCGTTCCTCTCGCTGTTCCTCCTGCGTGAGAGCACGAGCGTGAACATCGCGACGTTCCACGCCTACGCCGGGTTCTCGCCCTCGTACGAGTTCGGCAGCCGGGCCCTACGCGGGTACGCCACCCGGCTGCACGGCAGGATCGCGGTGAGCGCCGCGGCCCGCCACTTCATCGATCGCTTCTTCCCAGGCGATTACAAGGTCATCCCCAACGGGGTCGACATCGCGCGCTATGCCTCGGCGATCCCGATCGCGCGCTGGCAGGACGGCACGCCCAACGTCCTCTTCGTCGGCCGTCATGAACCGCGCAAGGGCCTGCTCGACCTGCTCAAGGCCCATCGGATCCTGCGCAAGACCGGCTCCGAGTCGCGGCTCCTGGTCGTCGGCGGCGGCCCACAGGAGCGCGAGGCGCGGCGATATGTCGCGACCCGTGGCCTCCAGGGCGTCGAGTTTCTCGGCCGCGTCGGCGACACCGAGAAGGCGCAGCTGTTCAAGACCGCGACGGTCTTCGCGTCGCCCGCGACTGGCGGCGAATCGTTCGGGATCGTCCTGCTCGAGGCGATGGCCGCCGGGACGCCGATCGTGTGCTCGGACATCCACGGCTACAAGGGCGTGGTCCGGCGTGGTCGCGAGGGCCTGCTCGTGCCGCCGCACGAGCCGCACGAGCTGGCGATCGCGATCGATCGTCTCATCCGCGATCCGGAGCTGGCCCGCCAGATGGGCGAAGCCGGTCGATCCCGCGCCGAGGACTTCAGCTGGCCACGCGTGACGGCCAAGGTCGATGAGTACTACGGCTTCGTCATCCGGCGCCTGGCGGCCAGCGGCAGCCTCCCGCCCGGATTCCGGGCAGAGATCCCTCAGGCGTCCCCGCCGCCGCGTGCCAGGCCGTCCGCGGCCTCGCCAGAGGCGCCGGCGCCGGTCCTCGCGGCCGCCGATGCCGCGAGGGAGACGCGCCAGGCCCAGGCGGAGTAGGCGACCACCAGGCAGGTAACGGTCACCGCCACGCCCAGGATGGCTAGGGTGGAACTCAGGAGCGGCGTCGCCACGTTGCGCGCGACCGTGCTGACGGGGAACTGGAAGGCGTACAGGTAGGTCGGCAGCACGCCCTGGTACGCGTTCACGACCGTCGCGGGCAGTGGCAGCGCCGAGATGTTCGGATACCACACGACGAACCAGGCGACCGCCCCGAGCACCACCCCGATCGCGAACCGTCGGGCGTCCCGGGCGGCGATCGCCGTCGACGCGAAGTACCCGAGCGGCAGGGCCACGACGAGGGCGATCGGCTCGACCGGCACGCTGCTCAGCGTGAACAGCGGCGTGTCGGGCAGGAACCGGGCGACGATGAAACCCCCCGCGACCGCGCCGGCGGAGATCAGGAGCCGGAGGAGCGCGCCGCGGGTGTCCGGGTCCGCCGACAGATCCGTCTCATCGCTGCGACCCAGGGCGAGGACGACGCGCGCCAGCACGAACGCGCCGACCGCCACAACGCCGAGCAGGGCGAGGCTGCGCACGGTGATCGCGAGATCCGGGATCGTCGCCGGACAGGCCTGGGACCCCGGGTTGACGGTCGTCACCCTGACGAACGCGCAGAGCGGCCGCGACAGAAGCCACATCGCGGCTGGTGCCACGATCGCGG
Organism: Candidatus Limnocylindrales bacterium; assembly: GCA_038214255.1. GTDB lineage: Bacteria > Chloroflexota > Limnocylindria > Limnocylindrales > CSP1-4 > SPCO01. Next base: position 35,878 of record JBBQRZ010000016.1, read on the forward strand.
CGGCTGCCGCCAGGCGCGCGGCCAGCCAGGTCCGCCACGACGGTCCGTGCCAGAGCTCGGCCACGAGGTAGGCGAGGGCCAGGATCACGAAGGGCAGCGCCGTGTAGTAGTGGTACTGGAAGGCCGCCCGTTCGATGCGCGCCCACGAGACCCACTGGGCCGCGAAGCCGATCGCGATCAGGGCGAGCGGCAGGCTCCGCCGCCGGAACGCCATGATCGAGACGAAGATCAGGGCCGGGACGCCCAGCCACCAGATGACGAGGTTCCCGGCGTCGTAGATCGCGGCGGTCGTTCCTGCGGCGAAGCCGTCCTGGTAGAACCACACGGGCTTGAGGTCGAACGGCCACGCCCACCACGGCGATGAGGCCGGGTGCGCCGAGGTGAGGCCGTTGTGGTACCCGTACATCTGGCCGGTCAGCTCGAGGAGCGTCTGCCCGGTGTGCCCGGTCGGAACACCCTCCCAGAGCTGATGGTTCTCGATGAGCGCCCATGGGATGTAGGAGACGACGTACACCACGAGCGGGATGGCGATCAGGCAGACCGCCGCGAACAGGACCGGCAGGCCGGCCAGCCAGCCGGGACGGAGCCAGCCGTCGGGCGCGGGCGCGGGCGGCTCGAGGAGGCGGGCGGGATCCGCCGGGCCGGGGGCGATGGCGAGGGGTCCGAATCCGAGCCCTCCAGCGAGCTTGAACAGCCCGGCTACCACGAGCGAGGCGAGCACGAGCGCCAGGGCGACGTGCAGCGGCGTGAAGCTGAGCTTGCTGATCGTGATGGCAGCGTTGAGCCGGCCGAGAGCCAGTGCGCCGAAGAAGACGGCGATGCCCAGGGCGGCCGGCCCGAGCAGGGCCGCCCGCATCTCGTCGTCCGACCAGGCGATCGGGTGCAGGACCGCAGCGACGACCGCGATGACCGTGAGGCCGATCATGATGATGAGGAAGGCGAAGTTGCCGAGGCCCTGGCCCTCCGGCACGGCGAGCGCGAGGTAGCCCAGGATGCTCGTGGCGCCGATGAGCCCCAGGATCGCCAGCACCCGACCGAGGGCGCTGCGGACGAGCAGGAGAAGCGCCAGCGCCCCGATCGCGTACGCCGCGACCCACTTTGAGGCGAGGGCAAGCCCGAGCAGCAGCCCGATCACCGGCATCGATAACCAGAAGGCCCCACGGCTCCGCCACCAGCCGGTCCAGACCGCCGCGAAGAGCGTGTAGGCGGCGACGATGAAGAGGCCGACGTAGACGTCGTTCATACCGATCCGGGACTGGACGAACAGCATCCCGTCGAGCAGGACGAAGGCGGCGACGAGGCCGGCGACCAGGCGACGCCGGAAGAGGATCCGGGCCAGCAGGTAGAGCAGGCCGGCCATCAGGGCCCCCGCGATCACGCCCGGCAAGCGCCAGGCAAAGGCATGTGACCCGAGCGGGATCGAGGCCGTGGCCCCGTCGGACCCGAAGACGAGCAGCGCCTCGCGGTCGTCGGTCATGTACTGCGACTCGACGTCCATGGCCCACGCCGCCGGCGTCATCGTCGTCGGCAGCTTCGCATCGGCGTAGACGGCAGGGCCCTGGGGCTCGATGCCGTGGGGCTCGATGACGTAGACCGTCCAGCCCTCATGGCCGCCCGTGTCCGTGGCCGGGACGCGGCCGAGCACGTGGACCTGCTGGGTGGCGTCGTCGTAGGCGATCCGCGTGCCGGGGCCCGGAAGGGGATGGTGGCCTAGGCTGGCCGGGCCGTTCTTCGCACTGTCACCGGCAACCGCGATGATCTCGTACACAGGAGCCGTCGCCGGACCGGCCGTCGCGTAGATCTTCGTGTCCTCGATGCCGGTGACCATGGCCAGCCCGTGCGCTCCGCCATCGATTGGGATCGTGCTCGAGACGGCGGCCGTCGACGGATCGACGAACGTGACGCCCGAGCCATCGGCCACCGCCACCCGTGGCAGGTCGACGACCTCGAGGCCCGACAGGCTGCCATCGGCGATCGCACCCTCGACCGCCGTCCGCGTCTTCGAATCGCCGGGGGCACCGAGGACGACCTGGACATCGGGCGACGCCCCGGCGATCCGTGCCTCGTAGTCGGCCGGATCGCCACCGATGATCGCCGCGAGCTTCGAGGCCATCGCGGTCGGATCCGCGATCACGCTCGGCGTGGTGACGATCGCGGCGCCGCTGCCGGCGTTTGCGAGATCGGCGATGCCCGGAAGGTCGGTCGTGCCGGTCACCTGGTTCGTCGCCGTATCGATCGCGCTCAGGCGGTCGTCGGAGGCGGCGAGGATCGTCGCGCCGTCGGTGGTGACGAGCAGGTGGTTCACCGGATGCGCGACCTTGACGATCTGCTGCCGCGCGATGCCTTCCGCGCCCAGTGTCGCGAGGTCGAGGGACTCGATCCTCCCATCCGCGAACCCCACGACGAGCTGCTCGGCGGTCGAGTCGATGGCCAGCGCGCTTGCCCCGGGAGCCGGCACCGTGCTGACGAGCTGCCGGGTGCGAAGGTCGTAGCTGCGGATCTCTTCGCCGGTGGCCACGTGGACCCGCTCGCCGGCTCGCCCGTTCGTGGTGGGATCGTCGCGGCGCGCCTCGATGACCGCCGCGCGGACCGGCGCCCCGAGCTGACTCGTGGCGCTCACATCGTCCTGGCCCCACAGGACGATCCCGCCGGCCATGATGTACTTGGCGAGATGCGGGTGCGTCCACTCGTAGATGTCGTGGGACAGGCCGTACCGCCACGACTGGAGGAACTCCGCGGCCGTGCGTGCGTGGTAGACCTCGTCGAAGTGCATCTGGTACGGCTCGGCCAGGCGGAAGGTCCGCAGGCAGAGCGTGGCGGCCACGAGCACCACGAGGATCCACAGGTCGAGCCGGTCGAGCCGGCCGCCGCGCTCGTGCCGGAGATCCGCCGTGCGGTCGGGCCGGATCGGTCGTTCGCTGAGCCGGTCGCGCAACCAGCCGATGAACCCCAGCTCCGTGAAGGTCCGCGGCGGCGACCAGGTCGGCATCGCGACCGCGCGACTCGCGGCACTCGCGGCGGTCCCTGGGCCGGTCCCGGCGGCGCCGGCGACGACTCGGGCGCCTGGGACGAGCGGGTCGAATGGGCGTCCCTCCGGTGCCACGATCCGGGCGGGCTCAGGCTCCGGCCACGTCCACGGCTCCGCCGCCCGGTCGCGACCCACCGACGCCTCGACGCGCGCCCGGCTTGACCCCGGCACCCGTGCGAGCTCCAGCTCCTCCTCGAGGCTCTCGCTCGCGCGACGCCGGAGCTGGAGGAGCACCCAGACGAATGCCGTCGCGTGGGCGATCGCGATGGCCATCACCCCGGCCTGCGAGCGGATGAGGCCGCCCAGCCCGAACCAGTCGTCAATCGACGGGTTGTCGTACAGCGTCGTCAGGACGACGTACATGTTCGCGAAGGTCGCGATCGTCAGCACGACGTAGGCGATCCGCCAGCGGGGCGAGACGGCGAAGAGGATCGCCCCCAGGGCGAAGAACGGGTATCCGTAGCGCTCGTGCACCCGGGTCGGCAGCACGAAGAACGCCAGCGCGAGGACCGCCAGCGCGACGAGCAGCGTGAGGCGGTTCGGATTGCGGGCGGCGGTCCACAGCACCAGCCCGATCGCGATGACGAGCAGCACGCCACCGACAAGGACAGCCGGGATCCCGGCGATGAGCGCGGTCCCGGCCGTGCACTGGTCGGCCGGGATCCCGGTGTTGTCGCAGATCCAGAGTCCGGCGCTCGCGAGGCTGCTGCCGGTATTGCCCGGGACGATCGCCCACGGGTTGTAGGCGTTGACGGTGAGGTACGGGTAGCCGCCGCCGGCGACCACGACCTGGTCGACCAGGCCCGAATGGATGAACGGCGGCTGCGTCGACAGATCGATGACCGAAAGGCCGAACGGGAAGCACAGGACCACGGCCGTCACGAAGCCGGCCACGCCGGTCGTGACGATGCGGGCCGCCGAGTCCGTCTGGCGCTCCCACGCCCGCAGGCGGCCGGTGAGCGAGCGCTGCGCGAGATCGTTCGGCTCCAGCCGGCCGGCTGGAGCCAGTTGGGTCCTGGTCGGCCAGAGGGCGCGCCGGATCGTCACCACCGCCAGGAGCGGGATCAGGATGCCGAGCTGCGGCTTGATGATGGCGGCGATGACCGTGAAGATCGCCGCGCGTTCGGGCTGGTCGCGCCACAGCGAGCGCAGGGCGAGCAGCAGGAACACGACCCCGAAGGAGTCGACCTGGCCCCAGGCGACGCTGTCGAACCATGAGATCGGGTTGAGCACGGCCGCCGCGCCGCCGACCAGGGCGAGCCGGTCGCGAGCGCCGAGCTCGCGGATCATCGACCACACGAGGTAGCCGATCGCAAGGTCCGCGAGGATCGGTGGGACCTTGATCAGGTCGCCGATCCCGCCGATCAGCCCGCCGATGACCCCGACGAGCCACAGGACGTACAGGTAGCCGGGCGTGTAGTCGTGGAAGAAATCCCGGTCATAGAAGCCGTGCAGGCCCTCGTGGGCGAGATTCGCCGCCCAGAACCGGAAGGCGTTGAGGTCGACCTCGAATCCAGATCCGGGGAGGAGGTATGCGATGATGAGGCGAAGGGCGAGCCCGAGCGCGAGGACGATCAGGATCGCACCGACGGCTCCCTGCGTCCCGGTCGACCGTGATGGCGCTCCTGTGCCCCGCTCGGACCCACCGGATGCGGGACCAGTCACAGGGAACGGCTCCTGCACGAGCGTGGAAGGTGGACCGGAGCGTAGCACAGGGCCGACGGATCGACCCCGCGGCCGACCCTCAGATCATGGCGCGCGTCGACCGCTGGCTGCTGGCCGCGGCCGGCGTGCTGCTCGTCGTCCTGGCCGCCGTTGTTTACCTGGTCACCCAGGTCCCCGATCGCCCCTACGATCACTTCGTCTGGCAGGCCCAGGCATTCCTGGAAGGTCAGGCCGCGATACGCTATCCGGTTGGGCCGTCGACGGCCAGCCACGGCAACGCGTACTTCCAGGACGTTCTCCCGATCGTCACGACCGATGGGGTCGCTCGCGGGGTGATGCCGTTCCCTCCGCTCCCGGCGGTCCTCCTGGTGCCGTTCGTTGCGGTGTGGGGCCTCGCGACGGACGACCAGACCCTGTTCACGCTCCTCGCCGCGATCGACATCGGGATCTGCTGGTGGATGCTCGGCCGACTGCGGCTCCGGACGTCCGTTCGGATGGGCACGACCGTACTCTTCGCCTTCGGGACGGTCTTCTGGTACTCCGCACAGCTCGAGACGACCTGGTACCAAGCCCACATTGTCGCGGTCGGCCTCTGCCTGCTCGCCGTGGGCCTCGCCTTGGGCGGCGATCCCGGCGCCCAGGATGACGACGCGACCGAGGCGCTTTCCGGCGAGGCGCCGCCGGGCGAGGCGCCGCCGGGCGAGGCGCCGCCGGGCGAGGCGCCGCCGGGCAAGGCTACGCTCGGCGCGGCCCGACCAGTCGGGGCACCACCGGGCCGGGCGCCGACACGACTCGGTCGGCTTGCGGTCGACCGCCGCCAGTTCGCGGCCGGCTTCCTGCTGGGTCTGGCGGGAACGGCGCGCCTGACCGTCCTCCTCGGCGCGCCGTTCTTCCTCCTCGTCGGGCCTGGCGGAGGCTGGTGGCGGCGCGGCTGGTCGGCCGCGCTCGGGGCGAGCATCCCGATCGGGCTCCTGCTCGCGTACAACGTCGCGACGACGGGCCACCTGTTCCATCCGGCGTACGACTATCTCTACGGGCTCGAGTCGAATGGGTATGCGGCGCTCGGCTATCACCCCGAGTGGTCGGCCGAGGATCCGCGCTATCTGCCCCAGAATGCGCGGATCATGTTGCTGACCCCGCCCGACATCCTCCCGCGCCGCCTCCCGGACTCGCTTGGTGTGGCCAACAACCCGGTGTGCGTCGAACCCGGCGCCGTCCGCGGCCTGTTCGATCCCGCGTGCCCGCTCGCCCTCCCGAGCGACGTCGGCATGAGCGTCCTGTTGACGAGCCCGGCATTCCTGCTGGCGATCCCAGCGTTGCGGCGCTTCCGCCGGAACCGCCTGGTGACCGGCGGCGCGCTGGCGGTCCTCGCCATCGTCGTCGTCGACCTGATGCACTTCAGCCAGGGCTGGGTCCAGTTCGGCTACCGGTTCAGCAACGACGCCGTGCCCTTCATCCTGCCGCTGATCGCGATCGGGTTCGAGCGATCGACGACGGGAAGCCGGGCGATGGCCCTGGCCGTCGCCCTGATCGCGGCGTCCGTGGCCATCAACGCCTGGGGCGTGGCGTGGGGTCGCCTGCTCGGATGGTGACCGGCCACCAGCTCGCCCGGTGGCTGCCCGCCGTCGCCGTCGGTCTTGTCGCGTTTGCCGCGGCCCGCGTCGCGATGCTCCCGGGCTATGCCTTCTGGGATACGGGTGAGCTCCAGGTCGTTGCCCCGCTCATGGGCACCGGCCACGCGCCCGGCTTCCCGACGTACACCCTGCTGGGCTGGTTCGTTTCGGTCGTGCTCCAGCCGCTGGGCGACCCGGCGTTTCGGATGAACCTGTTCGCCGGACTGTGCCTGGCGGTCGCGGTCGCGGTCGTCGCTGATCTGGCCCGGGTCCTGAGTGGCTCCACGGCCATGGGGATCGTTGCCGGCCTCGGGCTGGCGTTCACCGCCTGGTGGATCGGCACGCACGCCGAGACCCATGCGCTCCACTTGGCGCTCCTCGCGATCCTGTTCCGGGTGCTCGTCGCCTGGGAGGACGGGCGCTCGGATCGGGTGCTCGTGGCCGCGGCGTTCATCTACGGGATCGCGGTCGGGAACCACTCCCTGATGCTGCTGCTCATCCCGGCGCTCGGCCTCTTCGTCGTCGCGGTCGATCCGCGGATCGTCCGGCGTCCGCGGCTCGTCGCGGCCTGTCTTGCGGTCGTCGCGATCACCGTGAGCGTCATCTACACCGAGCTGCCGTTGCGGGCCGGACCGTTCCGCGCGCCGCTCGTGTACGGGACTCCGGACACCCTGGACGGCTTCCTCTACATCGTGCTCGCGAGCCAGTTCCAGAGCGACCTGTCCGGCCCGCTGACGGATCTTTGGCCCAAGCTCGCGGGTCTCCTCCAGCGGACCCTCGCCGCGTTCGGGCCGCTCACCCCGATCATCCCGATCGGGTTCCTGGCGACGGTCGTGCGGCGGCCGCGGTACGCGATCCTGAGTGGCATCGCCCTGCTTACGACCCTGCTCTTCGCGATGTCCTACACGAACGGCGAGATCGCGCGCTACTACCTGGGGCCGACGCTCATCGCCTGGACGTGGGTCGCGATCCTCGGCGGGACGATCATCGACGCACTCGCCGCCCGAGGTGCCCGCTTTACATTCCCCTTCGCGCTCCGGCCCGTCATCGCGGTCGCCCTGGCGGCGCTGCTGCTCGCGCCGACCGCCCTGGCGATCCCGGCCCGCTACCAGACCGTCGACCGAAGCCAGGACCGGTCCGCTGAGCGCTGGGTCGACCATGTCTTCGCCGCGATGCCGCCCGACTCGATCATCGTGAGCTGGTGGAGCTACTCCACGCCGCTATGGTACGCACAGCTCGTCGAGGGCCGACGTCCCGACATCGCGATCATCGACGACCGGACCCGCCTCGATGAGGATCTTGGAGGCATCACTGACGTGATCGATGCGAACCTGCCTCATCGTCCCGTGTTCGTCATCCGGGGCGACCCGCGCGAGGTGCAGCTCCTGGCCGATCGCTACGTCCTCGACTATCTCGGTGGCCCTGACGCCAGCATGCTGACCCGCGTCATCGCGCGTCGCGGGGCTGGGGCATGACGGCCGCACCCCAGGCGCCATCCCAGATCTCATCCCAGGCGTCCGCGCCGGCTACACCGCCCGCCCGCGTCCCCCGGCTCTCGTACTTCTTCCCGGCCCACAACGAGGAGGCGAATCTCGAGGGTCTCGTCGATGAGGCCCTCGCGGCGTTGCCGGCGATCGCCGAGACGTTCGAGATCATCGCCGTCGACGACGGCTCGCGCGATCGAACGCCCGAGATCGCGAACGAACTGGCGGCTCGCCATCCGGGCATCGTGCGAGCGGTCCACCACCCCACGAACCAGGGTTATGGCGCGGCCTTGCGCTCGGGGTTCGCCGCGTCACGCCACGACCTCGTGGCGTTCACGGACGGTGACCGCCAGTTCAAGGTCGCGGATCTTGCCCGCCTCACGAACCGCCTCGCGGCGCCCGACGCCCCCGATGTCGTTGTCGGCTTCCGGATCAAGCGCGCGGACCCGCTCGTCCGCACGGTCTATGCGAAGGCGTACCGCCTCGCGAACCGCGTCTTCTTCGGCCTGAAGGTCACCGACGTCGACTGCGCCTGCAAGCTGTTCCGCCGCGACGCGCTCAAGGGCCTGCGGGTCACCTCCGCCGGCGCCTTTTTCTCGGCCGAGCTGCTGATCAAGCTTCGGGCGGCCGGGCGCACGGTCGTGGAGGTCGGAGTGCCGCACTACGCGCGCACGGCCGGTTCCCCGACTGGCGCGAAACCCCAGGTCATCCTCCGCGCAGTCCGCGACTTCTGGCGCCTGCGGCTGGCGATGTGGGCGAACCAGGAGGGAACCCTCCGCCGCGGCGAACCGGTCCTGCGCGATCTGGACTAGCTGGTCCGGTTCTCGGCGTCCGGGTCGACGTCAAGCGAGTTGACGAAGTCGCGGAACACGTCGAGGCGCGGGTCCACGATCTGCTCGCCGGTCGTCTCAAGCAGCTCGCCGCTCCCGCCTTCGTCGCCAAGCCCGCCATCGGCGCCGAGCCCGGCCTGCTCGAGGACGGCCGGCGCGGCGAATATCGGCGCCCCGACCCGCACGGCCAGGGCCAGCGCGTCGGACGGCCGCGCGTCGACTTCGCCCTCGTGTCCATCGCGCACGACGAAGAGCCGGGCGTGGAACGTCTCGTCGGCGAGCTCGGAGATGACGACGCGCGCCACGTGCGCATCGAGCACTTCGAGCGCGCTCGCGAACAGGTCGTGGGTCAGGGGGCGCTCCGGGGTCAGGCCCTGCAGCCGCATCGCTATGGAACTCGCCTCCCACGGCCCGATCCAGATCGGCAGATAGCGCTCGCGCCCGGTCTCCTTGAGGATCACGACGTGGCGGCTGGAGAGCATGTGGACCCGAACGCTCTCGACGACCATCTCGACCAGCCCGTCGTCCATGGGGCGATTATCCCACGGTCGCCGGGGGCCACGGCCGATCCGCGGCCGTCCGTCGGTCCGCCCCGCGGCGGCCGAAGGTCCGGACGAGCAACGCCACGACGGCCCCGAAGGCGAAGCCCCCGATGTGGGCGAAGACCGCGACCCCGCCGGTGACGTCGGTCATCCCGAGCGACGCCAGGCCGTCGATCAACTGGAGGACGAACCAGAAGATCAACACGAGCAGCGCCGGTACGTCGATGAGCTGGTAGAAGAAGCCGAGGAAGACGAGCGAGGTGATTCGTGCGCGCGGGTAGAGGATGAGGTACGCCCCGAGGACCGCCGCGATCGCCCCCGACGCGCCGATCGTCGGGATGTCCGACGCCGGGGTGATCGCCACCTGGGTGAGCGCCGCGACCGCGCCCCCGGCGAGGTAGAACGCGAGGAAACGGAGCCGGCCGAACTCGTCCTCGACGTTGTTGCCGAAGATCCACAGGTACAGCATGTTGCCGAGGATGTGCAGCCAGCCGCCGTGGAGGAACTGGCTCGTGAACAGGGTCGCCACCGGCGTCGAGATGACGTCCCGGCGAGCCAGTGCCGCGCTCACGTCCGACGGCACGACACCCCATTGGGTGACGAAGGCATCAAGCGCGTCCGCACCGGTCGCCAGCAGGCCCACCTCGTAGGCCCACACGACGAAGCAGGCCGCGATCAGCGCGATCGTGCTGATCGGCAACCGGCGCGTCGGGTTCGCGTCGCGCAGCGGGATCATGCGGCCGCGCCGGGGTTACGAGCCGGCGGAGGGCGAGGGAGCGGCCGGCGACCCCGACGGCGATCCGGATGACGAGGGCGAGGCAGGTGCGCCGGCGCCTTCCTCGGCGACGGCCGTCAGTACGCTCTGGTGGACGCCAGTGGCGGACAGCCAAACGAGCGTCGATGGCTCCTGGTCGATGCCCGGAAGCACGTACAGGCCGCGCAGGTCCTCCCAGTCCGGCAGGTCGCCGGCCAGCCGATACTGGGCGACGAGCTTGCCGTCGGCCTTGGCGTACGCGATCACGCGACCATTCGCGCGGTCGTAGCCGTACACGACGCCCAGCCGTCGGTCGCCCTCGCCGGCGACGAGCGTGACGTTCACCGTTGGCCGCAGGAGCCGGTCGTCGAGCTTGGCCGGGTCCCATCCATCGCTCTTGCCGGAGGCGAAGCGCTCGAGCAGCCCGGCCTCGGCGATGAACACGTCGCCGTCGATGTACATCGAAGTCATCTTGTCGACCGCCCGGGCGGTCGCCAGCCAGCCGGTGGCCGGGGCCGGGAAGCCGCTGCCGTCCGCGGCCGGAGAGTAGGCGCGGATCTGCTGCTCCGATGGGTCCACGACGTACAGGTTGTAGAGGCCGCGGTTCGCGTCGCGCAGGTAGGTCCCGATGGCGGTGATGTCGTCGCCCCAGCTCCGCGCGCCGTTGACGCTGATCTTGCTCAGCGTGCCTTTCCCCGCGTCGTTGGAGGGCCGCCAGCGCCAGAGCTGGTTCTTCGAATCGAGGATCAGCAGGTCCCGCCCCCCGACCGCGAGGAACTTCAGGTTCGCGACGAGCAGGCCACCGGCGTTGCGCCCGACCCGGACGATCAGGTTCGCCCGCTTCCGCTTGAGGTCGATCCGGTAAATGGCCTTCGTTGTCGCATCGAGGACGTAGGGGACGCCGTCAGGACCACGGACCATCGCACGCAAGTCGACCGCTTTCTGGCCGGGCTTGGTCGCGAAGACGAACACATTGCCCGAGGCCACCGGCACCATGCCCCACAGCCGGTCGAGCCCGGCCACGACCTTGGCCCGCAGCGGACCGACCCGCGTGGCACTGACGCCGGCCGCCGTGGCCGTATCGAGGCTCGTGTAGGCCTCGCTCAGGAGCGTCTGCGCCTGGTTGTGATCGTCGGCGATGAGGTCGATGCCGGGACCAGTCACCTTGGCCAGGTTCGCCTGCGCCTTGTCGATCGCCGCCTGCCCGGCGTTGACCGAGCTGATCGCCTGCTGCTGCCCGGTCCCGCCCGAGACGTAGACCGCGACGGCCAGGCCACCGACGACCGTGAGCAGGGCGAGGACCGCGACGGCCGCCCGGCGCTGGGTCTCCCGGCGCGACGCCAGCGGAGTGACCCGCCGGTAGACCGGCTTGCGCCGCGGGAGCAGCTCCTGCGCCCGGGCGACGATGCGCTCCAGGGCGCCGCCGGCGGCCGTTCGCGCCGAGTCGGCGGCCGCCGTGACCGCCGCACCCGCGGCCTGGACGTTGTCCGCGAGGGGGATCGGCGATCGATCGGGGCCACCGGCCAGCGGTTCTGCCGGACGAACCGCGACGAGGGAGCGGGTCCGCGAGGTCGTCGCCACCTCGGTCGCCTCGAAGGCGACGGCCCCATCGGAGCCCGACCCGTCGGCGGCGACGAACCGCGCGTGCAGATGCTCCATGGCCGACTGCGGATGGAGCGTCAGCATCGCATCCTTGAGCTCGTCCGGTCCGAGGCGGGCGACGACGTTGGGGGATACGAGCACGAGCGAGTCGCCGACGGAGATCTCGCCGCGCCACACGTCCGGCTCCAGGCCGCTCGACGGCAGGCCCCGCTCGCGGTGTGGGTCGGGCAGGGTCGAGAGTCGCGCCTGGCGGATGAGGTAGGCCTCCGCCGGACCGACCGTGGCGACGTACATCTCGTTCCCGCGAACGACGGCGAGCCCGACCCCGATCGGGCCATTGCCCTCGGGGGACTTCAGGCCGAGTCGGTCGGCCTGGTGGATGAGTCGCTTGTTGGCGGTCGCGATCGCCTTCTGAACGCAGACCCGGATCCCGGCGGATTCGTCGTAGTAGTACTCGTTCCGGATCGTCTCGGCGGCCAGCCGCGTCGCCTCGAGCGCGTGACGCGAGCTGATCCGGGCCGTCACGAGCAGGTACAGGTGCCCCTTCGAGCGAGCGACGGAGCCCACGCTCGGCTCGACCACCACGAGCGTGTCGGGTGAGTCGGGGAGTCGATCGTGCTCGGCGACGAGACCGAGCTTCAGCTGGAGTCGGGCGGCCATGCGGGCCTCTCGTAGCGGTGGACGTGCGACGGGACGATCCCGAACCGGACCGGCTGACACTCGCCCCGAGATGGCTGGCAGGTGCGCGGGATTATACCCGGGGACCTCCGCGTCGGACGTGCACCCGCAGGTCGCGCACTCCAACGCCTCCTGGCGCGGCCCCGAAGGCCGCCACGAGCTCGCCCGCGCGCAGCCGGAGCTCCTGGGCCACGATCGGGGCGTCCGCCTCCACGTCGATCGAGGATCCCTCCAGGCGCACGACCCGACAGGCGCCCGCCGCTGCTGGAACGCGCTCGGCGACGAGCGCCTCGAACGTCGCGATGGCTCGGGCCAGGCGGAGCTCGTCCTCGAGGCCAAGCTGGCGGGCGGCATCCGGGATGAGGTCGCCCAGTCGGGTCATCGGCCGGCGTCGGCTCGTCATGCCGAGACCTCCGAGGACGCGTCTCGCGTGAGGGTCGCGCCAGCCTCGCCGGGACGGACTTCCCAGGTGCGGCCGATCGCGCGGAGCGCCGGGTCGAGGTCGTCGAGCGTCGTCGTGGTCACGAAGGCCTGGGGCAGCTCGGCGATCCGCCGGACGAGGTGGCTCCGGCGCGCCGGATCGAGCTCGCTGAACACATCGTCGAGCAAGAGCAGTGGCGGCTGGCCATCGAGCGCCGTCAGCAGATCGAGCTCCGCGAGCTTGAAGGCGAGGATCGCCGTTCGCTGCTGACCGCGCGACGCGAAGCCGGCGAGCTCGCGGCCGGCGAGGTCGAACGCGATGTCGTCGCGATGCGGCCCCACGAGCGTGGCCCCGTTCCAGATCTCCTTGTCCGCCGTGTCGGCCAGCCGTCGGGCCAGCGCGTTGCGTGACGTCTCCCCGGGGAGGGGCGGAGCATTGGTGACGTAGCGGAGGGTCAATCCGCCCCCGGCCGACTCGTCCGGGGCGATCTCGCGATGGGCGGCGCCGAGCGGCGCAGCAAGCTCCTCGAGCAGCTGCAGCCGGCCCGCCACGATCCGGCTACCCGCGTCGAGGAAGGCGCCGTCCCAGAACCGGAGCTCGTCCCGCGTGGCGGTCTCCTCCCGGATCGCCCGCAGGAGGCTGTTGCGCTGCTGGAGGGTACGCCCGTAGCCAGCGAGATCATCCGCGTAGAGCGGCGACCGGGCAGCGGCCAACGCATCGATTGCCGTCCGCCGGAGCGACGGCGAGCCGATCACGAGCAGCATGTCCTCGGGCGCGAAGAGCACGATCCGGAGCACGCGTCCGAGCGCCCCGGCACGCCGCCCTACGCCGTTGATGCGGGTGCGCTTGCGCCCGCCCGCGCCGTCGGCGCCAGACCGGGTGATCCCGACCTCCAGGGTGTCCCCGCCGACCCGTCCTTCGATCCGCGCGACCGGCTGGCCCCAGCGGATGAGCTCGCCGTCCGAGCTGGTCCGGTGCGATCGACCCCAACCCAGGAGCGCGATCGCTTCGAGCAGGCTCGTCTTCCCCGCGGCATTGGGGCCCCAGATCAGGTGGGCGCCGGGCTGGAATTCCGCGTCGAGCGCCGCGTACCCGCGAAGGTCCCGAGCCGAGATCGAGGCGAGCAGGGCTACGAGGTCGTCCGTACGGGCATGACGACGTGCACGTAGTTCTCGTCGCCGACCGGCTTGAAGACGCCGGGCGAGAGCGGGCCGTTGAGCTCGAGCGCGAACTGCTCGGCCGTGACGTTCGTCAGGACGTCGGCGAGGTAGCGGGCGTTGAACGCGATCGTCGTCCCATCGCCCTCGACGCTCGCCTCGACCTGGCCGACGTGGTCGCCAACCTCGGCGTTGGCGCTGACCGTGACGCCGGCATCGCCGTCGCCTCCGATCTGGAGCTTCACGATGTTGGCCGACTCATGGGCGATGAGGGCGGCGGGACGGACGGCCCGGAGGAGCTCCTCGCGATCGATCACGGCGCGGGTCGCGTGGGTCTGCGGCATGACCTGCTGGTAATTCGGGAACTGCCCGTCGATGAGGCGGCTCACGAGATCGATGCCGTCGAGGTGGAAGAGGACCTGGTTGCGCCCGGTGGCCAGCACGACCTCGACCGGATCGTCGACGTCGGAGAGCACGCGCGCCAGCTCGTTGAGCGCTCGTGCCGGGATCACGACGCTCGTCTCGGGGACCGCATCGAGGATCGGCAGGGTCTTGACGGCGATCCGGTAGTTGTCGGCGGCGGCCAGGGTCAGCTGGTCGCCTTCGAACCGGGCCAGGACCCCGGTCAGGATCGGGCGGGCCTCGTCGCTTGCGGCCGCGAACGCCACCTCGGCAAGCGCGCGGCGCAGGACGTTCTGCGCGATCCTCGTCGTCGGTCGCTCGCCGGCAGTCTGGATGGCCGGAAATTCGTCAGCATCGATGCCCTTGATGTGCGTCTGGAACCGACCGGCCTTGACGTGCAGGGACTCGCCGGCGCCCACTTCGAGCTCGACCTTGTCGCCCGGTGGCAGCGAATTGACGAGGTCGGTGAGGAGCTTGGCCGGGACGGTCGTGGCGCCGTCCTCGTTGATCTTGCCCGGAACCCAGTACGTGATCCCGATCTCGAGGTTCGTCGCCGTCAGCTTGAGGCCGGCATCCTCGGTCTTGAGGAGGACGTTTGCGAGCACCGGCAGCGTGCTCCGGCTCGAGACCGCACGGCTCACGACGGACAGCCCGCGCGCCAGGTTCTCCTGCATGACCGAAAGTCTCACGTCGAGTTCACTCCATCAGAGGGCGTTCGCTTAACGACGGGTCGCGTCGTCTAGCGGCTGGTCGGTCGGGACGGTGCGAGATCCGGAGCGACCCGGCCGGTGGGGTAGTGGGTATCTTCTCCCTATCTTCTCACTCCGTCATCATCATCATCATCCTGTTGAGGGCGGGGACCGTTGTGCTCCGCCGTGCGGCGCCGGGACGTGGACGGCAGCCCCCTTGTCGTGGACAACCGGACGGGCGTCGGGGACGGGCCTGTCGAGAGGCGGTGGAGCGATCCGCGGGTCCGGGCCGCCGCCGGCCTGGCTGGGTCGATCCACCCACCGACGGGGAGGTGTTGTGCACGCGTGGAGCCCGGCTTGTCCACGCCAGGGTCCCGGTCGCCGGCGCCGACGCGCCGAGCGCCATCAGTCGGCGTAGATGAGCTCGCGGACGGCGGCGATCTCGCGTCGGAGCTCGTCGTTGATGGCCACCTCGCGGGTGATCTTCTCGCAGGCGTGGAGGACCGTCGAGTGGTCTCGGTGGCCGAGCTCGGCGCCGATGCGCAGGAGGGAGACGTCGGTCTCTTCGCGCATCAGGAACATCGCGATCTGGCGGGGCATGACGATGGCCTTGTCGCGCTTCTGACCTTGGAGCGCGTCCATCGGCACGCTGTAGTACTCGGACACGGCGCGGGCGATCCGCTCCGGCGTGACCTGGCGCTTCTTCGGGTTGTACAGGACGTTGGACAGCACGGCCTGCGCGAGCTCGATGCTGATCGGCGTGGCGCCCATGCTCGCGAACGCGACGATCCGGTTGAGCGCGCCCTCGAGCTCGCGGATGTTCGAGACGACCTTGCGCGCGATGAACTCGATGACGTCCGAGGTGATCGGAACCGCCCCCTCCTCGGCCTTGGCGCGCAGGATCGCGATCCGCGTCTCGAGGTCAGGGGCAGTCAGGTCGGCGATCAGCCCCCACTCGAACCGGCTGCGGAGCCGCTCCTCGAGGGTCAGGATCGCCTTGGGCGGTCGGTCGGACGACAGGACGATCTGCTTGCCGTCCTCGTGGATCGCGTTGAACGTGTGAAAGAACTCCTCCTGGGTGCGTTCCTTGTCGGCAATGAACTGGATGTCGTCGATCAGGAGGAGGTCGATCCGTCGATAGCGCGCCCGGAATTCGTCGATCTTGCCCTGCTGGATGCTCGTGATGAATTCGTTGGTGAACTTCTCGGACGTCGCGTAGACCACGCGCTTGCGCGGGAAGCGGGCGATGACCTGGTTGCCGATCGCGTGCATCAGGTGGGTCTTGCCCAGGCCCACACCGCCATAGAGGAAGAGTGGGTTGTAGGCGTGCCCGGGGCGCTCGGCGACCGACAGGCTCGCGGCATGGGCGAGGCGATTAGCCGAGCCGACGATGAAGTTGGCGAAGGTGTAGCGTGGGTTGAGGTTCGTCGCGCCACCCTCGCCGCCGATCCGGGTCGCCTCGACGCGGACCGCCTGGCTCGGGCCACTGGCTCGCAGGGCCACGCCCTCGGGGCCGGCGTGGCTATCGGCGCCGTTCGACACCGCGGGGCGGTCCGGGCTCTCGGGCGTGGCGCCGATCATGAACTCTACCTGGACGCTGTAGCCGACGATCCTCGCGAGGGTCTGGCTGATCAGCGATCGGTAGCGGGTCTCGAGCCAGTCCTTGGCGAAGCCGTTGGGAACCGCGATCCGAAATCGCTGCTCCTCGACGTCGACGAGCTGTGTGTCGCGCAGCCACGTTTCGTAATTGGCCGGGGACAGGGAGACCTGGAGTTCTCCCAGGGCGGCTCGCCAGACCTGCTTCGCGTCCATTGGTCGATGGGACCCTGACTGCTCGTGTTGACGTTGGCTCGGTAACGTTGACCACGGCAGTGGTCGGGGCCGGGGGTCCGCGAGGCGTGCGGGGAATCCGTGTGACAGACCGGGCGGCGCGTCCCCCGGGCCTTCTCCGAGGCCCACCGAGGTCTCCCGCGTGCGTCCCGGCGCCGAGGGCCCGGAGAGGATAGCACCGCCGCGCGCGGCGTCGCAAGGCGATTCTGCCATACCCCCAGGGAGTATCCGTGCGTGCCGCCTGCGCGCGCTCCCGCGCGGCGCCCGCGGCGCTGTTTGACACTCGTTCGAGGCCCGGCCTATCATCCGCCGGACGACGACGCGCCATGTGCCTCGAGGGGCGCCGGCGCGTTTGCGTGCCTTTAGGGGAAGACGGCAACGACCGTCCCCGAAGGCCGGATTGAGAGGATCCCGACAGTCCCGATGACGAAGCAGACCTACCAGCCCAAGAAGCGCCATCGCGCCAAGGAGCACGGTTTCCGCGCCCGGATGAAGTCACCCGGCGGCCGCCGCATCCTTGCGACCCGGCGGGCTCGCGGTCGGAAGCGGCTGACGGCCTGACAATCGGGCGCGGCACACCGACGCCGCGGCTGGTGATGCTCTCACGACCGCAGGACTTTGCGGCGATCCAGGGTTCGGGGACAACCAGGTCCCATCCCCTGCTCTCGGCAAGATTCCTGCGGACCGACCTCGGGACGACGCGATTCGGGCTCTCGACCAACCGCCGCCTCGGCGGCGCGGTCGTCCGGAACCGGGTCCGCCGTCGACTCCGCGAGGCGCTCAGGGTGATGGCGCCCACGTTCCAGCCCGGCTGGGACGTCCTCATCATCGCCCGGCCCACGATCGTCGAGGCCGACCATGACGCGCTGGTCGGCGCGCTGCACCGGACACTCGTCCGTGGCGGCGTCATCGGAGGACCACGTTGAAACGGATCGGGATCGGACTCATCAAGCTCTACCGAATCGTGTTCGCGTGGTTGCCGCCATCGTGCCGCTTCGAGCCAACCTGCTCGCACTACACCGAGCAGGCGATCGCGAAGTACGGCCTTGTGAAGGGAAGCTGGATGGGCGCCAGGCGCATTTCGCGCTGTCATCCCTGGAATCCGGGTGGGTATGACCCGGTCCGCTAGCGAGGCGCCTGCCTCGTGACCCGCTTCCCGCCGGCCTTGCGCCGGCTACTGCCGGTCCTGCTGCTCGTCCTGGTCGTCTTGGCCGTGGCCGCGTGCGTGCCGGGCGGCTCGCCGTCCGGATCGGGCGGCGTGGCTCCTTCGGCGACCCCACACCCGCCGCTGACGCCCGCTCCCCCGGGCGCCGACCCGGTCAGCCTGCTCGCCTGGCTGTTCACCCCGATCTTCCAGGTGATGTTCATCATCCTGATCGCGGTCTACCAGTTCCTCGAGAACGTCGGTGCGCCCGCGGCGATCGCCTGGTCGATCGTCATCCTCACCCTGATCGTGCGGGCCGTCCTGATCCCGCTCTACCGCAAGCAGCTGGTCTCCCAGCGCCGGATGCAGCTCCTGCAGCCCGAGGTCAAGGAGATCCAGAAGCGCTACAAGGGCGACACGATGAAGGCGCGGGCTGCGCAGCAGGAGCTGTTCAAGGAGCGCGGGATCAACCCGCTGGCGGGCTGCATGCCGTTGCTGCTGCAGATGCCCCTGCTCTTCATCATGTACTCGGTCATCCAGGGCGGCCTGACCAACCAGGATCCCCGGGCGATGCTCAACGTGTTCGGGACCCAGGTCGTGGATCTCAAGTGCCAAAATATCGTCAACGGCGTCATCGACGCGGCGAAGCCGTGCATCGACTCCGTCGTGCCGCTCCTCGGGGACATCAGCAAGGCTCAGTCGTTCTTCAGCATCCTCGGCTTCGGGATCAGCGTCCTGGCGATCGCCTCGGCCGCACTCCAGCTCGTGCAGTCGCGGATGATGCTGCCCGCCGCCGACCCGGACAACACGGACCCGAACGCGCGGATCCAGCGCCAGACGATGCTGTTCCTGCCGCTGATCTCGATCGTGTACGGCGGCTTCCTGCCGGCCGGACTGTTCATCTACTGGATCGTCGCCACGGTCTTCTCGATCATCCAGCAGTATCTGATCGTGGGCTGGGGCTCCATGTTCCCGATCTTCGGCTGGACGCCCAGGTTCGCGATGGACCACACCCCGCGGTTCCCGGTGGACATGCCACCGCCACCGGATCCCAGCAAGCGGTCGGCCATCCTCACCGATGCCGAGAAGAAGTCGACCGCCGACAAGACCATCCGCCGACGCGAGCGCGGCCGCCAGGGCCGCCGAGGGAGACGACGCTGACATGAGTGCGTACAAGGAATTCACCGGCAAGACGGTCGAGGAGGCGCTGCGCACCGCGCGAGAGGAGTTCGGCGCCGAGCTCAACGATCTCGACTTCGAGATCCTGACGCCGGGCAGCCGCGGCGTCCTCGGCATGGGCGCCGAACCGGCGCGCATCGTCGCCGCTCCGCGTGCGGCGCTCGGTGGGGCCGCACCCAAGCGCGATGCCGCGGCGGCCACACCCCTCCCGCCTCCTCCCGCGCGGGACTACGGCGATCGAGGCGACCGTGATCGCGATCGCGGCCCACGTGGCCCGCGCCGCGACGAACGGCCGCGTGACGACCGCCCGCGAGACGATCGACCCCGCGAGGATCGACCGCTCCGCGACGACGGGCCCCGGGAGGATCGACCTTCGCGCGACGACCGGCCGGGCGAGGATCGGCCCCCGCGCCGCGACGCCGGCGCGCCCGACCGGCCGCGCGACGACCGCCCGCCCCGCCGGGACGATCGCGGCCCACGCGGCCCCCGGCGCGACGACCGGGAACGCGATGCCGCACCGCGTCGGGGTGGCGCAGCCGACCTATCCGCGTCGGAGGCCGCCCAGGTTGCGGCCGCCCGCGGATCGCTGGCCGCCGAACGCGCCGAGCTCGAGGCTGCCGAGGCGTCGCCCGAGGCATTGGCCGCGGGGCAGCGCATCCTCGAGACCCTCATGACCCATCTCGGGTTCAGCGCCCAGGTCGAGGTCGCCGCGGGCGAGACCAGCCGCCTCAACGTCGTCGCCGAGGGTGACGATCGCGAGGTGCTCGGCGCCCTGATCGGCCGCAAGGGTGAGCGCCTGTCCGCCCTCCAGCACCTCGTGAATCTCATGCTCTCCAAGGAGATGGGCGCCTGGACGCGTGTTCTCGTCGACGTCGAGGACTACCGGGGGCGTCGCGAGCGCCAGCTGCGCGAGCTCGCCGATCGGGCCGCCGCGCGGGTCGTCGATACCGGCAAGATGCTCCAGCTGGAGCCGATGCCGGCGCTCGAACGACGGTGGATCCACCTCACACTGCGAGATCATCCCCAGGTCGCCACCCAGTCCATCGGCGAGGAGCCGAATCGGCGGGTCGTGCTCGTTCCAAAGGCCGGCTGATCGGTCCATCGCTCGCGCGCAATCGTCACGGCTGATGCCGGCCCCGCGTCTCCCCATGGCCCGGGAGCGTCCATCGTGCTCGAAACGGGCTGCTAGGATGGCGCTTCCATGACGACGGCTACGCCGGATTCCATTGCCATCGGCACCGAGTCGCTCCGCCCATCGCGACGGCTTCGGTTCCTCGTGGCGTTCCTGGTCGGGCTGCTCGCCGCCTTGGCGCTGGGGGCCGGCGCCCTGTACGCGTACGACCTCCAATATTCGGGCCGGGTCTTGCCGGGCGTGCGCGTCGGTTCGGTCGACCTGTCCGGACTCGATGCCACGGCCGCGGCCGAACGGCTCAGGGCGGCGTATGGCGACCTCGCCAAGGGCGAGCTCGTCGTCAAGAGCCCGGACGGATCGCGCTCGATCACCTACGCCGATATCGGCCGAGGGCCCGACATCGCCACGATGGTCGCCGACGCCATGGCGGTCGGTCGATCGGACAACCCTGTCGATCGTGTCGTCGGGAACGCCCGGACAGCGTGGCGTGGCGTCACATTGCCGCCACGGGTCACGATCGATGCCGATGCGCTGGCTGCGCGGATCAGCGACTACGCTGCCACGCTCGCCGCCGACCCGGTCGAAGCGTCGGTGCGCCTGAACGGGAGCCAGCAGTACCAGGTGCAGCCGGGCTCGACCGGACGCCTCGCCGACCCGACCGCGGCCATCGCCGCCGCCCTCCAGCAGGTCGGCGCCCTCGATACGCCTGCTCGACTGGAGTTCGATCTACCGGTCACCAGCGTCGATCCGCACGTCACGACCGAGGAGGCGACGCTGGCCAAAGCCGATGCCGAGCGCCTGAGCGCCCCGATCCAGCTGAAGGTCGGCAAGGATACGTACACGATCACCGATGCGCGCCTGCGCAGCTGGATCGCGTTCGGACCCCTCGCCGGACGGAGCTACGGGCCCACACTGGACACGACCGGCCTCGCAGCGACCGTCAAGTCGCTGGCGAAGCAGATCGACCGGACGGCGGTCAACGCCTCGTTCACCACCCGCGGCGGCAGCATCAGCGGCGTCACGCCGAGCCGGGACGGCCAGAAGATGAACGTCACCGCGACGACCAGGCAGATCCAGGCGCTCATCGCCGCGCGCGTGGCAGGGGCCGCGACGGCGTCGATCGCGCCGGCCGTCCGGATCACCGCGCCGGCCCTGACGACGGCCCAGGCCGCGGCCGCGCGGCCGAAGATGCGGATGATCTCGTCGTGGAAGACGATCTTCTACCTCAGCGAGAAGAACGGGTTTGGCGCGAACATCTGGGTCCCATCGAAGCTCATCGACGGCTACGTCGTCGCCCCGGGTGCGACGTTCGACTTCTGGGACGCCGTCGGACCCGTCAGTCGCGCGAAGGGCTTCCGCCAGGGCGGCGCGATCATCAACGGGCGGACCGAGCCCCAGGGCGCCCTTGCGGGCGGAATCTGCTCGTGCTCCACGACGCTGTTCAATGCCGCGCTCCGCGCCGGTTTCCAGATGGGCGCCCGACGCAATCACTTCTACTACATCGATCGCTACCCGCTCGGTCTCGATGCGACCGT
Source organism: Candidatus Limnocylindrales bacterium (assembly GCA_038214255.1). Taxonomy (GTDB): domain Bacteria; phylum Chloroflexota; class Limnocylindria; order Limnocylindrales; family CSP1-4; genus SPCO01. Next base: position 57,563 of record JBBQRZ010000016.1, read on the forward strand.
GTTCATCAGCGCGTCCGGGGCCAAGCAGACGATGTCCTGGACGAACGACACCCAATATCCGGTGCTGATCCGGGGCTACCAGATCCGCGCCGGCGGGACTGGTTGGGTGAAGTTCGCGCTGTTCAGCGTCCCGACCGGACGCCGCATCTCCTTCGCGACGTCGCGACGGCGGAACCTGCGCTACGCCTCGGATGTGGTCCAGTACTCGTCCAGCCTCGCACCGGGCGTGCGTCAGCGCGTCGAGTACCCGGTCGATGGCTTCAACGTCACCGCGGTCCGCACCGTGCGCGACCGCCACGGCAAGATCATCCACCACGACGTGTATTACTCGAATTACGCGCGGATCACCGGGATCGTGCTCGTCGGGCGATAGGCCGATCGGCCGCGGCCGGCGGCCTGGCAACGGCCGGCGGCTCGGGCAAGGCGGGCGGCCCGGCCGCGATCCGGCGCCGGACCGACTCCACGGTCGCCGCCTCCCAGTCCGCATCGAGCCACCAGGTCGCGCCCGCCGCAGCATAGGGCGCCACGATCGATGCCGCCACGTCCGGGTCACCCGCGGCCGTCGACCCCTGGACGACGATGTCGAAGGGCGCACGGCCCGGTTCGACCGGGCGAACGCGTTGGACGTACTCGGCGATTGCCGCGATCTCGTCGACCGAGTCGGTCTGGGTCACGACGCCGTCCCAACGGATTGTCCGACGCATCGACCGCACCGCCGGCCACGCGCCCACGACCCAGATCGGGATGCGCGGCCGCTGGACGGGCGTCGGGCGGAAGGTCATCGGCTCGAACCGGTAGTGGCGACGGTGGAAGCCGAACGGTTCGCCCGACCACAGGCCCTCGAGGATCTCGAGCGTCTCGTCCATGAGCTCCGCCCGGGTCCGGGCGTCGTCGGGCTCGCCGACATGGGCAAAACCGAGGTCGTCGAGCGCGCCGAGGCCGACGGGCAGGACCAGACGACCGTTCGAGAGCCGGTCGATCGTCATCGTCTCTCGTGCGAGCTTCCAGGGCCGCCGACGGGACGGTGGCGTCAGGAGGAGGCCGAGGCGGACCCGCTCGGTGCGCATCGCCATCGCGGCGAGGACGACCCACGGGTCGAACATCTCCGCATCGCCGATGGCGATCGCGTCGTAGTAGAAGACGCCGTCCCAGCCGGTCGACTCGGCCTCCGCCGCCAGTTCCGCCATCGTCCGCGGATCGCCGGCGTTGACGATGATCCCGTAGCGCACCCGTCAGGCTATCGAAGGTGCCGGGGCTGGCTCGGCAACCGTGACGACGAACACGGGGGTCATGTCCTGCTTGCCCTTGAGCTCGAGCTCGCGCCGTTCGAAGGCGGTCGCGTCGAAATCGCTCGCGGTTGCCGCCGCCTCGGTGACGAGCACTTCCCCGGTCGCCGCCGCCGACGACAGGCGGGCGGTCGTGTTGACGACATCCCCGAGGGCGGTCAGGTCGGTCACCGGCGGTTTGCCCACCGATCCGATGAAGGCGTTGCCGGTATGCACGCCGATCCCGATCGGAACCCACGGGCCTCCGGGGTTGGCGTGCCCCGTGGCTCGCAGCAGCGCCTTCGCGGCTTCGACCGCGCGCGCCGCGTGCGCGCCTCCGGCGAGCGCGGGGATGAACAGCCCGATGACCTCGTCACCGACGAACTTGTCGACGATGGCGTCGTGCTCGACGAGGATCCGCGAGGCGGTGTCGTAGAAGCGATTGAGGAGGCGGCGGAACTCCGTCGGCGTCACCAGCTCGGCCATGGACGTGGAGCCACGGACGTCGGCGAACAGGAAGCTGGCCTCGATCTCGGCTCCGCCGTGATGCGTCTGGAGGACCTCGAAACAGAGACCGCAGTAGCGCGGATTCTTCGACCAGCGGTCCCGGTGAAGGAGGTGCATCAGCGGCCGGCCGACGCCGCCGAACGGTGCGGCGCACATCTTGCAGCGCGGTTCGCTCGGGACGTGCTTGAGCCAGGCCCTGGTTCGCGCGTAGCGCGGGTCGGTGCCAAGAAGGACGGCTCGCCACATCTCCTCATTCGGCGCGTCCTGCGGCGAAGTGGTGGGTTCGTCGGTCACCCGCTCGCTCCTTGGCGCCAGCTGTGGTGCGCCGCGCGGCATGGGGAGAGTCGTCAGTCTCGCGCGAGGTCGCCGGGACGTTGCACAAGAGGCGTGACATTGGTGGAGATGGGGGAGAGTCGAACTCCCCGTCCAGGACCCTTCGCCGGGGACCACTACGAGCGTGTCCGATGATTTGTCGTCGACCGCCCGAACGGGCATCGGCACCCTGCCGGACGGTCCAGTCACGTGCCCCTAGATCGGGCTTGACTCCGGATTACGTGACGCTGGTCCGGATTGCAGCCCCGCTGCATGACGCTTCCACTACCCGCGGGACTGAGGTAGCTTCCACGCTCACCTTACTGCCTAAGCAGCGAGGGCGAGAGTCGACTGGCGGTTGCCAGGTACTTCGTTTTGCTGCCTGATTAACGAGGCCTGAGCAGCATCCTCGGCTCGCGTTCCCCGGTAGCCAAGCCCTGTCGAAACCGCGCATCCCCACAGGACCGAACACCGGTTCGGTTTCCGTATGGTACCACGAGGCCCGGTCGCCCCAGACGAACCGCGCGAGCCGGCAACCACCTGCGGCAGCCGGGTCTCGTCGACGTGACGACGGGCTTGCTGCTGTGGGCCGCGACGTCGGCGATCGGCGTGGTCCTGTTTGCGCGGATCAACGCGGAGCTCCCGACGGACGTGCGCCAGGCATCGCCCGAGGTGGCAGCGGCGTCGCCCGCGAGGACACTGGCACCGACCGGCTGATCCACCACCGGCGGACCCCCGCGACGGCCTCCTCAGGGCGTGGCCGGTCTCAGCGGCCTCGCTGGACGTCGGCGAGCTGGCGGGCGATGTCGCGCTTCGCGTCGCGATCGGCGATGTCGCGCCGGCGGTCGTGGAGCTGCTTGCCGCGGGCAAGTCCCAGCTCGAGCTTGGCCTTTCCCCGGCTCAGGTAGAGGCGCAGGGGAACGATCGTCTGGCCCTTCGCCTTGGTCCGTCCGAGCAGCTCGTCGATCTCGCGGCGGTGGAGGAGCAGCTTGCGCGTCCGCTTCGGGTCATGGTTGTAGCGATTGCCCTGCTCGAACGGCGCGATGTCGGCGCCGATCAGCCAGGCCTCGCCCTTCTCGACGCGCGCGTAGGCGTTGGCGATGTTCGCCTTGCCGGCGCGGATCGACTTGATCTCCGTGCCGGTCAGAACGAGGCCCGCCTCGAACGTCTCGTCGATCGTGAATTCGTGACGCGCTCTTCGGTTGACGGCGACGGTCGAGTCGTCGCGCATGGGATGGCTCCTTGGTCGTGGGGCGCTCGTCGTTCAGAGCGCACGAACGCCGGCCCGATTCGGACCGGCGTTCGAGTTGCTTACTCACCCACAGGCTGTCCGACTAGACGGCCATCTCCTGCGAGGTGGTGCAGCTACGCGTACTGTCGATCACTGCACATCACCTCCTTTCGTTCCCGAAAACCCTACCTGATGGCGGGAGCGAGTGCAAGGGTGAGCGACCCGACCGGATTGCGGCGCTCCGCGGCCGATCCGCGAAGCAGATCGACCGCCCGGTCGAGGGTCGGGTCAGTGCCCGCGGGCAGGCTTGTCGGGACCGGCACGACGACGTCCGGCACGAGGCCAGCGCCATGGATCCAGCGCTTGTCGGGGGTGAGCCAGCGGGCGATCGTCAGCCGGAAGGCGCCCCCCTGGCCGGTCAGTTCCTGCCATTGCTGGACCGTGCCTTTGCCGAACGAGGTCGTGCCGACGAGCGTCGCCCGATGGGTGTCCTGCAGGGCTCCGGCGACGATCTCGCTCGCCGACGCCGAGCCGCCGTCGATGAGGCACACGATCCGCAGATCGGGGTTCGTCGCGACCCCACCGGGCAGGGCCTCGGTGGCGACCTGCGTCCCTGACGCGTCCTGCTCGTAGAAGATCGCCCCCGAGCCGATGAACTGGCTGGCCACGACCCGAGCCGCGGTGACGTAGCCCCCGGGATTCCCGCGGAGATCGATGATGAGGGCGGTCCGCCCGACGTCAACGTGGGCCTTGACGGCGGCTACGAACGCATCGGCGGCTCGATCGGAGAACGTGTTGAGCTTGACGTATCCGACGGTGCCGCCCGCCAGGTCGCGACTGACGACCTCCTGCCGCTCGATCTGCGCCCGGGTGACGTCCAGGACGAAGGGTATCTTCGTGCCACGCTGGACGGTCAACGTGACGACCGTGCCGCTCGGTCCGCGGATGCGGTCGCGGGCTCCATCGACGCTGAGCCCGTCGAGCGGCACCCCGTCGGCGGCGAGGACGAGGTCGCCCGCCTGGAGGCCCGCCGCCTTGGCCGGCGATCCGTCGAGCGGAGCGACGATGAGGAGGCGGCAGGCGGGGCCGAGCGTTGTGCAGCCGCGGCTCCCATCGCTCGACTGGCTCGCCAGCTCCGCCCCGATGCCCTCGAACGTGCCGCCGATCGTCTCGAGGTTCTGGCGATATTCCTTCGAGGTCATGTACGCCGAATACGGATCGCCGAGCGCCTGGATCATGCCCCGAATGGCCCCCTGGATCAGCGCCTCGCGATCGACGGGGCCCCCGGCGTACCGCCCGGTGATGGTCTGGTACGTGTCCCAGAACGGGCGGAACGCCTCGTCCGAAGTGGTTGGGGTGCCGGGCTCCGTCGCGCTCTGGCGGCCCATCGAATAGCCCGACAGGAACAGCCCTCCGCCGGCCAGGAGCGTGACGACGGCGATCGCGACGGGGAGGATCGGCAGGCGCCGGGCGCGGCCCGGTGGCCGGACTCGCGCGGGGGGAATGTCGAGGATCGCGCGTGGCTGCGGCTCGGAGGATCGGGGTTCAGGCGTTGGCATCGAGCTCGGCGGAGATCCTCGCGGTGATCAGCGGATCAGGTAGGTGCGAACCGACAGCCAGGACCCGAGGATGCCGAGCCCGACGCCCGCTCCCATGACCAGGGTGACGAGATCGCGGGTCAGGGTCCCGACCTGGATCGGCAGGACGCGGAAGAACTCGACCATGAATCCGCCGATCGGATCGGCCGCCACGGCGAGCACGACAAGTGTGATGACGGCCCCGAGGAAGCCGACGAACGCGCCCTCGAACACGAACGGCCAGCGGATGAACGCGTCCGAGGCTCCGACGAGCCGCATGATCTCGATCTCCTCGGCCCGGGCGAACACCGCGAGCCGGATCGTGTTGACGATGATGAACAGGACGATGACGCCGACGACTAGGAGGACGACGGTCCCGGCGGTCCGCAGGATGCTCGTCACGGTCAGGACGCGATCGACCAGGTCCTCGATGTTGATGACGTTACGCACGATCGGCTCGTTGCGCATCGCATCACCGACGACGCGGACCGAGGATGGATCGACGAGCTTCACCTCGATGCTCGCGAACAGCGGGTTAATGTCGAGGTACTGGGTCAGGTCCTCGCGCCCCTGCGCCTTCATCGATTCCTGGAACCGGGTGAGCGCCTCATCGCGCGTGACCACCGTCGCTCCCGCGACCTGTGGCATCGCCTCGAGCGTCGACTTGAGCTTGGCCACCTGGCTGTCCGTGGCGTTGGGCTGGAGGTACGCCACGACCTCCACCTTCTGCTCGGTGAACTGGAGGCCCGCGAGCAGGCCGGTCTGGATGATCCAGAAGCCCGCCAACAGCATGAGCATGAGCACCATCGTCGCCGTGGCGGCGATGCTCATGAGGGCGTTACGCCAGAACCCCTGCCAGGCGCGCTTGAGGCTGAAGACGATGAAGGTGACCAACGCTCAGTCTTCGCGGTGGTAGGCGCCACCGACCTCGTCGCGGATGATCCGGCCCTCCTCGAGCGCGACGACGCGCTTGCGCAGGGCGGTGACGACCTCGGCGTTGTGCGTGGCCATGAGCACGGTCACGCCGAGCTCGTTGATCCGGAGCAGCAGCTGGAGGATCTCCCAGCTGATGAGCGGATCGAGGTTGCCGGTCGGCTCGTCCGCGATGATCAGCCGCGGGTCGTGGACGAGCGCCCGCGCGATGGCGGTGCGTTGCTGCTCGCCGCCCGAGAGCTGGTTGGGCGTCTGACGCGCCTGCGCGGTCAGCCCGACGATCGCGAGCACCCGGTCCACGGCCGGCGGGATCTGCCGTCTCGGATAGCCCGTGACCTCCAGGGCGAACGCGACATTCTCCCAGACGGTCTTCGTCGGCAGCAGCTTGAAGTCCTGGAAGATGATCCCGATCTTGCGACGCATGCGCGGGACGTGTCGGCGCGCCAGGCGGGCGAGGTCCTGGCCATCGAGCACCACCTCGCCGTGGCTGGCGACCTCATCACGGATGATCAGCTTGATGAGCGTGGACTTGCCGGCGCCCGACGGGCCCACGAGGAACACGAAGTCGCCCTCGGGGACGACGAGGTCGACGTCGCGGAGGGCGAGCTTGCCGTTGGGGTATTGCTTCGAAACGTCGTGCAGCACGAGGACGGCACGATCGGGAACGGCCTGATCACGGCCGCGTTCGAGGATGCGGCGGCGGATCGAGCGCGCCGTCGATGGCGCGGGAGCGATGGTCACAGGCGACTCCGCGAGCGGGGCGGTCGCGACGACGGTCGCCACCGACTCGAGATCGGTTCGACTCCGTCCGAGGGCACGGCAGTGGGAGCCACGTCTGTGCACGAGGCTACCATCGGTCGGAGGGGCGGGCAAACGTACGAGCGGTGCATTCCGGCACCGGACCTTCGTTGCGTTTCACGACCAGCAGGGCTCGCGTTTCATTCCCGGGCCATGCGCTCTGGCGCCTCATGGTCAAATCTCGTCGGCACGTCCGGGGCGAATGGCCGATCGCGGTCAGTTCCCGTTGCTTGGCCGATATCGCTCCGCGGCCACGGCCAACCGGTCGCCGAGCCGCCCGAACTCTGTCCTGCCGCCGACGACGAGCACGTCGCCATCCGCCAGCAGGGTGGCTGTATGGTCGCCGCGGGATTCCGGCATCGATACCGTTGCGGTCCATGGCCGCCCTGGCCGCCGCCGGTGACGAGCACGCTGCCGTCGGCCTGCAGCGTGGCCGTGTGGCCGAAATTGAGGGACTTGTGGCCGCCCCGTGGTACAGCCATCGAACCCGTGGCGGTCCATCGCCCGGTGTTCGGATCGTAGAGCTCGGCGTTGTCAGCGGCGTAGGTGCCGCCGGCCACGATAACCATGCCATCGGACAAGAGCGTCGCCGTCTGGCCGCGCCGGGGTTCCAGCATGCTGCCCGTGGCGCTCCACTGGCCGGTCGCAGGGTCGTATACTTCGGCGGAAGCCAACGAGTCGACAGCCCCTGTCCCCCAGCCCCCTGCGATGAGCACTGTGCCGTCGGCAAGCAGGGTCGCCGTGTGCGTGACCCGAGCGTGGGCCATGCGGCCGGTGGCAGTCCATCGTTTCGTGGCCGGGTCGTGCAGCTCGGCCGAAGCCAACTGTCCGTTCGGACCGGTTCCGCCTGCGACCAGGACCTTGCCGTCTGGCAGCAGGGTTGCCGTATGAAACGAGCGAGCGTCACCCATGCTGCCGGTCCGGGTCCATCGATGGGCGCTCGGGTCATACAGCTCGGTCCAGGCGTGCTCACCGCCAACCACCAGGACGTCGCCGTCTCGCAGCAGGGTGGCTGTGTGGAATTCACGCGCGGTGGTCATTCTCCCAATCGCGGTCCAACGGTTGGTGCCCGGGTCATACAGCTCCGAGGAGGACCGTCCGCCAACGGGTTGATCACCGCCCGTCACGAGGACGGTTCCATCGAGCAGCAACGTCGCGCTATGCCCCGCACGCGCAACCGTCATGCCCGGGGCAGCGATCCGTGCGGGGAGGTTCGGCGAGGCGGCCTGACTCGGGCTCGGCGACGGCTGCGCCGGCGAGGGAGTCGGATTCGGTTGGAATGGTGTTTCTGGCACAGGGGGAGCCGGCGGCACCGATGGCAGTCGCACCAGTCCGGAACCGGCAGACGCGGCTGTGGGCCATGAGCCCGCCGCGATCGGGCGATCGTCGCGGCCGGAGCTCCTCGTCGGTCGTCCGGGGATTCAGGGCGGTGGGCCAGGCTACGCCTACAGCAGACCGGGCGAGATCGGCAGGTAGCGTGAGAAGTCGGCGAACGGGCGGTCCCAGCACAGCAGGATCGGGAACTGATCGAGGCGGAAGCCGGCGCGGAGGGCCGGCACCACGGCGCGGTCGGCCGACCCCGGAAGCCACACGGCAAAGGCACCGCGGGGCTCGATCGCCGTGGTGAGATGCCCGAGGATCGGGCTCAGGAGGGCCTCGTCGCGGCTCGCGACCGGGCCCACGCGGCCGGCCTCGCCCGCGTAGCCGTACGCGACTGCGTCGCCGTCCGGCCCGAGGTAGAGCCAGCCATGGCGGCCCTCGCCGCGCAGGAATCGGTGGTCGAGCGGGTGGGCGGCGCCGAGCAGCTCGCGATCGAGCCCGTCGACGGCTGCGGCCAGCCGGCCATGCCCGGCGTGTTCTCCGTCCGACGGTCCCGCGGCGACGTCCTCGAACGCGACGGGCGTGACGCCCGATGGCAGCTCCCCGAAGGCATCGGCACGCTGGGGCAACCCGATGAGGTACAGGAGGGGGATCCGCGGCACAAGGCCGTACGTCGCGTACAGCGCGTTGGAGATCGGCTGGGCGCTATCCGTCGCCGTCGCCCGGACGGCCTCGCCGTCATCGGCCGGCGGCAGAACCCGCTCGAGCAGCGCCCGCCCCACGCCGGCCCCCTGGAACTCGGGCAGCACGAACAGCATCGAGAGGAACCACAGTCGCTCGCGCCGGGCGGCCGCCGCGAACGCCACGATCTGCTGCCCGCTCTCGGCCGCAGGATCGGGCACGATCGCGGCGATGAACCGCTCGGGGTCGGTGGCGTGAAGGTGGGCGTACAGGCGGACGAGCGGTCCGGTCTCGAGCGGGACGTCGACCTGGCCGAGGCGGCCGATGTAATCGTTGATGCTCAACCGCCAGATCTCAGCGCAGGCGGGGAGCTCGTCGGCCGCGACGGGCCGGTACGACACGTCGTGCGTGGGCGCCGCCGACGGTCGGACCGGAACGCTCACGAGGCCGCCGCCTCCCCGTCATCGCCGCGCCACTCCCCGCCCGTGGCCAGCCGCTCCAGCTCGGCCTGCATGAACCCGTCGAGCTCGCCGTCGAGCACGGCACTCGTGTTGCCGGTCTCGTAGCCGGTGCGCAGGTCCTTGACCATCTGGTACGGGTGCAGGACGTAGCTGCGGATCTGGTTGCCCCAGCCGGCCTCGACGTGCTCGCCCTTGAGCGCGCGCATCTCGGCCTCCTTCTCCTCGAGCGCCCGCTCGAGGAGGCGCGCCTTGAGGACCTTGGTCGCGTTCTCCTTGTTCTGGGTCTGCGAGCGCTCGTTCTGGCTCTGGACGACGATGCCGGTCGGTCCGTGGGTCAGCCGCACCGCCGAGTCGGTCTTGTTGACGTGCTGGCCACCGGCACCCTGCGCCCGGTAGGTGTCGACCCGGATGACGTCCCAGTCGAGCTCGATCTCGACGTCGTCGTCGACCTCGGGCAGCACCTCGACGAGCGCGAAGGTCGTCTGGCGTCGCTTCTGCGAGTCGAACGGGCTGATCCGGACCAGACGATGGACGCCCCGCTCTGCCCGCAGCCAGCCATACGCGTGCCGACCCTGGACGTCGACGGTGACGCTCTTGAGCCCCGCCTGCTCGCCCTCCTGCTGGTCGATGATCTCGGTCTTGAAGCGATGGTTCTCGGCCCAGCGCAGGTACATGCGCAGGAGCATCTCGGCCCAGTCGGTCGCCTCGGTGCCGCCGGCACCAGCGCTGATCGACAGGATCGCCGAGCGCTCGTCGTGCTCGCCGGAGAACAGCAGCGCGGTTCGCTCTCGGGCGAAGTCGGTCTCGAGCGCGGCGGCGTTCTTCTCGAGCTCGGTCTCGAGCTCCGCGTCCGGAGCCTCATCGAGCAACTCGAGCGCGACCCCGAGATCGTCGGCTCGGGACAGCAGGTCACGCCACGTGTCGAGCTCGGAACGGAGGCCGTCGGCCTCGCGGAGGACCTTCTGGGCGCCGCGCTGGTCATCCCAGAACCCGGGTTCCTGGGTCAGCGCCTCGAGCTGGGTGACCCGCTCGGTCTTGGCCTCGAGGTCAAAGACGCCCCGAGGTCGACCGGA